>JANLRD010000082.1:0-47973 GCA_031368215.1 Acidimicrobiia bacterium | reverse complement strand
ACACCTCCTATGTGCTTTGGGTGGTTTTCTCCCGCAAACACCCTCGCCACCCGCCCGGTCCTTGCGAGCGGGCGGGGTGGCGTCAGGACACGTCTTCGGGGAGGTCGTCGGGGATGACGATGAACGGCGCCGCCGCTGGTGCGTTCGCCGGCGGCACGGCGGGAATCGGCTCGGCGTCGGGAGCGGCTCGGCGAGCGTTGATGACCACCGTGCCGCCGGGAGTCGACACCAAACGGCTGCTCCCGTTCTGGGTGTTGCGCTCGATCCAGTCGTAGACACTCTCGCCGGTATCGACCACGGGTCCCGCTTCGTCGCGCAAACGACGGAGCGAATCCTTGCGATCGACCCGCCAACGCCCGACCCGCAGGCTCAGGTACGCTGCCGCTCCCAAGGGGATCGGCAGCCAGTAGGCGGCAAGTCGGTACGAGTTCACGGCGATCGCATTGGTGGCCGAGGGCACGCCGAAGAACGTCAGCATCGTGGTCAACGTCACCTCGATGACGCCGAGCCCTCCCGGCGTGATCGGAATCGCAGCGAGCACGTTCGCAATGCAGAACGCCACGATGAGGGAGTCCGGACGGACGCTTGCGCCGAATGCTCGCAGGAAGACCCACAGTGCGCTCGCGTCGAGCAGCCAGTTCGCCACTGACCACCCAACGAGGCGCAGGAGCGTTCGCCGATCGGTCGCGAGAAGGCGGATGCGGCCGCCCAGCCGTCGGATGACCCCGCTGACCACCGCCGGATCGACGAAGGAGAAACGACGGGCCAGACCCTGGACGATGCGATCGGCCCGCTCGGCTCCGCGGACCAGGAACACCACGACGATGCCGAACGCCCCGAGAACAAAGACGCCGACGAGCGCGACCGTGACGTAGAGCGGATTCACTCCGCTGATGGGAATCGAGATGAGCAGGGTCGACCACAGCAGCAGGTTGAGTACGACCGCGGACCCGAGGCCGGCCGTGGCGAGCGCAAAACCGGCGGCTGAGGGTTCGACGCCGGCGAGGGTCAGGAGTCGGTAGCCGAGCGCGGTGCCTGCAGCGCTACCGCCCGGCACGACGTTCGTCACCGCTTTCGTGGCGAGCTGGATACGGGTGAGCGTGGGCGCGGTGATGTGGGACGGGGTCAGCGCTGCCTGGGTCAGTTTGGAGTAGGCGAAGAACGCGGCCAACTCGAGGCCGAGCCCGAGGACAAGAAGCGCGGCGTTCACCGTGCGGAGTTGGGTGACGGCCCGTCCGAAGCCGGCGATCTGGGGAAGGGCGACGTAATTGAGAAGGAAGATGGCGACGATGACCTGCACCGTCCGGGTCATCCGTCGGCGCAACGGCGATTTCGGGGCGCGGCGTCGACGGGGAAGCGCCTCCGCCGAATCACCCCGAGGTGGGTCGGCGAGGTGATCGGCCGGCGCCGAGTCGGTGAGGTTCGTCGAAGCCACTATCGCTCATGTTTGTCGAAAACGACCCTCAGCGGGCGCACGCTGCCTATCGGGACGCGCACCGGCCCCGGACTACCGGGCCGAGACGGGGCCCCGGCAAGGTCGCCTGGCTTCATTCGTCAAGCTGCACCAATCCGGCCCGGACGGCCTCGCGAGCAGCCGTCGAACGACGGGGTCAGGCTTTCGGGGTCACCGCGATGGCGTCGACGACAAAGACCAGGGTCTCGTTCGGACCGATCTTGGCCCCCTGGCCGGCGGCGCCGTACGCCTTGTCCGGAGGGATGACGAGTTGGCGGCGTCCCCCCTGCTTCATGCCCACGAGACCCTCGTTCCATCCGGGGATGACGGCCGCCTGGCCGATATTCTGGACGGTGAACGGGGCCCGGCCCCAGGAGGTGTCGAACTCCTCCTTCGTGGACCACGACACCCCGACGTAGTTGACCGTGACGTTCGAGCCGGCCGTGACCTCTGGCCCGGTGCCGACGATCAGATCCTGCTTCTGGAGCGTCTTCGGGGGTGGTCCGGCGGGCACACTGACCGTCGGCTTGGTGGCGATCGCCGATGGGACGCTCAACGCCACGGTTGTCGTCGGTGCAGCGGTCGTGGTGGTGGTGGTTGCCGTGGCGACCGTGGTGTCGGCGCCGCCACCGCTGTTGCCCCGCGTGAGCAGCGTGAAGATCACGAGCATCACGACGAGCGTCCCGATCACGTAGGCGATCTTCTTCTGCGTCGCTCGTGCTTTCTGCTTGCCCTCGATGACCTTGGCCTCGGCGAGCTTCTGTGCTCGCAGGGCGTCTTGACGCTGTCGCTTCTCGTTTGCCACGGCCGACAACGCTACGCCACGCACCAGCCCAGCGAGCGACGATCCGACGGAGGGCCCACAGGACCGGGCACGAGGACGACACGAACGGGGTTGCGGAGCGCATTCGACGGTGACCTCCGCAGAGGCGGATCAACGACATGATGAGTGCCATGCCCTTGGAAATCGTCAAACGCGACGGCCATCCCGATTTCCTGGATCTCCCCTGGGGGGTGTCGTTGCGCCGATGGCGGACGCCCCGCCTGGTCGATGTCGCCCGAGGCCTTTCCCGTCATGTCGTGCGCTTCGTCGACTACGGAGGTGTCGTCTACGCCGTGAAGGAGACCGAAGACCGTGTGGCGCTTGCCGAGTACGACCTCTTGCGCGATCTCGAGGGGCGCGGGCTGCCGGTCGTCGAGGCGGTCGGAGTCGTCCGCAATCGCACGGCCGATGGCAGTGACCCCGATGCGCCGAATGACCACCGCTACCCCGCCGACGACAGCGAGTTGGGAGCCGCGCTCGGAGCAGCGCTGATCACGCGGCATCTCAGCTTCTCGATGCCGTACCGTTACCTCTTCCAGGGACGTCCGATCGCCGATCTACGCGATCAGCTCGAAGATGCCATGGCGGTTCTTCTGGTGCGGCTCCATCTGGAGGGCTTCTTCTGGGGCGACTGCTCGCTCTCCAACACGCTGTTCCGACGCGATGCCGGCTCATTGAGCTCGTGGCTCGTCGATGCCGAGACCGGACGGATGCAAGACGGCCGGCTCAGCGATGGTCAGCGCGCGCATGATCTCGAGATCGCCGTCGAGAACATCGCCGGTGAACTTCTCGACCTCGATGCCGCCGGTCGACTGCATGATGAGCTCGACCCGATGGCGCTGGCCGAGGATTTCCGCGATCGCTATGAGCGCTTATGGAATGAGATCGTCTACGAGGAGATCATCCGTCCGAGCGACCGTCACCGCATGGTCGCTCGGACACGACGCCTCAATGAGCTTGGTTTCGATGTCGAGGAGTACCGTCTGCGCACGACCGACGATGGTCGTATCCGATTCGTGCCCCGAGTTGTCGAGGTCGGGCACCACCGCCGACGGCTGCAGCAGTTGACGGGACTCGACGTCGACGTGAACCAGGCCCGCCGGCTGCTGAGCGACCTCGACGGCCATCGGGCTTCCCTCGACGAGCAGCGGGGGCAACGGGTCCCCGACGCACTCGCGGCCTACGACTGGCTGACGAAGGTGTACCAGCCGACGATCGATGCGATTCCGGCAGAACTCCGGCACCGACTTGCCGACGCGGAGTCGTACCACCAGATCCTTGAGCACCGGTGGTACCTCTCCGAAGAGGCCGGACACGACGTCGGCATGGACGCGGCGATTGATCGCTACGTGGCCGACGTGCTGCCGCTCGCCCCGGTGGAGGAGGCGATCCTCCCGGCACCGGGCGACGAGACGATGGACCTCGCCGGGACCGGCCCTACGGAGGACTGAGCTCCACCGGGCCCGGTTCGGCGGGTTCGGCGGAACGCTGGTTGGCAGGCCCGAGTCTCCCGGTGAGCAGCACCCCGGTGATGACCGTGGCGATGCCGAGTGCAAGGGTGAGTGCGATCGAGGCGCGGGCGACACCGTTCGAGAACGCGAAAGGAAGGCTGCTCGACGAGAGGACCCCGATGTCGGAGAGTCCGCCGACCAGCGTCACGATTCCGGCGGCGAAGACGCCGACGTAGAGAGCGTCCATGCGCTGACCCCGCAACGCAACGATCGAAAGCAGGGCTATGACCCACGCCCCCAGCGACACCCACCCGACAGACACGACGCGACCAAAACCCGAGCCGCCTTCGACCCCGAACGCGATGCCGAAGAGGTGGACGGCGTCGACGACGACGAGGGAGCCGAGCATCCCACTGAAGATCATAAGCGCGCGTTGGAAGTGTCCACGGGTTGCGGACATGGCGACTGCACCCGCCGACAGCAGTCCGAGGGCCGCGGCTGCTGCGAGCGGCGGGATCGGTGACGGCCCCGGCACCCAGCGCAGGTCACCGGACACGACGAACGAGGTGTCACCCCGGTTGATCGGAACCTCCCACGTCTGGATCAGGTGCTCTCGCCCGCGTGCCGCCTCGACCTGCGGTGGCGGTGAGGTCCCCATCCAGTGGACCCGGTGGTCGTGGAACCGTACGACCGGAGCCCGGTGCAGTTTGCGCCATTCCGGCGCTCCGTCGGGGTGCAGACCGGAAGGGATGGCCGTTGCGCCTCGTCGGTCCGCGTTCAGGTACACCGCGTTCGACTGGCGGTTCTCGAACGCGCCGGCCGGGCCGATGCGGAGATACGGGTGATCGTCGTAGTCGTTGATCACGATCTCCGGACCGCTCCGCCATCTGACCTCGAGACGGTTGCCGGCTTCGACGACCTTGACCGAGAATCCTTCGGCCGCCGGCGTCACCGCCAGCACTCGCGAGACGTAGTTCGAGGCGGGCGTGTTCGTGGCGGCATGCGCTTCGGCGCGCGCCGAGAACACAGTGGGCAACGCGACCGACAACGCGACGACGGCCGCCGTTCGCGTGGCGGCGGAGCGGACACCTCGGCTCAGGCGCACGGCGCAGCCTCCGGTCGTCCAACGGTCGCGAGCGCGGTTCGGGCCACGTTCTCGAACGAAGCGACCGAGCGGCCCAGGCCGGGAGCGAGCGTGGCGAGATCAGTTTCAACGGTGAGCTTCGATCTCATGAATGCCGCTGCTTCTGTTCGATCGGCCTCGGCGAGCCTTGCGGCGAGCGCGTGCGCCGACAGGTGCACGTCGTTCCAGAAGGTATTGGACGCCTCGCCTCGCTGGCCGCTGGCCAGTTGCGCTTCCATCGTGCAGAGACCGGGGACAACGCCGTCGAGGAAAGTGACCGGAACGTTCGACGCCGACGAATCGGTCGTGCTCCTCGCCCGCAGAAAGCCGAAGACCCCTCCGGCGAGCAGCCCGACAATGGCAAGTATGACCAGACGACGCACTCCGAACTGCACGTCTTCATCCTCGCACGGGTGTTGGCGGATCCGTTCCCGTCGCGGACGCGGCCGGCGTGTTGCGGGCCCTAGTCTCGCCGTGTGCTGCGCATCCATCCTGCCGTCCGGGCCGCCCTCGCCGAGGGGCGTCCGGTCGTGGCGCTCGAGTCCACCATCTCGTCGACGCTCGGTCTACCGGTGCCGTTCAACGCCGAGGTCCTGAGTCGTTGCGTACATGCCATCGAGTCGGGCGGTGGCGTCGCCGCGATTACCGCGGTGCTCGACGGCGAAGCCCATGTGGGCGTCGACCCGTCGGACTACGGGCGGCTGCTCGGCGCCACGAAGAAGTGCGCGGAACGTGACCTCTCGGTCGCGATCGCGCAACGATGGGACGTCGGGGTGACGACCGTGTCGGCAACAGTCGCATTGTGCGCGGCGGCGGGAGTGCGCGTGTTCGCCACCGGCGGGATCGGAGGGGTCCACCGCGATGATCATCTCAGCGGAGACGTGAGTGCCGATCTCGGGGCGATCGCCCGTCATCCGGTGATCGTCGTGACAGCTGGGGCCAAGGCGTTCCTCGACCTGGCCAAGACTGCCGAGCTCTTCGACACCCTGAGTGTGCCGGTGCTGGGGTTCCGCACCGACGAGTTCCCGGCGTTCTACAGCCGAACGAGCGGGATCGCCGTGCATCGCCGCATCGACGACCCGGCGGTGGCGGCCGCCGTGCTGCGGGCTCGCGTCGAGCTCGGTCTACCGGGCGGTGTCGTCGTCGCCAATCCCATTCCCGTCGACGCCGAGATCCCGGCCGCCGACATCGCCTCGGCGATCGACGACGCGTTGGCGACAGCTTTGGCCGCGGGCATCCGCGGCGCGGCCCTGACACCTTTCGTCCTCGGTCGCATCGCAGAGGTCACCGAAGGGCGCTCGATCCCGGCGAACCTGGCTCTGGCCGAGAACAACGCTGTTGTCGCCGTGCAAATCGCCCGGGCCCTGATGGAGGAACCCGGGCGGTGAACGCTCAGTAGATGTGAACGGGTGTGCCGTTGGGTATTGCCGATGGCAGCCAACGCGCGTTGGCGACGGACACCCGGACGCATCCGTGCGAAGCCGGATAGCGCGGCACCGAGCCGGCCCCGTGGATCGCGAAGCCGCCCTTGAAGTACAACGGGTTGTAGAGCCTGCCGAGCGTGGCCGTCTTCCAACCCGAGACCCGGCTGTAGATCGTGTAGTGCCCACGAGGGGTTACAGCGACGCCGCACTTCCCCTTCTCGCAGTAGTGGCGTCCGGAGCCTGTGGACACGTTGATCGACTTCCACACACTTCCGCCCTTGCGGATGGTCATCATCTGACGGGCGATGTTCACCTCGATGCTCACCGTACCGGTCGCGCGTGGGTTCGCGATCTCGCCGGCACCGGAGGTCATCGCCTTCGGTTTCTTGATCGCCTTCGGGACGAGGGTCGTGGGAGTGGTTTCGGTCGGAGGTGTCGTCGCCACCGGCGCGATAGTCGTCGGAGAAGCTGCGGGTTGCTCGGTGACGACCGGCGCCGGGGCCGCGGTCGTGGGAGGCGATGTCGTGGGCGCCGCTGTTGTCGGCGCTGCAGTGGACGGCGGGACGATGAACGGCGGCAGTTCGATCGTCTCAGCCGACACTGGGAGGCTGAGCCCGGCGGCCACAGCCAAGCCGACGAGAGCCGCCGCTCCGTATCGGATTCGAGACCTCGATCTGCTCACCGCCAACGGAGAACCGGATGGCATCGTGGATAGGGCAACCTCAGGGTGCGTTGTTCCGTCGGGAACCGCCGTTCGAGAGGTGCGAGGTTCATGAAGAGTACGCACGGCGAAGATCGTATGCGCACGGAGTGCTCGCCGCTAGGCATGCGAAGACGAAATTCGCCGGAAACAAGGTGTGTGTTCACGGTGAACGGGCACCGAGTCCTGAACCCACGTGCAGGTCGCAGCGCCTGCGACACTTGACGCGATGAAGGGGCCGAACAGCGATGTGCACGTGGTGTCAGCAGCGGACGATCCAGCGCTGGCTCCCTTCCGCCAGCTCAAGGACGCGACCCAGCGAACCCTCGGGAACTTCATTGTCGAGAGCGAACGAGCGCTTCAACGGATGATCGAGCTCGGAACGGCAATCGAAAAGGTGCTCGTCACGCAGTCGAGATGGGAGCGCATCGCCGCTGCGGTCGCGACGTCCCACGGCGTCGACGGACCTCCTCAGGTGATCATCGCTGATCCCGCCGTGGTCGACGAGGCAATCGGTTTCGCATTGCACCGGGGCGTGGTCGCGATCGCTCGCCGACCGCCCCCGCTCGATCCTGTCGAGGCGCTCGCATCAGCCCGACGCGTCGTGGTGCTCGAGGACGTCGTCGACCCCGACAATGTCGGGTCGGTGTTCCGACATGCCGCGGCGTTCGGTGCAGATCTTGTCGTGCTGTCGGAGCACGCCGGTGACCCGCTCTACCGCAAGGCGGTCCGGACATCGATGGGATGGGTGCTCGATGTGCCCTGGACCCGCGTGGATGTGGCCGACGAGCTGATGCCGACCCTTGCGCAGGCAGGCTTCACGACAATCGCACTGACACCGAGCGGCGACGTGGGGATCGATGACATCCTCCTGACAAGGTCGCCGGATGCACGAGTGGCTGTGCTGCTGGGATCGGAGACGGATGGACTTCGGGCGACGACCCTCTCGGCCGCTTCACATCGGGTTCGCATCCGGATCGCAGATCATGTGGATTCGCTCAATGTCGCGACGGCTGGAGCCATCGCCATGTTCTCGCTGTTTCGCTGACGAACGAGGAGTGTCGACCCATTGTCGTACGCACACGTACGAATCGGCGACGACGACAGCTCAACGCGCGTTGCGAAGGTCGGCCGCCATACCCTGACGAATCGCGACGAGGTCATTCGACACGGTGAGAAGCCGGAACCCCTGCTCGGCGCGTCGCCGCGCCACGCCACCGACGCAGTGCGCGCCCGGCACAACTCCCCGGTTGCGACAGGCCGACACGATGCGCTCGAGCGCCTCGCTGAACTGGACGCTGTCGTCGTTGTTCCGTGGGGGAAGGCCGAGGGTGAGCGAGAGGTCGGCCGGCCCGACGTAGATCGCGTCGATGCCTCGCACGGCGAGGATCTCGTCGATGTTGCGCACCGCCTCGGCCGTCTCGATCATCGGGATGACGGCGACATTCTCGGCGGCCCACGCCACGTAGTCGGCGTGTCGGAGCCCGACGACGGTCGGTCCATAGCTTCGGGCACCGAGCGGCGCATAGCGACACGCGCGAACGACGGCCTCGGCATCGGCCGCGGTGTTGACCATCGGTACGATCACGCCCTGCGCACCGGCGTCGAGCATCTTGCCGATGATTCCGGGTTCGTTCCACGGCACCCGGACAACCGGGTTGGACCCGCCCAGTGCGATGCCCTGGAGCAGCGAGACGGTGGTCTGATAGTCGACGGCGCCGTGCTGCGTGTCGACGCAGACGTAATCGAACCCTTCGCCGGCAGCCGCTTCGGCGACGACACTCGAGGGCGTCGACAACCAGGCACCGAGAGTCGTCGCGCCCGACGACCAGAGACTTCGGAGCGATGGCATTCCGGGTGGCAAGGGCGGGGTCATGGGTATCGGTCTAGCCGTCCGGAGTGGGCTGAGCCCACACCCGGCCGCTACGGTCGGACGGTGCTCCTTACGACGCTGTCGCCTTCTGCCGATGAACTCTTCGAACAGACCGGTTGGGAAGCGAAACCGGAAGGGCTGTGCCGCGGCGAGGTGTGCGTACCCTCCCCCGGTGCCCGGCGCGCAGATGGCACGATCGACGTGGCGGTCGTCGCCGAGCGACTCTCGATGCCGCTGCTCCGAGACGAAGCGTCGGGCACCCAGGTGCTCGGCCCGTCCGCCCTGAGCGGCCGAGCGCTCGACACTGCCGTGGTCCCGCCGCTGTCGCTCACCACCTTCGACGGCACACCGTTCGACTTCTCTTCGCTGCTCGGGCGCAGGATCATCCTTGCCGCCTGGGCGAGCTGGTGAGGCTGTCGGGCTGACCTGCCCGTGTGGCAGGCCCTGCACGAAGAACTCTCCCCCCTCGGCGTCACCGTGGTGACCGTCGCCATGGACGGCGACGCTTCGATGGCCGAACCCTGGGTGTCAGCAGCCGCGCCGACCCATCCGTCCCTGCTCGACCGCACGCACCGCCTCGGAGGGGCGCTCGGCTTCGTCAACGTGCCGATGGCGGCATGGATCGACGAGAAGGGCGTGCTCGTCCGCCCCGCCGAGTCCGCTCGGGTCGTCCCGAGCGGCTTGGCCGGCAAAGAGGTCCCGCCCGGATTGCCGCCGCGCATCGCCGCACGCTTCGAGTTGCTGCGCCATGCCGAGCCGAACCCCCACGAGCCCTACCTGGCGGCGCTGCGCGATTGGGCGCATCGCGGCGCCGACAGCCCATTCGCGCTCACGCCGGACGAAGTTGTCGAACGGTCAAAGCCTCGGAACGCCGACGATGCACGCGCTGCCGCCTGCTTCGAAATGGGCGAACACCTGCGAGAAACCGTCGGCGTCGACGCGGCAACGCCGTGGTGGCGGGAGGCACATCGACTCCAACCGTCGAACTGGACCTACAAGCGCCAAGCGTGGACGTTGGAAACGACGGCTCCCGGTCAGCCGTCGGACCTCGTCCAGGAGCCGACCAACCGCTACGAGGGCAACTGGCTCGACGACCTCGTGGCCCAGGGCGGACTGAAGAACCAAACACCGGCGTTTTCCGGTCCGTCAACTCGCTGAGGAAGACCCAGGTCGCTGCGCCGTCAGGTGAGACCACGCAGCCACGAGACCAACGGCTCGGTGATCGACTCCGGCCATTCGTGCCCGCCGTCGTGAAGCGTCACTTCGTTGACGACGCCGTGCCGTGCCGCGACCCGTCCGAGCGATTCGGCGTGGAACACGTCGACGACATCGTCGTCGACGCCGTGGCCGACGAAGAGCGCGACGCCGCTCGGCCCGATCACCACCTCGTCGGGCACAAAGCCGCCGATGCACGCCACGCCACGAAGGTTGGCGCGCACCGGCGCACCGTGCTCACCGCCGAAGCCGCAGGCGAGCGCGAGCGCGCCTCCTTGGGAGAAGCCGGCGATGACGGCCGGGGCGGTGCCGATCTGCTCGCTGATCCACGCCAAGGCGTGACGGGCATCGGGAAAGACGGCGTCGCCATCGTTCCACCAGGCGCGCCGCCCGCCTCCCAGGTCGACCGGTCCGGCAATCGTCCGGACCGTCCACCCGCTCAGTGCGGACCGAAGCGACTCCGCCACCGCCGACAGGTCCGCCGGCGTCGCATCGAATCCGTGCAGCAGGATCAGGTCCACAGCTTCCAGCGTGGCAGGCGATGCGGGTCAGCGGCGGCACCGCACCGGTCAAGTAGCCTCGTCTGCCGTGTCTGAAGGGGAATCCGCTGCGTCGCCGATCGCCCGTGCCGCCCAGACCGTTGCGGTGACCGCGGGCCGTAGTCGCGCCGCTGGTGCCCTCGCCCCCACTATCTGGCCGTCCACGACATTCGAGATCGGCACTCCGCTCGAAGCCGCCCGCATCGCCAGCAAACCGAGGGAGCCGAAGTTCTACGCCCGCCACGGGAATCCGAGTGTGCGCGCCTTCGAAGACGCAATCGCCGAGCTCGAGGGCACCGAGGCCGCGCTTGCCTTCGGATCGGGCATGGCCGCGATCAGCGCCGCCGTCCTGGCGTTCTGCCCGACCGGTTCGCACGTGATTGCGCAGCGTCAGATGTACGGCGGCACGCTGCAATACCTCGGACTCGTCGCAACGCGCCTCGGGATCTCGTACTCCCTCGTCGACGTCCACGAACCCGGCGGGTTCGGCGCACACCTGGCTGTGCACCCGAACACCACGCTCATCCTCGCCGAGACCCCGGCCAATCCGAACCTCGACCTCGTCGACCTCGATGAGCTCGCTGCGCTGACCGGACCCATCAAGCTCGTCGACGCCACCTTCGCCACACCGATTGGTCAGCACACGTACCGTCCCGGTATCGACATGGTGATGCACTCGGCCACCAAGGCCATCGCCGGGCACAACGACGCGTGCCTCGGCGTGATCAGCGGCGAGCGCGAGGTGGTCGACTGGCTGTGGAGCTACAACATCATGCTCGGCGCCGTTGCCTCGCCGTACGACGCCAGCAATGCGTTGCGTGGCCTTCGCTCCCTCGGCGTCCGCTTCCGTCAGCAATCCGAAAGCGCGCTGAGGATCGCAGCAGCGCTCGAATCACGACCCGAGGTCAACTGGGTTCGCTACCCGGGCCTTCCGTCGCATCCACAGCACCGTCTGGCGGTCACCCAGATGAGCCTTCACGGCGGTCTGCTCACGTTCGACCTCGCAGGAGGTCGCGACGATGCCGCGGCGTTCATGAACCGCTCGACCCTCGCCGTCGTCGCAACGTCGCTCGGCGGTCCGGAGACCCTCCTCACCCACCCGGCGACCACATCGCACGCGGGGCTCGACGAGGACGAACTCGCCGCCGTCGGTATCTCCCAGGGCACGCTGCGCGTTTCGTGCGGGCTCGAGGACACCGACGACCTCGTGCGTGACCTGCTCGCCGCCCTCGGCTGAGCAAGTCAACGGCATCGGCGCCCGTGCCGGCCCCTTACGAGGACTGCGGCTCCGCATTCGGAGTCGTGCCATCGTGAAGGCGGCGGGCGAGCGCGAGGGTTTCGTCCACCGTCATGCCGATCCACCACTGCGGCGGGCCGGTGGTGGGGTAGGCCGCAACGGTCGGGCCTTCGCCGCACGCCCCGAGGCAGCCCGTCGCCGTGCAACGGACGGAACCGGTCGACTTGTAGTACGCCAATCCGTCACGTTCGAGACCGGCCCAGATCTTCGAGAACATCTCGCCGGCACCTCGGGCGCTGCAGTTTGGTCCGATGCAGACGAGCAGGTGCGGGGTCGTGGCGACGACGTCGTGGGGGCGGGGAGAAGAAGTCATGATGCGAAGTTGCGTGGACTTACCACCGTATCCGGCCCTTGCGCCTACGCTCGCCGACCGTGATCGTGGTGTGCGGAGAGGCTCTGATCGACCTGACGGCATCACGCACGCAATCGGGCCGTTTCGACGCCCACCCAGGGGGCGGTCCGTGCAACACTGCGGTGGGCCTCGGGCGACTCGGCATCACGACAGGTTTCCTGGGGCGGCTCTCCACGGATCGTTTCGGTGAGCGCCTCCGCCGCCATCTCGGCGGCGCGTCGGTGGCTCTCGGGATGGTCATCGACACCGACGACTTCTCCACGCTGGCCGTGGCCAACATCGACCCGTCCGGTGGGGCGGCCTACACGTTCTATGCGAACGGCACCGCCGATCCGGGCCTCACCACCGAGATGCTCCCGGTCTTCGACGAAACCGTACGCGCGCTGCACATGGGCACGTGTGCGTTGGTGTTCGAGCCGTCAGGCTCGAGCCTCGAAGCGCTGTTTCTCCGCGAACGCGCCGTCGGCGCGCGGTTCCTTGCGCTTGACCCCAACGTGCGCCTCGGACTGGTGCATGACGTGGACGCGTACCGAGGGCGCATCGAGCGAATGATCGCCGCGGCCGATCTCGTCAAGGTCTCCGACGCCGACATCGAGGCGCTCTGGCCGGGAGAGGACATCATCGATCGCGTAGCCTTCCTGGCCCGAACCGGCCCCGGCGTGACCGTTCTGACCCGCGGTGGTGATGCTCTGCTCGCCTTTCGCAGCAACGGTAAGACCCTCTCGGTCCCGGCCGAACGCGTCGAGGTCATCGACACCATCGGAGCCGGCGACACTGCGAACGCGGCGATGCTGGCCTGGCTGAGCAACCACGGCGCACTCTCCCGGAACAACCTCGACGAGCTCACCGACCATCAGGTCGCCGAGATGCTGGGTTTCGCCGCCCGGGCTGCGGCGATCACGTGCAGCCGGGCCGGCGCGAATCCGCCGTGGGCATCCGAGCTCGTCTGACCTGGGCCAGCTCGGAGAGCGGCCGGACCATCAGCTGGCGACGTTGAGCTTCTCACGGACGTAGGCACCGATCAGGGCGACCGCGGCGTCGGCCTCGGGGAGCTGTCCGAGACCGGTCTGGAACACGTGCTGCATCTCGGGAAACACGTGGAGGCGAACCTCGACCCCGGCGTGGGCGGCGAGCGTCGCGAGACGGGTCGAATCGTCAAGCAGCACCTCGTGGCCGCCGACCTGGACGAAGAGCGGGGCGAGGCCGTGCAGGTCGGCATAGATCGGGCTGGCCAGCGGTGATCGCACGCCGGCGCCGTTGAGGTAGATCGCGCCGATGGCGAACATCGTCTCGCGTTGCACCATGAGGTCGAGGCCGACGTTGGTCACCATCGTCTCCCCGACCCCTTCGAGGTCGGTCCATGGCGACAGCAGCACCGCTCCGGCCGGCTGGGGCAGGCCGGCATCGCGGATCGACACCAGCAGCGCAACGCTTAGTCCTCCCCCGGCGGAGTCCCCCGACACGATGATCGACGACGCTGGCATTCCTTCGTCGAGCAGCGCCCGATAGGCGGAGAGCGCGTCGTGGACCGCTGTCGGGAACGGATACTCGGGGGCCATCCGGTAGTCGAACACAACGGCGCCGACGCCGGACGCACTGACGATGCCCGATGCCAGCTTCTGGTGGGACTCGATGCTGTTCAACACATACGCGCCTCCGTGCAGGTAGAGCACCACGCCGGGCGCGCTCCCCCGAACGTGATCGATGCGCAGGGCGCGGCGGCCGGCGAGTTGACGTTCGGTGACCACCACGTCCGTCGGGGCCACGCCGACCATGGCCATGGTCATCTCCGCTCCCATGCGCATCTCCTCGACACTCGGCAGGGTGGCCGACGTGCCGATCGTCGCGTCTCGGAATTGGCGAACGAGTTCGTGGAAGGCGTCGGCTTCGGGACTGGCCATGTCAGGACTCCTGGTTCGCGGTGGGGGGCAACGGTATCTGTTCTATCGGCCGATCGCCGATCGGGCGGCCACCGCCCACACGATCACCTCGGCGACCTGGTTGATGGCGCCCAGACCGTCGCCGGTCACGCCACCCGAGAAACGCCGGAAGAACCATCGCGAGGCCTCGATCACTACGATGACCGCGCCCCCGACGAAGGCGGCATCCCACCGCAGTGCCGCAACAGCGATGGGAATCGTCGGTGCGAACAGAACAATCCCGACCGTCACCCACGTCGCCTGGTACGGGCGCGTCCTCGATGTGGGGTCCTGCACCGCCGGCACTATCCGGATCGCGAGGACCGTCACCGCCCGCGCAACCGTATGTGCACAGATGGAGACGGCGACGACCTGCCACGCCGATTCCGTCGATGCGACGGTCGCCAGCGCGCTTACCTTCGCGGCGAACAGAGCAACGAGGCCGAGCGCACCGAACGTCCCGACCCGACTGTCGCGCATAATCTCTCGTCGGCGCTCGATCGTGTACCCGCCGAACGCGTCGCATGTGTCAGCGAACCCGTCCTCGTGGAAGGCGCCGGTGAGCGCTGCGCCGACGGCCACCGCGACGATCGCCGCGAAGGTCGGAGTAACGAGTTCTCGCAATGCCACCGCGACTCCGCCGACGCCTCCGCCGATGAACACGCCGACGACGGCAAACCATCTCAGGCTGGCGGTGAGCTCGCCGTCCTCGTGCGGAGTCCACGACGGCGTCGGCAGTCGTGTGAGGAACTGCTGGGCGGCGAAGTACCGGCCGAGTTCTCGACGGAGGATGGATGGGCCGGACACGAAGCGAGTCTTGCCGCGGACACACTGGTCGTCGCACTCGGCGGTGGCGGAGTCAGCACCTGCTTCACTGGGATGGTGCCAGCCAGCGAAGATGTGCCGCCCACCGAGTCCCCGATCCGCAACGAGCTCCGCCGCGTTCCCTCGCTCGTCGTGGTGAATACCGGCAACGGCAAGGGCAAATCCACTGCGGCGTTCGGCATTACTTTGCGAGCCCTCGGAAGAGGATGGAAGGTGCGGGTGATCCAGTTCCTGAAGTCGGGCGAGTGGAAGACCGGCGAGGAGGAGATGCTCACCCGTCTCGGCGCCGAATGGTGGTCGGCGGGCGATGGCTTCACCTGGGATTCGGCCGACATGGAATCGTCGAAGCAACTCGCCGTCGAGGCGTGGCATTCCGCCGCCGACACCCTTCGCACCGGTTCGCACGAACTTCTGGTGCTCGACGAGATCACCTACGCCATGACGTGGGGCTGGATCAGCACCGAGGAGGTCGTCGAGGCGATCAGGAATCGAGCGTCGACCGTCAATGTCGTGCTGACGGGTCGGGACGCTCCCACGGCACTCGTCGATGCCGCCGACACGGTGACCACCATGGTCGATACAAAGCACGCATACAATGCCGGCATTGCCGCCAAACGGGGCATCGACTACTGACCTGGCCGCCCCGGCATGCCGATCCGACGGAAACCGACGGGCCGACCGGGTGGGCCAAACGTCACGTTTCCGCTGGCCGGAGGATGCCCAGGTAACCGGACCACACCGGTAGCGTCGAGGTATGGCTGTTTCTCCCCCCACCGTGCTGCGTCCCGCGCCGGAAACTACCTCCGACGATCCGCTGACAGTTCCCCCGTCTGCCGTCGACGCCGGCGGGACTACGAATTCGGCCGCCGCCGGTGAATCGGCGCCGGCACCCGACACGGTCGAGTTTGCGTTCACGGCGAACGGCCCGTGGGTGGTCGTCGAGGCGGACATGCTGTGGCGGACCGGGCTCGATGAGGTGCGTGCGGCAACAAGAAATCAGGTCCCCGAACTCACGAGGCCGGGCACGATTCCGCCCGGCCGCCGTCTGCTCCGCACCGCGCACGTCCTCGGCCTTGCGCTCGGAATGTGGCGCATCAAAGAGAAGCCCAAGGGCGGCGAAATCAGCCGCGCCGGCATCTCGCGCCGCCTGCGGATTGCGTTCGGCGAGCTCGGCCCGACGTACATCAAGATGGGCCAGATCATCAGCTCCGGCGAGGGGATCTTCCCCGCTGAGCTCGTCACCGAGTTCCGAAAACTCCGCGACAGGGTGCCGCCGGAACCTTTCGCCGTGGTGCGCCGGACCATCGAGGAGGACCTCGGAGCGCCCCTCGAAGCGGTGTTTGCCGAGTTCTCCCACACTGCGCTTGCCGCCGCTTCGATCGCCCAGGTGCATGTTGCCCGCCTCCACACCGGCGAAGAGGTTGTGGTCAAGGTTCAGCGACCTTCGGTGCGTTCGCTCGTGCACCGCGACCTCAAGGCCATGAGCTGGTTCGCGCCGCATCTCATCGGTCGCATCCCGATCGCTGCGCTTGCCAACCCGCCGGCGCTCGTCGAGCTGTTCGCCGAGACCATCGTGGAGGAGCTCGACTTCCGGCTCGAAGCACAGAACATGCTCGACATCGGACGCGTGCTCGCGAGCTCCGGACAGCGGGCCATGGTCGTCCCCCGGCCTCACCCGACCCTCGTCACGCCACGGGTCCTGGTCATGGAACGACTGCAGGGCTTCGCGTGGGACGATGCCGAAGGTATGCGCGCTGGTGGTATTGATACCGAAGCGGTGATCAAGGCCGGCATGGTTGCGTTCCTCGAAGGGGCGATGCTCTACGGCATCTTCCATGGCGACCTCCACGGCGGCAATCTGATGGTGCTTCCCGACGGCACCACGGCGCTGCTCGATCACGGGATCACGGGCCGTCTCGATGTGGTCAAGCGCCAGGCGTTTCTGCGCCTCATGCTCGCCGGCACGATGAACGACGTTCGCATGCAGGTGCAGGCGCTGTGCGAACTGGGTGCGCTGCCGATGGACACCGACATCGACGAGGTGATCCGTACCCTCAACCTCGACGGTCCGGTGAAGGACCCGACCAAGATGACGCCCGATGAGCTGATCATGGAGATCCGCAACATCACCAAGGCGCTCCTCGGCTACGGCGCCCGTATGCCGAAAGAGCTCATGCTCTACGTCAAGGACCTGTTGTTCCTCGACGGTGCGATGGCCACGCTGGCACCCAACCTCGATTTGTTCGGCACGCTGACCGAGATCGCCATGCACTTCGCCACGCAGCACGGAGCGCGCATCGCCAGTGACGTCGGCATCGACATGTCCACGCAGATGATCGACATCACGGCCTTCAAGGCGTCGATCGGTGTTGAGGCGCACGTCGATACGCTCACCTATGCCGAGCTCCAGGAGCGCCGAGCGCTCATTGCCAAGCGCATGGACGGGCGTCAGAAGGACACCGCTGAAGCGCTCGGCGTCAAGCGGCTCGGCCGGCGCGGGCGTCGTACGCGCTGACTTGACAACCGGAACGTCTCGGCGTCGATAGTCGGTCGAGTCAGCATCCGAGAGGGCTTCGAAAGGCAGCTGAATCGCTGCTCCGCATCGACGCAACAACTGCATTGCGCGACTTGATAGGAGGTTCGGCGCTCTCGAGTATCACGCTCTTTCCGGCCAGGATCGCGCTACCTACGTTGGTGCCGTCGTGCTGCTTCCGCAGCAGACGAAGGCCGAGCACGGCAGAAAGCGAAGGGTCGAACATGAGCGTCCGAGTACTTTCCAGCGAGCAGGGGCGAACCGCCATCTCGCGAATGCAGTCGATCCTGATGGGTGGGTTGGCGGAGCAGATCGCCGCCCTCAACGCCGAAGGTCAAGTCCTCTCCGACCCGGAGGTGTGGGACGGTGTGCTCGCCACGGAGTTCCGGTCGTCAACGTGGCCCGACACGGCTCGAACCCTGCAGCAGACCGCGGAGGCGCTCGAGGAACTGCGACAGCGGGTGCAGGGAATCACCGCCGACATCATGGCGGCAGGGGGCAACGGCTGAACGAGACAAACCGTTACCCGGGACTGTTCCGGGGGCTTCGCCCTCGAAACAGTCGGGAGATCAGCCCTCGAGGGCTCGACGCAGCGAAAGTGCGAGGCGGCGCTTCTCCGGCTCGATCGAGAGGATCTGGGTCCAGACGCCCTCGCCGACGGCGACGACGTCGGACGCCTGCTCCACCCGGTAGCGGCTCAACTCCGAAATGTGGATGAGCCCTTCGATCGGTTCGAAGCCCTCGCCTTCGACCTGCACGAACGCCCCGAACTCAGCGGTGCCGGTGACCGTGCCGTAGACGAGGTCGCCGACCTGGTGGACGTTCTGGAACGCTTTCCACGGACTTGGCAGCGCCGCCTTGCGCGACAGGCTGATCTTGCCCTTGTCACCGCGGATCTCCTTGACGATCACATCGATGATGTCGCCCACCTTGACCACGTCGGACGGCTTGCGAATCTGGCGGTGCGCAAGCTCGCTAACGTGTACGAGGCCTTCGGCACCGCCGATGTCGACGAATGCCCCGAAGTCGGTCACCGCGGTGACCGGTCCCGTGAACTTCTGCCCGACCGAGATCGACGCCAGCATCTCGGCTCGCTGGGCGTCACGCACCTTGCCCATCAGCATCTTGCGGTTGACGACGACCTTCTCGCCACGGCGTTCGACCGCGGCACGTTCGCCTGACAAAAGCTCGGCCTCGATGACGACGACTTCGACTTCCTCGCCGACCAGTGACGACAGGTTGGTTCCGCGACGCACATCGACGAGCGACTCCGGCAGGAATGCCCGGATGCCGAGGTCGACGATCAGTCCACCCTTGGTGGTCGAGGTGACGGTTCCCTTGACCGGCTCGCCCGACTCGTGGGCGGCGGTGATCCGGGCCCAAGCACGGGTGCGCGCTGCGCGTTTGGGCGAGATCACATAACGACCGGTACCGGTCTGCAGCTTGGTGACGGTACCTTCGACGGCGTCACCGACGGCGGGCTCGTCGGTGCCGACCAGCTCGGCGCGCGGGATCACCGCGATGGCGCCCTCACCGAGGTCGGCCTCGATGCCATTGGCACCGACCACGGAGATCACGCCGGGCACGATGTCGCCGGGCTGATAGACGAAGACCGGAACAACAGGCTCGTTGACAGCAGCCGAGGCGTCCGGGGTTGCGGCGACGGATTCCGGTGCCGCTTCAGCGGTGACTGCCACTTCCCCGAGGACAACCGCAGCGTCGGGGGCGTCGGACGACGCCGCTTCCACGACGGGTGCATCGACGACGGGCGCCACGAGCTCAGGTTCTGCAAACTGTTCGACGGCGCTCTCCGAGGTGGGCTCGGACGCAACAGCCACGTCATCATCCGCAGCCTCGGTGGAGGATGCTTCGACGGTCTCGGCCGCGGCGATGGCTGGAGGAGCCTCCGTCGGGTCGGCATCGGCGTGGGTAGGAGCGGGAGCTTCGGCAACCGGAGCGGCCGCAGCGTCGACGCCCGAAACTTCTTCGGGAGTCGTGTTGTCGTCAGTCATGTGCATTCCTCAACGCGCCGACCGGCGTCGGACATCGGCAAGGTTAGTGCCCGAGCAGGGCGTTCCGACGATCCACACCAAATCGGACGATCTCTACCGTCAACGGCGTGCGGTTCGACGTCGGAATGCACGCCGTCTGCGCCCTGGCGCTTCGTCGCCTCAAAGACTGTCGATGGCGTCGCGGAGTTCCGTGATGAACTCGGCAACGCCCTCGGGGCCACGCCCTTCGAGGATCCGTCGGACCAGCGCCGCGCCGACGATCACCCCGTCGGCGATCGCCGCCACCTGGGCAGCCTGCTCCCCGTTGGAGACGCCGATGCCGATGAGCACGGGTCGATCGGTCACCGCCTTCAGCCGTGTCGCGATCACCGACGCCGAAGCGGCCAGCGAGGCCCGCTCTCCCGTGACGCCCATCGTGCCAATGCCGTACACAAAACCACGAGACGCAGCGCAGATGCGGGCGAGACGATCGTCCGGTGTGGTCGGGGCAGCGAGCAGGACGTTCTCGATGTTGTGCTCCGAAGCGACATCGATCCAGTTGTCGGCTTCATCGAGTTGGAGGTCGGGGAGGATCGTTCCGGAGAACCCGTTGTCGGCGAGCATCGTGGCATAGCGCTGGTGCCCCATGCGGAACGCAATGTTGTACGACGTCATCGCCACGAGCGGAACGCCGACGTCCGCTTTGGATGCCTCCGAGAGTACCGAAAGCGGCGTCGCGCCACGGGCGAGCGCCCGAACCGACGCGTCTTGGATGACCGGACCGTCCATCACCGGGTCGGAGAACGGGATCCCGATCTCGATCGCGTCGGCGCCAGCGGCCGCGCAGGCACGCACCATGTCGACCCAGTCATCGGTGACGCCACCGGTCACGAACGGAACGAGCAGCTTGCGGCCGGCTTCTCGCGAGGAGCGGAACCCCGATTCGATCCGGCCGGTGCCGATCAGGTCTTCGAACGTGGCGGGACCGCTCATCGCCTCGGGCATCCTTCGCACAGCGGCACACACGGACGGGACCGGCAGAGGGCGAGTTTGTTCATCACCTGGTCGGCATCCTTGTCGCCACGGCCGGAGAGGTTCACGAGCACCGTGGCCCCTTCTTCGATCTCGCCGGTGCCCGCGGCCCGGATCAGTTCAGCGATCGCATGCGACGACTCGAGTGCGGCGATGATGCCTTCGGTCTCGGCGAGCACTCCGAGGGCAGCGAGCACTGCGTCGTCGCCCGCCGGCACGTACCGAGCCCGGCCGGTGGTCGCAAGGTGCGCGTGCTCCGGACCGACACCGGGATAGTCGAGACCGGCCGAGATCGAATGCGCTTCGAGCACCTGTCCGAACTCGTCCTGGAGCAGGAACGACTTCATCCCGTGGACGATCCCCTGCACGCCATGGCCCACCGCAGCGCCGCCCTCCGGTTCGACACCGATGAGCTTGGCGTTCGTGTCGACGAAGCCGCCGAAGATGCCCGCGGCGTTCGACCCGCCGCCCACGCACGCCATCACGTAGTCGGGGTCCTTGCCGCCGAGGATGGCCCGGATCTGCACCCGGGCTTCGTCGCCGAGGATCCGCTGAAACTCACGCACCATCCAGGGATAGGGATGGGGGCCCATCACCGAGCCCAAGAGGTAGTAGGTGTCTTCCACCTCGGCGAGCCAAGCCCGCATGGCGTCGTTCACTGCGTCCTTCAGGGTCCGGGAGCCGGAGTGCACCGGGCGAACCTCAGCGCCGAGCAGCTTCATGCGGAACACGTTGAGCGCTTGGCGTTCCACGTCGACGGCGCCCATGTAGACGACGCAGTCGAGACCCAGGAGCGCGCACGCCGTGGCTGCGGCAACACCATGTTGGCCGGCGCCGGTCTCGGCGATGATCCGGCGCTTGCCCATCCGCTTCGCCAAGAGCGCCTGGCCGATGACGTTGTTGATCTTGTGCGAGCCGGTGTGGGCCAGATCCTCGCGCTTGAGGAAGACCCGAACTCCGAGGCGCTCGGAAAGCCGGAAGCACTCGGTGACCGGTGTCGGACGACCGGCGTACTCCTTGAGGATCGTCTCGTACTCGGAACGAAATGCCGGGTCGGTCCAGGCGTCGCGGAATGCGATCTCGAGTTCCTCGCACGCCGGGACAAGCGTCTCGGGAACGAAGCGGCCGCCGAACTCGCCGAAGCGGCCGTCATCGGTCGGATCACCCATGAGCGACGGCGCGCCGCCGGCAGAGATCGATCGCTTCTGGGCTAGGTCAGTCATGGGTGAGGCTCCGAGAACAGGTTTGCGCGACCGACCGGGAGGCCGTACGCGTGTGCCATTCCAGTCAAGCGCAGTTCGCCGCCGGACCGTCAACGGCTTTCACGTCTCGTATCCGTTCGGCGCGGTCTTGCGTCGCCGCGGCACTGGCCGAGGGCAGGAAATTCGGCCGGGAGCGCAACCTGTCCGACGGCGATCGGAAACGTCCCGCACAGATGGGCCCTCACCAGGCAAACTACGTAGGTGACTGGACATCTGCGCGCTGAGGAATTGGCCCCGAACGGCCTCTTCGTGAAGATTTGCGGGATCACCAACGAAGAGGACGCGCTCCTGTGCGTCGCGCTCGGGGCCGACGCGCTCGGGTTCATCTTCGCCGCCGGTTCCAAGCGTCAGATCTCGCCCACCGTCGTGTCCGACATCGTCAAGCGCCTGCCCCCCGAAGTGATCACCTTCGGGGTGTTCCGAGACGACCTGGCAGACCGTGTTGTCGACATCGTGTTGCGCTGCGGTCTGACCGGAGCGCAACTTCACGGACGCGAATCCGCCGCGGAAACGGCCGAGGTGGCCGGTCGGGTCGGCGTTACGATCAAGGTCTTCGCCGCGGGCGACCCGGAAATCGGCAAGGCGAAGCGCTACCCGGTCGGGCTGATCATGCTCGACAACGCCAACCCGGGGTCCGGTGAGGTCTTCGACTGGTCGCTCGCCGACGGTGTTCCCGAAGGCCGCAAGCTGATCCTCTCCGGTGGTCTCAGCGCGCTCAACGTGGCCGACGCCGTGCGTCGTGTACGGCCGTGGGGCGTCGATGTCGCGTCCGGCACCGAGGCATCCGCCGGCCGGAAAGACCCGCGCAAGGTGTCATCGTTCATCCGCAACGCCCGAGCCGCCGCGGCCGCACTACCCGGGTATCTCGTGGAGGACAACGCTCCGTACGACTGGCAGAACGAGTAGCCCGGCTGAGCGCTCCTGGGTCGGCTGCGTATTCCTGGGTCGGCTGCGTATTCCTGGGTCAGCTGAGCATTCCTGGGTCGGCTGGGCATTCCTGGGTCGGCTGAGCATTCCTGGGTCGGCTGGGTCTCACCAGTGCGCAAATCCCGACCCAGCGGACGTGAGCTGACCCAGGCAGGACGCGTCGTCAACCCGCTGCCACGCGCAGCGCTCGCACGCCTTCGGCCGGGTCGGTCATGGTGACGAGGCTTTCGCCGACCAGGACGGCGTCGAAGCCGGCTTCGGCGAGTGACGCGGCATCGGCCGGTCCTCGCACCCCGGATTCGGCGACCCGCACCACCGACGAAGGCATCGCCCGGCCGACCCGTCGGGCACGATCGTGATCGACGGAGAAGGTGCGCAGGTCGCGCTGGTTGACCCCGACGAGCGTTGCTCCTACGGCAAGGGCTCGGGCGAGTTCGTCCTCATCGTGGATTTCCACGAGCGCATCGAGGCCGACGCTCACGGCCGCCCGATGGAACCGGAGGAGCTCGTCGTCGTCAAGAGCGGCAGCGATGAGCAGCACGCAGTCGGCACCCATCAGCCGGGCGTCGTACACATCGATCTCTCCAACGGTGAAGTCCTTGCGGAGCACCGGAAGCCCCGATACCACCCGGGCGACCTGCAGGTCATGGACGGAGCCGCCGAAGTGGTCGACGTCGGTCAGCACCGACAGGCACGCCGCGCCACCATCTCGATACGCGGTGGCCAGGACAGCGGCGTCGAGGTCGGGCGCGAGGGGTCCCTTCGACGGAGAGCGCCGCTTGACCTCGGCGATGACGCTGAGTCCGGGCGAACGCAGCGCAGCGGCAAAACCCCTGGCCGGAGCGGCCACCTCGCGTGCAGCCTCCCGGACGGAGGCAAGATCTCGTTCGTCAGCCGCGACACGGGCCCGGTGGGCGTTCACGATCCGTTCGAGATAGGTGCCGGCCACTGCGCTCACGCCAACGACGGTACCGCCCGGCAAACAGGTCGTGGGCCGGGACACTCGCTCGGGCCAGGGAACACCGTGGAAAGAACAGTGAGCGGGCCCGAGCGAGCAAGCTGGCCCACGTGGACCACGCTCCACGACCCCGCTCGTTACGCGCGGCACCTGCCGGGCGCGCTTGCGGCGTCGAGGTACCCCGCCCGCTGGCGGGGACGTGCCAGCATGTTCGCCATGGCAACGAACGACCACGGGACCATCGTCGTCGTCGAAGACGACGCCCACATCGCCGATCTGCTCGACATGTCACTACGCCAGGCGGGGTACCGGGTCATCCAGGCCACCACCGGTGAGGCAGGGCTCGCCGCGATCGACCGGGAGCGTCCCCGCGCAGTGATCCTCGACGTCGGCCTCCCCGGCGATCTCGACGGACTCGACGTGTGCATGCGCCTGCGGGCCAAGAGCACTGTTCCGGTCCTGTTCCTGACCGCCCGCGACAGCGAGGTCGACCGCATCCTCGGCCTCGAACTCGGCGCCGACGACTACATCACCAAGCCGTTCTCGCCGCGTGAGCTCGTCGCCCGGGTGAAGGCCATCCTCCGCCGCCTCGACGCCACCCCGACGAAGGAGGAGCGCCCCGAGAGCATCACCATCGGCGACATCGAGGTCGATATCGCCCGCCGCGAGGTCCGAGTGGGCACGTCGTCCGCGTCGCTCGCTACCCGCGAGTTCGACCTCCTCGCCTTCTTCGCCTCCAATCAAGGCCTCGTCCTCTCCCGCCAGCAACTCCTCGACGGCGTGTGGGGCCCGGGCTGGTTCGGCGATGAGCGCACGGTCGACGTCCACGTCCGCCAGCTCCGCAAGAAGCTCGGCGACGGGTTCGAGCTGAAGACCGTCTTCGGTGTCGGCTACCGACTGAACTGACGCGGCCAAGGCCGCCCGCACCAACGATCACGTAGATGAGACGCCGGCTCATCTTCGTCATCGTCGGTACCGTGGCGATCGCGCTCAGTGTTGCCGCCGCAGCTTCGTTCCTCGGTATCACTCGTTCTGATCGGACGACCACGGTCCGTAACCTCACGCTCTCGGCGGAGCGGCTCGTCCGCAGCGGCCAGGCCACGAGCTTCGACGGTCTCCAGTCCGTCAAGGAGGCACTCGGGCTGGAGACGGCATCGGTGTGGCGCTTCGTCGACCCGAAGACCGATCCGGACCGCAAGGAGAACACCACCCGCTTCGGCCTTGTTGCCGCGCCGCCGGTGCTCCTCGCCGACGGAACCCCGCTGCAGGCCGGAGGTGCGCCCCTCAAGATCACCGAGGAGATCAACCCGAAGGACCTTTTGGTCATTGCCGACGGAGGGGCGATCAGTGGCATCCTCGGCCGGCAGGCATACTCCGCCGTCCGCATCCGACGGGACCCGAAGGGAACCGTCGACACGCTCCTGTTGAGCCGTCCCCTTCCCGACTCGCCTCGGCAGGTGCTCTTCGCCATCGGCACGGCTTCGGCGATCGCGCTCGCGCTCGCCGCCCTCGCCGCGCTCGCGGTGGCCCGCCGGATCAGTCGTCCGCTTACTGAGGCGACCCTGGCCCAGAAGCGCATCGCTTCTGGCGACCTCTCGGTGCGCGTGACCGAGAAGGGCTCGAGCACCGAGAAGGCGGCTCGTCGCCAGGACGAAATCGGCGGGCTTCTGCGTGACCTCGATCGTATGGCCGAGGCACTCGGCCGCGCCCGCAACCAGGAGCGCCAGTTCCTCCTCTCGGTGTCGCACGACCTGCGCACGCCGCTCACCTCCATTCAGGGCTTCGCTGAGGCAATGGCCGATGGCTCGGCGCCCGACCCCCAGCGGGCCGCGCAGGTGATCGCGTCGGAGTCCCGCCGGCTCGAACGTCTGGTGCGCGACCTGTTGGAACTGGCCAAGCTCGAGTCGAAGAACTTCACGTTGAACCCGAAGCCGATCGACCTCACCGACCTCGTCACCGACACCGCCGACGGCTTTCTGCCGCGGGCCGCTCAGGACGATCTCGAGCTGACCCTCGACGCCGAAGACGGTGTGCGGGCGTTCGCCGACCCCGACCGCCTGCAACAAGTGCTCGCGAACCTGCTGGAGAACGCGTGCAAGTTCGCTCGTCACAGCGTGCACGTTTCGCTCGGCTCCAAGGCACCTGGCGCGTCGGAGATCCGCATCAGCGACGACGGAGCGGGCATCGCGCCGGAAGATCTCCCCCACGTGTTCGACCGTATGTACACATCTGATCGACGGCCCACCCGACAGATCGGATCGGGGCTCGGCCTGGCGATCGTGCGTGAGCTCGTCGAGGCCATGGGCGCAACTGCCGACGCCGAGACCTCGCCGGACGGCACCACCTTCATCGTCCGCGTCCCGACGACCGATCCCGCCGGTCGCTGAGTGTCCGGTTCGTAGCCGAGCGGCTCAGGCCGTCAGACCGGCGAGCCCACAGGGACTCCGGTGGTCGTCGTCTCCTGGCCGTTGGCCGGAGGAACGAGGATCGGCGGCACGGTTGACTCCGGCGGAGTGATCGTGCTGGTGGTCGTGGTGGGAATCGCCGCACACGACGGGAGTTCGAGGGTGGCATCTTCGCCCGATGCGAGCTGGGCGCGGAGGGTGGCCGGCCCGACGGCATTGCAGCGCATCGGGAACGACGCTCGCCCCGTGTCATCGGTCAGCCGTTCATCGGCACCTTCGGGCTGGAGCGCGCCGAGCGGCACAAGTCGAACGGCCATGCCGGTGATCTGTTCGAAGCCAATCACACCGTCGTCGTTGACCAGCCGACGGCTCACCTGCACGACGAGGTTCACCGGTTGACCCTCGATTGGGCTCGCCGGCGACGCCGCCCAACGGACGTCGGTCGTGGCGAATCGATCAACCGTGAGCGTGACCGTCGTCGTACCCGACGCGAACACCACGATGTTGCGGGCCATCGCAAGGTCGGGGACCTTCCATGCCCGCAGGCTCATGCGCCCTCCGGCGACGTTCGGCAGGGTGAAGCGGCCGGCCTCATCGGTGATCACGGACCGCTCCGCCGACTGCTCCCCCACGAGGCGCTCGAAACGGACCGTCGCCCCGGCCACGGGGCCATCAGGGTCTTCTACCGTGCCCTCCACGGTGACGGTCCCTTCGCCGAAGGCGACAGTGGTCGTCGCAATCGGTGGCGTCGAATCGAGCGGCGGGAGCAGGGTCTCTATCGACCGGTCAGGACCGATGGTGGTGCTCGTCGACGGGCGCAGGGCCAAGGTGGTCGGAACTTCGGGGTAGGTGATCTCCACCTTGCTTGTGCATCCGGCGACTGCCGACATCACCAGCGCGCATACCACTGCACCCGTGCACCACCCACGTAAGGTCACGACAGGACGACGACCCGGGCAACGCGTCCAGTCGCAGTGGAAAGGGGCGACGACTCGTCGACGCTTCGGCTCACATAGGCAAGACCGACAGCAGACCCCGTGCGCGGATCGGTACAGATCGATGTGATTTCACCGGCCGGTGAACCGTCGACCAGCAGCCCGGTTTCGTCGCCGAGCTCGTCGAGTGATGCCCCAAGAACGACGCCGACGAGGCGGCGGGGCACATTTCCTCCGCGTGAATCGATCCGCTCGACAAGCTCTTGTCCGGTGTAGCAACCCTTGGTGAAACTGGCGGCCCGGTCGACCAGACCGGTTGCGTTCGGAATCGTCGAATCGTCGAGCTCTCTCCCCCAGCGCGGAAAGCCACGGACGATGGCGCACACTTCGGACACGGCTTCGGGCAAGGTAGCTTCACCCTCCACCAGAACCGGCAGCCGCTCGGACCACGACGCGGCGAAGGTCACGGCGGGACGAAGAGTGAGATCACACTTCGTGCGGATCTTGAATCGCGAGAGCGCCTCGACAACCGCTCCGCCATGTCCTGCGTCGGTGTCCAGCTCGACGGTGTGTTCAGCAGAACGAACCACGCGGACCAGCGCCACGAGCTTCCCCGTCGGCTGGAGCAGAAACGACCATCGCGTCTCACCGACGGCCATCGACACGATGTCCTGGGACAGTTGCGAGTGCAGGAACTTCACCGTGTCGACGCCGTCGGCCACAATCACGTCCCGAACGAGCGTCGCCGTCACCGTTCCATCCAGCACGGCCTGCACTTCTGCGGCCACAACACTCACGATCGCTCCTTCACTCTGCTCATCGGCGCTGCGCATCTCCGCTGCGCTCCGACTGCTCGCAACACCATCGACTCCA
This sequence comes from Acidimicrobiia bacterium, assembly GCA_031368215.1. GTDB lineage: Bacteria > Actinomycetota > Acidimicrobiia > Acidimicrobiales > JANYDT01 > JANLQX01. The sequence goes on along the minus strand of JANLRD010000082.1, from coordinate 20,063 downwards.
CAACACTCACGACCGCTCCTTCACTTTTCGCATCCTTCGTGCCGCCGGCACCGCCGCCAGCAACGCCGCTGATTTGAACACGCACTCGTCGTGCTCGGCCTGCGGGTCGGAGTCGGCCACGATGCCTGCGCCCGCCTGCACGGACGCACGGCCATCGGGCGTCACGAACATCGTGCGAATGGCGATTGCGGTGTCGAGGTTGCCGGCGAAGTCGAAGTAGCCGACCACACCCGCATACGGTCCGCGTCGCGACGGTTCGAGCTCATCGATGATCTCCATCGCCCGCACCTTCGGCGCGCCGCTGACCGTGCCGGCCGGGAACGTGGCCCGCAACACATCGATCGGACCGAGTCCCGCTCGCAGTCGGCCGGTGACCTGTGAGGTGAGGTGCATCACGTGGGAGTAGTACTCGAGCGTCATCAGCTCCTCAACGGTGCACGTTCCGAAATCGACGACGCGACCGACATCGTTGCGGGCCAGGTCGACGAGCATCACGTGCTCGGCAACTTCCTTCGGATGTTCCTTGAGCTCGCCAGCGAGACGGCGATCGTCCTCCTCGGTCTTGCCCCGCCGTCGGGTGCCGGCGATCGGACGGGAGATCACCTTGCCGTCGAGCAGCTGCACCATCGGCTCGGGCGACGAGCCGATGACGGTGACCTCTTCGTTGCGAAGTAAGTACATATACGGACTCGGGTTGACGAGACGCAACACGCGGTACACGTCGTAGGGGTCGGCCTCGAGAGCGAGATCGAACCGTTGGGCGAGCACGACCTGGAAGATGTCACCCGCAAGGATGAACTCCTTGGCCACCTCGACGGCGCGCTTGTACTGCTCAGGCGAGACGCTCGGCGTGGTGTCGGGCCGGGGATCATTCGAGTCGGGTGGAGGAACCAGGGTGTACGACAGCGGCTTGCCGAGATCGGCCGCCATCAGGTCGATGCGAGAACGAGCCGCTTCGTAGGCCCGCGCGTCCGCGTCGGGATTGCCGGTCGTGAGCACGTTGTCGATCAAATACACCCGGCTCCGCCAGTGATCGAACGCGGCGACCGAACCGACCACCGAGAACACCGCGTCAGGGAGCCCTGTGTGATCCTCAGGAGGGTTCGGGAGGCGCTCGATCTCCCGGATGGTGTCATAGCCGAAGTACCCGACGATCCCACCGGTCAGAGGGGGGATATCCGGGTGTTGCGGGCCGCGGTAATGGGCGAGAAGGCCTTCGAGACAGGCGAGGACGCCTTTGTCGGTCGGAACGGCGATCGGCAGCGCGCCGTTCGTCACGGTGAGGGTGGCGACGCCATTCGTGTCGCGGCGGGAAACGACAGTGGCCGCGGCGTTGCGACCGACGAACGAGAACCGACCCCATCGGCCACCGTGCTCCACCGACTCGAGCAGGAAACCCGGTCGATCGCCGACAAGTTTCGCAAAGGCCGCAACGGGGGTCTCGAGGTCACCCATCATCTCGCGCCACACCGGGACGACGGTGTGGGTCGCGGCGAGCGCGAGGAACTCCGGCAGCTGAGGATTCAGCTTGTCCACGATGTCGTCAGCCCGCCCAGGAGTCGGCCTGGGAAGATGCCGCGGCCCCGCGGCCGAAGCCCCGGTAGAAGCAGGTGCGCTCACCGGTATGGCATGCGCCGCGGCCTTCCTGGTCGACGACGAAGAGGAGGGTGTCACCGTCGCAGTCGTAGAACGCCCGATGGACGAACTGCCGGTCTCCCGAGGTGTCCCCTTTGCGCCACACCTCGGAGCGTGATCGCGACCAGAACACCGTTCGGCCCTCGTCCATTGTCTGGCGGAGCGTTTCCGCGTTCATCCAGGCCATCATCAGCACCTGGCCGTTGGTGGCGTCCTGCACGATGGCGGCCACCAGCCCGTGCTCGTTGTAGCGCACTGCGGCGAGTTGCTCGTCGGTGGCACGAAGGGGAACAGCAGTGAACGACATCGCCGTCAACCCTACCGGCGGGGTGTGGCGTGACCCGTGCGTTTCCCGGCTGACCGGTTCGAAGGGGCCCGAGGCTGCGGTGTTGATCGAAATCAACCTTGTGGTCCACAGGCCATTCGCCGAACATTGGTGCATGACCACCCCAGAGCTGCGCAGGAAACTGGCCGACGAGTTCGCGTTCCAGGTCGCTGGCTGCGAGACCATCGGGTCAGCGCTCTACGGCGAGCTCTGCCGCTACGGTGCCGAGGACGTCGCGTCGGGTGGTCCGGTGTGGGAGGCGATGACGCAGCACGCCCACCTCCGGTTCGGGCTGGCCTCGCCGCTCCGGTTCCTCGCCGCCCTCCATCGCTCCGCGTTGCGCGGCGACTCCCCCGCGTTGGCCCGCCACTACCCCTCGTGCGGCGGCGCACCGGGGTCGACCTTACGCGAGGACTTCCTGGCGGCAACGGCTCAGCAGAGGGAGCGGATCGGCGCCGAGCTCGACTGGGGCGTGCAGACGAACGAAGTGGTCCGCACCTCGGCGCTGTACCCCGGTCTCGCGCACATCTCCCTGCTCGCCGGGCTCCCGGTCTCGCTGCGCGAGATCGGCACCAGCGCCGGGCTGAACCTTCGACTCGACCGCTTCCGCTTCGCCCAGGACGGCTGGTCGATCGGCGATGCGGCCAGCGCGGTCGAGATCGTCGACCGCTGGGGCGATCGGACCCCACAGGCGTCGGAAGCGATCATCGTCGACCGTGCCGGATGCGACCCCGAGCCCATCGATCCAACGACGGATGAGGGCGCGCTCCACCTGCTCGGTTTCCTCTGGCCCGATCAGCTCGACCGTCGCGAACGCACGCTCGCCGCCATCGAGATCGCCCGGAGGACCCCAGCGCGTGTCGAGCAGGGCAATGCGGAGAGCTGGCTCGGCCGAGAACTCACGCAACGGACCGAGGGGGCCGTCACCGTGATCATGCACTCCATCGTGTGGCAGTACATCGACAAGGACGAGCGGGCCCGCATCACCCAACTCATCGAATCCGTCGGCGCAACGGTCACACCCGACGCGCCCCTGGCCTGGATGTCCTTCGAGCCCCACGAACCCGATCGTGCCCACGCCGCCCTCAAGCTCCGCTACTGGGACGGCAGGTCCCCCGACGGCACACCGGCCCTCCTGGCCGAATGCGGCTTCCACGGCCAGTGGGTCCGCTGGCACGCCTGACGGATCTGCGGCGACGACCATCTGCCGCACATCGAGGCCCCCTTGACGCACATCGACGCCTCCCCGCCGCAGATAGAAGGCCCCTTGCCGCACCTCGACCCCTTCTACCGCCGCACATCGACCCCTTCTTGCCGCACATCGAGCCCTTCTTGCCGCACATCGAGCCCTTCGCGCCTTGAACTGGCCGATTTCTTGCGATGTGCGGCCACGACGGGCGGATGTGCGGCGACCACGGGACTTCGGCGACGTCGTTTGGCGAACCGGCGGCCGACGCGAAATTTCGGCCGTTCCAACGAAGCGTGCTGCCTCAGCCGGGAACGCTTCCGGAGTCGGGCTGGGTTCGTGAACCACGTCGGCTGCGCACGATGGTCCCCGCCTTGTTGGCGGTCGACTCGATGAGCTCCAGCAGTTCCGCGCCGGTCGGCACGGCTCCGGCGATGGACGCGGCGCGACTGAGGTGGTAGCGCAGCATGCCGAGATCGGGGGCTCCATCGGCGAGACGCGATGACGCCTTTGCCGCCGCCGGAGGCTGGTTGAGATTCCGCACGATGCGCAGCATCTGCAGGACGCGCAGGACCTGGTAGCTGATGTCGAGCTCCCACCACCGGAATCCCTGGCGGGCACTTCGGGGGTAGTGGTGATGGTTGTTGTGCCAGCCCTCGCCCAGGGTGAGCACGGCGATCAGCCAGTTGTTCCGGCTCGAGTCGGTGGTGGCGTAGCGCCGCCCGCCGAAGAGGTGGGCGAACGAGTTCACCGAGAACGTGGCGTGCCACAGCAGCACCGTCGAACCGAAGAAGCCGACGACCAGCCCGCTCCAGCCGGCAATCAGGAAGCTCAGAGCACCGAGGGAGACCGGTCCGACCCAGTCGTGGGAGTTGAGCCATCGCAACTCCGGGAAACGGGAGAAGTCGGCAATTGCTTCATAGTCGGTCTCGTCGAAGCGACCGGAGATGATCCAGCCGATGTGGCTCCACCAGAAGCCCTGCTGGGGCGAATGCGGGTCGCGCTCGGTGTCGGTGTAGCGGTGATGGTCACGATGGTGCGACGCCCACCACAGCGGGCCCTGCTGGACTGCCGTCAGACCACCGAACGCCATCAGGAACTGCGGGATGCGCCGCATCTGATAAGCCCGATGGGCAAAATACCGGTGGTACCCGGCGGTGATGAAGAACATCCTGGTCACATACAGCACGGCCCCAAGAATCAGGGCCTTGCGGGTGACGCCGGTGAACACCGCGAGCAACGGCACGAGGTTGGCGATGAGGAACGGGGCCGACGCCTTCCAGGTCCGAGGAACGCGGAGAGAGGACGTGAGCGGACCGGCGCGTCGGGGAAGCATGGTGGATCTCCAGGGGAAATGGTCCCTACCTACCGGTCGGTAGGCTAATCCTTCGACGGTAGCAGCACCCCGCCACCAACTCGGTGGACCGGCAACTCGGTGGACCGGCGAACCACGCCGGCCGCGACTCGACCGTCCGGATTATTCCGCCGGCAGCTCCCCGCCGGTGTGGGCGTAGGTCTTGTTGGTGATCCACCAGCGCCCGTTAATCCGGGCCACGGTGAAGTAGTCGACGAAGTCACAGCCGAGATAGTCGGTCTCGACGAGCACCGCGACGCCCGCATCGGCGACGACATCGATGGTTCGCACAACTGCCTTGTAGTTCGGGCCGGCAAAGCCCGGCTGGGCTTCGACCATCGCGGTGAATTCGGTGATCGGTTCATACGTGTCCATGGCTCCGATGTGGCCGAACATCCACGCATTCGGATGAAACGCCTGCCGCATCTTGTCGCCGTCGCCGTTGGATCCGTCGATGTACAACTGGATCAGGGCGCGGATGGCGTCGAGATCGTTCACGTGGCTGAGCATGATCATTTCCTCCTCGAAAAGCGCGGTGCCCACGCACCGACCACCTCACGATGACGCATGACCGGAACGGCGTCTGTAACCGCGATCACACAGTTGGCAAAGAGCCCGGCTGGAGGTCGACCGAACCGTCGACGCCGTCAGCGATCGTCCACGGGGCGTCAGGCCGACGCCTCGAAGCCCGCCTCGTCGATAGCCGCGCGAATCGCCGCGTCATCGAGCGATGTGCCGCTGACGACCACGGCTTTGGTATCGAGATCGACCGCCACGTCGGTGACCCCGGGAACGGCACGCACCTCGGAATTCACCGCGGCGACGCAGTGCCCGCACGTCATCCCCGAGACGGTGTAGGTGAGGGTGGATGTTGCGGTCATGGAGTGCTCCTCGTCGATCTTGGCCGAAGCGGCATCTGGTGCAACCGTACCAACGGGCACTTCGTTCCCAAAGGCCGGTTTTGCACAGCCTCGTTCCGTGCGAACGTCAGAGGTAGAGACCGGTGGTGCCGTCGATGCGGTCGGCGGCGACGCCGTGAATGTCGCGCTCGCGCAGCAGAAGATAGTCCTCGCCGCTCACCTCGACCTCGTAGCGGTCCTCGGGGTTGAACAGCACGCGGTCGCCGGGCTGGATGAGCCGGACGCTCGGCCCGACGGCCACCACCTCGGCCCACGCCAGGCGTCGGGAGAGCTGCGCGGTGGAGGGAATGAGCAGACCCCCCTTGGAGATCCGCTCGCTATCGGAGGCCGGGATCTGGACGAGGACCCGATCGGACAGCATCGTGATCGCCAGTTTTGTTTCTGCACTTGCCACGTACTCCACGCTACTTCCGAAGGCGCATAGCAACGCGGTCGAGCGCTCAGGGCCGCCCGTAGCCCCGGGCCAGCAGATCGATGAGCACGCCGTTGGTCCATCCGAAGCCGGCCTGCACCTCGTATTCGCCACCCGTTGGTTCACGGCCGGTCTCTTCCACGTCGTACTTCTCCAGCAATGCTCCGTCGATGAGGAACCGTCGACGGCAGGTATCGATCCACCGATCGGCGACCTCGGCCGCATCGGCTTCGAAACCGTATGCCCGCAGACCTTCCACCGCCCACCACTGCAGCGGAGCCCAGCCGTTTGGGGCATCCCACTGCTGGCCCGAATTGACGAGGGTCGTGCGCAGCCCTCCGGGAGCGAGAAACCGATCGCGAAGCGTCCGTACCGCCGCGGTCGCCTGCTCGGGACTGGCGATCCGTGTCACGAGAGGGAGAACTCCGGCGAGCGTCATCGCCGGTCGGCGCGCGGCTGTGCGCACGTCGAGGTCCACGAACCACGCCAGCTCGCTGTCCCAGAAATGCTCACGGACCAGCGCGGCGCGCTCCGCTCCCCGAACACGGAAACCCTCAGCCCGAATCTCCTCGCCCGCGGCAAGGAGGAGTTCGGCGATCAACGCCTCCAGTTCGACGAGCAGCACGTTGAGTTCGACCGGGATCACGTGCGTCGTCTCGATGGTGGCGAGGTCCATCGGGTCGCCGCACCATCGTGACGAGAAGTCCCAACCGGACTCTGCTCCGGCGCGCAGGTTGCGGAGGATTTCGCCGCGACGCGCCCCGTCGGCCAAGTGCACATCTTCGGCGAACGATTCAGGTCGCGGGGTGTCGAGCGTATCGAAGTAGCGCGCCGCTGTTGATCCGCCGAGTGGGACGACTCGGTCGCCGATCGTCCAGAACGCATGCTCGCGCAGCAGGGCGGGAAGGTAACGATGACCGTTGACACCCGCACCCATCAACGCCCGCACCATCGACGTGAGCAGCGGTGGCTGGCTCCGCGACGCCAAGTACGTGCGGCTGCCGTTGGGGATGTGGCCGATCGACTCCTGCAGGAAGACGAGGTTGTCGACCATCCCGGTGAACAGTTCGACATGGCCGTGGCGAAGAAGTCCAAGACCGGTGAAGAAGGTGTCCCAGTAGAAGAGCTCATCGAATCGCCCACCGGGGACCACGTACGGGTGTGGAAGCGCAAGAAGTGAACTTCCTGGCGGCACGGTCGTATGCGTACGTAGGAGCATCGGCCATTGGTCGTGCAGGTACTCCTCCACGGAAACGCGCGACGGCTGACGGGGTGACGACGGCGCAGGGAGCGCAAAGTTTTCGTCGACGAAGCGAAGCAGCGTATCGCGATCCAGCGGCCGGGTGAGGCTGTCGAACCACTCTTCGATCACGGCGTCGTCGAACCGAGGAAGGGCGTCGACGAAGCCCTTCGAGTCGGCGAACACACGCTCCAGCTGCACGGCCTCGAACACCCGCCCTTCGGTCGTCAACGTCACGCCCGACACCGTATCCGAGCAACGAATGACCCCTCCCTCCGGCGGCGACACCGGATAGTGTCGTCTGCCCCTATGCACGACGCCGCCGAGGAGCTGCCAACCGAACTCCTCGCCGAACGGGCGCAGCTCGCCCACGCCGAGGCGTGTCTCGTGGCCATGCGCGAACGGGCCGAGGCGACCCTGCGCCAGGCGAAGCACGACGCCCACCTCGATACGGCCTTCGACGCCAAGGCCATCCACTCCGTGCTGGAGCAACGCCTGGTGTCGTTGCGGCGTGGTGCCGGCGCTCTCTCGTTCGGTCGCATCGACGACGAGGACGGGGCGCGGTACTACGTCGGCCGGCGCCACGTGGAGGACCTCGAGCGGAACCCCGTCGTCGTCGACTGGCGCGCTGCAGTCAGTGCGCCGTTCTACCGGGCCACGTGGGCGGATCCGCTCGGCCTCACACTTCGTCGGCGCTTCGCCTCCGACGCAGACGTTCTCGCCGGGTTCTTCGACGAGCACTTCGACGATCCGGACGCGCATGCCGAGGGCGGTGGGGTCCCTGACCCGCTCCTGGCCGAGCTCGACCGGGCGCGCTCGGGCGCGATGCGCGACATCGTCGCCACGATCCAGGCCGAGCAGGACGAGATCATCCGTGCTCCCCTGGGTGATCTGATTGTCGTCCAGGGTGGGCCGGGCACGGGGAAAACGGCCGTCGGCCTGCACCGCGCCGCGTTCCTCCTCTACGAGCACCGCGAGCTGTTCCGACGCGCTCCCCTGCTGGTGGTCGGGCCAAACCCGCTGTTCCTCGCCTACATCTCCGAGGTGCTTCCGTCGCTCGGGGAGAGCAGCGTCGTGCAGACCACCGTCGAGCTGCTCCTGCGCCGATACCGTCTGGGTCACGTCGATCCTCCCGAGATTGCGTCGCTCAAGGGCGACGGCAGGATGGCACTCGTGATCGGCGCCGCTGTCTCGTCTCGCATCGGACGCGACGTTGTGCCGCTCGAAGCGCCCACAATCTTCGGAATCGCCCGTCTGACGGCCGAGGAGGTGCAGATCCAGCTCGACGACGTCCGGGGGCGACGCCTGCCGACCAACGTCGGCCGCGATGTTCTGCGCGATCAGCTCGTGGCGGCGGCTTGGCGATCATTCAGCGCTCGTACCCATGCCGATCCGGCTCGCAACGTCGGCTTCACCGACGACCTTCGCACCGGAAAGCCATTCAAGGCCTGGATCGACCGCCTGTGGCCAAACCTCAGCGCGCATAGCGTCGTCCGTTCGCTTCTTACAGGTCGCGCCGCCCTCGCGAACGCCGCAACAGGCGTGTTGTCCCCCCCAGAGCAGACGATGTTGCGGCGGAGCATTCCGGCCGCGGTTGCCGAGCAGCGGTGGAGCCGGCCGGAGTTGGCGCTGCTCGATGAGGCCGAAGCGCTGATCTCGGGAGTGAGCCGCACATTCGCGCACATCGTCGTCGACGAAGCACAGGACCTCTCGGCGATGGAGTTCCGGTTGATCGCCCGCCGCTCCCCCGCCCGATCGCTCACCGTCCTCGGCGACCTCGCCCAGTCGACGGCCGTCGGCGGTCAGGAACGCTGGGACGATGCACTCGCGGAGCTCCGTCTGACCGATGGTCGACCTCCACGCGGACGCGTCGCCGAGCTCACCATGGGCTACCGCGTTCCGGCACCTATCCTCGACGTCGCCAATCGCCTGTTGCCCGTCGCCGCGCCGAACGTGCGCCCGGTCAAGTCAGTCCGTGAGCAGGGCCGGGTTCCGGCGATCGTCGCGGCACCAACGATCGATGCTTCGGTTCAGCGGGCCGCGTCACTCGCCGGACAGTCCACTCGCGCCTCGCTCGCGGTGTTGTGCCCCGAGGTGCTCCTCGACAATCTCGCGGCGGCCCTCACGGCGAGGGGCGCTGCGTTCACTGACGGACGTATTGCCGAAGCGGTGCTGGCCGGTGGCGTGTCGCTCATCAGCGCCCGGGCGTCGAAGGGACTCGAGTTCGACGACGTCATCGTCGTGGAGCCTTCACTCATCATCGCCGAGGACCGCGGCGCAAGAGTGCTCTACGTGGCATTGACCCGTGCGGTGCAGGAGCTCGCGATCATCACGTCCGCATCGGTCCCACTGCTCGGCATCGACCTCGCTTCGCTGTCGTTGCCGGCAGGCGATTCGGCGGAGCCGTTCAGTGCTGCAGCGGACGAACGATGACGCCCGCGGCGGCAAGCACCGCCTTCGCTTCGCCGATGGTGTGCTCACCGAAGTGGAAGATCGACGCGGCAAGCACGGCATCGGCCCTCGCTATCAAGGCCCCGTCGACGAGGTGATCGAGCGAGCCGACTCCTCCGCTGGCGATCACCGGGATGTCGACGGCGTCGACGATCGCACGGGTGAGCGGCAGATCGAATCCGTCGCGGGTGCCGTCGCGGTCCATCGAGGTGAGCAGGATCTCGCCGGCACCGCGGCGGGCCACTTCGTCGGCCCAGGCGACGGCGTCGATACCGGTCGGGGTACGCCCGCCGTGCACGAACACCTCCCACCCGGGGCGGCCGTCGGACCACGCACGCGCGTCGATGGCGACAACCGCGCACTGGGTGCCGAACTCCGTGGCGATCTCGTCGATCAGCTGCGGACGGGCCACTGCGGCGGAGTTCGACGACACCTTGTCGGCACCGGAACGCAGCAGGCGTCGGGCGTCATCGACCGTACGAACGCCACCACCGACGGTCAGCGGGATGAACACCGTCTCCGCGGTGCGGGCGACGACGTCGTAGACCGTCTCCCGGTTGTCCGAGGACGCGGTGATGTCGAGGAACACGAGCTCATCGGCGCCTTCGGCGTCGTAGCGGGCCGCGAGTTCGACCGGGTCACCGGCGTCGCGTAGACCGACAAAGTTCACGCCCTTGACCACTCGGCCGCGATCGACATCGAGGCACGGGATGACACGGACGCTTCGCACCCCTCCACCGTATGCGCCCGTTCCACCGACCGCGGCCAGGTTCGACGGCGAGGTCACCCGCGCATCGCGGGCAAGCTGGTGGCGTGCGCCGTTCCCCGACTCATGCTGCAGCCGCGACGGCCCTTCTCGTGGTTGCGGGCATGTCGGTCAATGTGTTCCCGGCGTTGGCCGCGTCGTCGAAGTCAGCGAAACCGTCGACGACGACGGCGGCCCCGTTCACCGGCAAGTCGGGCGCCGCGCAGGTGAGCGCTGCAGTCAGAGCGAGCGCCACGCCCGTTGCCACTGCGCTCGCTGCCAAGCTCGGCAAGCCGAGCTGCCCACCCGTGGAGAAGCCCAGGGTCGGCCTCACCCTGCAGTGCCTGGTGGCATTCGACAAGAGCCTTGTCGGATGGCTCGTCACCCTCACGCCGACCGGCGGCCTCGACGCCCGGCCAACGTTCCCCGTCGTCAGCAAACGGCGTTTGGAGTCCCTGGCGGGAACCGGAGCGACGTGCGACATGCCCGCATTCGTCGGGCTGCCGGTAGGCGCAACCGTCTCGTGCCGTGTCGGCAAGACCACGATCGAGTTCCGCATGAACACCGCGGGATCAGTGCAACGACAGTGAAGGCGCGCCGGTCACGCGTCCACGGGCTGTTCACCACGATCGGGAACGGGCGAACCACGCCCGCCGGTTTCGGGCTCGACCAGGCGACGTCGCCGCCGTGCCCGTCAGCGTCAGGATGCGAACTTGGCGTCCACGAGGCGGGCCAGCTTCTGGGCCAACGGGATCGGGTCGCCCTTGGTGCTCCAACCGATGGTCAGCGTGAGCAGCCATCCGTCGCGGATCCACTCGACCGAGGGGATGATCTTGCCGGCGAACCCGGCGGTCCCGAGATCGAAGGAGTTCCAACTGACGTTGCTGTGGGCCTGATTCCATGCCTCGAGATCGGACCCCGCGGGCGCGGGATCCTTGTTGAGGCTGAGGCTCTTCAGCGGAGTGTCCGTCTCCCAGTAGCAATCCCCGACGCTCTCGTCGGGTGTGGCGGTCTTGACCCCGAGCGCTTTGGTCACCTCGGCGGTGGTCAACACCTCGCACATACCCCCGACCGCCGAGAGATCGAGCTTCCCGGTCGACGCTCGCGCATTGTCCGACGCAGCAGTATCCGACGCAGCAGTGTTCAATGCAGTGGTTCCGGACGACGAGGAGCAGGCGCCGAGGACCAGAACGCATGTCAGTGACATCGGTCCGAGGTAGGTGCCGAGGGCGCGAAAACTCATGGCCCAACGGTAGAACGCAACCGGGATTCCGTCGATCCCGGACCGACGTCGTGGCGCGACCGGTGAACGGCGCCGGTACGGCCGTACGACGATGTTCCCGCGCTTGTGACCGCTGTCGACCCGGCGGTAGGCGTCGACGATGCTGCTGAGGTCGTAGCGCTGATCGAATGCCGCTCGGGGTGGCGATGCAGCGCCGGAAAGTCCCTCGGGGTCATGAGCCTCGAGTGTCGTTCTCCGGCACAGGCGACGGTTGTCCGCCACGGTTAGCTGCGATGTGCAGCGACCCGTGCTTCCAACTTGTCGATCGCCATCGCCCAGCCCTGCCCACCAGGAGAGTCCGCGGGAACGCCGATGTGGGTCATGGTCATCTTCGTGCGGTTGCCGAGGTCTTCGAGCTCGACCACGATCGAGGTCTCCATGTGCGAGCCGGCGGGCATGCCCATCTGCTCGGCGGTCATGGGTCTGCCGTCGGCGTCGGCCATGCTCTCCGTGTAGACGAGGCGGGTCTTCGGGGCTACTTCGAGGTACTCGCCGACGAAGAACATCTGCATTGGACCTCGCGGGGTCTCCATCGCCATGGCGATATGGCGTCGGCCTCCGACTCGGACGTCCATTTCGGCCTTCGGGATCTTGGCCCCCATGGGGCCATACCAGTTGGCGAAGTGCTCGGCGTCGGTCCACATCGCCCAGATGAGGTCGATCGGTGCGTTGAAGGTGCGTTCGATCCGGACGTCTTTGGTGTCAGTCATTGGTCATCACGCTTTCTGTGTTTGGAGTTCTGGAGCGCAAGCACGTAGTCGTCCATGCGGTCGAATCGGTCATCCCAGATGTGCCGGTACTGCTCGGCCCAACCGGCGACAAGGGCGAGTGAAGAGGCGTCGATCGCGCACGGACGAAATTGGGCTCGCCGAGCACGCGTGATGAGGCCGGCATGCTCGAGCACCTTGATGTGCTTGGAGATCGCCGGGAGTGTCAGTTCGAAGGGTGCGGCGAGTTCGTTCACGCTTGCCGCGCCCTCAGCCAGTCGGGCGAGGATCGCCCGCCGCGTCGAGTTCGCCAGGGCCGCGAACGTCTCATCGAGCCGTGCGTCGTCGAGCGTTTCGTTCGCTGTCGCCATCGGTGCTCCTTCGAACTTTCCGTACCCTCTAATTAACTATTATGGAAAGTACGCTGGGGAAGAGGATCTGTCAACCGTTCACGTGAGCCGGTTTCGAAGAGGTGATGGGCGGGATGCACAAGAGATCCGGCAGCGAGTCGAGCGTCCCAACGCACTGCCCGCAGTCCGGCCGTCAGCGTTTCGTCATAAACCCGCGCCGACGAGACCGGGCCGTACTGTTGATCTCGTGAGAATCGAAGTGCTCTCGGTGCCAGGCTGCCCGAACCATGCGGTCGCCATGGCACGAATCATCGAGGCAACCGCTCTCGCTGGCGTGAGCGGCGCCGCGATCACCGAGCGGGTGATCACCGACGACGCCGCGGCCCACGCCCTCGGAATGCACGGCTCGCCGACAATCCTCATCGACGGGCATGACCCCTTCATCGAACCCGGAACACACCCATCGATGTCGTGTCGTCTCTACCGCACGCCCGCCGGGCTCGAAGGCGCCCCGAGTACAACGGAGTTGATCGCCGCGGTGACGCATGTCCGGTGACGAAGGGACCCTGGGTACAGCGATGATCGGGTGACGAATTGTTGAGACCTGGGCGAACGGAGCCGACGCCATGAAGTGATTCGGCGGCGCGTGCCGATGGAGAGGTGAACAACGAGTTGCTTCCGCGAGTGCCCGACCGCGCTCATACCGCACGGCCCGACTCGTTGTCAGCCGGACAGTCTCACGAGTGCCGCAACGGTGTTCATGTTTCGGGCTGTGCCCTTCGCTGCCCCGGGGATCTTGAGCTTCGACCCGCCCATGCCTTCGCCGTAGTGCACGTAGATCACGCGTTGTCCGAGGGCCAGGTCCTCGTTCTGTCGGCCCGTCACGCGGTCGAGCGCCGAGGGCGGCGGGGGGCCGTCGAGAAAGATCGCCATCGTGTGGTTCGGGGCGTGATCAGTAAACGGGTTCTCGGCCAGGACGGTCGCGATCTCTTCGGGGGTGAGCACAACCACCCCGACGGGCTTGCCGGCGTAGGTCGCCAGCGATTCCTCGAGTAACGCTTGCACCTCTGATGCCGACGCCGCACTGGCGAAGACCACATTGCCACTGGCGATGTAGGTCCGAACATTGATGAATCCGATGCTCTCGCACATCTCTCGCAACTCGGTCATCGCAAGCGTGCCGGTCCCGCCGACGTTGACGGCGCGCAGGAGTGCCACGTAGGTATTCATCGCCACTGCCGGCACGCTTCCGCTGCTTGGCGACGAGAAGTGATCCGGGAGTGCACGCCCAGGACCGTAGCCGTCGGATCGCTTGCACCCGCGCGCACGAGAGCTCTCCCGTCGGAGCGCACCACACATTTCCGGGGTCCCGGGGCACCCGTCGGGCCTGCATCGAGTGGGACTCGCAGGTAGCTCCGGCGTTGTTCGGTGCGGATGTGCTTGTGTGCGGGCGGCGACGCGCTGCGAACCGGCGAGCTGACGCGAACGCTCACATCTGATGCAAACCGAGATACGTCGCGAGCGCCTCGTCGACACTCCACATCTCTGCGACACTGAGGCGGCCGGCCCGCTTCCCAAGACGCTGCACGTCCACCGCTCCGAGCTGCTCGACAAGCACCAGCGTCGACTCGCCCTCCACCTCAACCGGCGGACGAAACGACGCTTGGCGAGCGCTGCGCGATGTCGGAGCGACGATCACGACCGACCGAGGCAGGAACTCGTTGGCCTGCACCACGACTCCGTGACGAACCCCGTGCTGCTGATGGCCCAGACCCTTCGGGATCTTGATCCGGAACACCTCACCTCGCTGCACGCAACGACTCCATCAGACCGGCAACTTCGAGCATTTCCGCACGATCCGCCTCGTCGGCTTCCAACTCCGCCACTTCCTTCGCCAACGACTCGCTCCGACGTACGCGTCGCGCCGACTCGATGAGCGACGACCGAATCGCATCGGACGTCGACATCCCACACGCATTCAGCACCCGCAGGGCCCGCTCCGCCTCGTCATCAAGCCGCACAGAAATCGCAGAAGACATACCCGAAAACGTATCACAAAGCGTAATACGGCTCTTTGGGGCGAGGTGGTGGTGGGCACGAGGTCGCTCCCGCGGGGATACGACTCCCGTGCGGAGCGGAGCGACTCATGCACCGCAAGGGCGCCGCAAGACACCGGATTGCTCAGCGAACAGACCTGGACCCGTCCGGCCCGACGACACCGTTGATGGCGGCGAATACCTCGTCCTTGGACGGCGTGGCATCGATGCGGACGACCAGCTCCTTGCGGCCGAACACGTCGATCACCGGCTCGGTCTTCGCGTAGTAGTCGGCCAGTCTTCGCGCCAGTGCCTCGGGAGTGTCGTCTTCGCGTCGCTCGAGGCCTCCACCGCACACGTCACAGACGTCGGGGACCGCTGGACGGTGCGCGATCAGGTTGTAGTCGAGCCCGCACTGCGAACAGACCCGTCGCGACAGCACCCTCCGCTGGACTTCGTCATCAGGCAGATCGAGCACGATCACGGCATCGATGTCGTAGCTCTCGAGGAAGAACTCGGCCTGTGGCACGTTACGGGGAAAGCCGTCGATCACGAACCCGTGGTTCCAGTCGTGTTGTTCGAGTCGATCCCGGACGACACTCGCAACGATGTCGTCGCTGACGAGATGGCCGGCATCGACAAGTCGCCGAACCTGTGCGCCGAGCTTGGTGTGGTGGGCGATGTTCCAGCGGAAGATGTCACCCACACTGATGTGTTCGAGTCCGAAGGCCTCGCACAGCTTCGTGCTCTGGGTGCCCTTCCCACTGCCTTGCACCCCCATGATCACGAACTTGCGCATCACCACATCGTGGCACCCAGCCACTCGGGGAACCGACACGCCGGGGTCGCCGGACAACGGGCACGAAAATGTTCATGGGTAGATTGGCGCCATGGTGGACGAACAGGAAAACAGTCAATCGGTGTCGAAGGGTCCAAAGGATCTCAATCATCAGTTCCTGGCGTCGCTGCCGGATGACGGTCCCGTGGTGATGGTCAACCTGGTCCGTTTCCGTGAGCGATCGCGTGATGGAAACGGCAGCGGGTGGGACGCATACGCCCGGTACAGCAAGGCGGACATGCCACTGCTCAAGGGTGTTGGCGGAACCGTCTTGTGGGCCGGGCACGTTGAGGGTGCGGCTTTCGGAGACCTCGGCGATGGCCGTTGGGACTGGGTCGTCGTGGTCTGGTACCCGTCGCGCGCCGCATTCCTCTCGATGGTGACGTCACCCGAGTACGCGCTAGCCAACGTCGATCGCGAGAACGCGGTCGAGGATCACGTGATCCTCGCGGCGAAAGAGTCGTACTCGAAATTCTCGGTCTGACCAGGTGCGCGTGCCGGGTCTCAGAGAGGCTCTGGCACGCCAACCTTCAGCTTCGCGGCTGATCTTGCTGTTTGTTGTGACAGCCCCTTCGTACACGTGCACGTATGGAGTTCGCACTGGCAGCCAAGATCATTGGCGACCTTCGCCGAGTGGACGTTGGCGTCGCCGACCGGCGCGCCACCATCTCGGTGCAATGCTTGCCGGGTTTTTCGATCGAGCGAGAAGCGGCGAGGGTGACCGAAGCCGTCTCGTTGACGATGGCCTGAGTCGCCGGCCCGACGTTACGGGTCGATGGAGTCGCCTGCTTGAACGAAGCCTGTCTCGTACGCGTGGATGACAGCTTGAACGCGATCGCGCACGCCGAGTTTGGCGAGGACGCTCGCGACGTGGGTCTTCACCGTTCCTTCGGACAGGTAGAGGCGGCCTGCGATCTCGGCGTTGGACATTCCCGCCGCAATGAGTCTCAGCACCCCGGTTTCACGATTCGAAAGGGACGCGATGCTTTGACTCGACGGAGCACCGGCGCGGGGTCGACGGACATAGTCGGCAAGAAGACGCCTGGTGATGCCGGGTTCGAGCAGCGCATCGCCACGAGCTACGACTCGGATTCCGTGGAGGAGGTCTTCCGGCGCCGAGGTCTTGAGAAGGAATCCAGACGCGCCGGCACGGATCGCTAGGTAGAGGTTCTCGTCGAGGTCGAACGTGGTGAGGATGATCACCTTGATACCCTCGTTGCTGATCCGGCGCGTTGCTTCGATGCCATCGAGGACCGGCATGCGGATGTCCATGAGTACTACGTCGGGACGGAGCTGGCGAGCGAGGTCGGCGGCCTGAGCGCCGTCGTTCGCTTCGCCGACGACCGTGATGTCGGGTTGTGTGCCCACAAGCAACCGAAGACCAGCTCGGATGATTGCTTCGTCGTCGGCGATGAGTACACGCGTGGGACTCATGGCAGTGGCAGCCGGGCTTGGAGCCGGAACCCACCTGATGGGCGAGGGCTGGCGTCGAAAGTTCCGTCGTAGAGCTCTACCCGCTCGCGGACGCCGGCGAGGCCGTGGCCCGATCGGTCCGGTCGCTGGTCGATGATCGGACCGTCATTGGCGATCTCGATCACCAATGAATCTGGCGACCACCGGAGGCCGACGCGTGTTGGCGCCCCAGGGGCATGCTTGATCACGTTGGTGAGACCTTCCTGAACGATTCGGTATACAGCGAGCTGTACGCCTGCGGTCAAGGTCTTGCCTTCACCGGTTGTCGTGAAGCGCACCGGTAGGCCCGCAGCCATGGTTGATCGGATCAATTCAGGTAACGACGCAAGATTCGGCTGAGGCGCAAGAACTTGGTCGGAATCAGTGCGCAGAATGCCGACGAGACGTCGCACATCGCCAGCTGCGTCCTGGGCCGTTCGCCGAATCGCAGCCAGAGCATCGCCGACCTCTGCCGGGGCCGACGTGCCGGCCAACTCCGCAGCTCCGGCAGACAACGAGATCGCCGCGAGACCATGACCGACGATGTCGTGCAGCTCTCGGGCAATTCTTCGGCGCTCCTCCTCAATGACGGAGTGTTCGCGAGACGCCCACTCGTTGAGCAGGAGCGCATTCTCTGAGCCCAATGTGTCCGAAAGTGCAACGCGGCGACGAACGGCCACAGCAATTCCCCAAGCGGCTGCGCCGATTGATACGTCGAAGACGCTCTGAACAAGGGCAACCGAAATCGAAGGGTAGCCCGACCCGAACTCGTGGATCGCGACGCCAACGACCAGGACCATTCCGGCACCAATTTGGTGCACGCGCGTCCCGTAACGGGGAACCGAGTACGCCAACACCAGGAATCCGAGAAACCCCGCTGCATCCGAGACGGTCGCGCCCGTCAACAATTCGAGCGCGACCCCAAAGACGCTCAGTGTGACCGCCACCAACGGAGCAGTCCGGCGCCAGACAAGGGCCCAGGTTTGCAGCGACATGGCGACGAGCAGTATCGCCGTGCCCGCACGATCGGTGATGGTGATCTCAACGACTCCGAAGACGAACAGTCCGCCAGCGAGAGCAGCGTCTGTCCCCGATGGTTTCGTCGGCCTACTCGCCACGACCAAACAGTACCGGAGTGCCGCCGGCGTTACATCGGCCAAAAGGCGTAGCGCGCCTCTGCCGAGATGCTGACGATCTGCGCGCAGCAACGTATCGGACGACTCACGATTGGATACCCGCGGCCGATGCACGCGGCGGGGGCTTCTGCTTCGATGGAGTCGGAGCTTTCGCCGCTACCACGACGAGATTTCTCCTTCGTCCGAAATATCATCCGAACGCGCAGGCTCGGCCTGTCCCTAATCGCAAGGATAATCTCTATGTTCTCGTCAAAGAGTGCACCTCACAAGTCCCTACTCGTCGTCGGCATCGCCGGACTCGTCCTTTGGTTCCTCATCCCAACAATCAGCAATGCCCTCGACGTAAACGATAAAGGGGCGCTCGCCAATAGCCTGTGGCTGATTCAAACAGCAGTGGGCTTCGGCGGGATCATTGCCCTGGTGGCCGCTGCTCGGATATGGCGATCACGGCGAACCCCGCAACACCAATCCAAGTAGCTGAGTGCGACGGAATCGGCGACGTCGTCCTCCAAACCGAGTATCAACCGTGCGCAACGAAACCGATCCCATGCTCCGGCTCTAACTCATCGGTCGCGTCGGCGAGGTCTACCAGCAAGCCACCGGCCAGTCCAGGTTGATGCTCAAGATCAACTGACTGCGAAGGGCCAACGTCGATGGTTGGGAACGAGGTCGCTCGTTCGGAGTCGCCTCCACTCTGGGCACCCCCAAGTGTCGAGTCAACGGAAAGAGAATTTTTGAAAATCTTCTCCTTCCGCCGGAGATTCACCGTCGATTGTCATACCTTCTTCGTACACTTGTACGTATGGACTTCACGGCAGTAGACGACATCATGGGCGAGCTTCGCCGCGTGCACTTCGCGGCCGCCGACAAGTCCACGATCATCACTGCGCTCGCGTGCGTCCAACGCCTACGCGGCATCCTCGACGCCATCGAGATCGAAGCAGCTTCCCGGCTCAACGACCTCGCCCACAACGCCCCCGCCGAACTCGCAGCCGCAACACAACGATCGCGCCACGCCGGCGACCGGGTCTACGCACGAGCGGCAACCCTCGCTGCGGTTCCCTCGCTGACAGGACCACTGCAGTCTGGCCGTCTCCAGGCCGCCCACGTCGACACCGTTGCCAAAGTCCTTCGCACCATCGACGAGAAGCACGCCAACGCGTTCGCTGAAGCACTGCCCGCACTGATCGATCAAGCGGCGGCCACGAACGCCACACCCGACGACCTCGCCCGCACACTGAACCGTGCCGCACGCGCACTCGAGAACGACGACTGCATGACCCGCTTCGCCCAACAACGACGCGACACCGCATTGCAAACCTGGACGGACAAACGAACCGGCATGTTCCGCCTGTCGGGCCGATTCGACCCCTTGAGCGGCGTCATGCTGCACAACCATCTCCAGGCCATGGTCGCCGCACTGTTCGCCGAACGCGTTCCCTCCACGTGCCCGACCGACCCGGGTGCGAAGCAGGACCACCTCCGCGCCCTTGCGCTGCTCGCGCTCATCATGCAACGACAGCAGTCCGTCGGTCTCACGGTAGTTCCAAACGACCCGGAAGGGTCGTCGGACAAGTCGTGCGACCAAGACGAAAGCGACAGCGGCGCAAGGGGCGACGACTGCCACACCGACCACAACCTCGACGAATGGTCGACGTTCTTCCCGACCGGACCGAGCAGGCTCGGTCGGCCCGAGATCGTCGTGGTCGTCGACGCCCGCCAAGAAACCCTCGACGCCAACCGTGGATCACCCGTCGTCGACTGGGGACTCCCCGTCGAACTCCCACCACGGGCACTCGAAGACCTGTTTCAGCGCGCCGACGCCCACCCCGTGATCGTCCACAACGGCGTCGTGCTCCACGCCCCCGGGGAGATGAACCTCGGACGCACCACCCGCCTCGCATCCCGGGCACAACGACGCGCCCTCCGAGCGCTCTACCCGACATGTGCCGTGCCCGGCTGCTGTGTGGCGTTCGAGTTCACCAAACCACACC
>JANLRD010000080.1:0-2238 GCA_031368215.1 Acidimicrobiia bacterium | reverse complement strand
CGTCGTGCGAGCGCAACGTCAGCCCGAAGAGCGGGTCGTTCTCGATCACGAGCCGGCCGTAGCGGCCCATCGTGTCGACCACGTCGATCAGCAGCGCCTGCGGCACGTCGTAGCGGGAATAGCTGAGGAAGGCATCGATGCACTGCTCCGCGTCATGGCCCGCCGCCCGGGCGTTCCACAGGGCGAGAGGAGTGATCCGGTAGGTGTGGACGTGCTCCGGCGCCTTCTCCAGCTCGGCAAACGGCGCAATGGCCTGCCGGCAGGCCGGGGCGTCCTCGTGGCCGACCTCGAGCAACAGCGTGCGGTCGCTCTGCACGATCAGCGGTCCACCAGACATAAGCAGCGAGGCTACCGACTGAGCGGTCCTACCCCAGAGACCCCAGTGGTGTGTCGCCCATTTCGCTGGGACGCCTTGCGGCCAGCTTCGCCGATGGCGGCGTCCTCGTCGTTCCGTTAGGACGCTGGCTAGCGGTGCCTCCTGCGTCCTTGCCCTCGACGAACCTGACTCGAAACTCGCCCAACTCAATTGGGCGACACACCACTAGATTTTCCGGTATGCGAAGCACGATGCAGGACTACCCGCTCACCGTCACCGCCATTCTCCGCCGGGGCGAGACCGTCCATCGGAACTCCGTGGTGCAGACCCTCACCGCGTATGACGCGGACTCGGGGCAGCTCACGTTGAAGCACAACACCTACGCCGACATCGCCGCGAACGCCGCGCGTCTCGCCAACGCGCTCAGGCGCATCGGCATCGATGGTGATCAGCGCGTCGGCACCTTCTGCTGGAACCATGCTGAGCACCTCGAGGCCTACCTCGCCATCCCGTCGATGGGCGCGGTGCTGCACACGTTGAACATCCGCCTGTTCCCCGAGCAGCTGACCTTCGTGGTGAACCACGCCGACGACCGCGTGATCATCATCGACGGATCGCTGATCCCCCTGCTGTGCAAGGTCGCCGGAACGCTGCCGAACGTGACCCACTTCCTCGTCGTCGGACCGGGCGACCATTCGATGCTCACGGAAGCGTTTCCCGGCACGACGTCGACGGATTATCACGACGCGCTCGCCGCCGAAGAGTCCCGGTTCCCGTGGGCCGAGCCCGACGAGCGGAGCGCCGCGGCGATGTGTTACACGTCGGGGACCACCGGCAATCCGAAAGGCGTTGCCTACAGCCACAGGTCCACGTATCTGCATTCACTGGCCTCACTGGGCGCACCCGTGCTCGGACTCGACGAAACCGACCGACTCCTCGTGATCGTCCCGATGTTCCATGCGAACGCCTGGGGCTCGCCGTACTCCGGCTTCTTCTGCGGCGCCGACTTCGTCTTCCCGACCCAGTACCTCCAGGCCGCTCCACTCACGGCGCTCATCGCGCAGACGCGCCCGACCGTCACGATGGCTGTCCCCACGATCTGGAACGACATCTGGAACTACGGCGAGCGCAATCCAATCGACCTCTCGTCGTTGCGAAGCGTCACGGCCGGCGGATCGGCCGTGCCACGAGTACTCATGCAGCGCTTCCTCGACAAGTACGGCCTGCAGATCATGCAGGGCTGGGGTATGACCGAGACCTCACCGCTCGGCTCACTGGCCAAGCCGCACAAGAACGCCGATCCCGCGGACGCAATGGACTACCGCGACCTCGCCGGGCGCGTCCTTCCCGGTGTCGAGCTCCGTATCGTCACCGAGGACCCTTCCGGCAACGCCCTCGTGGCGCGCACCGATGGCAAGACGATCGGCGAGATCGAAGTCCGCGGTCCATGGATCACCGGTGCGTACCACCTGGACGAAACGCCGGAGAAGTTCCGCGATGGCTGGCTGCGAACCGGCGACATGGGCACGCTCGATGAACTCGGCTACCTGCGCATCACCGACCGAACGAAGGATGTCATCAAGTCCGGTGGCGAGTGGGTTTCCTCGATCGACCTCGAGAACGTGATCATGGCTCACCCGAAGATCCTCGAGGCTGCGGTGATCGGTGTGCCCGATGCGAAGTGGGACGAGCGGCCGATGGCGTGCCTCGTCGTCCGGGAGGGTGTGGAAGCCAATGAGGCGCTCATCGACGACGTCCAGAAGTTCCTCGCCGAACGGGTCGCGAAATGGTGGATACCGGAACGCTGGTCGTTCGTGCCGGCCGTGCCGAAGACGAGCGTCGGGAAGTTCGACAAGAAGGTTCTGCGGGCCCAGCACGCCGACGGACTCCTCACGGTGCACAGCCGCTGACCGAACCATCGG
>JANLRD010000086.1:0-65325 GCA_031368215.1 Acidimicrobiia bacterium | reverse complement strand
TCGCGCGCTTTCGAGCTGGTTCGTCGAGGTCACGAAGTTCCGCGACCGCATGGTCGAGCTCAACCAGCAGATCACGTGGGTGCCCGAGCACGTGCGCGACGGCGTGTTCGGCAACTGGCTCGCCAACGCCCGCGACTGGGGCATCTCCCGCAACCGGTTCTGGGGCTCACCGATACCGGTCTGGAAGTCCGACGATCCCGCCTACCCGCGCCTCGATGTGTACGGCTCGCTCGACGACATCGAGCGCGACTTCGGCATACGCCCGACCGACCTGCACCGCCCGTACATCGATGATCTCGTCCGGCCGAATCCCGACGACCCCACGGGTGCGTCGATGATGCGACGCGTCCCTGAAGTCCTCGACTGCTGGTTCGAGTCGGGGTCGATGCCGTTCGCCCAGGTTCACTACCCGTTCGAGAACAAGGACTGGTTCGAGCACCACTATCCCGGTGACTTCATCGTCGAGTACATCGGCCAGACGCGCGGCTGGTTCTACACCTTGCACGTGCTGGCCACCGCGCTGTTCGACCGACCTGCATTCGACACGTGCGTGGCCCACGGCATCGTCCTCGGCAGCGACGGGGCAAAGATGTCGAAGAGTCTCAAGAACTACCCCGACGTGTACCACGTGTTCGATTCCTACGGCTCGGACGCCATGCGCTGGTACCTCATGTCCTCGCCTGTGCTTCGCGGCGGTGACTTCGCCGTCACCGAGACGGGCATCCGCGACGCCGTCCGCCAGGTCGTGCTGCCGATCTGGAACACCTATTCGTTCTTCACGATGTACGCGAACGCAAGTGCGCATACGGCATCGCGGCGCACGACATCGAGCGATCCGCTCGACCAGTATGTGCTCGGCAAGCTGAGTGTGCTTGTGCGCGACGTCACGACGCAGTACGAGGCCTACGACCTCTTCGGCGCGTGCGCATCGATCCGCACGTTCCTCGATGCACTCACCAATTGGTATGTGCGCAGATCACGTGAGCGCTTCTGGGACGGCGACCCGGAAGCGTTCGACGTTCTGTGGACCGTGCTCGTCACGCTGTGCCAGGTTGCCGCCCCGCTCCTGCCGCTCACCACCGAAGCAGTGTGGGAAGGACTCGTCGGCAACGGCTCCATCCATCTCACCGATTGGCCCAGCGGCGACGACATTGCGTCGACGAGGCCCACGTCTCCGCGATGGATCGGGTGCGCGATGTGTGCAGCGCGGCGTCGGCGGTCCGCAAGTCGTCCGGCCGCCGCGTCCGGCAACCGTTGGCGTCGCTCACGGTTGCCGCCGACGACGCCCAGGTGCTGAGCCCCTTCGAGTCGATCATCGCCGACGAGCTGAACGTGAAGTCGGTCGTGCTCTCGGGTGATCTCGCTGCAGCCGGCCGGTTCGAGCTCCAGGTCGTGCCAGGGGCTCTCGGGCCGCGCATCGGCAAGGCCGTCCAGCAGATCATCGGCGCGGTGAAAAAGGGCGAGTGGAGGCAGGACCCGTCCACCGGGGTGGTGACCGCGGCCGGCGTCGATCTCCAAGACGGTGAGTATTCCCTGAAGCTGGTGGCCGCCGACCCGGACCGTTCGGCCGCGCTCCCGCGCAACTCCGGGGTCGTGGTGCTCGACACCGACCTCACGGAGGAGCTCGTCGCCGAGGGACTCGCCCGTGATGCTGTACGGGTCGTGCAGCAGGCACGCAAGGACGGCGGGCTCCACATCAGCGATCGCATCGCGCTCACCCTGACCACGTCCGACCCTGTTCTTGCCGGGGCGCTCCGAACCCATGAATCGCTGATCGTCGGCGAGGTGTTGGCCACGTCGTTCTCCGTCGTCGTCGGACCCGTTGAAACCGAAAGTGCGACTGCTGTCGGCGACGACGACGGCCTTCTGGCCGTTCACGTCGCAAAGGCGTAGGGGCGGCCATGTCGGAGCCGCACTTCGAGCCAACCCAGGAATCCGGGGCGGGACTCCTGGGAGAGAGGTTGCCCCCAAATATGGGGGCAAAACACCTCTGAACGGTGCCCGGAGGTGTTTGACCGCACGTTCGACCCGACGGACCCCGGCGTCGGACGAACGGGGGGACAGCATCTCGTCCCCACGCGGTCAGCCGATGAAGGCGACTTCTCGGTCGCCGGTTCCTTCTGCTCCGAAGAACACGATCTCGACGCGGCGGTTGGCAGCGCGTCCCGCTGCGGTGGCGTTCGAGGCCACGGGGACTCGGTCGCCGTGGCGAATGCGGAGATCCGATCGCGTCGACCCCGTCTGGGAGTCCCGTGATGATCGCGTCGGGACCGTGCACCCGGACTTTGGCTTCGGGGAACTTCTCCGACAGTGCCTTCTGGGCCTTGTCCCTGAGACGTCCGTCAGAATTGGCCCACGAGTAGTCGAGCACCGCCCGCCCGGTCAGCGCGACCGCGCTGCCCAGCGAGCAGAGGCCACGCCTTGCGGCGTTCCCACAAAGGCTCTCCGGCTCGGGGCTGGTGGTCGGCCACACCCGTCATCCGCCGTCGTCGCGACCGGACACGAGCCGATCGACGAGGGCCTGGAATCCGGCCTCATCGCCGTCTCTGAGCAGGGCCGCCTGGGCGGCCCACGAGCCAACGCTCGGGATGAACGAGACCCCGCCGGCGTTCACGATGGAACGGACACGCTCCTCGCGCATGACAGCGAGCCGCCGAAACGTCCGAACCCCGCCGGCTATCAAGATCTCGCTGATCTTCGGGCCGATTCCTTCGATTCGCAACAGGTCGTCGGCCGGGACGTCAACGCCTTCGAAGGCGGCCGCACCTCCGGGATCTTCTGCGCCGGACTCCATTGCCTGGACCTCCCCGGCGTCGAAACGACCGTCGTTGCCGGCCTCGACGGTGAGCCCGGCCGGGTCGACACCGGCGATCAGCTCGTTCGTGTAGGTCGTGAAACCGTCGTGATCGCCGACGGCCAGGTACGCCGCCTGCCGCGCCCACGTTGGGATCGACGGCGCGAATCGCTGACCGGCCTGTTCGATAGCGGAACGTAGTCGCGCTTCGTCGGCGCCGGCGAGCGCTGCGAATGTAAAGATGCCGTCGCCCTCGAGCGCCTTCGCCATCGCCGGTCCGATGCCCTCGATGGCTTCGAGGTCGTCGACAACTCGGAGCTTCGTCGCTTCGGGTTCGGACATCAGTCCCAACACCTCGCCGTGTGTGGTGTCGAGCTTCTCTCGTAGGCGCGCGAGCTTTCCGGCGCATCCCTCGTGCACTGCCGTCAGTCTGGTCAGGTCGTGCTCGGCCGATTCGGCCCGGCGACGAAGCTCGGCGAGGGACCTTTCGTGGTCGCTGCGCAGGCGGGAGAGGATGCGATCACGGTCGCCGCGCGCTTCCTGCACCGCCAGGTCGTGCTCGGAGCGGAGGGCAGCGAGAGCTGCGTTCTCGGTGGCCAGACGCCCGTCGCACTCGACACGAAGCTCAGCGAGAGCAGCGTCGTGTTTCGAGCTGAGAGCGGCAAGGCGTCCGTGGTAGTCCGCGCGCATCGCGGCCAGGGCGGCGTCCTTGTCGGCGCCGGCGGCAGCAAGTTGCGAGCGGAGTTCCTCGATGGTCGCCCGGTGGCTCTCCACCTGGCCGAGCAGGCCCTGGTTCTCGGCGGAGGCAGCCGATGACGCCGGTGCGGCGGCGTCGAGTTGCGACCGCAACGCGGTGACCGACTCGTCCCGATCGGCCAGAGCCGCCTTCGCGGCAGCGTGCTCGAAGGACAGCGCCGCGAACTCCTTGATCCTCGACTCCCGATCGGCCAGGACCTTGTCGTGCTCGGCCCGCACCGCGGCCGACTCGGCGGCCCGGGCGGCGGCTGCGTCACCGTTGATCCTGCGGTTCTGCGCCTCCTCCAGCGCGGAGACAAGGTTGACCGAGCCGGTCGACGACGAACCGGCGCTCGGACCCTTCCTCCACAGCAGCCGATGAAACAGCGCACCGAGGCCAAAGCATGCGAGCGCAAGAAAGAACAACTGAATCAGGAACCATTTCATAGGACTCCACGGATGGACAGAAAGGCAACGAGGTGCCACGAGGGGGGAAACGTCGTCCGGCTCAGCGCCACCGTGGACGCGCGGTCGTTCCGGCCACTCCACGAGTTTCCGCGTACAAGGAATGGAGCGCGGACTGTAGCGGTGACGCGGGACGTTCGCACACGGGCTGGCCACCGTTCGGAAAGCGAATGCGGCAGAACGCCTCCCAGCGACGCACGGAGGTGTTTTGCCCCCATATATGGGGGCAACCTCTCTCCTGACGGGGAGCGCACTACGGTTCTCGGCCTGTGGCACTGCTTCGCTTCTCGTTCGGAACCATGGGCTCGGGGAAGAGCACCCTGGCGCTGCAGATCCATCACAACCTGAGCCGCCGGCACAAGAAGGGTCTCCTCCTCTCCAAGCTCGATCGCGAAGGGGCATTTGTCTCCAGCCGCCTCGGGCTCTCTGAGCAGGCCGTCCAGGTCAACGACGATCTCGACCTCTTCGCCATGGCCTCCGGCTTTGCCAGCACGCACAGCGGCATCGACTACCTCGTCTGCGACGAGGCCCAGTTCTACTCCCGCGACCAGGCGGACCAGCTGGCGCTCGTGGTCGATGTGCTCCACGCCGATGTCTACGCCTTCGGGCTGATCACCGACTTCCGGGGCCGCCTGTTTCCCGGCACAGAACGTCTCCTCGAGATCGCCGACGAACGGGTGCAGCTCCACGTCGAAGCGCGCTGCTGGTGCGGAGAACGAGCGACGCACAATGCGCGTCTGGTGAACGGCCGGTTGGTGTACGAAGGCGACGTGGTCGTCGTCGGCGACACCACAGACGCCTCCGCCGAGCCCCTGTTCGGCGACGTGGTCACCTATGAGCTGCTCTGCCGGCGCCACTACCGCAGCGGGGAACCCTCCCGTCCGGACTAGCTGGCGCACCTCGTTCCAACGCGGGGCGCCATCAACGAGCACGGGCGGTAACCTTCGCCCCGATGACTGACCTCGCCACCCCATCGTTCTCCGGCACATCCATCCTCGGTACCTCGGTCCGCCGGGTCGAGGACCCTCGGATGCTGACCGTCGGAGGCACCTATGTCGACGACATCCGCGATCCGCTGCTCGAGGGCGCGCTGCATGTCCACTACGTGCGCGCCACGATGGCTCACGCCAAGATCTCCGTCGATGCCGCCGAGGCGCTGGCCATGCCAGGCGTCGTCGCCGTGGTCACCGCCGCGGACATTGCCGACCTCGGAAGCTACCCAGGCGACTTCCCCGGGTCGCCAGGCACGCTGGCCCGACCCTGGCTGGCGGGCGACACCGTTCGCTACGTCGGTGAACCGATCGCCGTGATCCTCACCGAGCTCCGCGGCCAGGGCCCCGACGCCGCCGAGGTGGTCGTCGTCGACTACGAACCGCTGCCCGTGCTGGTCAACGTCGAGGATGCGGTGGATTCGCCGACACTCATTCATCCCGACCACGGCTCGAACATCGCCCTCAGCATCGAGCCAATGCGTTCGGTCGACCCCTCAGCCAGTCCGGTCGTGATCCGACAGCGCGTGGTGAACTCCCGCGTCGCCCCCTCGCCGATCGAGCCCCGCACCGCGGCCTCGGCATTTGACGCAGACGGGCGTCTGCACCACTGGACAAGCGGTCAGGGCTCGCACCCGTTCCGAGATTTCCTCGCCGCTGCGCACAAGATCGCCAACGAAGACGTTCGTGTTATCACCCCCGACGTCGGCGGAGGATTCGGGGCAAAGGCCACGCCTTCTCCGGAGGACGTCCTGCTCCCCCGTCTCGCGAAAATTTCCGGCCGTCCGGTTCGATGGGTGTCGTCGCGCACCGACGACATGGCCAACCTCGCCCACGGCCGCGCCCAGGTTCAGTTCGCCGAGATCGGAGCGAGCGTCGACGGCCGCATCGAGTCCTACAAACTCACGGTGCTGCAGGACTGTGGTGCCTACCTTCGCTACGGCGGTGTGCTGCCCCACATGACCCAATTGATGCAGCCCGGGGTCTACGACATCGACGACATCGAGTTCTCGTCGCGGTCGGTACTCACCAACACCACCCCAGTCGGGGCGTTCCGCGGGGCCGGCCGACCCGAGGCGGCGGCCGCGATCGAACGGATGGTCGACATCCTTGCGGCCGAGATCGGGGTAGACCCCGTCGAAGTTCGCCGCCGCAATCTCCGCGCCCCGTTCAACGAGACCATCACCACCTCGGCCGGTGCTCCGTATGACTGTGGGGACTACGCCGGCGCGCTCGACCGGGTCCTCGCTGCTGCAGGCTATGAAGATCTTCGGGCCGAGCAGGTGGCCCGACGAGCGAGCGGAAGCTCCAAGCTCCTCGGTATCGGCGTGTCGTGCTACGTCGAGGTCACTGCGGGCGGAGGTGGCTCCGAGTTCGCGGCCGTCGAGATCCTCGACGATGGAAAGGTACGCGCACGTACGGGCTCCACCCCATACGGTACCGGCCACGAAACGAGTTGGGCGATGCTCATCTCGGAGAGAACGGGTGTACCGGTCGATCGGATCGAAGTACGACACGGCGACACCGACGACGTTGCGCGTGGAGGCATGACCGGCGGATCGCGGTCGCTGCAGATCGCCGGTACGGCGATCTGGTCGGCCGCCGGCGAAATGGTCGACCAGGCCCGCGAACTCGCGGCATCACTGCTCGAGGCACCCGTCGAAGACGTGGTGCTCGACACGTCGCGCGGAGCGTTCCATGTGGTCGGCACTCCGGCGGTCAGCCGTTCTTGGGCCGATCTCGCAGTCGCTGCTGCGGCGCAGGGAACGAAGCTCGACGTTTCCCTCGATTACAAAGCGAACGCCGGTACGTTCCCCTTCGGCGCCCACGTCGCCGTGGTCGAGGTCGATGCCGAGACCGGCAAGGTCACGCTCCTTCGTATGGTCGCCTGCGACGACGCCGGGCGGATCCTCAACCCACTGCTCGTCACCGGCCAGGTGCACGGCGGCCTGGCCCAGGGTGCCGCCCAGGCTCTGCTCGAAGAAGTCGTGTTCGATGCCGACGCCAACCCGCTCACCGGCAACTTCGCCGACTACGGCGTCATCTCCATGGCGGAACTGCCGAGCTTCGAACGGGTGTCGATGGAAACACCGACCCACGTGAATGAGCTCGGGGCGAAAGGCATCGGCGAGTCCGGCACCGTCGGCGCCACCCCTGCCGTCCAGAACGCTGTGGTCGATGCCCTCGCCCACCTCGGTGTCCGCCACATCGACATGCCGACCACCGCGGAGAAGGTCTGGCGGGCCATCCAGTCCGCCTGAGCCGGTGCGTGTCCGCTGGAGCGGGCGCCGGGCTCAGACGTCGACGATGACCGTGACCGGTCCGTCGTTGACCAGAGTGATCTGCATGTTGGTCCGAAAGCGCCCGGTCTCCACGGTCGCGCCGAGCGATCGCAGTTCGGTCACCACACGATCGACGAGCGGCTCAGCGACCTCGGGTCGTGCTGCGTTGATCCAACTCGGACGGCGTCCGGCCGAGGTGTCGCCGTAGAGCGTGAACTGACTGACGACGAGCAGCGCTCGTGTGGTGTCGGCCACCGAGCGGTTCATTACGCCTGCCTCATCATCGAAGATGCGGAGGTGCCACAACTTGCCGGCGAATTTCACCGCGTGCGCGTCGGTGTCGTTGTGGGTCACCCCGACGAGCACACACAGACCGGTCCCGATGGCCCCGACTTCCGCGCCTTCCGAGGTGACACTCGCCCGAACGACTCGCTGCACCACTCCACGCATCGACGCCAACGGTAGCGCCGCGCCGAGGTAGCCGAGCTCAGACCGCCTGGCGATGCGCGCGCTTCATGGCGTACATCAGCTTGTCGGCCTCGGCCAACGTCGTTTGCATCGTGTGCTCGGGCACGTGCGTCGCTACGCCGATTGCCGCGGAGATCTCGATGAGGTTGCCGTGAACGAACATCGGCTCCTGGATCGACCGCCGAACCCGATCGCCGAAGGCGTCGGCATCGCTGTCGTCGAATCCACGGGCGACGATGACGAACTCATCACCACCCATTCGGGCGACGATGTCGCCGGTCCGTACTATGCGGGTGAGGCGGTCGGCGACGATCCGCAGGACCTCATCTCCGGCGGTGTGGCCGAAGTTGTCGTTGATCGGTTTGAAACCGTCGAGGTCGATGAACAGCACCGTGGTGTCGTCCGGATGAGCTTCGCGGCGCTCCAACTCGCTCCAGAGCCCGGCGCGATTGGAGAGACCCGTGAGCACATCGCTGTGGGCACGTCGCTCGAGCAGTTCGTTCGCCCTCTCGAGGTCGGCTACCAGGTGTTCGTTGCGGACTCGCAGTTCCGTCGCCCGACGGAACGCATCACCCGCGATCTGATTCGTCCCGAGGATCACGACGCAGTACACGACGCAACCGAAGCCGAGAACGCCGCCGAGGAGGCCGCCGAGCCGCAGGCACGACACGATGGCGGCCACGACGATCGGAGCACTAAAGATGGGAAGCGACGAGCGGAGGCCGAATCCGACGAGCACGTTCACCGCCAGGATCGCCGAGAACATCATCAGCGAAACGGACCACATGGGGTCGACCCGGCCGCCCTTCCACGGATCAACGAGGAGCACTCCGAGACCGGTCGCGACACCTGAGCATCCCAACGCGATGTGCATTCGTCGCATCCAGATCCTCGGGTCGGACCACGGATGTGCCCGCAACGCGAGCGAGGAGCAGGCGACGGTCGCCAACGACACGACGAACATCACGGCCGACCATGCCGCGATGATGGTGGCGTCGGTCCCGGCCGAGTGAGCAATCCAGCCTCCGACCAAGGGAACCGTAACGGAAGCGCTCGCCGAGCCTCCTCGCATCATGCGGCAGGTGTCCACCAGCCCGCGTTCGAGGATCGCATCGTCGATGCGCTCTTCGATCGAATCGGGTGCTGCGGCCATGTGGAGCAGTTTCGACATATCGAGCCCGGAACCTGAGCAGAATCACCCGCCGGGCGCCAAACGCTCAGGTGAACGTGAAGCGACCCTCAGAACGGAACGGTGCCTCAGCGCGCGGGTGGACCGCATCAGCGCAGAGCGAAGAACTTCCGGCCCCGGGTTGCGACGTAGATCGCGCCGTCCCAGACCGCCGGTGTCGCTTCGATGCAGCCGACGATGAGCGACACTTCGCTCGCGAGCAACGGCCGGCGGACCCGAATCCGGGAGCGCGCCGTGACGCTGCGTCTCAGTCCTCACCGGGAGGCAGCTTGCGCAACGGAGACCAACCGGCGTCGATCACTGCTGCCGACAGCGGCCGTGCCGACGCCCGCAGCTCACGACAGCCGTCCGTGCCGAGGACGGCCCAGGCATCGGCCGAGAGTTCGTCGGTGCGGTCTTCGATCCACTGTCGCAGCGCAACTCCCGTCTCGGTGAGAGCGACCTCGTCTGGCGTGAGGATGTTGCGCGAACGCAGCGATTCGATGCCGGCATTCCATTCGTCCTCGCCCCAACCGCGCAACTGCCGGAGCATGGCGAGGGGAACGACGCCCGTGGCCCCGTGGGTGATCAGGGCATCAAGTCCGCTGAGCCCTTCGCCGAGAAGCAGCGCGATATGCAGGTCACCGCGGTACTCCCGCAGCAGCGTCTGGGCGTGCCACAGGACGAGATGCGGCTCGGTCGGCCACGCCAATGACGTGTGGGCGGCGAACAGCGGCTTGCCGTCGACTCGCTCGCATGCCGAACGGGCGGCGATCGTCGCCAGCTCAGCCGCACGCTTCGTGGCGTCGTTGGCGATCAGGTCGGGCGCGGCGCCGCGGAGCGAGGCGTCGACGACGCGAAGGCGGGCGGCCAGTGCTTCCTCGGGCGACACTCGGTCCCACACTGTCGCCATGGCCGAACGAACCAGCGATGGGGAGAAATTGAAGAACGTCGACGTGACCACTTCGGGGCTGACCCTTCCGAAGGCCGCAGCCCGCGAGGCAAAGTAGTGCTGACGCCCTTCGAGCCCGGCGGCGTCATAAATCGGCGTCCCGTGCGGGGTGAAGTAGACCATCGCGTGAATCGGCTCGAGCGTCATCCACGTGCGTCGGGCGATCTGTGGGTCGAAATCGGTCGTCATCGTTTCACCCTGTCACAGTGCGGCCAGCTGACCGAATTCCCCGAGTCGTCCCTCAGTACGGAAAGACGAATCGTCCTTCGTCATCTTTCGTCAACGGACGCGCATCGAGCACGGCATCGAGATTCAGGGGTCCGTAGAGATGGGGGAAGCAGGCATCAGACATCGGATCGTGAGCCGGGGGCTCCCACCGAACCTCGGCTTTGCACCGGGCCTCATCGACCTGCAGGAGGACGAGCCCGGCCACCTCGTCGTAGTACCGCGCCGCCGAGCCAAGTGCCTGTTCTGCGGTCGAGAGATGGATGAAGCCCTCCGAGATGAGGCTGAACACTGAGTACTCGTCGAGGAGCTGGGCGTCGGCCCACGCCGACGCAGTAGTGATGTGGAAGATCACGCGCCCGGCCCATTCCTCGCGGTCACTCTGCTGACCGTTCGCCGGACCGTCACACGCCCGCTCCATTCCTCGCGGTCACTATCCATGTCGCGCTGTCGACCACGGCGCCGTTCTCCGTCCATTGGGACTCCAACACGCGACGAGCCACCTCATGAATCTTCTGCCTCGTAACTTCATCGGCACCGAGCATCAGACGAGCGACCCCACTGACGCGGAGACTCGCGTCGAGGGCGACCTCGAAGTCGGTCGTTCCGAAGAGCAGCATCGGTGCGACGTGTTCCGCGATCTCGATGCGCGACCAGCCGGCCGTCAGCAGAATCGAGAGCACACGCTCGGCATCGGCAAAGGCCAACGGTCCGGGAGCGTGGGGATCGGGCGCCGGCTGTCCCGGAAACAGCGCAGCGAGCTCACGCCCGAGATCACCGAAGATCCGGTTCTTGCGCGCCTCCTGCCAGCAGACAAAGGCCATTCGACCAGAGGCATTCGTAAGCGCGCGTATGTTGACGAAGGCAGCGACGGGATCGTCGAAGAACATCACCCCGAAGCGCGAGAACACGGCATCGACCTGGCCGCCGACATCGGCCGGAGTGGCGGTCTGGGCGTCGCCCAGCAACACCGTCGCCTGACCGAAACCACGGTCGGCGAGACGCCGCGCCGCAAGGTCGCTCATCGGCGCGCTGATGTCGAGGCCGACGACCCTTCCCGTCTCTCCCACCGCCGCGGCGAGGTCGAGCGTGGTCGCCCCGCAACCACAGCCAATGTCGATGATCGACTCGCCGGTCTGCGCGTCGAGGGCGGCAAGCGCGGCCGCACCGATGACCGCCAGCTGAGTGTCCATGTGGTCCTGTAGATCGACCCAGGCCTCCCCTCCGGTCGCCGACCAGAACTCGGCCTGGCCTTGATTCCCTGGTGCTGTCGGAGGCATGTGAAGAGTCCGTTTCGCGAAGGCGCTAGAGCGCGGTGACGGGGATTCGGGTGCGGTGGCGGGGGCGTTCGGTGATTTCGCGCAGTTCGCCGCGGAGGAAGTGGGCAGCCGCACTGGTGATCTCAACCGTCGCGAATGTGCCGGCCGGAAGGGCGCGCTGCTCGCCGTCAGCGGAACGGTAGGGGAAGTGGACGAGCTTGCCCTGTTTCGTACGCGCGCTGGTGACCCGGGGATCCTTCTTCGAGGGGCCTTCGACGAGCACCTCCTCGACGCGACCGACCCGTGCCCCGTGCTTGCGGGTGGCGCTCCGTTCGAGCACGTGGTTGAGGCGGGCGAATCGCTCGGAC
Organism: Acidimicrobiia bacterium; assembly: GCA_031368215.1. Taxonomy (GTDB): domain Bacteria; phylum Actinomycetota; class Acidimicrobiia; order Acidimicrobiales; family JANYDT01; genus JANLQX01. The sequence goes on along the minus strand of JANLRD010000086.1, from coordinate 53,620 downwards.
ACGACATCGGCGGCCACGAATTGGTCCACCATGTCGGCCGCGCGGGTGCCGGGGCGCGGCGAGAACTGGAACGGATAGCAACTGTCGAATTCCGCCTCGGCCGCCACCTCGAGGGTCTGCACGAAATCGGCCTCGGTCTCGCCCGGGAACCCGACGATGATGTCGCTGGTGATGCTCAGATCGTCGACCCAACGTCGGGCTTCGTACAGCTTCTCCAAGTACTTCGCCGCCGTGTAGCCACGCCGCATCTCGCGAAGGATCACGTCGCTTCCGGACTGCAGCGGGAAATGGAGGTGGGGCATGACGGTCGACACCTCGGCCATCGCCAGCATGGTGTCGACGCGGATGTCCTTCGGGTGCGGTGAGGTGTAGCGCACACGCCTGATCCCTTCGACCGCGCCTACCGCCCGCAGGAGATCTGCGAAGAGCGCTCGCGCCCGCGGACCGGCGGTCTCGGTGGCCCACGACGGTCCGCACGCCTCGGCACTGCCCGGCGTTCCGTGACGGTCCCGCCACGAGGTGGTGAGGTCGCGTCCGTAGCTATTGACGTTCTGTCCGAGCAGCGTCACCTCGACGGTGCCGGCCGCCGCAAGGGTACGGACTTCGTGAAGCAATTCGTCGAAGGTGCGGCTTGATTCGACCCCGCGAACCGAAGGAACGATGCAGAACGCGCAGGAGTTGTCACAGCCGATCTGGATCGTGACCCATGCTGACCACTCCTCTTCGCGGCGGACGGGGAGAGCGCTCGGGAACGACTCGGCCTCCTCCAAGATCTCCATCAGAGGTCCGCGTGCATAGGACTCCCGTAGCAGTTCCGCAGCTCGGTGCACGTTGTGGGTGCCGAACACCACGTCGACATGCCCCGCCCGTTGCTGGATCAGCCCACGGTCCTTCTGCGCCTGGCAGCCGCCCACCATGATCTTGAGCTCCGGTCGGGCGTCCTTGAGCTCCTTCACCCGACCGAGATTGCCGAACAGTTTGTTGTCGGCGTTCTCCCGAATCGTGCAGGTGTTGTAGACGACCACGTCGGCATTGTCCTCGGAGTCGACCCGCACGTAGCCGTCGGCTTCGAGGAGCCCGGAGATGCGCTCGGAGTCATGTTCGTTCATCTGACAGCCGTACGTATGGATCACGTAGCGCTTCGATCCTGTTTCCGGCGACGACACGGCGAGGAGTCTACGGGCAGCCCTGCCACGGCCGGACCCGCGGCGCACGGAACGCGAGTTGCCGAACGATGTTCACACCCGCTGGTGGGATTGCAACTGAATGCCAACAACTCCCTCATGTGGTCGGCCGATGCTCTCTTCGGCTCGAAAAACTCACCACCGCACCGGCCGAACGACACCACCGCTCGCAGGAATCCAGAACCCACTCTCTTCCCAAAGGAACCATCATGAACCGTTCAACCCGCCTCATCGCCTCGATCAGCATCGCCGCTGCCGCCGTTGTCGGAATCTCGGCCCCCGCCTTCTCCACCCCGAAGTCCGACGTGGTGAACGCCGTACGCGTCGAGAACCGTGCCCGCATCCAGGCAACCTACGACGCCAACAAGGCCCGCCGCGATGCGACCTATTCGGCGAACTCGGCACGCCGCGATGCCACCTTCCAGAGCTGCATGACCGGTGCCGCCGCAGCGACCACCAAGGACGCCCGCGAGGCCGCCAAGGCTGCGTGCAAGACCTCCCGTGAGACCACCAAGACGGCGAACAAGAGCGCCTGGGAGCAGACCCGGGACCAGAACAAGGCAGCACGCGAAGCCACCCGGGCCGCCAACAAGGCGGCGATCGATGCGGCCAAGGCGTCCGTTACGACGGCGGTGCCGACAACGGTGAAGCCCGTTTCCGCCTCCTGAGTCACACCTCTCGGCGTCCGGCCCCGTCCCAACACGCCGACCGGAACAACCCAACTTCCCCGCCTTCGGGGCGGATCGTCCACCTCGGGCGATCCGCCCCGAGGCGCGTTACGGGCCACAACGTCGAGCGGGAGCGCTTCGTGGCAAGCTCGACCCCGAATGGACTTCGAAGAACGCCTCGCGTATGCGATAGCTCGCGGCATCTCCCGGGACGACCTCCCCGGCCGAGCGCCGTCGTTCGAACGACGAGTCCCGCTGACCGGCAACTACAACTTCCGCGACGCCGGCGGCTACGCGGTTGGCGACGGCCGGGTCATGCGCCGGGGCGTCATCTTCCGCAGCGACCACCTCGCCGCGCTCACCGACGACGACGTGGCCACCGTCGCGGCATTGCGGCTCCGCCGCGTCCACGACTTCCGTCTGGCCGGAGAACGTGAGCGCCAGCCGAGCCGTCTGCCAGTCGGACCCGACGGTGCCGAGATCGTGTTGCTCGGTACGGCCGACTTCTCGTCGCTCGACGAGAGCGTGATCGACGTGATCCGCGACGTCCTGGCCGGCACCCGTCCGCTCCCGGAACCGGACTTCTGGGAGGGCAACTACCTCGACATGGTCCAGATGTCGCAGCGAATGCTGGTCGGCTACCTCCGTTCGATCGCCCAACCCGATGCACTCCCAGCGCTGCACCACTGCACCGGAGGAAAGGACCGTACAGGGGTGTCGACGGCCTTGCTCCACCGCATCCTCGGCGTGAGCGACGACGACATCATGGACGACTTCCTGCTCACCAACCTCTACCGGACCGCGCATCGGGTCGACGACCTGCGCGACGGCTTCGCGTCCCGAGGCCTGTCGGTGACCGATGCACTTCCCATCCTCGGCGTCAGCCGCCAACCATTGACTGCCGTGCTCGCCCACTGGGACGCCGGCGGTGGTGCCCGCGCCTACGCCCTCGACGGTGGAGCGACCGAAGCGGAGCTGAACCGGATAAGCGACGCACTGCTCATCCCTGGTGACTGAGCCGACCGTCGCTGAAGCGACCCCGGGCCGAAAACGGAGACTGGCCGCATCACCTGGTTTCCCGGGCGATGCGGCCGAGTCCGCCACCACACACAACAGCAATCGTCGAGTCGGCGGCCCAGCTTGAGACGTCAGCCGGCAAACGAGTCGTTCGACCCACGCGGACCACCAAGGCGGTTTGCGTGGGTCACCGAGGCTCAGTCGAGCGAGATCGGCTCGTCGTCGTCATCGAGGTCATCCAACGCGTCGCCGACGACTTCGACGATGCCGACCTTCTGGCGGATCTTCTCGGTGATCTCCATCATCAGTTCGGCATTCTCGGACAGGAAGTTCTTGGCGTTCTCCCGACCCTGGCCGAGCTGCTCACCCTCGTAGGTGAACCAGGCACCCGACTTTTTGATGACGGCGCACTCGACGCCGACATCGAGCACCGAGCCTTCGCGGCTGATCCCCTTGCCGTACATGATGTCGAACTCGGCCTGTTTGAACGGCGGGGCGACTTTGTTCTTCACGATCTTCACCCGGGTGCGGTTACCGGTGACGTCGGCGCCGTCCTTGATCGACTCGATACGGCGGATGTCGATGCGGACCGACGAGTAGAACTTCAAGGCGCGTCCACCCGGCGTGGTTTCCGGCGAGCCGAACATCACGCCGATCTTCTCCCGCAACTGGTTGATGAAGATCACCACGGTGTTGGTGCGGCTGATCGAGGCGGTGAGCTTGCGGAGCGCCTGGCTCATGAGGCGGGCCTGGAGGCCGACGAACGTGTCGCCCATCTCCCCCTCGATCTCCGCCTTCGGGGTGAGCGCGGCGACGGAGTCGATCACGACGACATCGAGCGCACCGGACCGCACGAGCATGTCGCAGATCTCGAGGGCCTGCTCGCCGGTGTCGGGCTGGGAGATGAGCAGGTTGTCGATGTCGACGCCGATGGCGCTCGCATAGACCGGGTCCATGGCGTGCTCGGCGTCGATGTAGGCACACGTGCCGCCGTTGCGTTGGGCCTCGGCCACGACATGCATCGCCAGCGTGGACTTGCCGGACGACTCCGGACCGTAGATCTCACAGATCCGGCCCCGCGGCAAGCCGCCGATGCCGAGGGCGAGATCGACGGCAAGCGAGCCGGTGGACACCGCTTCGATCCTCATGTGGGTGTTTTCGCCGAGTCGCATGATCGACCCCTTGCCGAACTGCTTGTCGATCTGGCCGAGGGCCATCTCCAGTGCTTTGGCTCGCTCCATCTCTGCTCCTTGTGTCCTCTTGCCGGAGTCTTTGCCGGCGTCTTTCGTGTCTCGTGCGGGGAACGTTTTCATTGGGGCTCACTGTACGAGAGGGGTGAGACAAAAATGACAGGCATGTGATTTCCTCGGGGTCGACGGCGGACGGTCACCTCGACGAACCACAGACGGCCGGTCGAAGAGTGTTCGATCGAGAGCGGGTTCGGGTGCCCCAAACGAACGTTCGAGATCGTAAACAAACGTTCGACAACATGCAAGCATGCTCGGATGCGCGGCATCGACGGACCCGCATCCCCTGCCTCGCTTCCCGTCCGGCGGACAGGCCACACGGCAAAGGCCCTGTTCAGCGGCGCCATCGTCGTTCTCCTCGCGACCGGTTGGTCGAAGAGCGGCCGAGCCGGCGACGCCCCGACGAACCCGGCCGGACCGATCCTGAGCACCGATCAACGGGCGCCCACGACCACGGGGGCCCCGCCCACCGGCCCGCCCACCGGGGTAGCCGGCCCGGCGTACCCGGCGACGCCGACGAACAGTCCGACCGCAGGCCCGCCGACCCCGGGAGGGACCGCTCCGCGTTCGAGCGGCAGCTGGACGGTCGTGTTCGGCGGGGACACCCTCCTCACCCGCCCCCTCAACACCGGGACCGATCCGTTTGCCGGAATCCGGCCGCCGCTGGCCGACGCCGATCTCGCGATCGTGAACCTCGAGACCGCGGTCTCCACACGTGGCCGGGCCCAGATCAAGGAATTCACGTTCCGCTCCGTCCCATCGTTCCCCGATGCGATCGCCCGCGCCGGCATCGATGTGGTCTCGCTCGCCAACAACCATTCGCTCGACTTCGGATTCGACGCGCTCGACGACACCATCGAGAACCTCGACCGTGCGCTCGTCGCGCACGTCGGCGCCGGACGGAACCTCGCCGAAGCCCTCGCTCCCGCCGAGTTCGAGATTGGCGGCACCGCGGTCGCCGTTCTCGCCGCCAGCCAGATCATCCCGAGCGGCGCATGGCCGGCCACGGCGACGCGCCCAGGTATCGCCTCGGCAGGGAAGCACGCCGTCAACCGCGAGACCCAGCATCTCCTTGCCGCGGTCCGGGGCGCGAAAGCGGCGAACGATGTGGTCATCGTGGTGCTGCACTGGGGCATCGAGGGCGACGAATGTCCGTCGGGGGTGCAACAGAAGCTCGGCCGCCTCCTCGTCGATGCCGGTGCGACCGCCGTACTCGGCGCACATCCTCACGTCCTGCAACCCGTGGTGCCCGTGAAAACGCTCGCCGGCGACGCCGTGGTCGCCTATTCGCTGGGCAACTTCATCTGGGGTCCTCGCAGCGGGGCCACCGGCGAGACGGGCGTGCTGGAACTCCGCTTCGATGGTCCGCGCCTGGTCGGCATTTTCTTCGCCCCGCATCGCCTCGACGGCATCGGGTGGGCGCGTGCGGTCGATCCATCCAGCGCCCGCGGCCGTGCGATCAGCGCGCGAGTCGGCGCCCGTTGTCCCGGCGCACAAGGTGTATCAACCTGGACCGCGACTCCCTGATCCGCGAGTCGACTTCGACCGCGGCACACCGGAGAAATTGCCGTTCGGCCACGCGTGCCCTGTAGTTTCGCGCGCTTATGAACTGGCCAGGGTACGTCGGACGACATCCATAGAGGAGATGGCGGAGAAGTTGCGCACCCGTTCGCGATCGCCGGGGAGCAACAGCTGTTCGGTGTGCTCCCCATCGGGCGTGACGAGGCCGACGAATACCGTCCCGACCGGTTGTCCGTCCTGCTCGGTGGGACCGGCGACGCCGGTGATGGCAACGCCCACGTCGGCACCGAGCACCGACCTCGCCCCGCGAGCCATGGCCAGCGCGGCCGCAGCGGAGACCACCGGTCCTTCCGGCACGCCGAGCACGGTCTGCTTGACCTCGGTGGCGTAGCTGACCACCGCGCCGCGGAACCACGTGGACGCTCCCGGCACCGCGACGCACCGCGAAGCCACGAGTCCGCCCGTGACGGATTCGGCGAGACCAATGGTCCAGCCGCGCTCGACCAGGATCGAACCAACGGTCGCCTCCATGGTGGCGTCGTCGACGGCGAACACGAGTGAACCGAGGATGGCCCTGACCTCGCGCTCCTCGGCGTCGAGGAACGCAAGGGCATCGGCCTCGGTCGGCGCCTTGGCGGTCAGCCGCACTTTGATGCCCTCGATCCCACTGGCCAGAAACGCGATCGTGAGAGGAGGTGCGCCCGGAAGGTCGAGCGCGTCGAGGCGCGACGCGATTCGCTCGGCCAGCGTCGACTCGGCGATGCCCCATGTCCGCAGGACCCGGCTGCGGATCGTGGCGACGCTGCCGGTCCGGGCCACAAGGTCAGGAAGGATCGCGCGCTCGAGCATGTCCTTCATCTCGTACGGCACGCCCGGCACTGCGTAGATGACCTTCTTGCCGACGGGGCATATCAGCCCCGGCGCCGTGCCACGCGTCTGCGCAATGATCGACGCCCCCTTCGGCACGTCTCCCTGACGGGCGTTGTTCTCCGACATCTCCCGGCCGCGGGCACTGAACATCGCCCGGATCCGCTCGACGATGTCGTCGTGTCGTTCGAGCGCGACGTTCATGACTGTGGCGATGGCTTCACGGGTGATGTCGTCTTGGGTGGGACCGAGACCACCACAGCAGATCACGGCATCGCTGCGCGACAGGGCCATCCGCAGCGCGTCGACGATCCGCTGGTGGTTGTCACCGACCTTCGTCTGGAAGTGGGTATCGATCCCGGCCGCCGCCAACTGCTCGCCGATCCAGGACGAATTCGTGTCGACGATCTGGCCGAGCAGCAACTCCGTGCCGACGGCGACAACTTCACAGCGCATGCTCCCCATCCTGACCTATGGGTCCGCCTCGGGATACCTGCGGCGGACCCAACGCCGACCACAGGTAGCGTGAAGGTCGTGGGACTCCTCAGCCGAACGCCGAAATCCGAGAAAACCCGCCGGGCTCGGCCGCCCCGGGTGTACCTGAACCGAGAAGAGACGAAGCAGACGATGCGTCTCCGGCCGATGGAGCGCAAGATTCTCTACCTGGCGGCCGCCTACTGCGCCGTGGCCATGGTGTTGATCCAGGCCTACACGAGAGGCACCGAGAAGCTCTGGTGGCTGGCCGTCAGCCTCGCCCTCGTCGGTGCGTTCATCGCGCTCACCTGGCGGACGAACCGTATGTTCGCCGGCATCGGGGCCATCCTCTGCGTCTACGGACCGGCCTGGGGGAAGTACGTGATCTTCGGGACGCCGCTGTTCGGCCTCATGCTCTGGCTGACATTCCGCATCTCGACCGATCGGCGCAAGCTCATCGATGACCGCATCCAGCGCGGTGACTACGGCGTCGACCCTCGCACTGCTGCTGACCAGGCCCGCAAGGCGAAGAAGGCCGGCACCACCGCGACTCAGACGGTCACCGGCAAGCCGCTGGCTCCGCCATCGAAGCGCTACACACCGCCGAAGGCCAAGAAGAAGTAGCGGTCCTGTCGGACCGACGGCTGCGAGGCGCTGCCACGAAAACGGAGCGCGGGAGACACCGATCGGCGGAGCCGGGTGACAAGATCTGCGGGTGAGTGTCGCCCTCCTGCTTGATCCGACGGTGCGGACAACAGGGATGTGGGTCGATGCGCTCCGGGCTGCGATGCCCGATGAGGACGTCGCTGTCGCAAGCGACCTCACCGACGAGCAGGCAGTTGACGCCATCGATGTCGCCCTCGTCCCGGGGATCGACCCGGGCGACCTTGGACGGTTCCGAGGGTTGCGGTTCGTCCACTGCCTCTGGGCCGGGGTCGATCGTTTGCTGACGGATCCGTCAGTGCCCACCGGCTTACCGCTGGCGCGGACCGTCGATCCGGCGATGGCCGACCAGATGGCGGCCACGGCTCTGGCGCACGTGCTCGACATCTGCCTGCTCCACCACGACTACCGCGAGAAGCAGGCGCGGGCGGCGTGGGAGCCCCGGCATGCGAAGTCGATGGCCACGAAGACCGTCGCCATCCTCGGCTTCGGATTCCTCGGCCGGCGATGCGCCGAATACATTGCCGTGACCGGAGCCACGGTGATAGGTGTACGTACTATCCGCACGACGGCCGCAGATCACGCGCCATGGACGACAACAGCGAACATTGCCGACGCCGTGGCGATCGCCGATGTGGTCCTCAATCTGCTTCCACTGACCGACGAGACAGCGGGCGTGTTGAACACGGGACTCTTCGTGAAGTTCCGACGCGGGGCCGCTCTCGTCAACCTCGGTCGGGGACGCCATGTGGTCGAATCGGACCTGTTGGCCGCGCTTACCGAAGGGCAACTCCGCCGCGCCGTGCTCGACGTCTTCGCCGAAGAACCGCTTCCCGGAGACCATCCGTTCTGGCGACATCCCCAGGTGACCGTTACGCCCCACGTCGCTGCCCAGACCGACCCGGCCACAGCCGCGACCGTCATCGCCGCGAACGTCCGCTCATTTCGGGCCGGACGAACCGATCAGATCACCGGTCTGGTCGACCGCGCTCGAGGGTATTGAGGCCGCGGGTCAAGCCGGCTGGACCTTTCGGGCTGCGACGAGGTACTGGCCCCCGCTGACCAGGGTGAGTACGACGCTGATCACGAGCAGCGTGTGGCCCAGCCAGGCTGCGTGCTCGCCGACCCACGGCATGATGGAGAAGCCAACGGCGCTCTGCTGGGCGAAGGTCTTCCACTTGGCCGACAGACGCGCCGGGACCGAGATGCCTTTCGTGCCGACGAACGAGCGGTACAGCGTGATCGCTACCTCACGGATCGCCGTGAGGGCGACCCACGGCCAGAAGTACACGCCCTTCACGACGAGCACGGCCATGGCGCCCAACGTCATGAACTTGTCGGCGAGAGGATCGAGGAAGGCACCCGATCGGGTGGTGCCGAAACGACGGGCGAGGATGCCATCGAAGTAGTCGGTCCAGCAAAGAACGGCCCACAGCGCGAAGGTGCCGAGGTCGAAGCGCAACGAGGCGATGAGCACCAGCACCACGGGTGTGAGCATCATGCGCACGACAGTCAGGGCGTTCGCCGGGGTGACGAACGCTCCGGGGTCGAAGCGAGGGGTACGCGTGGCGGCCATCGGCGGACTCAGCGGCGAACCGCGAATGTGGGCACGATCGCATGGAGATCGGGGCCCTCGGCGCCGATGACGTGAACCGTGTGGAACTCCCCGACCCCAAGTCCCATCGGTATGTGGACCTCGCCGTCGATCTCCGGCGCCTCGCGGACGGATCGCCCGATTCCGGGACGGTCGACGAGCACCTCGACGTCCGTACCGATGAGCGCGTCACGGGACTGCGCGGTGATCGTGTCCTGAAGTTCGGTCAGTTCATCCAGTCGCTCACTCATCAGCGATGCAGAGACTCGGCCGGGGAGATCGTAGGCGTACGTACCTTCTTCGGGTGAGTAGGAGAAGAAGCCGCACCAGTCGAGTCGGGCGTCACGTATAAAGGAGAGAAGTTGGTCGTGGTCCTCCTCGGTCTCCCCCGGATAGCCGACGATGAAGTTCGACCGGAACGCAGCTGACGGCTCCCGCCGACGGATGTCCTCGATACGGCGCAGGAAGCGGTCACCGTCTCCCCATCGTCGCATTCGTCGGAGCAGTGGCTTCGACACGTGCTGCAACGACAAATCGAAGTAGGGAACATTCGTCCGCGAACAGATGACATCGATCAGGGCGTCGGAAAGATCGCTTGGATACAGGTAGAGCAGCCGGGTTCGCCTGACACGCGTGGCGACCGCCTCGACGAGGCCGACGATCGAGCCGGCCCCCAACTCACCCGGCCGGTCCTTGCCATAGGACGCGAGGTCCTGGGCCACCAGCACAACCTCTTGGACGTCGAGGGCATCGACCTCGTCGAGGATCTGGGCGATGTCACGGCTGCGCTGCGGCCCCCGGAACGACGGGATCGCACAGAAGCCGCAGGTACGGTCGCACCCCTCGGCGATCTTGACGTAGGCCCACGGAGCGGCCGACTTGGGCCGCGGCAGGTTCAGAAGATCGAAGGCCGGGACCGTCGGCCCCGAACGGGTACGCCCGAGCACGACCGGCACCCCCGTGGAACCGGCCATCGGCGTTTGCGTCAGATGGTCGTGTTCGTGTTCGTCGTCGTGGTCGTGGTCGTGGATCGCGCCGCCGAATCCGACGACGCGGTCGACCTCGGGAAGCGCCAGCGCCAGTTCGTTGCCGTACCGCTCAGCCATGCAACCCGTGACGACGACCCGTGCCCCCGCCTTGCGACCATCCGCGAGCGCGAGCGTCACGTCGATCGACTCCTGCCGGGCCGACTCGATGAAGGCGCAGGTATTGACGAGCACAAGATCAGCGTCGCCCGCCGAACTGGCCGGTTCCATGCCGTCGGCCAGGAGCTTCCCTGTCAGCTTGTCGGAATCAACCTGATTCTTCGGGCAGCCGAGCGTCTCAATCCAGAACCGTCCCGACACGATGGTCCACGCTACCCGTCCCCGCCTCGCTTCCGTTCGACGGGTCGGATCGGCCCGCGCATCTCCGTCGGCGACCCGAACGATTCTCGCGACGAACACGCGAACGTGATCGTGGACTCCGACTTCCGCTCCCTCTGAGGGCCGACCACGTCGGGTTTCCCTGCTGGGGGCATACTGGGCCGGTGACCCTGATCGAACGGCTCCGTCAGGCAGAGCTCACCGGGGCCGAGCGGCGGGTCGCCGACGTGATGGCGAAGGACCCGAACACGGCGGCGTTCGGCACCGTCGCCGAGATCGCCGCGCAGGCCCGGACCGGCGGCGCCACCGTGATGCGCCTCGCCGCCAAGATCGGGTTCCGTGGCTTTCGTGAACTCCAGGACGCAGCACGCGACGAGCTGGCCCGACAACTCCGCCCCGCTGCGGAGCGAGCGCGCCGGGGTCTAGTTGGGTCGGACCCACGCGATCGCTCGCTCGCCGTCGAGATCGCGAACCTGCAGACGAGTCTCGGGGATATCGAGCCGAGAACACTCCGACGCGCGGCCGATCTGCTACTGAAGGCCGACCGCGTCGCCGTTGTCGCGAGCGACGCAACATCAGGTGTGGCGGCAGACTTCGTGTCCCAACTGTCGATGGTCCGACCCGACGTCGCGCACGCAACAGGCGCCACAGCGTCGCTCGTGAGGTCGGTGGCGTGGCTCGGCAAGCGCGACGTACTGGTGGTTCTCGACGTTGCGCGATACGAAAACGCCGTGCTCGAAGTGGCCAGCCACGCGTCGTCGAATGGAGCGCCCGTCATCGCCTTGACCGACTCGCCCCTCGCCAGGATCGCCCAGACGGCCGCACACACCTTCACCGTCTCGTGCGAAGGGCCGGGGCCGTTCGACAGCTTCGTCGCGATGCTGGCGGTGACGAACCTTCTGGTGGCCGCTGCCGTGGCCCGACGTGGAGAGGCTGCCACCGAACACCTCGACCGACTGGAAACCACCTGGACCGAGCTCCGCACGTTGACCGACGACTGAGCTGCGAGAAGCGATGGACTAGGAATGTTCGTTCCACTATTGACTGATTCAGGAACACATGTACCATAGACGGCATGGGTACATTCTTCCCGGCCACGGACGAATTTCACGACACTCTGGCCTCCGATCGGTTCCTGCGCGCCGCCGAGGCGGCGTCGCACTCCTCTGCGCTCGACGCGGCGGTGGCGGTCATGCACAACAGCACGCACCGGGGCGCGGTGCTCGTTCCAGGCTTCCAGATCGGCGACGTCCCCGCCACACCGCTGACCGGGCAGGGAGTGCACAAGCCCGACCGGATCAGCGAGCGGTCACTCCTCGGCGCCGCGATGCGCCTCGGTGAGCCGGTCGGCTTCGCCCAGGAGCACGGTGGCGACATCGTGCAGGACCTCTATCCGCTCGCAGCATCGGTCGGACGCCAACTCTCCACGTCCTCGGGCGTCGAATTGGCGTTCCACACCGAGACCGCCTTCCACCCCCACAAGCCGAGATTCCTTCTCCTGCTCTGTTTGCGCGGGGACCGTGCCGCGGCGACGACGCTGTGTTCGGTCGACGACATCCTTGCCCTCCTCCCAGCGGCAACTGTCGACATCCTGCGTCAACCGCGCTTCCGGTGCGGTGTGGACGAGTCCTTCGGCGCGGGTTCGGCGTGGGTCACGAGACCTTCGCCGGTGATCGAAGAAGCGGCCGACGGAACCCCCATGCTCACGTTCGACGGCGAACTCACCTTCGGCACGGACGCACGAGCCGAAACGGCGATTGCCGAAGTGAATGAAGCGATCGGACGCGCCCGCACTGCAGTCACCCTCGAGGCCGGCGACCTGCTGATCGTCGACAATTATCGGGCAGTGCACGGACGCAGTCCCTTCACCGCCCGCTTCGACGGAACCGACCGATGGCTCCAGCGGACGTTCGTCGTCAGCAGCCTCGCACCATCGGCCGACGAACGGCGGGGCCGGGTCATCACGACCCGCTTCGACTGAGGTCGGTCAGCCCGGCAGCGCGGGACGCCCGTAAGTGAGGAGCAGGGTGTCGGTGTTCAACCGCTCGACAGCGGCCAGTGAGAAGCGCGCGGTGACGATATGGCCATTACCCGTGTGCCGCACGCCGGTGCCGAATGCAACCGGTTCGAGGGTGAGCAGAATCTCGTCGACGAGGTCAGCGGCAAGCAACGCCCCGTACACCTCGCCTCCGCCGAGCACCGCGCAGCGCTGATGGCCATCGTCACGGAGCCGGGACACGATCGCATCGAGTGGTTCGCTGGTGAATTCGAGGAGACCGGGGACGGCATCGGCTTCGTAGGACTGAGGAGCACGTGTCCAGATGATCCGCCGGCGAGGACGCTCGCCTTCTGCGGCCTCTCGGTCCCGACGCGCAATGACCTCCGAACGGATCGCGGCGCGGCTGGCGCGGTATGTCTCGCCACCCATGACAGAGACATCGCATGAACGCAGGAACCCGAAGAAGTGCTTCTGATCCTCGGCCGATGCCCAGGAGGTAGCGCCGGTGTCGTGTTTGGTGATGTACCCGTCGATCGAGCTGACGACCACCGCGATCATACGCATACGTATGATCCTTTCATTGTCCGACAAGGCGTAGCCCCGGAGTCGGCCAGGGCACTGCGATCAGGCGGCCCGACGAGGACAGGGTGATGAACGCCGTGCGGAACTCCGGACCACCGAAGGCGATGTTGGTCGTCATCGAATCGTTGGCGGGCTCAGGCATGGCCACATGATGGAACGAACCGGACGTTGACACCACGGTGATCCCGCCTCGCATCAGTGTGGCGACGCAGACGTTCCCTTCGCCGTCGACCGCGAGCGAATCGAGCAATTGGAAGCCGGGCAGCCCGGCAAGGCAGCCGCGGTACGGGCCGGCCGGTCCGAGCACGCCCGGTTCGATGATCGATCGGGCGAACACCCGCCCGGTATGGGTCTCGGCCCAGTACACCGTGTCGCCGTTCGGCGACAGACCGATGCCGTTCGGATGCTCCGTCGGAAAAACCATCTCTCGACACGAGGAGCCGTCGAGGCGCGCGTAGTGAATCCCGGTTCGATCTTCTTCCCGGGGGCCACGGGTGCCGTGATCGGTGAACCACACGCCACCATATCCGTCGAGCACCAGATCGTTCGGTGCCCGCAACGCCACAGTCGAGCCGTCGGCTGCGGTACTCGTGGTGTACAGCGTCTCGACCGAACCGCTGAGCGGATCGACCCGCTGCACCGACCCTCCCGCATACGAGTCGGGCCGGGATCCCGGGAAGACAGCGGACCCCCGTGCGATCCATTCGAAGCAGCCCCCGTTGTTGCAGATGTAGACCTCGCCCGTCGGGCCGAGCGCGGCGCCGTTCGGGCCCCCGGGTATGTCGGCGACCGTCTCCGGCGCCGACCAGCCGCCACCGCGAAGGGGCCGCACGCGGGCGAGGCGTTCGCGCGCTATCTCGACGAAGAGCACCGAACCGTCCGGGCACCACACCGGCCCCTCGGGAAAGCGCAGCCCTTCGGCAAGGACCTCGTAGTCGTGCAGCTGCACATCGTCGCTCATGACGGGGAGGCTAGCGAGCCCGGGCGGCAACAACCCACCTCGGTGTCGGATCAGGCAAGGAGCTCGGGTCGGTACTCGAAGTGCATGGTGTCGAAGTGGAACCACTTCGCCCCCCAGATGAACCCGTGGCGCTCGAACACTTCGCCGATCTCGCACGGGATCCGGTTCCGGTACGCCCTCACCCCACCGCTCCACCGCCAGTAGTCGGAGAACGCCACGTTGATGTCGAATGCGATACCAAAGCTATGCGTGCTTAAGATGTTCTCTCCGGCGATCTTGCGCCAGTTGAAGCCACCACCCGGCCTGGAGAGATATCGGGCGAGGTCGGGTCGCTGAGCGAGCTCAGCAGCCACGGCGACAAGACGCTTGTCGACGTCGTTCGTGGTTGTCGCCTGGAGGGTCGAGCCGAACCACTTCACCGACCTGAGAGTCTTCGCCACTTCGGTCCGCGAGCCTCCGTACATGGCCCGGAAGAACGGCTCATTGCGGAGTCGGCCGGGGTCCTCGTCGTTGCCCGGGGTCCGCAACGGGCAACCCCGCGGATACGGGATCGAAAACTGGTCGCCCATCGTGGCCATCGACATCCGGTCCTGGACCGTGCCCGCGGTACGCGCTTCGGCAACGGGAATCGTGCGACCGCGAACCACGAGTTGGCCCCCCGCACCCACTCCCACAGTGACGGGATACGCCGACACGAGCCGCGCGATGAGCTCTGCCCGGTCCGGTCCGACCTCGGCGTCGGCCGGGCGAAGGGGAAGGGCGCCAACCGATGCCAGGGCAGCCACGAACGTGCCGAGCCCGACCCGCATGGCCCGTCGCCCGCGCGGAGAGCGGAACGACAAACCGCTCATCGGTTCTCGCGCGTCAGCACGAGCCCGACCCGGTCCGGAGCGACGACGAGCGATCGGCCCGGCACCCCGGCGTCGAGCAGTGCTGTCGCCCCGACGTCGCGGACCACCGACGCGACGTCGACGTGACAGGTGGCAAGCAGCGTGGGGCCCGCGCCCGACCAGGTTGCCCCGAACGCACCGGCGTCGACCAGGGAAGTCAGAATCCGGCCCGACTCGGGGAACAGCGGCGCCCTCTGCGCTTGGTGCAGGCGATCGTCGAACGCCCCTCGCACCAACCGGCGATGGTCGGCGAAACCAGCGATCAGTGCCCCCATCCGAGAGAGGTTGAACACGGCGTCGGGCAGGGGCACGTGGTCGGGAAGTGCCTGGCGCGCATCCTTGGTCGAGAGATGCCGTTCCGGAATGACCACGACGAAGGTCAATGCCGGGTCGAGCGGGAGGCGGCTGGCGACCACACGCCCATCGATGATCGCGCCGGTGACGAAGCCGCCGAGTACGCACGCTGCCGCATTGTCGGCATGGCCCTCGAGCAATCCGATGAAGCTCAACGGGTCCGGATGTCCGCACGCCGCGACGATGCCGACGCCGAGTGCCGCGGAGGAACCCAGGCCACGCGCCACCGGCACCTCGCTCGTGATGTCGATGCGGAGACGGTCGTGGCCGAGCACCTGACGGGCGAGCTTGGCGGCGAAGTGATTGCTGTTGAGCGGAAACGACGAGCCTTCGCCGGTCACCGTGAGGTGGAGCCGGTCCGATGGCGTGACCGTGACCTCGGTCCACAGTTCGAGAGCGACACCGAGGGTGTCAAAGCCTGGACCGAGGTTGGCCGAAGATGCCGGTACCCGAGCGTGCACGGCGTCGCTCTACTGCGGCCGCGGGCGCAGCGCTTCGAGCTCTTCGACCGTCATCAGCACCTCGCGGGCCTTCGAGCCGGTTGTCGGCCCGACAACGCCGCGAGTCTCGAGAAGGTCCATCAGACGGCCGGCGCGCGAAAAGCCGACCCGCAGCTTGCGCTGCAGCATCGAGGTGGACCCGAACTGACTCCGCACGACGAGGTCCATTGCTGCGTCGAAGAGGTCGTCGTCGTCCTCGTCGCCACCGTCGGTACCCGCTGACGTGAGAGGACTGCCGCTGAGCTCCCCGACTCCGCCGTAGCTGAACGCCGACGGCGCGCCCGGGCCCGACACGACACCCGATGAGCCGAAGACGGGATCCGACGAGGGTTCGAGCAGAGGTCCGGGAGAACGCTGACCGACGAAACCGGACGTGTACTCCTTCGCCCCCATGTCGTCGTCGGCGTCGATCGCCGGAGCAGACGAGGGCCGCGACTCGGCGACCTGTTTGCCCTGGCGGTTCCAGAAGTTCACGATGCCGCGGACTTCTTCCTCGCTGACGAAGTTCCCCTGCACACGCGTCGCGACGTTCGAGGAAACCGTGAGCATCAGCATGTCGCCCTGCCCGATGAGTCGCTCGGCACCCGGCTGATCGATGATGACCCGCGAGTCGGTCAGCGAGGACACGGCGAACGCGAAACGCGACGGCACGTTCGCCTTGATCAGACCGGTGATCACGTTGACTGATGGGCGCTGAGTAGCGATCACCAGGTGGATGCCGACGGCACGCGCCTTCTGGGCAATGCGGCAGATCGCCTCTTCGACATCTCGCGCCGCAACCATCATCAGGTCGGCGAGCTCGTCGACGACCACGAGGATGTAGCTGAGCTTCTCGTGCTTGACCGGTGGAAGCCCGATCCCACCGGCCGGGTCGTCGGCATACGGATCGTCGAGATCACCGCGTGCCACCGCGTCGTTGTAGCCGCCGATGTCGCGGAAGCGAAGACGCGCCAGCATCTCGTAGCGGCGCTCCATCTCGTCGACCGCCCACGCTAAGGCGTTCGACGCCTTCTTGGGGTTCGTGACAACCGCCGTCAAGAGATGCGGGAGCCCGTTGTACTGCGAGAGCTCCACCATCTTGGGGTCGATGAGGATCATGCGCACCTCATCGGGCGTGGCCCGCATGAGGATCGAGGTGAGGAGCGAGTTGATGCAGCTCGACTTGCCCGACCCGGTCGTGCCGGCCACCAGCACGTGCGGCATCTTGCCGAGGTCGACCGTGACCGGCCGGCCGTCGATGTCGCGACCGATAGCGACCGTAAGCGGACTTACGGCCTTTCGGGCTTCCGGGGTGAAGAGCACGTCACCGACGGCCACCAACTGGCGTTGCTTGTTCGCGACTTCGACGCCGATGGCCGACTTGCCGGGGATCGGTGCCAGGATGCGAACGTCAGCGGTGGCCATCGCGTAGGCGATGTCCTTGTGGAGCGCCGTGACCTTGGCCACCTTCACCCCGGGTCCGAGCTCGAGTTCGTAACGCGTGACCGTGGGGCCCACCGTCATCCCGATCAGACGTGTCTCCACCCCGTGGGCGGCAAGAGCCTCTTCAAGCACACGACCGGCCAACTCGACGGCCCGCTTGTCGATCTCGACGGCCTTGCCCTTCTTGAGCAGTGCGCTCGGCGGAAGCTTCCACACCACCGCGGGCTTCGCCTTGGGCCCGAGCCCGGGCAGCGGTACGGCCGCGACCACCGGCTGTTCGTCGGTCCAGACCGGCTCCGGTGGAAGGGTGACTTCGACCGGCTTCGGGGTCGCGGCCTCCACGGCGGCATCTTCCGCCGCGGCCAGATCGATCACCGGTTCTGCTGCCGACTTCTTGCGCACCCGCTTGGGCTTCACCGGTTCGACGACGTCTTCGACAGTGTCGGGCGCTTCGTTCATCAGGTCGTCGTAGCCGGGCTGGAAGTAGTCGCCGGCGGACTTCGGATCACGCCGGAGGGCACCGGAACCGGGATGGGTGAGGCGCCGCTCGCGCATCGAGATGCGCGCCGGAGACGTGGGATGACGATCGCGTGCGGAAGAGCGTTCCTCGCGTTCGGACGCCAACGTGAGCGTGAACAGCGACGAGATGCCGCGGAGCGTCGCTACGCCGACCGGACGCATGCCGTCGGCGGTCCGGTTCACGGCGTCTCGAACGCGGAGCCGGACCAGGATCAGCGCGCCGAGAAGACCCAGGACGCACAGGACGATGACCGCTCCCCATGTCGCCACGATCCGGGTCAACGGTTCGGCTACGACCAGGCCGACGTACCCGCCGGCCCCACGCAGGGTCCGCAGCGGCGAACCGAATCCGGCGTCGTCGGCGCGCACGTGGAGCAGGCCAGCCACTGAAAGGGTCAGAAACAGCGAACCGATGGCGACCCGGACCGGTTCCTCCCGGGGGCGGCCCCGCACCAAGACGTAGCCGACCGCGATCAAAGCCATCGGGACCAGCAGTTTTGCCTGTCCGAGCACGGCGCCAGCGCCGCTGCGGACGACCTCCCCGAAGATGCCCGTGAGCCCGAAGAACATGCCGAGTCCGGTGAGAACGCCGACCACGAGAAGGACCAGGCCCCACACGTCATCGGCCTGACGACCGAGGTGGGTGCCCAGGAACTCCCTGGTCTGACCGAACGTGCTCGGCCGCGACAGGGCTCGCCGGGCGCGCGTCGACGTGGTTGAGCGTCCCCGAGAAGACGACGCGGAGCGTCGCTTCGTCGAGCCGCCCGAGCGTGGGGAAGTCCGCTGGGAGGAAGGCACAGTGCGTTTCAGGGTAGCCGGGCCCGTGTGACAGGTTCTGTTTTTCCCGAACGCCCGCGCCAGCCCCGGGTGCCGCAGCGGCTCGACTGGGAACCGGCCCCCGGCATCCCAGACCATGGCAAACGCCATCCCAAACCCTCGATTTCGCGGCCGTTTCCAACGCGAGGCGGCCTATCCGGGATGCCAGAAACCCGGATCTGGGATGCCGACGTCGTACGGCTCTGGCGTCCGGTGAGGAGGACTCCGGTGCGGCGCTACCGGTCGTCGGCGGGAAAGAACAGCTCGAGTGCCTGGGCGGACGGACCTGCACAACCGCTCGAGCGGATCGAAACATCGATGTCCCTGTTGCCGTAGTCACCGACGAGTTGGACGCGCGACATCAGCGCAACCTCCGTCGACGGGGCCAGCGACGTGCACCCGACATCCTGCAACTCCCCTCGGTCAGGGACCTTGTTCGACGCGAGCCAGCCGCACGCCCCGGCGGCGTTTGACGCCTTCCAACGAAACCCTAAACCCGACGCCTGAGGCTTGTCCTGGGGCAACGGACTGCAGCGAAGTTGGTAGCTCTGGGAGTCTCCGATATCGTTCTCGTCCTCCCACCACGTCACCCGAAACCAGCCGGGATCATGCGAGGTCGGTGGCTCGACCGACCGGAGTAGGGCGTTGAGAGCACTCATCCGTTCCGCGTTCGGGTCCAAGGCTCCGATCGACGCCTGCGACGCGCGGACTGCGGAGAAGCCGGCGAGGGCGACGAACGCGACCGCGAGAACCACACGCTGCTTCGGTTCCGACGCTGTCGTGAGGTCACTCAAGGCGACACGACCGACCGCCGCACCAACGGCGGCGGAAGTCAACAGCACGATCAACGTTCCGCGATCCGAAAGCACCCGGACCAAAGTGGAGCCGAGAAAGAACAGCGCGAAGATCCAGCCGTAGCCGACGACGGGAAGACGGAGGCGGGGAAGCTGGTTCATAACAAGCCCGGCCCCGTAGGCGCCGATGAACGATCCCGCCGTTCCGAGCGCTGCAAAATTGTTCGCATCGGGCTGCACAGTCAGACACGCCGCCAACCCGGCCGCAACTCCCACAATGGCGAGAAGTGCGAGCCGGACGTGACCGAGCTTCAGTTCCAGGAAACGACCGAGCCACCAACTCAGGCCAAGGCCCAACGCCGCCGTTGGAAGGTTGGCGAAACCGACCGCACCGGTCAGCAGACGCCAATCCACGCCGTTCTGAAACCTCGATGCACGGGCCGCGAAACGCACGGGCCCGAGCAGGAGCCCGAACGCCGCGTTGCCGTTTGCGAGCATCAGGATGTTGGCGGTTGCCAGCGCGGCAATCGTCAGCTTCAGCGCAAGATGTCGGTCCTTCTTGGCCAACAGCAACGTGGTGGCGGCCCGACCCGGCAATTCGCCCGATGCCTTCGGGGCGATGCCTTTGGCGCAATGACGACACTTCTGCCCAACAGCCATTTGGGTGAGGCAGTCGAAGCAGAACGGTCGATCGCACGCCGAACACGCAAGGTAAGTCTCGCGTCCGCCGTGGTTGGTACAGGTCGCCATGCGAGGAACGCTACGTGGCGGACCACCCCTGCCTCAAACCTCGATGACGACCGGGACGATCATCGGCTTTCGCCGCGTTCGCTCGCTGACGAAGCGTCCTGTCGCGGTACGAACGGTCCGCTTCATCGTCTCGTGGTCGCGTGCGCCGTCGGCGATGGCCTGCTCAAGCGCTTTGCGGATCACGACGGCGGCCTCGCCGAGCAGGGTTTCCGCTTCGGGCGCGTACACCCAGCCGCGGGTGATGAGCTCGGGGTCGGTGATGATGTGGCCGTGGTCCTCATCGATCGTGACGACGACAACGAGAACACCTTCACTCGCCAGGACGCGGCGGTCACGCAACACACCGAGCCCGACGTCGCCGACGATGCCGTCGACGTAGAGATAGCCGCTCGGCACGTTCGGTCCGTAGTCGGCGCCTTTCTTGGTGAGGTCGACGGTATCGCCGTCCTCGCAGATGAGCACGTTGGACGGCTTGATCCCCATGTCCATTGCTAAGCGCGCATGGTGACTGAGCATCCGGAACTCGCCGTGGATCGGGATAAAGAACTCCGGCTTGGCGACCGAGAGCAGGGTCTTGAGCTCACCACGCTTGGCGTGACCGCTCACGTGCACCTTGGCGAGTCCCGAGTGGATCACTTCGACGCCGAGTCGGCAGAGACCGTCGATGACCTTTCCGACCGACGTCTCGTTGCCGGGGATCGCGTGGCTCGACAAGATAACGGTGTCGTCGTCACCGAGCTTCACGAACCGGTTCTGGCCCGCGGCCATGAGCGACAGCGCCGACATCGGCTCGCCCTGCGACCCGGTGGAGACGATGAGCACCTTCGATGGATCGTGATCACCGAGCCGTTCGATGTCGAACATATCGCGGTCACTCAGCTTGATCTTGCCCATGTCACGGGCGATCTGCAGGTTGCGCTGCATCGACCGGCCGAGTGTGGTGATCTTGCGGCCCGACGCGATACCGGCGTCGATGACCTGCTGCACCCGGTGGATGTGCGAGGCGAAACAGGCCACGACGACGCGGCGCCCATCCTGGTCGCGGATGATGTCGCGCAGCTGCTTGCCGATCACGCGTTCGGACTCCGTGTGACCGTCGACCTCGGCATTCGTCGAGTCGCCCATCAGCAGGCGGATGCCGTGGTTCTCCGCCAACGCGCCGATCTGGGCAAGGTCGGTGGTGCGTCCGTCGATCGGGGTGAGATCGAGCTTCCAGTCACCGGAATGCATGATCACGCCCTGCGGCGTGTGGAAGGCGATCGCTATGGAGTCGGGCACGGAGTGCGAGACCGGGATCACTTCGATGTCGAACGCGCCGATGGTGCGGCGCTCACCGTCGACCAACGCGTTGAAGGAGGTGCGGCCGAGCAGGCCGGCCTCCTCGATGCGCCCCCGCGCCAGGTTCAGCGTTAGCTGGGTGGCGTAGAGCGGGAACGAGATGTCACGCAGGAGGTACGAAAGTCCACCGACGTGATCCTCGTGACCGTGGGTGAGGATCGCGCCGTCGATGCGATCGGCGTTGTCGCGCAGGTAGGTGAAGTCCGGCAGCACGAGATCAATGCCCGGCATGTCGGAATCCGGGAACATCAACCCGACGTCGACCAGCATCAGCCGGCCGTTCACTTCGATGGCGCAGCAGTTGCGACCGACCTCGCCCAGGCCGCCGAGAAAGATGACCCGTACGGTTCCGTCAGGTGCCGTCCCGACGGGCGCGAGTGCCTCTTCCGCCAGTGCAGCGACGGGGCGGGGCGGACCGCCTCGACGACTCACGACGGGGACCCGTCCGCGGAGGCGAGACTGGTGTTGCGAGCATCGAAGCGCAGCGGAGAAGCGCAGCGCAGCGGAGAAGCGCAGCGCAGTGTGTAGGGACTCACGAACCTGCCTTGAGATCGGCGTAGACCTTGCGGGCGCGATCTTCGAGGTCGTCGGGCTCGCCGTCCATCGGCGGGCGGCAGTAGCCGACCGGATGGCCGAGCGTTCGCAGCATCGCCTTGACCGGTTGCGGGTTGGGGCTCGCGTCGCCGGTCTCGAAGGAGTACGAACCAAGGAGCCGGGCGTTGACCGACCGCGCCCGGTCGACGTCACCCTTCTTGAACGAGCTGATCATCTCCTTGTGCTCCGACGCCGCCCACGCCGTGGCCACGCCGATGACGCCGCTCCCGCCGATGGACAGCAGCGGAAGGGTCTGGTCGTCGTTCCCGCTGATGAGCTCGAAGCCCGACGGAGCCTCGGCCATGAGCCGTGCCGATGACGAGACATCGCTCGCGGCGTCCTTCACGGCAACGACGTTCGAGCACTCGCGGGCGAGGCGGAGCATCACCTCGTTGGCGATCTTGCGTCCGGTACGGACCGGTATGTCGTACATGATCACGGGAAGAGTGGTGGCCGCGGCTACAGCCCGGAAGTGACGTTCGATGCCGGCCTGCGAGGGGCGGTTGTAATACGGGGTCACCGTCAGCACGCCCGCACAGCCGAGGCCGGCCATGGCTCTGGTGAGATGGAGCGCGTGCGGCGTGTCGTTCGACCCAGCCCCGCCGATCACCGGAACGGTGACGGCTTCGCATACTGCCTTGATGAGGTCGAGCTGCTCCCGGTCGGAGAGCGTCGGCGCTTCACCGGTGGTTCCGGCGATGACGAGACCGTCGTTGCCCTGGGCAACATGCCAACGGGCGAGCGCTTGGGCGGCGTCGAGGTCGAGGGCGCCGGTGGCGTCGAAGGGGGTCACCATCGCGGTGAGGACTTCGCCGAAACGCGACATCAGAGGTTCCTCCCGTCAAAGGGCACAGAGGGCACAGCGGTGCGCACTTCGCCGAAACGCGACATAAGAGGCTCCTGACGTGTGTCGAACGGAGCGGGGTGGGTTTCGCCGAAGCGGGGCATGATCGGATCCTTTCCCCTCACGGGGATGGCTGCGGGCGACAATCGCCGCGCTGGTTGCTCAGGCGTCTTCCGACGCACGTTCGATACGGAGCGTGGAGAGGAGATCCTCATGGAGCTCCATCCAGACCGTGTGATAGGAGTCGAGAATCGGCTTGGCGAACCACTCGTGGCTGCCCTTCCTCACCTTGTCCAGCGCCAGCTGCAGGCGGGGCTGGTAGTGGTGATACCGGTCGAGGGCGGCCGACAGCGCACCGGTGATCGGGGTCACCCCGAGGTGCACGTCAGCCAAGCGCTTGATTACACCGGCGTCGTAGTCGCGGTCGCCGTGGTCGTTCAGGATGTTGCGGTCGAGGTCGCGGACCTGCCAGGCGGTGCAGACGGCGAGGAGGTCGGCGTTGAGGACGAGGAACTTCTCGTACGAAACCTGCACCACCGTCCGGGAGCCGCTGCCGGCCAGGTCGGCCTCAGCGAGGCGCACCTGCTCTTCCTTCCCGGCGGGGGTGAGGGCATAGCCGGAGATCCGCCCACCTTCGAGATACTTGGCGAGACCCTCCTTGACCAGCCCCTGGAGGATCTTGGTCACAGCCGGCGGCTTCATCCCGATGACCGGGCCGATGGCCGACGGCTCGGAGAAGCCCTTCAGCTTGCAGCCATGCAGAACCAAGAAGCGCTGGTCTGAGGTGTGCGGCATGGAGGATCAGCTTACCCGGGCCGTCCCCGGTTGACCGAACCGAATTCGCCGGCGAACGCCGTTACCCTGTCCGGCCTAGCCTCGGGCCGGTGAGCGGGCGTCTCCTGACCGGTGCAGATGGCCGCACCCGGTGCTGGTGGTGCGGCACCGACGAGCTGTATACGGCCTACCACGACAGCGAATGGGGTCAGCCCCTGCACGGCGAGGCCAGGGTGCTCGAGAAGTTGTGCTTGGAGGGAGCCCAGGCCGGTCTGTCGTGGATCACCATCCTCCGTAAGCGGGCGCGATACCGGGAGGTGTTCGACGGCTTCGACCCTCACACGGTTGCGTCCTACGACGAGCGGAAGGTGGACCTGCTGATGGCGGACGCCGGCATCGTGCGCAACCGCGCCAAGATCACAGCCGCCATCGACAACGCGCGTGCAACCGTCGAACTCCTGGAGAGGGGCGAGTCGCTCGATGCGCTGTGCTGGTCCTTCCAACCGGAGCGCCGAGGGTCTCGGCCGACGGAACATGACGGGCTGCGCGTCACGTGCCCCGAGGCCATCGCGTTGTCGAAGGAGCTGAAACGGCACGCGTTTCGCTTCGTCGGGCCGACGACGATGTATGCGTTCATGCAGTCATCGGGAATGATCGACGACCACATCGAAGGTTGCTGGGTCGCGACCCCTTCGGCTCACACCCACGAGACGACGTAGAAATACCGAGTCGCTAGGGTCGATTCATGCCCGACACCCCCTGGTTGTCCGACGACGAGCAGCACGCCTGGCGATTGTTCCTGCGGTTCCAGCGAACCTTCGCCGACCGACTCTCCGGGGACCTTTCACCGTTCGGTCTGGGGTTCGCCGACTACGAAGTCCTGGCGTTGCTGTCCGAGGCTCCCGAGCGCCAGCTTCGGATGACCGAGCTGGCGCAGGACGTCGTGAGTCCACGAAGTCGCCTCACCTACCAGATCGATCAGCTGGTTCACCGGGGCCTCGTCGAGAGGATCAAGTGCGAGACCGACCGGCGCGGCTATTACGCGCACCTGACCGACCTCGGCTGGGACACCGTACGGATCCTTGCTCCGGTCCATGTGTCAGGAGTTCGCCAGCATCTGTTTGCGCACATGACACGCGAAGAGATCGCGACTATGGCGGCGATCCTCGAGCGCGCCGTTGACGGCCTTCAGGTAACCGGCCCGGCGACGGAACTTGCCACGGCCTGACCTCCCGCGACCCCGACGGGAAGCCAGCGACGGCGACGCCGAGCGGCGACATCTTCGAGTTGACCGAAGCAGACCACGAAGACGGCCAGCGCGACCGCAGTCAGGACGAGATAGGCAGCGATGCGGGCGGGTTGCGAGTCGATGCGCCGACTGAGCGAGTTGGCCACGGCGTTCGCCGGGAGGCCCCAAAGGTAGAGGGTGAACGTCCGCTGGTTGATCCGACCGACAACAGCGTCGACCGCTCCCCGCCGATGCGAGATCCATCGCTCAATCGGCGCTCGAGCGGAAAGAGCGATGAGCATCCACGCCGCGCCGATCAGGAGATGGGCAGACCTCGAGCTGTAGAGCTCCTGCGTGCCTTTGTCGTGGATCGGCTCGATGACGAATGCCGTGAGCACTCCAAGCGCGCCGAAGCCACCCCCGAGCGCGATAAGGGACCGACTCCCCCAACCCCGTATGCGCGCATAGGAGGGACCGAGTGCGAAGAAGATGCCGAACTGGAATGCGGTGATGATCGCCTCGTCCACGACGACGCCGTGGATCTTCGTCAACCACTGCGTGAACACAAAACCCGCGAGCGGGACAAGGGCACTCCACGCGCCGACCCGGCGATGCAGCCAGAGCAGTCCGGCGGCAGCGAAGACGAGCCACAGGAAGGCCCCGACGTACCAGAGTTGGCCCCACAGGAACACACGATCGCGTGATCCGGTCGGCGCCAGCAGGGGGACTGCCCAGTGCCAGACGTGCTTCCACGGAAAGGAGGCGCCGGGTTGGTCGCTTCGGAGATCGGTCGTGATCATGACGAACAGCGCGCATGCGGCGAACCACACGTAGGGAAGCGCGATGCGTCGGATGCGTCGGACGACGACCTCACCCGCGCTGCGGCGGGAGAGCATCTGCGCGGTGACGGCGCCGCTCACGAAGAACACCTCGGGCATGCCCGGGTAGATCCACATCACCCAGGGGAGGTACACAGTCGGTGGTCGGAGCAGCGTGTGGAGCAGGACGACCCGACAGATCGACACGGCCCGGAGCACGTCGAGAAACGGGTCACGAGCAGGCACCAACTCTGCCCCACGGTCACCGGAGGGACCAGATGCACGGTCGAACGGTGATGGAACACCGTTTGCGTTCATCGCTGCCGGCCGATCGCACTGGAGCCGAGAACGGTGGCCCTCTCCCGGCAGGCGAGTCATGCGATGAAGTCTGGCCCACCGGTACTCGGCTCGCCGTGGCATGCTCGGCGGATGTTCTCCGCCGACGCCCGCGCCCTCCTGGATCGTCCCATCACCGGGGTGATCACGACGATCGATCCTGCCGGGTACCCGCAGTCGACCGCTGTGTGGTTCCTGTTCGAGGACGACATGATCAAGGTGTCGATGACGACCGGCCGCAAGAAGTACCGCAACATGGTGGCCAATCCCAAGGCGACCTTCTTCGTGCTGAACCCCGACAACGAGTGGTCGTTCGTCGAGATCCGCGCCAACGTCACCTGGGAGCCTGACCCTGAACGAATCACGATGCTCCGGGTCGGCGAGAAGCACGCCACGGACGTGTCGGGGTTCGATCCGGCCGGGGCGGTGCGGATGACCGCAATCCTGCACCCGGTGAACGTCAACGCGCGCTGACGCCTCGAACCGGTCACATGACCGGAGACCATGTCACATGATCGGAGACCGAGGAGCAAGCGGATGCGGCGGCGATTACTCCGTGACCGTCACGTCGATGATGGCTTCGTGCTCGATCGACGCGACCAGTACGCCCTCAACGGTGATCTCGACGTCGGCCACGGCGCGCAGCCCGCGCCGCACGAAACGGTCGAACACCAGGCCGCGCACGACGGCATTCGCACCGAGCGGAGCGAGCGCATGGTGGCTGATGTGCGAGCGCGTGTGGATCCAGGCGCCGTTGACGAGTTGTTCGTGGAACATGTGGTTGGCCAGCCTCGGCCACACGCCGGGATGGACGACGCCAGCAGCTCTGAACAGGTCGAGGTCATCGCCGGCGCGTGCGGCGTAGCTCGGGTCGAATTCTCCGTCGAGATCAACGATCATCGGCTCCAGCGTCTCTGTCTCTCCGGGCGAACGAACCGGACGCAAGGAGGCGCAACGCCGGGCATCGACGCGCACGAGGGGTCGGTCCGAGCGGTCGACCCGGACCTCGAGGTGGAGGCCGTCGTCCGCGTCGACGGTCACCGGAAACGAAAGGGTCTCGGTGTCGAACACCGGCGATGCGAACGAGACTTCTGCCGATCCGGAGCGCGCCCACTCGATTCCCCAGTGCTCGGCGATCGGATGAACGCAGTAGGTATAGGTCGTCACACCGGCGACGAGCGCGCGTGGGAATCCGGCCGCCCGGGCACCGGCGTCCGTGTGAATCGGGTTCGACGCGTGGTCGGGAAGGTTGCGGGCCACGATCGACCACGGCGCCGAACCGGTCATCTGCGCCAAGGTAGCCGCGACGGGCTCGCCGCCTTCTGCGAACCTGCCGCACACCACCACCAACCTGCCGCACACCACCACCAACCTGCCGCACACCACCACCAACCTGCCGCACACCACCACCGACCTGCCGCACATCCCCGCCAACCTGCCGCACACCACCACCAACCTGCCGCACACCACCACCAACCTGCCGCACATCCCCGCCAACCTGCCGCACATCCCCGCCAACCTGCCGCACATCAGTCGAGTTCCGCCCGGAACCGCAGGAAACCCGGCGATCTGCGGCACAGACCGGCTGAGCTGCGGCGGCCGCCGTCGCAAGGGGACGGTTTTCGCAGCCGCCTAATTCACTCGGCGGATGCCTTGCTGTTGCCGAGTGTTGGCGTTCGCTCTGTACCGTGCGGCGCATGGACGCCAACTCCGCAGTTCTCCGCTTCGACCGCGACGACGCGCCGCGGTTCGAGCGACCGGCTGACCGTGCCGTCAGACTCCTCAACTTCCGAGAAGTCGGTGGCACACCGTGCGCCGACGGCCGCCGGGTGCGGCGGAGTCGGCTGTTCCGGTCGGCGACACCGGACTTCGCCACACCGACCGACGTGCTGTTCGTCGAACGCCTCGGGATTCGAACGGTGCTCGACCTGCGTACCGAACCCGAGCGTCGCCTGAGCCCCCTCCGCAACCTCGAGGTGCACTCGATCCCGATCCTCACGCAGGTGTGGGACCCGGGTTCGATCGCGGCGTCGACGCTGTCAGCGGAACGGTTCCTTGCCGACCGCTACCTCGAGATGTGCGAACTCGGCGCAGCACGTATCTCGGACTGCTTCAGCGTGCTGGCTGACAGCGCCACGAGCCCGGCGCTGGTGCACTGCACTGCTGGCAAGGACCGGACCGGTGTGCTCGTCGCGCTCCTGCTGTCGGCGTTCGGTGTCGACCGCCGGGTGATCGCCGAGGACTATGCGATGAGTGCCCTCGCCATGCCCGAACTCATCGCCCTGATCCGGGACCAGACACCTGAGCGTCTCGATGCGATGATCAGCCAGCCGTCGTCCTTCCTCTCCGCTCCCCAGGAGACGATGCACCTCTTTCTCGCCGAACTCGCAGAGCGCTACGGGTCGGCCACCCGGTACCTCCTCCACGCCGGTGTGACCGAGGACCAACTCGACGCGCTCGCCGAGCACT
Organism: Acidimicrobiia bacterium; assembly: GCA_031368215.1. Taxonomy (GTDB): domain Bacteria; phylum Actinomycetota; class Acidimicrobiia; order Acidimicrobiales; family JANYDT01; genus JANLQX01. The sequence goes on along the minus strand of JANLRD010000086.1, from coordinate 25,033 downwards.
TCACGGCGCCCGTTCGCTGAGGCGACACCGGGTCGAAGCCGCCCGCACGTCAGCCGTTCACCGGGTGTGTCGATCGGACGACAGCCGGACCCGGCCAGGCGAACGACTCCGCCGCCGCAGATCCGCTTCGCCTGCCGCACCTCCCAGCCTCTCTGCCGCACATCGGCCGATTTCGACTCAAAACGGCTGGAAACTGCCGGATGTGCGGCACGGACGGGGTCATCTGCGGCGGGTGACGTCTCATCTGCGGCCGCTGGGGTAGCGGTGGGGCGGCGAACGGAGACTTTGCGGCTCTCCATGCACCGCGGTGTAGGCACACCTAATGTTTTGGGGATACGCTCGAGGACATGACTTCGAGCAAGGCCGCAACGTGTTCGCGAACTTCCTGATCGGCCTGCGCGAAGGCCTCGAGGCGGCACTCGTTGTCGGCATCCTGCTCGCCTACATCCACAAGTCGGGCCGACGTGAGCTCGCACCGCGGATCTGGAGCGGCGTCGGGATCGCGGTCAGCGTGTCGCTCGCGTTCGGGGCGCTTCTCACCTACGGTCCCCGGGGCCTGAGCTTCCGAGCGCAGGAGACGATCGGCGGCACCCTCTCGATCCTCGCGGTGGGTTTCGTCACCTGGATGATCTTCTGGATGGCGCGCACCGCGCGGTCGCTCCGGGGCGAGCTCGAACACCGCATCGACGCGGCCGTCGCCGCCGGCGGAAGTGCACTCGTTCTCGTCGCCGTGCTCGCGGTCGGCCGTGAAGGGCTGGAGACGGCGCTGTTCCTGTGGGCGGCGGCGCAGGCAACCGGGTCGTCGACGGATCCGCTGATCGGGGCCACCCTCGGCCTTGCGGTCGCGGTCCTCATCGGCGTGGCGATCTACCGGGGCGCGCTGAAGCTGAACATGGCCCGCTTCTTCACCTGGACCGGTGCGCTGCTGGTCCTCGTTGCCGGCGGTGTGCTCGCCTACGGCATTCACGACCTCCAGGAGGCTGACGTCCTTCCCGGGCTGAACCGTCTCGCGTTCGACGTCTCGTCCTGGGTCCGTCCGGGTAGCTGGCTGGCAACGCTGCTGAAGGGCACGTTCAACTTCTCCCCGACCACGACGTGGCTGCAAGCCGGGGCGTGGCTGCTTTATGTCATCCCGGTGATGACGGCCTTCATCTTGCTCATGCGTCGACGGCCGAGCGCCCCCGCCCGAATCACCCCCAAAGGACAGCCGGCATGATCGCCCCTCCGAGCCTTCGCCGCGGCGTCGTGATCATCGCCCTCGTGGGCGCCGGTGCCCTGCTCACGTCCTGCACGCAGAAGGCCGATTCCGTTACCACGAAGAGTGGAAACGATCCCGCCAAGCTCACCGTCACGGCGACTGACGATGCATGCTCCGTATCGTCGGCCGACGCTCCGAGCGGAACTCTCACCTTCGCCGTGACCAACAGGGGTTCGAACGTCAACGAGTTCTATCTCTTCGCCGAGGACGGCGTGCGCGTCGTCGGCGAGGTCGAGAACATCGGCCCGGGCATCACCCGGAACCTCGTCGTGCGGATCAAGCCCGGCACGTACATCGCGACATGCAAACCCGGTATGACCGGCGACGGCATCCGCAGCGACTTCACGGTGACCGACTCAGGTTCAGCGGTGGCCGCCCCGGCGGTCGAGACGCTGCTCACGGACGCAACCGAGCAGTACACCGCATTCGTTCGCAGGGAGGCCGACGAGTTGCTGGAGAAGACCGAGACCTTCGCCGAGTTGTACCGCGCCGGCAAGGACGACGATGCGCGGACGAACTACGCGTCGACCCGCATGCACTGGGAACGGATCGAGCCTGTCGCCGAGTCGTTCGGTGACATCGACCCAAAGTTGGACCTTCGCGAAGCCGACCTCGAAGCGGGCCAGGAATGGACCGGCTGGCATCGGATCGAGAAGGACCTCTGGCCGCCGGCCAACGACGCGTCGTATGTCGCGCTCACCGCCGGGCAACGCGCCGCGCTCGCCGATCAACTCGTTGCCGATACGAAGGATCTCCGCGGTCGCGTGTCCGTCGTGACACTCTCGCCCGATCAGCTGAGCAACGGTGCGAAGGAGCTTCTCGACGAGGTGGCCACGGGCAAGGTGACGGGCGAAGAGGAGGTCTGGTCAGGAACCGATCTCTGGGACTTCCAGGCCAACGTCGAAGGGGCGAAGATGGCCTTCGAGGTGCTCGAACCCGTGCTTCGAGAGAAGAACCCGGCGCTGCTCGCCGAGCTCGACGAGCGCTTCGACGACGTGCAGAAGCTGCTCGACGCGCAGAAGAAGGGCGATGGTTTCGTGAACTACCGCGACCTCTCGGCCGAACAGATCAAGGCAATGGCCGACGCCGTGAATGCGCTGGGCGAGCCCCTTTCACGTCTCACTGCCGCCGTCGTGCTGTGAACGACACCCAGACGAAGGCGCCCGACGTCGAGGCCAGCGATCAGGCGACCCTCAGCGCGCGTACTATCATCTCGACCCCCCAGCCTCGAGTGTCCCGCCGCCGTCTGCTCGGCGCAGCAGGCGTTGGTGTCGCAGCCGTCGCTGCCGGTGCCGCGGCATTCAGCCGACGCAACGCGACCGGCACGGGTCCGGCTGCCTCACTCACGGACACCGGCGCCGTCCCGTTCTTCGGTGTCCATCAGGCGGGGATCGCCACGCCGGCCCAAGACCGGCTGCACTTCGCCGCATTCGACGTCACCACCACGAGCAGAGATCGTCTGATCCGCCTGTTGCAGCAGTGGACCGACGCGGCGGCGAAGATGACGCAGGGTCTGCCGGTGGGAGCATTCGGAGCAGTCGACGGATCACCGCTTGCACCTCCCGACGACACCGGCGAAGCGCGCCTGTCCGCATCACGGCTCACGATCACCATCGGCTTCGCGCCGTCGCTGTTCGAGACGGCCGCCGGCGTCGACCGGTTCGGAATCGCGGCTAGCCGGCCGCCATCGTTGGCGGAGCTTCCGCTCTTTCCGAAGGACAACCTCTCGCCCGCCCGCTCCGGCGGCGATCTCTGCGTGCAGGCGTGTGCCGACGATCCCCAGGTCGCCGTACACGCTGTTCGCAACCTTGCCCGCATCGCGTTCGGTACGGCCACGGTTCGATGGTCCCAGCTCGGCTTCGGACGCACGTCGTCGACCTCGACCTCGCAGACCACGCCACGCAACCTCTTCGGGTTCAAGGACGGCACGGCGAACTTGAAGGCGGAAGATCCGGCGTTGCTCGACGAGCACGTGTGGGTGCCTTCCTCGACGCCGGATTCGAAGCACGGATGGCTCGCCGGCGGCTCCTATCTCGTAGCCCGTCGCATCAGCATGCGGATCGAGACGTGGGATCGCACGTCGCTGACCGAGCAGGAGAGGCTGATCGGGCGGACGAAGGGCGACGGCGCGCCGCTCTCCGGGGGCACCGAGTTCACCGTTCCGGACTTCGAGTCAACCGGGGCTCGCGACGAGCCGCTGATTGCCGTCGGCTCGCACATGCGCCTCGCCCATCCGTCGAGCAACAACGGCATGCGCATCCTTCGCCGTGGCTACAACTTCACCGACGGGTCCGACGGACTCGGCCGACTCGATGCCGGACTGTTCTTCATCGCCTTCGTCCGCGACCCGGCGACCCACTACATCCCAATGCAGCTGCAGCTCTCCAAGAACGACACGCTCATGGAGTACCTCCAGCACACCGGTTCCGCACTCTTCGCCGTTCCGCCCGGCGTGGCGTCGCCCGGCGGGTTCCTCGGCGAGACCCTCTTCGCGTAGACGGGCCGCGCTCCACCCGACGGCGAGCTCTGTCGAGCCCGTCGGTCAGACCCGGCGATCGCGGAGTTTCTTCGGAACCCGGGCGCTGTTGGCGAGCAGCGCAGTGACGGCGGCTCGTACTTTTTCCGAGCGCATCCGTTCGAACCACACGGTTTCGCCCGGAAGACGCACGCCGACCACCGGACCATCGCACACGTCGACGCACTTCACCTTCGTGACCGTGGTGAGCACTTCGAGCGAATCGCGCAGTTCGTCGAATCCCTTGGCCTTCCGGCAGGACTTCCCGGCGCACAGCAGTACACAGGGCGTGTTCGACGAGGCGGTGACCAACGGCGCGATCTCGCTCGGGAGCATGCTCTGGTCGGTGCGCCGGGAGGTGTCCACGAATCTACTTGTGCGTCGGTCGTCGGAGTTCGGGGAGCTTCCTCCACAAACTTAGGTCGACCAAATACTACGACGCAGCCCAACCGCGTCGCAACCCGTCGGCGGCCGAGAGATCAGTCGTCGCCGGAGATAGCGATGTGGCGTTCGCCGTTGCTCTCGACCACTGCTGCCCCGAGCTCGTCGGCGAGGGCGTGCCGGACGGCGGCGTCGTCGAGGTCCCCGACGGTGAGCGTGTGCCGACCGGCAACCCAGACCTGATTCGCATGGGGCAGCACGAGATCAAGGTCATGCGACGCGATGATCGCCGCAAAGGTCCCGCCGGCGGTCAGCCGTCGGACCAGCGACATCATGCGGGCCTTTCCCTTGGGGTCGAGGAAGGCCGTCGGCTCGTCGAGCACGAGAACTTCGGGCTCCTGGGCGAGCGCCCGGGCAATCGCGACACGTTGGCGTTCGCCGTCGGAGAGTTCCGCGCAACGTCGACCGATCAGGTGGTCGATCCCGGCAGAAGCGATCGCCGCGGTGATGATCTCGTCATCGCTCTCGTTGTGCTCGATACGCCAGCCGTGATGCGGATGACGGCCGAGGGCGACCACCTCCTCGACCCGCAGGCCCGGAGGCTCGAGCCGGTCGGAGAGGACGACGGCGATCCGCTGCGCCCGGTCGCGACGTGGCATCTCGTCGAGCGGGAGCCCGCCGATGCGAACTGCACCGGCGAGCAACGGCTGCATGCCGATGATCGAGCGGAGAAGTGTCGACTTTCCGGCGCCGTTGCTGCCGACCAACGCAGCGACCTCGCCGCGCCGCAGCACGAAGGACACCTGCGAAAGCGCAACGGTTGTGGTGCGGCGGAGGCGGTAACCGACACTTACGTCGTCGGCCTCGAGCAGCACCTCGCGGTCGATGGCGACATCGTTCGGGCGCGTGCTGGCTATCGACGACATCATGGGCATGTCACTGGCTCATTCGCCGGTTGCGTAGGAGCACGACGAGAACGACCGGTGCGCCGAGGAGCGCGGTGATGGCATTGATCGGCAGCACCCGGTCGTCGCCGGGCCACTGGGCCACGATCTCGCAGAACAGGGCAAGCGAGGCGCCGAGAAGAGCCGTCGCGACGATCAACACGCGATGGCGACCGTGGCGGACGACACCTCGTGCAAGATGGGGAACGGCGATACCCAGAAAGCCGATCGGGCCGCAGAACGCCGTCGTCGCACCGGTGCAGAGCGCCGCGGAGAGAATGACAAGCGCGCGTACGAGCTTGAGGTTCATCCCCAACGATACGGCGTAGCGGTCGCCGAGCAGGAGGCCGTCGAGCTGCTTCGACAGCATCAGAGCCACGAACAGGCCGATGCCGGTCGCAATCGTCAGCATCGTGACCTCGCTCCAACTTGTGCCGCGGAAGCTGCCGAGCGACCACGTGACGAAACTTCGGGCGGCGTCGAGCGAGGAGAAGTAGACGAGCACGCTCACCAGCGCGCCGACGATCGTCGCCACCATGAGTCCGGCGACGAGCACCGTCACCGGACTCTCCACCCGCTGCGCGATTGCGAGAACGAACAGGAGCACGATCGATGATCCGATAGCCGAGGCCAGCGTGACGTGGATGGCGGATGCGCCGCTGTATCGGCCGATCGCGGCGATCGAGCTCGTCGAACCGAGCACGACGATGGCCACCCCGAGGCTGGCACCTGCGCTGACTCCCAGGATCGAGGAATCTGCCAAGGGGTTGCGGAACAGCGTCTGCAGGAGGAGACCTGACACCGACAGCGCGGCTCCGGCGAGGATCGCCGTCGCCGTGCGGGGAAGGCGAACGCTCCACACGATGGTTCGGGCGGTCGCGTCGCCACCTTTGGAGCTGAACAGCACCGAGATCACACGGGAAGGCGAGATCCAGACGGACCCCAGAGCGATCGACGCAACGACGATCGAAGCGAGCAGCACGGCCATCGCCACCCATGCCCACCACACCAGGCTCCTCTGACGGATCAGCGCGGTGGACGCCACAACGGGAGCGATGCCTTGCGCCCCTCGATGCCCTGCCTGCGCTTCGATGCGAGCCGACGACGACATGGGCGTTGTGACCTAGCCCTTCGCGGAAGAGGACGCGAGCGCAGCGACCACGGTAGGTACCCGAGCCGCTCCGGCTGGTATGACCCGGTCGCGCTCGTGCTCCTCACGACGGGCCAGCGAAGCGATCACTTCGGCAGCCTCAACCACCGCAGTCGTGCAGCGCGACAGCAGGCGGTTGGCGTCGACGGCGAAGAAGCGCCCTTCGCGAACCGCACGCAGCGACGCCACCTCCGGCCGGGCCACCAGCGCGCTCGCCTCGAGGCTCGACTGGTGGAGGTTGTACCCGCAGGGGCAGAAGATGATCACATCCGGATCGGCCGAGGCGATCTCATCCCACGTGGAACGCCGCGACGCTTCTCCAGGACCCGACAGCAGGTGGGACGCTCCTACATGCTCGATCAGTTCGGGGACCCAGTGTCCACCGAGGAAAGGCGGATCACTCCATTCGAGAGCGACCACCGTCGGGCGAACACCCTCCGCCGACGTTGCCTGTGCGGCAGAGCGAGCGAGTCCGGCTTCCACGTCGAGCACGAGCGCGTCACCGCGCTCGGGTGCTCCGAGCGCGCCGGCGAGCGTAAGGATGTCGAGCTTGAGACCTTCGAGCGACGTGGCGGTGAGCAGAACGAGATCGGCACCGACCGGAATGTCGCAAGCAGCCGATTCGGCGTTCACGGCGCACACATCACACACGTCCTGACTCACGACGATCGTCGGTGTGAGCGACTGCAGGAGCGGGCGATCGGTGATGTAGAGGCTTTCACCCGCCTGCACCGATGCGCTCACGAGGCGGTCGATTTCAGCCGGTTCAATCGACGGTCCGTCGACCGTGGGCGGCGGGATGCTGCTCGAGGTCAGCACCGGGAGATCGTCCGCGTCGGGGTGATCGCACTCATGCGACACCCCGACGAGACAATCGGCGAACCCGAGCGCCGCCGAAAGATCGGTTCCCGAAGGAATGAGGCTGGCGATGCGCAGGGTCATGATCGCGACCCCGCTACTTCGAGATCCTGCGGAACCAGGTCGTCGAACCGCGACCGAGGTCTATCTCGGGGTGGACGACCGAGATCATGTCGGCGAGCACGAGGTCAGGACGGACGACCGCAGTCTCGAAGTAGTCCGAACCCCCGGTGGCGTTGACCCGCTTATCGTTCCCGAACACGTTCCCAGCACGGAACGATGGTAGGCGCGCATAGCGACTGTCCTCCGCCGTCGCATCGCCAAGGGTGCTCCACTGGAAACCGGCGTTGACCCAGACCGTGGCGTCGTAGCCCTTGTCGAGGACTGCTTCGAAATCGAGCGAGAGCGAACCCGTCGAAGTGTCACTCGACCACGGATACGATCCCCCGGCGTCGCGGATGTACTGCGCCGCGAAGCTCCGGCCGCCGGGCATGTACCAGGTTCCCTGGAACATCGAACCGCTGATGACCACGGGACGCTGGTTGACGTTCGCCACCTTGGCCGCGAGGGCACGGTAGTCGGCTTTCCATCGCGCATACTCAGCCTCGGCGCGACTTTCGGTATTGGTAAGTGCACCGATGAGCTTGACCCACTCGGCCCGACCGAGAGGTGTCTCCTCCATGTAGCCGGCCTCCACGAGCGTCGGCAGCTTCGCGGTGAGGAGTTTGTCGATGCCGTCGAAAGAACCGGAACCGGTTCCGTAGGTGATGACCACGTCGGGCTTCAGCGACACCAGCAGTTCCACGTTCGCTTTCGCGCCACCGCCGGTGCCCTTCACGGCTCCGCTCACAATTCGCTTCACGACGGAAGCGGTTGAGTAGAACGACGGCGTGTCGACGGCGACGATCTTGTCGGCCTGGCCGAGCGCGTCGAACTGCGGCGCGAGGTTGGTGGACATGATCGAGGCCGACTTGACCGGGATCTCGATGACGGTGGCGCCGGCAAGGTCGCCCGTCAGGGCCGGGGCCTTCGTTCCGCATTGGTTCAGCACGTAGGTGAAGCCGCTCTTCGCTCCTCGCCACGGGTTGGTCACCTTCACGACCTTGTACGACTTCGCATAGGTGATCACGAGCCCCTTGGCGTCGCTGATCGTGGCCTTGTCGGGAAACAGGTCAAGACCATCGGATCCCGCAGCGGCACAGCCGTCGGTCAGGTTCTTCGAGGGAGCGGAGACGGCCGGGGTTGCGGGCGCAGCGACGGGCGGCAACACGGCGGCGGTCCACCGGCTTTTGCCGGACGAGGTCTTGGTGCAGGAAAGCGCCCCGCCGGACTTCGCCGTTGCCGATGCCCCGACGGTCTTGCAGGTGGACCCGAGTGTTGCTGTGGCGGCGGACGCCGCCGGGGTGAGCATCATTCCTGCGCCAAGCAGGGAGGCGACTACAGCCGCGCCGAGGCGGCGGTTGAGAACAGGCATTTCTTTGGCTCCTTCCCCATGCGACGTGGGGATCATTTCGTGGATATGTGCGTTCCAGTCGGTCTCCTGACTCGCAGATCAACGCGTGTTCCCGCCTTCCCAGCCAGATGGCCAGTGGCACTTCGAGAACGTGCTCCCTGCTCACAGTGGCGGCACCGTGTCGGACTTTCACCGACTTCCCGTTCACCAGAACGCCGCTGACGATAGCGCGTGGGAAGGGGGCCCCAGCCGCTCAACTCGCGGGCGGAGGACCGCCGAGCGACACAAGAATTTGGATTCCGGATGATTATTGCCAGAATTTTCCTTCTATCATCGAGGGGTGTCCGTCCTCACCCTGGCCAGGTCCAACCTGCTCTCACCCCCGGTCCTCAGCTTCGGGCTCGGGATGTTCGGCACCCGGGTCAAGAGCGACCTCAAGCTCCCCAGTCCACTTCCGACGCTGCTCAGCACGTACCTCCTCCTTGCCATCGGGCTGAAGGGTGGCGCGGCGCTGGCCAAAGCCGACGCCCGAGACCTCGCTCTGCCGGCGATTGCCACCATCGCCATCGGCTGCCTGATTCCGGCCGTCACCTTCTTCGTTCTGCAACGCATCGCCCGGATGCCGATAACTGCGGCCGCGGCGATGGCGGCGTTCTACGGCTCCGTCTCGGCCGTCACCTTCACTGCGGCGATGACCTTCATGGAGCGGGGCGCGTACAAGGTTGAAGGCTTCCTGCCGTCACTCCTCGCAATCCTGGAGATCCCCGGGATCATCGTGGCGCTCCTTCTCGCGGCACGGTGTAGCGCGAATATGAAGTTCGGGCCGGCCCTGCACGAAGTGCTCACCGGTCGGAGCATCCTGCTGCTCGGCGGTGGGCTCGTCATCGGAGCGCTCTCCGGGGCCGACGGTGCCGAACGCATCGCTCCGTTCTTCGTCACGCCGTTCCAGGGAATCCTGGTGCTCTTCCTCCTCGACCTCGGAGCGCGAGCCGGTGATGGCCTTGGCGAACTCCGGCGCAGCGGGCCGGCCGTGATCACGTTTGCCCTTGCCGCCCCACTCGTGTTCGGCCCGCTCGGCGTCGCCGTGGGAACCCTGGCCGGGCTCAGCGTCGGTGGCGCCGCCGTGTTCGGTGCAATGACGGCAAGTGCTTCCTACATCGCCGCTCCGGCGGCCGTGCGCGTTGCCCTCCCCGACGTGGACATCGCCGTTCCCCTCACGGCGGCACTGGCCATCACGTTCCCGTTCAACCTCGTCATCGGGATCCCGCTCTACCTCGAAATCGCCAAGTTTCTAGGCTGACGGTTGCAGCGGCGCGCGGCGCCCGCCGCAGCGACATCCTGGGGACCTTCAGCGCGTGACGGAGTCGAGCGCGTGCGCGAGGTCGGCGAGCAGGTCGTCGGCGGACTCGATACCGACGGACAAGCGCACCAAGCCGGCAGGGACCTGGAGCTCCGACCCGGCTGCACTCGCATGCGTCATGCGTCCCGGGTGTTCGATCAGCGACTCCACCGCACCGAGTGATTCGGCGAGCGTGAACACCTTCGTCCGCTCCACAATACGAAGCGCGAGCTCTTCGCTCTCGACGACGAAGCTCACCATGCCGCCGAAGCCGCTCATCTGTCGCTCGGCCGCCTGATGACCGGGATGGTCGGGAAGCTGTGGGTAGAGCACCCGCTCGACGAGATCGTGGCCGACGAGGAGATCGACGACCGCTCTTGCGTTCGAGCAATGACGATCCATACGTACACCTAGCGTTTTCACACCGCGCAGGAGCAGGTAGAGATCAAACGGTGACGGCACCGCTCCGGTGGCGTTCTGAAGGAAGCGCAGACGGGTAGCGAGGGCTTCATCGCTCGTGGCAACGAAACCGCCGACCACGTCGCTGTGACCGCCGAGGTACTTGGTCGCGGAGTGCACGACGACGTCGGCACCGTGGGCGAGCGGGTTCTGCAGATACGGGGTGGCGAAGGTGTTGTCGACGACGACGCGCGCTCCATTCGCATGGGCAACCGCAGCAACGGCAGCGATGTCGAAGCAGGTGAGCAGGGGGTTGGTCGGTGTCTCGAGCCACACGACCGTTGCCCTCGGCGGGAACTCGGCGGCGAGGCGCTCCGTGTCGGTGAGGTCGAACGCCCACCACGGATGCCCTGCCGGCTTAAAGATCTTGTCGATGAGACGGAAGGTCCCGCCATACGCGTCGTTGCCGAGGATCACGCCGTCGCCGGGGACGAGCATCGACCGCAGGAGGACGTCCTCGGCAGCAAGACCGCTGGCGAAGGAGAACCCGTGGTCGGCTCCCTCGAGAGAGGCCAGACAGGTCTCGACCGCAGTTCGCATCGGATTGCCCGACCGTGAGTATTCGTAGGAACCCGAGCGGAGGCCGCCGACGCCGTCCTGGGCGAATGTGGTGGCGAGGCTGATCGGCGGCACCACGGCACCGGTGCGGGGATCGGCCTCCTGACCGGTGTGGATGGCCCGGGTCTCAAAGCCCCAGCCGAGCTGTTCCTCGATCTCTCCCATGCCAGCAGTCTCGTCCACGGACCGGCCTCCGTCGACCGTTCGCCCGACCGTCGGCCGCGCGGCAGAACGCCTCCCAACGACGTTGGGAGGCGTTCTGCCCCCATATATGGGGGCAACCTCTCTCCCCACTTCCGCGTCACTCGTGTTGCGAGCAGTCGAGTGAAGCGAGCGGCGCAGCACCGGACAAACCGAGGGGCAACCTCACTCCCCACGCGCGCGTCAGCCGCGGAGGTAGCGGAGGACGTCGGCTCTGGCCAGGACGGTGTGAGGGCGGCCGCCTTTGAGGACGAGGAGGGCGCTCGCCTCGCCGAGTTGGGCAACGGCGTGTTCGAGGGACTGGCCGATGCCAACGGTGGCGAGCTTGGGACCCATGACGAGCCCGACCGGCTTGTCGAGCGACGACGGGTCTGCCAGCGCAAGATGCATCAACCGGACCTCGTCCACTGAGCCCGCCACCTCGGCATTGGCGAACGGCGGCTCGTTCTTGATGACCGGGAGCTGGCTGATCTCGTGTGTGCGCATCAGGTCGATCGCGTCCTTCACCGGCTGTTCGGGATTCACATACAGCAGGCTCGGAGTGGACGACCGTCGAGCGGTCAGCACCGTCTCCACGGTGATGCCGTCACGGCGGAGGAAGCCGAACGATTCCATCCACGTGTCGTTGAACTCCTTCGCCAGGTAACCGCGACCCGAATCCGGCACGAGCACAACGATCAGGTGCTCGGGCCCGAGATCTGCGATCTTCGCGTGGTGCAGCGCGGCCGCGACGGCGCTTCCGCCCGAACCACCTACGAGAATGCCCTCGACGCGAGCGAGCTCGCGTGCCATGAGGAAGCTGTCCTCGTCGGAGATCGGGTAGGCGTGGTCGACGACGGACAGGTCGATGGTGTCGGGGAAGAAGTCCTCGCCGATGCCCTCGACGAGATACGGGCGACCGGAGCCACCGGTGTAGACCGAGCTCTCCGAGTCCGCCCCGACGATAACCACGTCGGGGTTCTTCTGCTTCAGGTAGCGCCCCGTGCCGGTGATCGTGCCACCGGTGCCCATGCCCGCCACGAAGTGGGTGACCGTTCCCGCGGTCTGCCGCCAGATCTCGGGACCCGTGGAGTGCTCATGGGCTAGCGGGTTGTTCGGGTTGGCGTATTGGTTCGGGCGGTACGCACCTGGAATCTCGCGAGAAAGCCTCTCAGCGGTGGAGTAGTAGCTGTTGTCGTCCTCGGGCGGCACCGAGACGGGGCAGACGACGACCTCCGCTCCGTATGCGCGCAGAAGATCGACCTTGATCGGTGACACCTTGTCCGTCACCACGAAGACGCACTTGTAACCCCGCTGCGCGGCGACGATGGCGAGGCCGACGCCGGTGTTGCCCGATGTCGGCTCCACGATCGTGCCACCCGGCTTGATCAGGCCATCGCGTTCGGCAGCGTCGATCATGGCGATCGCCACGCGGTCCTTGGCCGATCCTCCAGGGTTGAGCGGCTCCATCTTGATGGCGATGGTTGCCCGGACTCCGTGCGCTGCCGCGAGTCGCTTGACCTTCACGATCGGCGTGTTCCCGACCACATCGAGGATGGACTCGGCAACGTCGAGACGTCCGTCATTCGTCATGTGGGCACGATAGTTCCGGACGCACCGACGACGGGACCAGGCCCCGAGTCACGCGCGTCCCGGCGATCGACCTCGCGACGACGCGAAGCCGCCTCCCGCAGAACCCGGGATGGGTTGGACGGGAGGCGGCGCGAACAGCGCTCGAGCCGGTCAACGGCTCGACGTGTTTCGGATCAGGCGTTGGTCTTGGTGATGAGCTCGCCCGGGACGACGATTGTCGGCGATGCGGGGGCGGTGCCGCCGAAGTTCGCCTCGATGACTTCAAGACCCTTCGCAGCGATGGCGCCCCAGTCCTGGCGGACGGTGGCGACCCAGTTGCCGCCCTTCTTGACCTCGGCGCGGGCGAAGTCCTGCCCATCGACGCCGGTCACGATGACCTCGGTCCGACCGGTCTCCTGGGTGGCCTGGTAGGCCCCGAGTGCGGAGGCGTCCCAGCCGGCCCACACGCCCGATACCTGACCCTTCGGGTACTTGGACAGGAAGTCCTTCACCGTCGTCTTGGCGAAGCCGGTCGAGTCGGCCGGGTCACCCTGCACGTATTCGATGATCTTGATGCCCTTCTCCTCGAAGAGCTTCTTCGCGGCAGCGTCGCGCAGGCGGACCGGCTCGAACGGATCGAAGTGGATCATGATGACCGAACCCTTCCCACCGATCGCGTCGAGCATCGCCTGGGCGCTGGTCGTGCCGAGGAAGTCGTTGTCCGACGTGATGTTGGCAGTCACGCCGTCAGCTGCGCCGGCATCGAGTCCGAACACCGGAATGCCAGCCTCCTTGGCCGCTTTCAGGCCGGCCGAGAACTCCTTCGGATCGCCCATGCCGAGCACGATGGCATCGGCCTTCTGCGACACCGCGTTCTGCATCTCGTTGTTGACCGTCGGCAGGTCACCCTTGGTGTCGACCAGGGTGACGGTGTAGCCCTTGGCCTCGGCCGCCGACTTGAACGCGTCGACGACTTCCTTCGTGGCCGGCTGGTTGGAGTAGTAGGGCGAAACGATGGCAAGTTTCTTGCCCCCGCCTGCGGCTACTGCTGCCGCGGCTGTGGTCTCGGCGGCCATCGCTTCAGTCGCGGCGGCCGGTGCCGCAGTGGTCTCCGCGGCCGGTGCCGCGGTGGTCTCTGCCGCTGCGGCCTCGGTCTCGGCCGGCGCTGCTGTCGTGTCTGCGCTGTCGCTGCCGCATGCGCTCAGGCCGGCGATGACGAACATCGCTGCCAGGCCGGCAGCAGCCAACCGTCGCTTGGAACCAGTCATAAAAGGTGTCTCCTGTGTCGTTCTGAGGTCGTGGTGGTGTTGCGTTGGTCGGAGAAGCGCGTCGACGTCATCGACGTTCCCGTAATGGTCAGCGCACAGACGTCTGCCGGAGGCCAGCCAAGGCGAAAAGTGTAGGAGTCAGGCCTTGGTTCAGCGAATCAACGATCGGTGCGATCTGGCGATGAGCGGCCGAAAACGACGGGCGCGGGACGTAGCGGCGTCCGGCAGCCGTGGGGACGAACGCAGCCTCGCCGAGCGCAACGCGGGCCATGCTGGCGACGCCACGAAGCGATGCGTGCGCTTCGTCGGCCACCACCACGGGTCGGTCGAACACGTCGGCGACAACCTGCGCGAGCACCGCCGATCGGGAGGCACCACCGCACAGGAGGAGCTCTGTCGCGTCGGGCGCGACCGACACCGCGATGGCCCGCAACGCGTGAGCGACTCCTTCGTAGGCGGCCGCGGCGAGCACACTCCGAGACGTCGAACGGCGGACACCGATCAGCACGCCGGTGGCGTTCGGGTTCGGGTGCGGGGAACGCGAACCGTCGAGGTGGGGCAGGAAGAGGACTTGTTCGGCGGCGGCACACACCTCAGCGGCGAGAGCGTCGAACGCACCGAACGCACCGAACGCATCGAACGCATCGCCAGCGTCGAGTGCCGGGTCGGCGTCCACGGCACCGGACATTCCCGTCCCTGCGACGTCGAAGAGCACTGCACGCATCCAGTCGACCGCGGCGCCGGCGGTGAGGATCGGCGCAATCGCGACAAAGGACTCCGGCCCGAGCGCGGGAAGAAGGATGACGCCCTCGCGCGGCGCACAGTCACCGACAACGGTCGCCACCCATCCCGACGTTCCTATGTACGCGTACGGTCGACCCGGAGCGTCGCCCACGATGCCGATCGTGGTCGAAACGGCATCGCCGCACCCGTGGATCACCGGCAACCCGGGTCGAAGCCCCCAGACGGATGCGCCGAGCGTCGCTGCAGCACCCGTTGGCGAGCACAGCGCCGGCACCGGAATGCTCAGATGCTCGACGACAGGTGCCCACCAGGCTCCCCGGTGGAGGTCGTAGAGCCCCGTGGTCGCGGCGGTGGTGGGATCCGAGGTTGCAGCACCGCCCAAGCGCCACACCACATACCCGGCTGCGCCGAGCAGGACAGCAGTGGTCCGCTGCACGATCTCGGGCTCATTGGCCTGCAGCCACGCCCACTTCGCGCCGACGTTCGTCGCATCGGGCTCCGCACCGACGGCAACGGACCACGCCGGGCCGAGGTGACCGAGGAGCTCCTCATGCTGAACGGCAGCTCGGCCATCCGCGTAGAGGATCACGGGTCGGAGCGGGCCGTCGTTCCCGATGCAGAGAAGGTCCTGCATCTGTCCGGTCACGGCAATGGCCGCAACTGCCGAGCGCGTGGCGGGCACCGCGTCGTCCGCGGCGTCGAGTGCGCGCACCGCGGCGTCGGCGGCGGCAAGCCACCAGGCTTCGGCGTCCTGCTCCACCCAGCCCGGCTGCGGGTGACTCATCGCGATCGGCGACTCGCACACGACACCCACATGGCCGTCCACGACCACCGAGGCCTTGGCCGACGTCGTACCGACGTCGATCGCCAGGATCGCTGTGCTCACCGGTGTTCCCGCAGCCGGGAAAGAGCCGGCGGAAGAACGGCGATCACGATCGCCGCTCCGGAGATGACGCTCTGCAGGTAGTCGTTGATGCTCGTGTAGTTGAGGCCGTTGTCGAGCGTGCGCAGCAGGAGCACGCCGAGAATTGTTCCCGGCAGGTTCGGTCGGCCGTTGCGGAACATCGCCATGCCGAGGAAGACGCCGGCGATCGATTGCAGCATCCACGGGTCCGGCGCCGTGCTGTTGGCGGTCGCGTTCGACGCCGCCTGCAAGATGCCGGCGATCGCCACGCCGACACCGCACAGTGCGAACGCGGTGAAGCGAACGCGGGGGACGTTGAGGCCGGAGTACCGCGAAGCGTCGGGGTTGCCACCAACGGCGTACATGCGACGTCCGAGCGGCGTCTGGTCGAGCAGGAACCACACCGCTGCGGCCACGCCGACGGCCACGAACACCGGGTTCGGGACACCGAAGGTCTTGCCCTGCGCCGCGGCAACGAAGTTGTTCTGCACGAGGCCGTAGACGGGCTTCCCTTCGACCCGGTACCGAGCAAGGTTCGAATACACAACCGTCATGCCGAGGGTGGCGATGAATGCCAGCACACCGAGGTAGGAGACCAGGATCCCGTTGAGCATGCCACCGAGCAAACCGACGACCAGCCCGAGGAGCACAGCAAAGAACACCGAGCCGGCCTGCTTCGGGGTCCCGTCGATCGTGGCGGTGTTGAGGATCGTTGCGCACATCACCGTTGACAGCGCGGCGAGGCCCGACACCGAGAGATCGAAGTCACCGACCACCATCACGATGGTCTGCACGCTCGCGACGATGGCGACGAACGCCACCTGCCCGAAGATGTTGACGAGGATGTTGGTGCGGGTGAGAAAGCGATCGGGATAGAGCGAGCCAAACAGCAGGAGCAGGAAGCCGAGGGCGAGCGGGCCGAGGATGGGTCGGAGTCGATGCATGGGAAGAGGGAACCGTGGTCGAAGGGAGGGAGGGGCGTGGGCTGGTACGCGAAACTACGAGCGGGGTTCGGCGACAACCGGGATGCGGCCGTAACAGGCGTTGAGGAGAGCTTCCTCGGAGAGACCGGCGGCGGCGAGGTCGGCAACCTTGGTGCCGTCCTGGAGAACGACGATCCGGTCGCACAGTCCGATGAGCTCGGAGAGCTCCGAGCTCACCACGCACACAGCGGTACCGGCTTCGGCGAGCGAGCGCAGCAGCGAGTAGATCTCCGCCTTGGTACCGACGTCGACACCCCTTGTCGGCTCGTCGAGCAATAGCACCGACGGGTCGAGCGCGAGGAACTTGGCGAGCAAAATCTTCTGCTGGTTGCCGCCGGACAGGGTCAGGACCTGTTGGCGGAGCGACTGGCGGACGACGTCGAGCCGATCGGCGTTCTCACGGGCGTGGGCACTCGATCGGCGGCGCGCCACGGCGGCGCCACCCCAGGAGAGCGCCCGAAGGCGGGTCAGGTTCACGTTGCGCTCGATCGAGTCGGGCACAAGCCCATCGGCGCGCCGTTCCTGCGGGACCAACGCCACGCCGGCGGCCTGGGCTTGCGGAATCGACCCACGCTGGAGGGGGCGCCCATCGACGGTCACCGAGCCGCGGTGTCTGCGCTGGGCACCGGCAACCAGGCGGAGCAGCTCGCTGCGACCCGAACCGGCGAGACCGGCAATCCCCACGATTTCCCCCGTTAAGAGGTCGATTTCTCCGTCGCGGACGACCTTCCCGTGGAGCCCCCGGGCGACGAGTCGGGGCTCGCCGGCCGGCAGCGACGCCCTCGGGGGGAATAGCGCGTCGAACGAACGGCCGGCCATCGCCGTGATGAGCGCGTCGGGCGACGTTTCCGCCATCGCGCCCTCGGCCACCAGTTGGCCGTTGCGGAGGACGGAGTACGTGCCGCACAGCGAGACGATCTCATCGAGCCGATGCGAGACGTAGAGCACGCCCACTCCCGAAGCGGCGAGGTTGCGCACCGCGGTGAACAGCTGTGAGGTCTCCTGGTCGGTGAGCGAGGCCGTCGGCTCATCGAGGATCAGCAGACGCGCGTCGAGCGAAAGCGCACGGGCGATCGCCGTCATCGTCTTCGCGACAGGGCTGAGGCGGGCGGCGTCCTGGCGTACGTCGATGTCCTGGCCGAGAAGGGCGAAGAGCTCTTTCGCCCGCCCGTTGACCATGCCCCAGCGAACCCGGCCGAGCCGGTGGGGCGTCGGTCGCCCGAGCAGCACGTTCTCGGCAACAGAAAGGCCCGGAACGATGGCAAGCTCCTGATGCAGGGTCGCAATCCCGGCGGCACTTGCGTCACGGGGCGTTGCGATGACCGTGGGCTCGCCGCCGACCTCGACCCATCCGGAGTCGGCGCGAACGACCCCGGAGAGGATCTTGATGAGGGTCGACTTCCCGGCACCGTTGCCGCCGAGCAGCGCCCGAATCTCACCGGGCGCCACTGCGAGGCTCACGTGATCGAGCACGGTGCTCGTGCCGTATCGCTTCGTCAGGCCGTGGACGGACACGGTGGCGCTCGAGGAATCGGTCACGGCTCCATCCTGGCGAAGATCGGAGGTCATTCGCACATGGAAGGCCCCGGGTGCCCTGACCGAACTTCGGCGGGACTGCCGCGGCGCCCCTGAGTCTGCGACTCAGCGCTCGGTGAGATCAGGCCTTGGCCGCCGCGACGAGGTCGGTGAACTGCGCCTCGGTGAGCTCGCCCGCCATCCGCTTCGTGACGTAGCCCTTCGCGTCGACGGCGACGAAGTACGGGAACGCATCGAGCCCGTATGCGGACGCTGCGGTTGACTCCGTGCTGTCGACGAGGGTCGGAACAGTAAAGCCTTCGCCGGCGAGCCAACTCGATGGCGGGTAGTTCGGCAGCTTCGCGTCGGTGGAGGTCGCAACGGCTTTCATGTCGACCCCCTTGGCGACACCGGCGGCCAGCCACTTGACGACCTGCGGCACCTCGCGCTGGCAGTGCGGGCACCAGTGTGCGACGAACATCACGATCGTCGGCCGCTCCCCCGGGGTGATCGACACCGGCGAGCCGTCGAAGCCGAGTCCGTTCAGCGCAGGAGCCTTGGCACCGATGGCAGGGTCGATCGCCGGCGCGTCGGGCGGTCGAACCAACTCCGCCCCGGTGACCGTCACGTCGCCCGTCTCGATGCTGACGGCGCTCACATCGGTCGGGTCGGACGAAGAAGAGTCCTTCCTGGTTGCCACCACTGCCACGACGCCCAGAGCGACGACCAGAACGGCGGACACCACCGCCACAATCAGCGTGCGACGGGACTTCGGGGCGGGTTGTGGGGCGTTAGCCATGGCGGGACTCCTGGGACGGTGACGACGCGGGTGAGCCGACCCCGGCCCACGCACGATGGATGAGCAGTGCAGCGATGACGCCAGCGAAACCGGTCAGCGCCATGACCGGGATGGTGATGTAGCCGAACTTCTCGAACCAGATCAGCGAGCACGGATTGGCGGGATCGCACGCACCGGACTCGAGGTGGGGGAATCGCTCGAGCAGCACGTGGTAGCCCGAGATCAGCCCCCCGATCACGACCAGCGGCCCGACAAAACGCCGCACCGCGCCGTCGCGTCGGGCGGCGGCAATCACGAGAAGGAATGCCGACGAGTACATGGCGATGCGCTGGTACCAACAGAGTTTGCAGGGCGTGAACTTGGCTACCTCGGAGAGGTACAGGCTGCCGGCCATGCACACCGTGGCGATCGCTGCGGCCGCCCACAACGCAATCGGACCGATGGTGTCGACAACCGCGGATCGCACAGATCGACCGGCGGCGGCGCTGAGCATCAAGGCAACAACTGCGACTTGGAGTGCGATGGCCAACAGGGCGAAGAACAGGGTGACGGTGTCGATGCTCACGATGCAGCGCTTTCTCGGTTCAAGTGTGCGACGACCAGCATGAGCAGTCGGTGAGACGTCGGGCGCCATCTCATCTGTAACCGCGCACCGTACGGCTCAGCGGGTCGACGCGAGGACGACGAACTTCGGATGCGCGTCGAGTTGGCGGACGTTGCCGAACAGCCGCGAAAGCTTGGCGTGATAGCCGAGGTGGCGGTTGCCGACGACCCAGAGTTCCCCGCCCGGGGCAAGGTACCGGTGCGATTGCACGAACATCTGCCATGCCACTTCATCACTCATCGCCTTGGTGTGGTGGAAGGGCGGATTGCAGAGCACGAGGTCAACCGGTTCCGTCCAGTCGTCGCCGAACACGTCGGCGCAGAGGAAGTGCGCACGCTCCGCCGACGTCGCCGCGTTGGCCTGCACGTTGCGCCGAGCGGTAGCGACGGCGGTGCGCGAATCGTCGAGGAAGTGGACCGACGCCTCAGGGAAGTGTCGCAGCGCGAGGATGCCGAGCGCGCCGTTCCCACACCCGAGATCGACGACGCTTCGTACGACCCCGAGCGATTCGGCGCGCGACGCGATCTGTCCGGCCAGCAGACGGGTACCGAGGTCGAACCGGTCCGACGAGAAGACACCGGGTCCGCCGTGCATTACCAGTCCGTGCTCGGCGACAACGACCTCGGTCGCCTTCGACGGCTCGACCGATCGGAACGTGGACTCCCCGACAAAGGGGCGGACCTCGAACACGTGGGCCTTGCGGCGTCCCGGGTGGGTCGTCACCTCGCCGACGCTGCGCAGGATTTCACCGGTGCGCGGCGGGAGGTTCTTGTCGAGGCCGGCCGCCAACACGATGGTCGCTCCGCCCCCGAGAGCGCTGAGAAGCGACGTCGCGTGCGAAACCGACTCCGTCGTTCGCCCGACGTTCCACACGACGAGATCGACCGGACCACCAACGGCTGCAACAAGCGCATCACGCTCGAGCGATGCATCCACAAAGGTCACGCCTTGCCCGGTGGCAGTTTCCGGATTCCGAGCGAGGTTCTCCTTGATCCCCCGCTCTGACACCGCAGAGTCCGACATCACCACGACTCCGAACGACGACAGCGCGGTCGTGAGCGCGCCGAACGTGTCACCGATCACGAGGATGCGCGACCCGGGCACAGGGTTGAGTTCCTTGACATGATCGAGAAGCAGAAGGTCCGCTCCGTCCCATGCCTGCAGCGTCCCTGTGCGGTCCACGTGGGCCCGGTGCAGTTGGACCGTTCCGAAAGGGGTCGGGCAGCTGTACTGGGGTTCCATGGACGGACACGCTACTGACCGAAGTCGGTGGGTCCTCGCGCGCGGCACCCGTAGGATGCTTGCATCATGATGGACAGTGCGGATGATCGCGAGCGACTGAACGAGATCCTTCTCGCCCCCGATCCCACGGAAGGCCTGAGCATCGCCCTCGAGTCGGGACTCCTGGAGCGCATGATGCCCGAGATCCCGGCGCTCGCAATGGAGCAGGACCCGATCCATCGTCACAAGGACGTACTCAGTCATTCGATCGCGGTCACTGCGAAGACGTCTCCGCGCTTACGACTTCGTCTTGCCGCACTCCTCCACGATGTCGGCAAGCCGGCAACGCGGCGCTTCCGCAACGGCAAGGTGACCTTTTACCATCACGAGGCCGTTGGGGAACGCATGGCGATTGCCCGGCTGACCGAACTCGGTTACGAGCCGGCGTTGGTGGCCGACGTCGGCCGACTCGTCGGCCTGTCGGGCCGGTTCCACGGCTATCAGCACGGCTGGGAGGACTCCGCCGTGCGCCGCTACGCGCGCGATGCCGGTCACCTCCTCGGCGATCTCAACGAACTGGTGCGCTGCGACTGCACGACTCGCCACGCCAACAAGGTGGCCGCGCTCCATCAGCGGGTCGACGAGCTTGAGCAACGCGTGCGCGGTCTTGCCGCCGAAGCCGAACGAAACGCTGAACGCCCCGATCTCAACGGCGAAGAGGTGATGGAACTCCTCGGCATCACCGGGCGCCCGGTCGGCGAGGCGTTGCGCATGCTGCTCGAACACAAGCGGACCCACGGTCCGCTCGAACGCGATGAGGCGGTCGCGCTGCTCCGCTCATGGTGGTCGCAACAGTCCGCGCCGAGCCGGTAGCGCCTTCCATTCACGGGGTTGCGGCGACCTTCTTCGTCGCTGCTGCGGGAGTGTTCGTGACCGCCACGAACGGAGCCGGGTTCTCCGGCTCTGCGCCACCGGCCAGTGGAGCATCGATCCAGGAGTTCTTCCCCTTCGCGCAGGTCTGCACCGTCGGGAAGAACAGTGTTCCCGTCTTCGCCGGTGCCGTGAACCTCACGCCGAAGCTGCCCTTCGTCTTGTCGACGAGCATGCCGCCGGTGAAGGTGACGACGGAGTTTCTCACCGACGCCGTCCAGCCCTTCGGGGCGACACCGGAAACGTTCGACACCGTCGCCGGCACCTTGATGGCGACTGCCGTAGTGGGTGAGCCGGTGCATCCATGGCCGATGACGAAGAACACGGTGGCCGAAGCGCCCGGCTTCACCTTCTCCGGTGAGGTGTGGACATGCGCGCCGGCGCCCGATGCGGTGGTCACGAGCACGGCAAGGGTCGCCGTTGCCAGCCCGAGAGAACGCCGGGCAGGGTGCGTGAGGATGAGCTTCATGACGTGTAGACCGATCGGGCAGGCCGATCGTTCCCTTCGACGGAAAAGAGCGTCGACGACAGTTTCGTCCGATCGCCAGGACGCAAAGGTTACGGAGCGCGCGAGATCGTCGGCGACGCAACGATCACCGGCCTCGGCGCCCTAAAGCGAACCCGCACGAGGGTGGCGTCGATGATTGTCTTGATTCGATCGATCGGTTCGTGGGGGAACGCCGCGGCGACGCCGACGCGAAACGCTGTCGGTAACGGGCGTCCGAGGCCCGTGGTCAAGAAGTCGGCGGAGCGCGACGGCGACAGCGAGCACACCGCCGAGGTCGACGCCGGATTCGGGACGCACGACCATCCGTAGCGATCGAGCTGCGACGCAGCCAGGCTCGCCGCGCCACTACTGATCACCAGATTGGGCAGGAAGATCCCGAACACCGCCGCCGCGATGACACAGGGGTAGCCGCCCGCCGTTGCCAAGGTCCAGGTGTTGCCCCTATCGGAGCGTTTGACCCACGGGGCCGAGGGCACCGGCGTCGCAGGCCAGTATCCGCTGGGGGTGCCACCACATGCGCGACCGACCTTCGACGTCGCCAGGGCGGTCGTCCCGGACAGGTGATCCTGGGCGGTGACCCAATTGAGCGCCACGAACGTCACGCCGAAGTTGCGGATGTCGTACTGGACTGCGCTCATCCGTTCGCTGAGGCTCCGTGCCTGAGCTGTAGTGAACGGCACAAGCGTGCCACCGTCGGCGGGGCTCACTGTCCCCGCGCCCGTCGTGGTGTCCGGCGAGACGATGACCTGCTCGAGCCGGGGCGCGAGTGAGGGCGTGCCGTCGCCGTACGAGACGCCAGTCGGGAAGATCGACCGGGCGCATCCGGCAAGGGGCAGCACGGCGCTGTCCGACGTCGTGGCCGAGACACAGCCCCACGACTCGACGCTGGTGACGGCAGGGCTGTGGCTCCGCGACACCGAGTCGGCCAGCATCGGGATGAGAGGCCGGATCGTGCTGCACGTTGCGTCGGTGAAGAAGGAGAAGGTGTTCACCGTCCAGTTGGATCCCCGCACCCTGGTGCCGTCTGCGAGGCGGAACTCCCACTGACGGCCCGCGTAGTGGTCGACGCCGCCCTGTCCGCATCGTGCGCCCTCGACGAATCCCGTCGGGACGCCCGCGGCCGGATCGGTCGCGACCGGCGGCGCAAGTCCGGTCGTCGGTGTCGGGGGAGGTGGAGGGTCGGGCTGCGCTGAGCTCGGCACAAGCGGGCTTCGAGCGGGGTCGCCGACGACGAACACGCCGACCACGCCCAGCCCACCCTCGCCGACGTAGCAAGCGATCTGGAGTTGCGATCGCACGAGCACGCAGCCATAGCCGTCGGCTCGGAACGACTGGACGTCGTCACCGGTGCTGCCAACGATGCGTGCACCGAGCTGCGCGGCCCATGCGGCGCTCTTGGCGCACTCGGACCGATCGGTGATCGACGCGACGTACCACGTCGATCCCGTCCTGCCGCTGCTGCTCCACGTTGGTCCTTGCTCGATCCCGCAAGGGAAGCGCGGGTTTCCGTCTCCTGACACCTGTGTCGGAATCGCTCCTGCCGAGCTGATGCCAAGTCCCACGAGCGCAACGAGCGCAACCAAGAATGTGGCCCGTCGACGCAGAGTTCGCATGAAACCACTATCGGCAAAGGATGCCGAAAAGAAAAGGCTCAAATCGGCTCAGACCCCGCGGGTGGACCCTGGCGAGAACGCAGTACCGACTCGCAGCCGTCGGCGTCGTGGGAACCGAAGGGGTTCCGATGCCGTCGGCGGCGCCGGTGCGGGATGACAGACTGGAGCCGTGAACGACTGGGTCTTCGACGAGCTCGTGCGCAGGCACGAAGGGGCGCTCACAACGTTTGCAAGATCGCTGACGAGAGACCGGTGGTCCGCCGAGGAGGCAGTACAGGAAACCCTCGTCCGTTCGTGGAAGTACCTCGACACCTTCGACCGGCGCGGTTCGTTCGAAGGGTGGCTCCTACGCATCTGCCGCAACGTGGTGAACGATCAGGCGAATGCGGCGGCGCGGCGCCCGGCGAGCTTCGAGGTGCACGAGCTCGACCGGCTGATGCAACCGCTGGAGAACGACGCAACGCACGAGCTCATCGAACTGCTCCATCAGCTCTCGGTCGACCATCGCGAAGTCCTCGTGATCGTCGGTGTCCTCGGTCTCTCCTACGAAGAGGCGGCGGGCACCCTCGATGTCCCGATCGGTACAGTCCGGTCACGTCTCGGTCGTGCCCGCCAGGCCTTCAGCGAACTCCTGGTCGCGACAGAGCTCGGTTCCGGTAAGGCGGGCGCGGCATGAACGATCCGCTTGCCCCCGTTAGTGGTCGACACGGTGACGACGACGGCGATCCCGTCGAAAACGTATTCGAGCTTCGCCGACGCGAGTCGAGCGCGAGCCAGCTCGGTCATCCGTCGGGTCCCCGGCCGGTGGCGACGGTCGATCAGGCACTGCACGCGATTCGGACAGCTTCGCCTTCTGCGGACTCGCTCCGGGCCGTTCGGGCGATCCGACCCGATCCGTCGTTGCTACTACGCCTCGCCCTCGGCGTCCTCTCGGCGATCCAGATAGGCGTGGCCGGCGCATGGCTGGTCGGCGAGGTTCCCTTCGGTCAGATCGTGGGCAGCCCGACTGCGGCGCACCTGTCGCGAGACGCCGCGCTGGGCGTCGTGCTCGGCAGCATCGGGGCGATCGTCTCGTGGCGACCGCGGTGGTCGCTGTCGCTGCTTCCCGTCGTGGGCGCCATCGTTGCGGTGCAGATGATCGGCCTCATCGCCGATGGTTCGAACGGACAGTCCGGCTTCCATTTCGAGCTTCCCCACGTGATAGCCGCAGTCGTAGGCACACTTACGTTCGCGGCATCTCGACGCCGTCGGCCGACCACGCACCGGCGCTGATCTTC
>JANLRD010000004.1:0-15736 GCA_031368215.1 Acidimicrobiia bacterium | reverse complement strand
GGGGTGGGGGGGGGGGGGGGGGTCCTCGATTATTCAAAACACGGGCGCCCCCCCACCCCGGGGCCCCTGAACACCCCCTACCCCCCGGGCCCCCCCCCGTAACCGCGCTGGTGGGGGGGCGCAACCCCCCCCCCCACTCCTCGAGTGCTAAACGTGGTTCAGCGCAATGCTGGAGTCACGTGGTGGTTTATTTGATGAGGCCCTGAGGAACGAGCTTGCCGCCCACGACCTTGGACGCGTAGACCGCTTCGCCGGCCACTTCACCTTCGGGGCTGAACTTGATCTGCTTGGTGACGCCCGGCTTGTCGTAGCTCGCGATGAACGCGCCGATGGCCTTGCGGGTGGTCTTGCCGGCGGCGATCGCGTCGAGGAACACCTTGGCGCAGTCGTAGGCCTCGGGGGCGTAGGTGGTCGGGTCCTTGCTGAACTTGGCCTTGAACTTGGCCTGGAAGGCCGGGTTCACGTCGGCCGGAGCACCGGTTGCGGTGACGAGCGCGCCTTCGGACGCGGCACCGGCGTTGTCGATGAACTTCTGG
This sequence comes from Acidimicrobiia bacterium, assembly GCA_031368215.1. Classification (GTDB taxonomy): domain Bacteria; phylum Actinomycetota; class Acidimicrobiia; order Acidimicrobiales; family JANYDT01; genus JANLQX01. Next base: position 15,200 of record JANLRD010000004.1, on the reverse strand, counting down.
TCGAGGACGCCGTCGCCTGCGACGAACTGCGCCTTGACGCCGGCGTCAGCCATCTGCTTGATGAGCTTGGCCGCTTCGGCGTAGTAACCGCCGTAGAACACGGTGTCGACGCCAGCAGCCTTCATCTTGTTGATGGCGGCCGAGAAGTCAGAACCCTTCGGGTCGATCGTGTCGTCGGCGACCTTGAGGGCACCGAGACCGGAGCGGACGGTGTCGGCAAGGCCCTTGCCGTATTCCGACGCGTCGTCGATGACGCCGACCTTCTTGGCGCCGGTGTTCTTGATCAGCTTGACGACGCCGGGGCCCTGCTTGTCGTCGTTGGCGAGGATGCGGTGCCAGGTGGTCCAGCCGTTGGTCGTGAGCTTGGCGTTGGTCGCGCCAGGCGTAATGCTGTTCAGACCGGCGGCGAAGAAGACCGGACCGGTTGCCTTGGATTCACCGGAGAAGCCGGGGCCGATGAGGCCGACGATGTTTTTGTCGCCGACGACCTTCGGGGCAAGGGGGGAAGCCTGGTCAGGCGAACCCTGCGAATCGAAGAACGTTGACTTGTCGAACTTGACTTGGCAGCTCTTGTTGGCCTTGTTGAACTCATCGAACGCGATCGACGCACCGTCAACCATGTTCTGACCGAGGGCGCCGTTTTCGCCCGAGAGCGCGCCCATGAACGCGATCTTGAGGCCCTTCGGGCACTTGACGGACTTGAGTTTGGTGGCCGCTGTGGCGGCACCGCTGAATGCAACGCTGCCCATGAGGACAGCCAATGCGGCGGAGGCCGCGATCTTGCGCTTGTGCACTACTACCCCTAGAGGAGATGGCCGGTTGCCCGGCTGTGGTTGGAGAGCGACGAACGTGTCGTCCGTCACCGGTGGGGCGAAAGAATAGACGGAGCGTGAGAGAACCGTGAGCGGACAGCGTTAAGCAAGGGTTAACCCTGTGTGCGCAGCCCTTGGCGTCGCGCCAGCTCACAGGGCAGGGCCGAGGATCTGGCACCGGACGGCCGCGGTCACGCGGGGCCGTGACGCAGCGAAGGGGCCCCGTGAGGACCCCTTCGCGTGACAAGTGGAACTTGTCCGGGCGGCACAAGGCCGCCCCGGGTACTCAGATACCGATGCGCTGGGCGAGCAGTTCGCGGTGATAGGTCGGGTCGCCGAGCAGGAGCTCGGACGTCTTTGCCCGCTTGAAGTACAGGTGGGCGTCGTGCTCCCAGGTGAAGCCGATGCCACCGTGGATCTGGATGTTCTCCGCGGCTGCGTGGAAGTACGCGTCGGAGCAGTACGCCTTTGCCAGCGACGCCACGACGGGGACCTCATCGTTGTCCTCCGACGCCGCCCACATGGCGTAGTAGGCCGCCGACTTGGCCGACTCGACCTCGAGGAGCATGTCGGCGCACTTGTGCTTGATGGCCTGGAACGAGCCGATCGGGCGCCCGAACTGGACACGGACCTTCGCGTACTCGACGCTCATGTCGAGCACCTTCTGGGCTCCGCCGACCTGTTCGGCGGCCAGAGCGATAGCCGCCTTGTCGAGCATCTTGGTCAGGGTGGCCCAGCCGGTGCCGGCCGCGCCGACAAGGGTGCCGGGTGTGCTGCTCAGGGTGACCTTGGCCTGCTTGCGCGTCTGGTCCATGGTCGAGAGCGCTTCCACCGTGAGACCGGCCGCACCCTTGTCGACGGCGTAGAGGCTCACGCCTTCGGCCGACCGGGCAGCGACCAGGAGAAGACCCGCGACATGGCCGTCGAGGACGAACATCTTCTCGCCGGTGATCTTGCCGTCGGCGGTTGCCGTGGCGCCGATCCCGTCTTCGCTCCACTTGCCGTTGGCTTCGGTGAAGGCAACGGTGGCGATGGTCGATCCGTCGGCGATGCCCGGGAGGAACTTCGCCTGCGCGGCCTTGTCACCGGAGGCGAGCAACGCGTTCGCGGCCAGGGCAACCGTGGAGAAGAAGGGCGCACAAAGCAGGGCACGGCCCATCTCCTCGAAGATCACACCGAGCTCGACGTAGCCGTAGCCCGAGCCGCCGAATTCCTCGGGGATCGCCAGGCCTTGGAGTCCGAGTTGCTCTCCCATCTGCTTCCACACCGCGGCGTCGTAGCCCTCGGTCGTCTCCATCAGGCGACGGACCTCGGTGACGGGCGACTTCTCGTCGAGGAACCGGCGGACGGACTTGCGGAGCTCATCCTGCTCTTCGCTGAAGGCGAAATTCACGTACTACCCCTTGCTAAAGATGGGCGCGGTTTCCGGATGGAGGCGTCGCATCGAGATGATCTGGTGGGACACACTTTTATCCGACCGCGGAGTGAAGTCCCAATCCAGGGCCGACCGCGGCGGCGAGACCACGGCGATCAGGCGGCGGAGTGAAGTCCCAATCCAGGGCCGACCGCGGCGGCGAGACCACGGCGATCAGGCGGGGACTTCCGTGCAGCGGCGACCTAACGTGTCGTCATGGCAACCACTCCCGTTGTGCACTTCAGCGACACGCAGGTCGAGATCACCAAGACCGTCGTCGGGCCCTACGACAACAACGTGTTTGTCGTCCGGTGCCGGGCGACCGGCGACGCATTGCTCATCGACGCAGCGAACGAGCACGAGATGCTGCTGGATCTCTGCCGTTCGCTCGGGGTACGCAAGGTGGTGGAAACCCACGGCCACTGGGACCACATCCAAGCCGTCACCCAGATACGTGATGCCGGCTACTCCGTCGCCGTCACCCAGGCAGATGCCGCGATGCTGCCCAGCTACGACGAGATTCTCGACGACGATGAGGTCCTCACCGTCGGACGCCTTCGCCTCCGCACGATCGCCACCCCGGGACACACGCCGGGCTCCATCTGCTTCCATCTCGAAGGCTCACCGGTGCTGTTCTCCGGCGACACCTTGTTCCCCGGCGGTCCAGGAGCGACCCGGTTCGAGGGGAGCAGCTTCCCCAAGATCATCGATTCGATTGATCGTCGACTGTTCACCCTGCCGCCCGACACCATTGTGCTGCCCGGCCATGGCATCGATACGACGATCGCAACCGAGCGGCCGAGCCTGCAGTCGTGGGTCGATCGGGGATGGTGAGGAGCGGACTGCCGCCCGCTCCGCCTACCGTCCGGAACTAGCTAGCAACACGCTGACGACGGACTTCCGCCCGCCATTGCCGGCGCAGCACCCGCCGCTCGTCCTCGGTCGTCGCTCCCCACACGCCGTATTCCTGGTTCGTGGTGATGGCGAACTCAAGACATGCCTGCTGCGAGGTGCACGCACGGCAGAACTGCTTGGCTGCTTCGATCTGCTCGACGGCCGCGCCGGTGACGCCGATCGGGAAGAAGATCTCCGGGTCAAGATCCCGGCAGGTGGCGTCGTCACGCCATTTGAGGTCGTTCCAGTGGTGTCGGGCAGTGAACATGATCGACCTTTCGCTGTGGCTCGAAGGGGGTGATGCCACGCAGGGCAACGGTGGTGCCTGCGCCCGAGAGCGCAGTTTTGTGCCATCGACTCTGAGGTTTTGCCGAGTCGAAACCTCGGCGTAACACGAAGCAGCATACGGAGACCGAGTGGGCGAGACTAGACCATGCGGTCAATTTTTTGATGCGTAACAGAGATGACCCCCATCTCCGATAGCGAACGAGCGTCTGGACCACTTTCCGTGACCGAAGTCTCTCCCCCAGCACCTCTCCCCGCCGACGAACGGCCCATCTCGGACACTCCGTTCCACACCGCCGACCTCCCGGCGACGCCCCAACGCGACCGCCGCCTCTCCGCCCGCCTGTGGGTGGAATGTCCGCCACACCTCCTTGCCCTGGGGGACGGCATCGAGGCCGAGGTCATCGCCTACAAGCGCCGGATCGGCACGCGTTGGCTGCTCTGGCGAGCCGGGCCCGCAGTCCACGCCGACGCCCGCTACGGCGCGGTGCCGATCGACGCCATCGATGACCCCGCCCAGTTCGTCACCTACCGGCTGTACCCCGACGGCAGCGGCGAAGGCGTCGGTGCCGACGGCATCCTCCACACCCGCTTCCGCACCTGGAAGGAATCCCTCCGCGACAACTGACGCGGTCTTGGGAGAGAGGTTGCCCCCATATCTGGGGGCAGAACACCTCCGAACAGCGCTCGGAGGTGTTCTGCCGCATCCCGGCGAGATGCGCCGGTAGTGCCGGACGCCTCCCTAGGGTGTGGTGACATGAACGCTGATGCACGAGTGCTCGCCGAGGATGTCGCGTGGCGGTTGGCCGACATCACGGGTTCCGACGATCCCGCTTCGATGCATGCCCTCCTCGAGTCCGCTGCCGCCCGGGCAGAACAACTCCAGCCGTATCGTGGGCAGCTCTCCACCATGAGCCCGGCCGACCTCGGCGAGTTCTGGCGAAGGGTGGAAGAAGCGTCGACGCCCCTTGCGCTTGCCGGGAACTTCGCCCAGCTGCGATTCAGCACCGATACCGCCGATCCCGCCAATGGGGCGCTGATGATGGCCATGCAGGAAAAGGCCACGGCGATCGGGACGACGCTCGTCTGGATCGAGCTCGAGTGGGCGGCGCTCGACGAACCGGTCGTCGAGATTGCGCTCGCCGACCCGGCTCTGGGCCGTTGGAAGCATCACCTACGGGTCCTTCGGGCGCAGCGTCCCCACCTGCTCACGGAGTCGGAGGAGAAGGTCCTCGCGGAGAAGACGCTCACTGGCTCATCCGCGTGGTCACGCCTGTTCGATGAGTTGGTGTCGGGCATCCGGGTGAGCCTCCCGTCGGGGGAGATCGCGTTCGAGGAAGCCGGCAGTCGGCTGCAGTCCTCCGATCGAACGACGAGGGCCGACGCGGCGCAGGGAATCACGGAGGCCCTCGGTCAAGGTCTTCGTACGCGCGCATATATCTACAACACCCTCCTCGCAGACAAGGCCACGGACGACCGTCTGCGCGCGTACAGCTCATGGATCTCGTCACGGAATCTGGCGAACCAGGCGTCCGACGAATCCATTCGTGCACTGATCGCGGCCGTCGTCTCCCGGTTCGGACTCGTCCAGCGGTGGTACCGGCTGAAGGCCCAGATGCTCGGGCTCGACAAGCTCGCCCACTACGACCGCAACGCGTCGCTGTCGACGGGCGAAGCGGACGAGACCATTCCGTGGGCGGAAGCGAAGGCCATCGTGCTCGACGCGTACGCCTCGTACTCTCCGGTTCTCGCGTCGGGCGCAGCTCGCTTCTTCGACGAGAACTGGATCGACGCCCCTCTTCGGCCGGCGAAGCAAGGTGGAGCGTTCTGCGCTCCGATGACGCCGGGGCTGCACCCCTACGTGTTGGTCAACTACACGGGCACCCGGCGCGACGTGCTGACCCTCGCACATGAGCTTGGTCACGGACTGCACTTCCTCCTCGCGAAGGACCAGAGCCTCTTCGAACACGTGACCCCCCTGACCCTCGCCGAGACTGCGTCGGTGTTCGGAGAGGCGGTCACCTTCGGCCGGCTGCTCGACGCCGAAAGCGATCCGCGGCGGCGGATGTCACTGCTCGCCGGCAGCGTCGACGACTCGGTGGCCACGGTCTTTCGTCAGGTGTCGATGTGGCGTTTCGAGGACAGCGCCCACAATGCCCGCCGAACGGAGGGCGAGCTTTCCGTCGACCGCTTGAACGAACTGTGGATGCACTCCCAATCCGAACTGTTCGGCGACACGGTGGACACGACCGGGTACGACGCGTGGTGGAGCTACATCCCGCACTTCGTCCATGTGCCGGGCTACGTGTATGCCTACGCCTACGGCCAACTGCTCGCGCTCTCCGTGTACCAGCGCTCCCTCGACGGGGGACCGGAATTTGCCGAGAAGTACCTCCGAATGCTCGCCGCCGGCGGGTCACTGTCGCCAGAGGAACTGACTGCTCTGGTCGACTGCAACCTCAATGATCCGGAGTTCTGGAACGCCGGCCTCGACCTTGTCGAGCGCCGCTTGACCGATGCCGAGAGGGCTGCCGCGGAGCTCGCGAGGTAACGCTCGAGCTCCGATGGCGAAGCGCTCTCGAGGCCAGCGTTCAGTTGAAGGTGATGTCGTCGGGCATCAGACGCAACGCCGGATCATCTCGGTCGGCCCGGCGCAGCACCCGGCCCCACAACGTGTCAATCCGCTGGTCGAAGGCGTCGCTTGGAAGGCCGGGTACGACGACCCAACCGCCCAGCATCACCTCGCCATCGAGTTGGCCAGGTCCCCAACCGGTGTATCCGGCGAAAAGGCGTACGTCGAGCAGAGCGTCAGTCGGCTCGCTGTGCAGATCAAGAAGACCAATCGGACCGAGCGTCGGCGTCTCAATAGCCTGGTAGCCCAGCGGTGCGGTGCCTGGCGCCGGACGGCCGATGGCGATCAATGCACTCGTTTCCACCGGCCCACCGCACCGGACGGGTGCACCGGCCACTGGCGCCCAGAGAGGCACCGCGTGGTCGACATCGAGTTCCGTCGGCTGGTTCAATACCAGGCCGAAGGCGCCGCTCTCGTTGTGGAGAAGCACCATGACGACGCTTTCGACGAAGTTCGGGTCGGTGAGCGGCGGCGGTGCGACGAGGAGCATCCCGGCGAGCGATTCCACCCCATGATCGTGACAGGCGGAGAGGCCGCTTGCGCGCCAGGCGGGCTCGGACCCGATGCGCGTGCGGTGAAACACCTCCCAGAGACGTTCGGAGGCGTTTTGCCCCCATATATGGGGGCAACCTCTCTCCTAAAGCGTCAGCGGCGCGGCTCGATTGAAAAGGTGGCGACGAAGCCGCGGTGATCACTGCCGGGAACGTCCAGGTCGCGCACGGAGCGTGCGGCGAATCCACGGGTGTACAGCGCATGGTCGAGGCGGAATACGGGGAACCTGTCGGGCCATGACCGGCTCAGACCTCGGCCGACTGCCTCGTGGCCGTCGGTGAGGCCGCGGCGAAGCAACGCCCCGAACGCGGGCTGCCAGCGGCCCGAGTTGAAATCACCGAGGAGCAGCATCGGCTCGTCGGTCGCCTCGACAAGACGGCCCAGGCGGGCCAGGTCCGACGCCCAGGTCCGTACCCGGCGCGGGGTCCCCGGCGAAAGAGCGTGCACGGGAAGCACGCGTATGCCCTGCCCGTCGGGAAGCAGGATTCGTACAAACGGTGCGCGATCACGGCCCACACGTACGAGGTCCTCGAACGGATACTTCGAATACAGCCCGAGGCCGCCGGAAGAGGACTCGTCGCCGACCGGTTCCTGGGGGTCGAGCAGCCGGTACGGATAGGCCGCGTCGAACCCCACGCTCGTCGCCGCGGAAACAAATGCGGGGGTGAGTTCGGACAACGCCACGATGTCGGCATCAGCGGCGTAGAGCGCTTTCGCCGCGTCCACCGGCCTGCTGTTGCGGAAGTAGAGGTTTGCCGACGCCACGCGAATATCCGTCGCGTTGTTCGCCCAGAACGGCAAGGGATCGCGTCCGATAGCCGGGGAGATCGCCAACCACGACGTGATCACCAACACGATGGCAGCGGCGGCCTGGATCCAGCGACGGGAAAGTAATGCGACGAGCAGCACCAACGGGGTTCCGGCCATCACGACAGGGAATCCGGCCTGGAGCGCCTGGAGCACCGGCGTTGGCCGGCTGCTGATGGGGCGGGAGATCGTCACCACGAACGCGAGGAAGAGATAGCCCCAGGCCAGGACGTCCCACCCACCGCCGACGACGACCAGGACGCTCTGGAGGCGCGAACGTTCGTGTGCTGGGATTCGTCGGCGCCGCCATTGCATGCGAGCCCAGTCTCCTCGCCAAAGCGTTCCACGGAGGGGACCGGGGCGCCCGAGGCGGCGTTGCCCCGACGATCACCCGGCGAGGGTTTCCCCTATGGCCGTAGGAGAAACTATCCTTGTGCTGTCGGGTTTGCTGTCGGGTTTGCTCCAGGCAGCTTCCGCAACACCCGAACACACGTCCTGTCACGAACACCAGCGAACCGAGACTCAACCGTGGACACGCCCCTCCTCCAACTCGAGAACCTCCACGTGCAGGTGGCCGCCACGGAAACGACTGATGCGAAGCCCATCCTGCGCGGGGTGAATCTCACCGTGCGCGCCGGAGAGGTTCACGCCGTGATGGGCCCGAACGGCTCGGGGAAGTCGACGCTCGCCAACACCCTCCTCGGAAACGAGGAGTACACGGTTTCCGCCGGACGCATCCTCTACCGGGGCGACGACATCGCGGGGTGGGAGACCGATACCCGCGCGAAGGCCGGCATGTTTCTGGCCTTTCAACACCCGGAGGAGATTCCGGGCGTCACCATGGTGAACTTCCTGCGCCAGGCGCTCTCCGCCCGTAAAGGGATCGATCTCTCGATCCTCGAACTCCGGCTCTCGATCATGGAGTGGATGGAACGGCTCGGCATGGACGCCGAGTTCGCCAACCGCTACCTCAACGAAGGGTTCTCCGGCGGCGAGAAGAAGCGCAATGAGATCCTCCAGATGGCCATCTTGGAGCCCGACCTTGCGATTCTCGACGAGACGGACTCCGGCCTCGACATCGACGCGCTGCGTGTCGTCGCCGGCGGCGTGCAAGAGGTGCGCCGAGCGCGGCCGAACCTCGGTGTCGTCGTCATCACCCACTACCAGCGCCTGCTCGAACTGCTGCAGCCCGATGTCGTCCACATCCTGATCGACGGCCGCATCGTCGAATCTGGTGGGCCGGACCTCGCCATCCGCCTCGAGGCTGACGGCTTCGACGCATGGCGAGAGATGGCGCTCCAATGAGCTCGCTTCGCGCAGCCGATGTCCGGCAAGACTTCCCCGTGTTCGAGCGACAGATCGACGGTCAGCGCATCGTCTATCTCGATTCGGCGAACTCGTCGTTGAAACCCCGCCATGTGATCGACGCGATGGCGTCGTTCATGGCTTACGACTACGCGCCGATCAACCGGTCGTCGTACAAGTTGGCTGCCGCGGCGACCGATCACTACGAAGGTGCGCGCGCCAAGGTTGCGTCGTTCATTGGAGCGTCCAAGCCCCACGAGGTGATCTTCACCAAGAACGCCACGGAAAGCCTGAACCTCTTCGTTCGGTCGTGGGGGGCCGACAACATGCGCTCCGGCGATGTCGTCGTGCTCACCGAGATGGAGCACCACGCCAACATCGTGCCGTGGCATCAACTCGCCGCCGAGCGCGGCATCGAGATCCGCTGGATCCCGGTCGCCGCGGACGGAACCCTCGACCTGACCAACCTCACGACCATGCTCGACGGGGCCAAGGTGCTCTCGTTCACGGCGATGTCGAACGTGTTGGGGACCATCACCCCGACCCGGTTGCTCACCGACGCGGCGCATGCAGCGGGCGCCATTGCCATGGTCGACGCCTGCCAGTTCGTTCCCCACAACATCACCGACGTCACAGCGCTCGGCGCCGATCTCTTGGCGTTCTCGTCACACAAGATGTGCGGCCCCACCGGTATCGGCGTGCTGTGGGGCCGTGAATCGATTCTCGACGCGATGCCGCCCTTTCTCGGCGGCGGCAACATGATCACCGACGTCCGCTTCGACGGATTCACCGCTGCGGGACTCCCCGACAAGTTCGAGGCTGGCACTCCGCCCATCATCGAGGCGGTCGGGCTCGGGGCGGCGATTGACTACGTCACCTCGCTCGGGATGGGCGCGATCCGTCAACATGAGATGACCCTCACCCGCTATGCGCTCGACACCCTGAACGAGCGCTTCGGCGACGACATCACCATTCACGGCCCCGACAACGTCGAGCAGCGCGGCGCCGTCCTCTCGTTCGCGTTCAGGGATGTTCATCCCCACGACGTCAGCCAGATTCTCGACGAGTCCAACGTGTGCATACGAGCTGGCCATCACTGCGCAAAACCGCTGATGCGCGCTATTGGCGCCGGGGCCACCGCCCGGGCGTCGTTCTATCTCTACAACGATGAAGCCGACGTCGACGCCCTTGCTGATGCGCTCAGCGGTGTGAGCGACGTCTTCGGGCTCTGAAAGACTGGGTACCCATGGCCGGCCTCGAAGACCTCTACCGCGAGATCATCATCGATCACTACAAGAGCCCGCGGAACAAGGGCGAACTGCCCACGCCGCCGGCGCACCGGACCGAGGGCATGAACCCGACCTGCGGCGACGAGATCTCGATCTACCTCGTCGTCGACGGGGTCGGGTCCGATGCCGTCGTGACGGACGTGAAGTTCGGTGGGCAGGGCTGCTCGATCAGCCAGGCCTCGGCATCGATGATGTCAGCTGCTGTCAAGGGCAAGCCGGTGAGTGAGGCCCGACGCCTCATCGGGGCCTTCAAGTCGATGATGGGGATCGAAGGCGCCGACTCGGCCGACCCGGCCCTGTCCGATGTGAAACTCGGCGACCTCGCCGCGCTTCGAGGAGTCGTGAAGTTCCCGGTCCGCATCAAGTGCGCCGTCCTCGCCTGGAACACCATGCAGCAGGGTCTCGACGAATCCGGACACCCATGACCCGTTGGGAGAGAGGTTGCCCCATCTATTGTCCGGCGCTGCGCCGCTCGCTTCGCTCGACTGCTCGCAACACAGGTAGCCCGCGCGCACTAGGAGAGAGGTTGCCCCCTCTATTGTCCGGCGCTGCGCCGCTCGCTTCGCTCGACTGCTCGCAACACAGGTAGCCCGGCGCACTAGGAGAAAGGTTGCCCCCAAATGTGGGGGTAGAGAACCTCCCAACGTCACTCGGAGGTATTTGGCCGCACGGCTCGAGGACGCACCACAACGGCGGTTCAACCCGTCTTCGCAGAACCGGATTCCACCTGGCCGACTGGGCCAAACTGAAGCGGTGAACCCCCTCGCCTGGCTCGTTCCCGCGGCGCTCACCGGCGGTGCAGCGGCGGTCTCCTTCTTCTCGTCCCGTCGAGCATGGGCGGCGATCGACACGCCGACCATCGCGACCGGCAACGTCGTGATCGGGCGGGTGGAAGTGACGGGCAAAGCCGGTCCCGGCCCGTCAGGCACCCGTGTCGTCTCGCCGATCACTGCCGAGACCTGCGTGTGGTGGAGCGTCGAGGTCGAAGAAGAGACCGGAAGCGGCAAGGACAAGTCATGGAAGACCCGGCACAAGGTCACGTCCGATCCGGCGATCAGCGTCGACGACGGGTCGGGTCCGATCGTCGTCGACCTCACCGGCACACAGGTCAGCAGTCCCGAGACGAAAACCATCAACGGTTCCGACGCGCCACCGTCCCTGACCGCCAACGCCCTGGACCAGATCGCGCTCGGCAAGCCGTTCCTCCCCGAGACGACCAGCGACGACCGCAGCTTCTTCGACCGACTGTTCACGGGATGGGACGCCGCCACGCCGATAGCGGCGCTCGCCGGCGACTGGCGGATCACCGAGACCTATGTGCCCGAAGGCAGTGACATCTACGTGCTCGGTTCGACTTCCTTCGACGAGGACAGGCACGCAGCGGTGTTCGTGAAGGCCAGAGACCGTCCGCTCTACGTCTACTCGGGCACCGAGGGCCAGCTCACGAAGAACTCTCGACGAATCATGATCGTAAGCGCGCTTGCCATGCTGGCGCTGGCCTACGTCACTGTCGCAGTTGCCACCGGATCGACGTATGCGAAGCCGGATGGAAAGGAAGGCATCCATCCGAATTGGAGCAGGGGTCCGATCGGCCCGACAGTCCTCTTCCTCGGGATCTGCGTGGTCCAGGTCATCCGCGTTCGCAACCGCATCGTCGCGGTCCGCGAGCAGTATCAGGCAGGGCAGCGACTCGTCGACATCGCCGAGAAGAAGCGAAGCACGCTCATTCCACAGCTCACCGCGGTGGTGAACGCAGCGGCGGCGCACGAACGCAATATGCAGGAATCCTTCGCCGCGCTACGTCGAGGGGATGTCGACGCCCGGCACATCGCGGCGATCGCCGAAGCAAGCCCGTCGCTCAAGACAAACGAGAACTTCTTGCAGCTTCAACGCGCGCTGAGCGATGTCGAGAACGATCTTGCCGTGGCGCGTGGCTTTGTCGCGGATAGCGAGGCCGTCTACAAAACCCGAGTCCAGTCGTTCCCCGACTCGCTCATCGCACCGTGGCTCGGTATCGACATCGACGGAACCAAACCCGGCGAGGCGACGAGCCGATAAGCGCTGACGAACCCCTAGCGCGAGTCCTGGTCGAAGAAACGGCTGGCGGTTTCGTCTGCGTCCTCGTCGCTTATCGATCCTCCGGCGATCGACCCGACCAATCCGGCCATTGAGGCCGCGCCGGTACCGTCGGCAGCAACCTGTTGGAGTCGGTCACGGCCGGCCTTGACCGTCTTCACCGTACGATCGAGCACGATCTCGAAGCGGGCGAGGTGCTGGTCGCACCAGTCTTCCGCCTCACGCTTCTTCCTACGCGAATCAGCCTCGGCTTCATCGACCAGCTTCTGCGCTTTCGACTTCGCGGCACGAACGATCTCCTGACGCGACACGAGCCGCTCTGCCCGAGTCCTTGCCTCGTCGAGTATTTCGTCGCCCTCGCGGCTGACCTTGTCGAGAAACTCCCGGCGCTCCTTGAGCAACCACCGCGCCTGACGCAGCTCTTCTGGTAGCTGGCTCACCGCGGATTCGAGCAGCCCGAGAACCTCGGCCGGCTCGATCCGCACCGAAGACGAGGCGAACATCGGCTTTGCCGACTGGATGAGATCAATGGCTTGACGGATCAGCGCGATCGATTCGTGCTCATCCGCCGTGTCGAAGGCCGGGTCGTTGTCGATCATGCTCATCGGTGCACCCCGAAGCCGGTGACGGACACGGGAAGGAAATAGGTCGCACCGAACGCAGCGACGCGATCACGGTTGGACATTGGGGCTCCTTGGGGAAGCGGAGTGTTGTGGCAGCGAACGCTCGCTCCGACCAATCAGGGCTGAAGCTGGCGTGCTCGTTCGACGAGACGACGGTTGGCCGCTTCCGGCACCATCGTCGAGACGTCTCCACCATACCGGGCGACCTCGCGCAGAAGACGGGAGGCCAGGAAAGAATGTCGCGACACGGTGGGAAGGAAGACCGTGACAATCCCCGACAATCGCTCGTTCATCTGGGCCATCTGGAGTTCGCTGTCGAAGTCGGTGACAGCGCGAAGACCCTTGACAATGGCATCGCACGAGTGCTCCGCGGCGAAATCCACCAGGAGTCCGGAGAAGAACCCGATCTCGATGTTCGGAAGGTGCGCCGTGGATTCGGCGATCATTTCCTTTCGCTCTTCGAGCGTGAACATCGCCTCGGACTTCTGCGGGTTGCGGATCGCCGCCACCAGGACCGAGTCGAACAGCGCCGATGCGCGCTCGATCACGTCGATGTGCCCGTTGTGGATCGGGTCAAACGACCCCGGCACGAGACACTTCCTCACAGGGTGACCTCTACTTCTGTTTCGATGGATTGCGGCTGGGCGTCGGACGGCTCATCGGCGCGCTGACTTTCGGCAGGAACGAGCATGGTAACGATCGTTCCCCCGTAGCGCTTCTCCCGTTCGACGTCCCAACCCAATTGCGCAGGGAGAGGGACGCCGGTTTCGGCGACGACACAGTCGACCGACGCCGGAAGCGAGGCGAACAACTCCGGCCAGTTGCTCCAGTCGTAGGGGGGGTCGGCGAGGACCAACGTCGGCTGGAGCGCGTTCGCGCCTCCGCCGACGAGCCAGCGGAGCACGTCGCTGCGAACCACCCGGACATCGTCGGCGAAGCCCAGCGACTCGGCGTTTCGTCGAACGAACGTCACGGCGGCGCGGTCGGCTTCGACCACGGTCGCGCCGGTGGCACCCCGCGACATCGCCTCGAGTGCAAGCGCGCCGGATCCCCCGAAGAGATCGAGGACGACCGCGTCCCGAACGAGTTCACGGGCGTCGAGGGCATTGAAGATCGCCTGACGGACGCGGTCAAGGGTCGGACGCGTGATCCGCCCCTCCGGGGCTTCGATCCGACGCCCCCGGGCGGTCCCGGCCACAATGCGCACGGGGGCACCGTAACAAACCGAGCCGCACGTCACCGACTTCGGGTCGGTAGCCGGGCCGCCTCACGGCCGATTGGGCTCGGGCGCGAGTGGTTGGATCGTTGAACCGGTGCTGGCGATTACCGTCGTCCGTCGATGGCGAGCTCCGAGTCCGACGATGCACCCTCCGCTCCGCACGACCTTGCGTTCTCGTGGGCGAAGGGTGAGCACGATGGCAGGCCGAGCTGCGTGGCTACCTTTGTCCCGCAACGCCACCATCGCGGCATGCCCGGGTATCTCCACGGCGGGCTCGCGGCCACGGCGCTGGATGAGACCATGGCCTCCGTCGGGCTGGTCCTGCACGACCAGCGCTGTCTTACCGCGACGCTCGAGCTTCGTTACCGCAAGCCCGTTGCCCTCGATGGGCGTTCGGTGACCGTCGAGGCATGGCGATCGGATGAGCGGGGTGGGCGACGGCGGTACCACGTGCACGGTGAGCTGCGCGATCACGACGGACGGGTCTGCGTCGAGGCCAAAGGCCTGTTCCTCGCAATCACGTCGTCGAGCTGGTCGAGCCTGACCGGGGCCGGCGACCCGGCCACGACATGAGCCTCCCCGACGTCGAGCCCGACGACCCGGCGCCGCTCATCATCACCTGCATCGATTGCGGCGGACGCGCGCACCTCTTGACCATCGTGACGGCGGAGCAGCCGCTCTACCCCGGTGACGTTGCGACGTACCGATGCGAGGACTGTCTCGACCGTTGGGATCTCGTCGTGCCCGGGGCGGAGGACACCGAAGACCCCGACTGGTAGGGGTCGAGCGAGCGTTCAGCCTTCCGTCCGCCCACCCGTTCCGTCCGCCTACCCGTTCCGTCCGCCTACCCGATGCGTGCTGCGTCCTTCGATCCGTTGCGGCAGAACACCTCCGAGCGTCGTTCGGAGGTGTTCTGCCCCCACATATGGGGGCAACCTCTCTCCCAACGGGTCAGCCCCGGGTCAGGGCAATGGTCACGAGTACGCCGACCACACCGGTGAGGAGGACGGAGAGGGTCATCCAGCGGGGCCAGGTGAGCGAGTCGTTCGGGTCCGGCGCCGCCGGTTGGTGATCGGTCGGGTCGGGCACCGCTCCAGTGTTGCCGGTCCGGGCGACCCGGAGTACACCTACCGGGCGACCCGGAGAGCGCACTAGGCGCGGGTGACGAGGTGATCGCTGATGACGCGTGCCCAGCCGCCGGTCTCCACCGAACGTCGGGCGGCCTCGAGGACCGCTACGGCGGCAAGCGTGTTGGCGTCGTCGAACGGCGTGCTCGTCGCGCCGGAGTGCAG
>JANLRD010000003.1:0-19897 GCA_031368215.1 Acidimicrobiia bacterium | reverse complement strand
GCGAGCGGATGGGTCGATGACCACGGCCGCCTCATCGACGTGGCGCCGACGCTCCTCGCCATGCTCGGCACGTCCGTCGGTGAGGGCATCAGCTCCACCGGCGCGACGCGAGCCGATGCCCGTCTGCGGGCCCAGGACGGCGACGAGATGCGGGCCGTCCTCGACCCGACGACGGGTCCGGCCCGCCACGTGGTCGCCGTCGTGTTCGACGGCACGAACACCAACCTCCTCGCCGATGCGGTGTCGGCTGGCGAGATGCCCAATGTCGCCTCGCTCCTCGGTCGCGGCACCGGTCTCCGTCACGGCATCATCTCCTCCTTCCCCACCGTCACCCTTCCCAACCACACGACGGCGTTCACCGGGGTCCACCCGGGACGCCACGGCATCATCCACAACGAGTTCCTCAACGCCGACGGATCGCACACCAACCTTCTCGACTTCTCGTCGATGGTCCACGTGCAGGACTGGCTCTCCTCCGACGTGGAAACGGTGCACGAGGCCGTGACACGTTGGCGACGCGACGCGTTCACCTCAGCTTCGTACGAGTACGCCGACCGCGGCGCAACCTGGTCGACCTTCGCCGAGTTCCGGGCCAAGCGGCGGCCGTTCTACGCAACGCCGGACATGGTCGCGGCGAATGCCACAGCATGGGCTATCGAGGCGAGCGCGAACTATCGGTTCGAGAGCCGCATCGACGAGTCGAGCCTCGGTTCGGCGATCGAGCAGTGGCGGGATCCGGCGCAGACCGGGCATCCGCTGCCCACGCTCCAGCTCGTCAACTTCAGCCTCACCGATGGCGCCGGACACGAGTCGGGGCCGCACGAGCCCCTCGCCCGCGCCGCGCAACACGACAGCGACCGCCGCCTCGGCCGTCTCATCGACGCCATCACCGCGGCGGGCGCGTTGGAGCACACGGCCATCGTGGTGCTCAGCGACCACGGCATGGAGCAGTGCGACCCGACCCTGCTCGACCATCCGTTGATCGGCGACACCGGCCACACCGCCATGCTCGCCGAGCACGGCATCCGCGAGATCGGCGACGTCCTGCTCCACATCGGCTGACCCCGGTCGTCGCTCCGTTGAGCGGGCGGTGTCGCTCCGTTGGGCGGGCGGTGTCGCGCTCAGTCGCTCTAGGAGCGACCTGGTGCCACAACCTTGGTTGTGCGACGGTCGGATCAGCGGCGCACTTTCGCCCAGGTGCCCGACGCTGCGCTGGCGGCGACGGCCTCGCACACCAGCGTTGCCTCGTGGCCGTCAGCGAAGGTGGGGTACGCCGGCTGCGGTGACGGGCGGCCCGCGACGATGTCGGCGTAGACCGCGGCGAACAGGGCACGGAAGGTGTCGGGGTAGCCCTCCACATGCCCGCCGGGATACGCGGCCGTGCGCGCCGCGGACGGGTGGAGCAGACCGGGATCACGTTTGAGGATCTCGTTCGGGCGGCCACGATGACCGATCCAGAGGTCGTCGGGCGATTCGGTGCACCACGAAAGCGCCGACGACGAACCATCGACCTCCCACGACATGGCGTTCTTCCGACCGGCCGATATCTGCGAGACGGTCGCCGTCCCCCGGGCGCCACCGGCGAAGCGGAACAGCATGCCCGCCGCGTCGTCGCTGGCGACATGCTCGGCAACGCGCTCCACGTCGCCGACGCCGTGGGCAGCGAACGATTCGACCTCACCGAGGGTGCGGCGGCGAACTTCGAGGAACGTGTGCAGGTCGGCGAACACTTCATCGATCTGGAGGCCGGTGATGAACTCGACATTGTCGAACCAGTGTGACCCGATGTCGGCGACTGCACGCAGGCCCCCTGCTTTGTCGGCGACGAGTCGCCAGTTCCAGTCGGTGTCGAGCAGCAACCAGTCCTGCAGGTACCCACCGGTGACGAGACGGACGTCGCCGATCTCTCCGGCGGCGACCATGGCCTGCGCTTGCTGGACGATCGGATAAAAGCGCTGGTTGAAGCACACCGCATGAACGAGGCCGCTCGCAGCCGCCCGGGCAACCAGGTCAGCCGTTTCCGTGGAGTCGAGCGCCAGCGGTTTCTCGCAGATCACGTGCTTGCCGGCGGCGAGAACGGCGTTGGTCTGCTCGTAGTGCGCGTGGTTGGGCGAGGTGATGTGGATCGCGTGGATCTGCGGCTCGGCCAACATCGCGTCGAGCGAATCGAACACGCGGGGAAGGTTCGCCTCTTCCGCCTTCTGACGGGCCCGATCGGGCGTGGAGCCCACGATGCCGACGACGTTCACACCGAGACGGCGAAGCGCCTCCGTGTGGGCGACCCCCATGAATCCCGTTCCGACCACCCCAACGTTGATTGTTGCCAATGCATTCGCCATCACGTGCTCCTCCACTTCGGGACCGAGATGTTCGCACAGAAACGGCGCTTCGGAACTGCGGCGGAGCTACGTTCCGGAAGGGGTTCGTTCGCGAACGAGGCCGACCAGCTTGTCGGGGTTGCGGAGCAGGAAGATCTGCTCGACCAGCGGCTCTCCATCCACGCTCGCCGACGTATGGAAGACCGCCGCGAACTCCAGTCGCGGCCCGTTCCAGAGCAGTGCTCCGGGCTCGCCGTTGAGCACCGCCGGCTCCCCCCGCACCTCAGGGTGCCGACGCGCCAGCGTGCTGAGGAAGCGCGCGATCCGATGCGGCCCGACCACCGGGCGACGGGCGGCGCGGGTGTTCGCGCCGCCGTCGCTGAGCAGCACCGATTCCGGCGCGAGCAGCGCTTCGATTGCCGCAAGGTCACCGGCAAACGTGGCCCGCGAGAATGCTTCGGCAAGGCGCCACTGGTCAGCCGGATCGACGTCTCGGCGACGGTTCGGATCACGAAGCTTGCGCCGGCCGCGGCTGGCGATCTGTCGACACGCCGCCTCCGTCCGATCGACGGTCACGGCGATGTCGTGGAACGACTCCCCGAACACGTCGGCGAGCAGGAACACCACCCGCTCGACCGGGTCGAGCCGTTCCAGCATCGTCAGGAACCCGAGCGTCAGCGACGAGACGAGATCGGCGGGATCGTCCATGCCGGTGGAGATCATCTCCGGGAGCCACGGGCCGACGTAGCTCTGGGCATGGCGGCGTCGTGAGCGCAAGCGATCGATCGACAGTCGACTCGTGACCGTCGTCAGCCACGCGGCGGGACGTTCGATCGACGCCCGATCAGCCGCGTTCCATCGGAGCCAAGCGTCCTGCACCACGTCGTCGGCGTCCGAGCGCGTCCCACAGATCCGATAGGCGAGTCCCCACAGACGCGGCCGCTCGGCGGCGAACACAGCCGTCGCACCGTCGCCGGAGTCGGATTCGGTATCGGTCACGGGCGCATCGGTTCAGTCCTTGCAGAGGCGGGCAGCAACTGCTTCGGCGCTGGCAAACGACGCGTCTGCCAGTTGGCCTTCGGGCCCAACCCAGTCGCCGGCGATGAACACATCGTTGCATCCTGGCGCGTGGATCGACGGACGACCGACGAGACCTCCGTTTTCCGCCGACGGGAGCGCGCCGACGACGGTCATGCGGTGCAGATAGCGGCTCGTCACAACCGAATCCGTGCGGACGCCGCTGCGCTGAGCGTGGGCCTCGAGTTGTTCACGTTGCGCTGCAGGCTCCCTCGCCGACGACGGCGTGATGTAGGTCGCGGCGTGCGCCACGAACTGGCCAGGTGGCGCCAATGCCGCGGCGGGTGAGTGCATGGAGAAGTACAACGGCTCATCGAGCGACATGAGCAACGGGTGGGGCGCGGGGGCGCGGAGACCGAGATCGAGCGACGCGACCTCGATCGGTCCGTCGACGGGAAAGGGGTCGACACCGAGCAGCGAAGCGGTAGCCGACGGAGTACCGGCCGCAATCACCACACCCTTGTTCGCTCGGTGGACTCCGGCCGAACTGTGGACCTCCCCTTCGCCCGCCGCGGTGACCAAGACAGAGACGATTTCCAACCCGGCCGACAGCTCATCGACGAATCGTTGCCAACCGCCGTCGACGTAACGGACGCCCGGCGCCTGGAGGGCCGTCACCGTCACGTCGGCGCTCAAACGGTCAGGGGCGGCACAGTATGTGGACGTACGAATGGCCATCAGCGCGACCAGCCGCGCGCGTTCGCGGAGGTCGCCGACCAATTCAGTGGTCGGGACACCCGACCATTCGGTGGCACGGAGCTTCGGGAGCTTCGCGAAGAACGAACCGAGCGATGCCTTGTCGCGGACGCCGAGGTAACCGCAGGCCAGGAGCGAAGCCGCCGAGAAGGGCAGTCGCTCCGTCTTCCCGCACGCCAGGATCGCGCCGTCGCCGATCTGCGGAGGGCCGCCGGGCACGGCGATGCCGAGGTTGGTCAGCACTCGTTCGGTCGCACCGCCGAGGTACACCGCGTGGGGACCGCGATTGAAGATGAAGCCGTTCTTGGTATCCGATCTCGCCCTCCCACCGGGGTGCGGATCGAGCACGAGGACCGAGCGACCCTGACGCCGGCAGAGCTGGGCCACGGCGAGTCCGGCGAGTCCGGCACCGACCACGACGATGTCGTGACGGGTGACTCCAGCGGTTTCGTTTTCGTTCATGCAGAGACCGACGGCCCGAGACCGTCCTTTGTGACAGCACTCGCAAGATTTCTCGACAGCCGGATCCGGCAGACCAGTCGTCCTCCTGACATCATGGCCCGATGCACGACATCGTGATCCGCAACGCATCGCTCGTCGACGGGTCTGGCGAACCCCGCCGGACCGCCGACGTCGCCGTGCGTGAGGGGCTGATCGTCGAGGTCAGTGAGAATGCCGGGCAGATCGGTGCGGGTCGCCGGGAAGTCAACGCCGAGGGCCGTATGCTCACCCCTGGCTTCGTCGACATCCACACCCACTACGACGCGCAAGCAAGCTGGGATCCGATGCTCACGCCGTCGTCCTGGCACGGCTGCACCACCGTCGTGATGGGCAACTGCGGCGTGGGGTTCGCTCCCGCCCGCCCCGACCGTCACGACTGGCTGATCGAGCTGATGGAAAGGGTCGAGGACATCCCGGGCTCGGCCATGGTTGAGGGCATCACATGGGAATGGGAAACCTTCCCCGAATACCTTGATGCCCTCGACCGTCAGCACTTCGTCATGGATGTCGGCACACAGGTGGCACACGGTCCTCTGCGCGCTTACGTGATGGGTGACGGGGCGCCCACAACGAGGAGGCCACGGCCGACGACCTCGCCGCGCTCAACCGACTCGTCCTCGAAGGCCTTCGGGCCGGAGCACTCGGCTTCTCGACGTCGCGCACCCCAATCCACCGTTCCAAGTCCGGCGAGCTTGTGCCGGGAACGACCTGCAGTGTCGCGGAGCTTCTGGCATGCGGTGACGCCCTCGGCGCGGCCGGTCATGGTGTGTTCCAGGGCGCGTTTTGGCATCCCGAGGTGCCCAACGAGCTGGGCTGGATGGAGACGATGGCCGCCCGCACCGGCCGTCCGGTCTGCTTCAACCTCAACCAGGTGAAGAGCCATCCGGACGTGTGGCGGGGCGTCCTCGAGTCGCTCAGCGACTTCCATCGACGCGGGCTTCCGATCTACGCGCAGGCCGCCGGACGGGCGATCGGCGTCATCATGAGCCTCGAAGGCAGCTTCCATCCCTTCATGGGCGATCCGGTCTGGGAGTCCGTCAAGACCCTGCCTGTGCCAGAGCAGAAGGCCGCTCTTCTTGCCCGACGGGACGAAGCGATCGCTTCGGTCGACGTCGACCTGACCGGATGGTTCCTCGCCGATCACGGTGTGATCGACTACGAGCCGGACCCGGCGGTGTCGTCGATCGGCGCCGTCGCCGTCCGTCTCGGAGTGGATCCTCGCGCGCTTCTGCTCGACCATATGTGCGCGGATGATCACCAGGGCTTCGTGTACTGGCCGGTGTTCAACTACGCGAACGGTGACCTGTCGATGCTCGACGCGTTGCACCGGCATCCCGCCACCCGTATGGGGCTCGGCGACGCCGGAGCGCACTGTGGAGCCATCTGCGACGGAGGCATGCCGACGTTCATGCTCACCCACTGGGCGCGCGATCGGTCACGTGGCCCGAAGCTCGAACTGGAGTCTGTCGTCCACCGCCAAACCCGCCAGACCGCCATGCTCTACGGCCTCTCCGACCGCGGCCTCGTCGCTCCCGGTCTCCGGGCCGACCTTGCCCTGATCGACTTCGACGCGCTGCACGCCGAACCGGCGAAGATGGTCTACGACTTCCCCGGCGGGGCGCGACGCCTCGCCCAGCGCGCCCACGGCTACGACATGGTCATGTGCGGTGGGACGGTGACGGTCGAACACGACACGCCAACCGGCGCCCTCCCGGGTCGACTGCTCCGCGGACCGCGCTGACCATCTCCCGTTACGGCCGTCCCGGCAACGCATCCCACTGAAACCAGGTCGGCATCCCAGGTGGTTCAATTTCGGCCGGTGGCCGACGACTTTTCGTCAATGTGGGATGCCGGTCGGGCCCATCTGGGATGAGGGGCTTCAGGAGCTCGGTGGGGCCCGGCGCGCATGACCCATCGCCCCGCTACACGCGGTTGAGTATCCGCTTCGCCAGGTCTGCTCGAGCGGTGTATACGCCGTCGACGCCGAGCGTCGCCACGAACCGCAGCGACGCCTCCGTATCGGCCGTCCAGGTGAACACCGCCATGCCGTGGGCATGATTCCAGTCAACCGATTCCTTCGTCAGTCGGAAGGTCGACCCCCTCGACAGCGGTGGCTGACCGATCGGTGCGGGCGAGCACCACGCCACACCCGATTGACGCGCGGCACGCATCGTCGGCACCATCGCGTCGGTCACGGTAGTCGTCACCTCCGGGCAGAGCGGGCTGAAGGTGTCGATCGCCGCGTCACCCGCAGAGGAGACATACACAGCGTGCGCTCGTCTCGTCGAGCGGAGGAGCGAGCACAGTGAACGCTCGCCACCGGTGACCTTGAACTCCATCGAGATCAAGTCCTTCGGGAACGCCGCCAGCACTTCAGGAACCGTAGGCACGCGTACTGCTTTGCCCCGCAACGGGAAGTTCTTCCGCGGTCCGGCCCACCCATCACCGAGATCGAGAGTCCGTAGCTCCGCCAGCGTCGAACGACTGATCGACCGTTGCGTTGGTCCGACCTTGACGACGTCGTCATGGGAAGCGACGAGCTGACCGTCTTTGGTCACCCGCACGTCGATGTCGAGCACGTCCGCCCCCGCGGCCTTGGCCCCACGAAGCATCTCGACGGTGTTCGGCGGCCCGAACCAGTCACCGCTCGCATGGGCGATGATCAGCGTGCGGGCCGAGCGATACGGGCTCGTCGGGCACGGAGCGGGCGCAGCATCAGCGACGGTGGTTCCGACCACCGCGAGGACGATCGCCGCGGCTGTCACGGCGCGAGCGGACCGACGCCTCGACGCCGTGCCGCGCTTGCCCATGTGCGTCAGCCTGGTCGCTCGGCAATGAGAAGGCTCTGAGTGGCCCGCCCGACGGGCCCGAGGTGATCCGACAGTTGCGCCGCCGCCAGCCCGATACCGGTCTTGTCGACCCGCATGACGCTGTCGACACAGACCCATTCGCCGTCCGGCATGCGATGGAGGTTCACCGTGAGATCGGCGTTCAGGTAAGTGTGCGTCGTCATCGGAAGAAAGCTCCCGATCGCATTGCTGAAGTCCGACAGTGCGACCGTACGCTGCGCCGGCGACGTCTCCTCTCCCGCCACGATCGGAACGCGAAGGCGAATCCACATCGCCCCGGGCCCCGCTCCGAGATCACCGCGGATGAACCGCATCTCCACGGCGTTGGCGTGGAAGGCCGGAAGAACTGCGCCGTCGAAGGCTCTGCTCGGAGGATGCCCCTGGTCGGGGCCGAACGCCGGGCGAACTGCCGCGTCGGCTTCGGCATTGGGCGCGCTTACGTCGAAGGGAAAGGAGATGGGCGCCCGGAGCAACCGGAGCCCGACGGCGCGGGCGACCTCGACATCGAACGCGTCGCCGGCCCACAGCGAGGCGGTGATCAACTGCACCTTACGTCCGGGACGAGTCGTCGAGGAGGTGACCCGCAGCGGCGTGAGCGGAACAGGTCGGAGGAGTTCGACGGTCATGCGGCTCACGAGGTAGGCCGACGGATCGTCGTCCGGGCCGGAGCGGTGTTGCTCGACGGCCCGGGTGAGCAGACCGGATGGCGGGCCGCCGTGCTGGGCCGTGGCGACCCACGGTCCGCGGGACAACTCCGTCGGAACCATCACATCGCCATCGGGCACGTAGAGCGATTCAGCCATTGGACATGGGTAGCACACCTGGCAGTTCTCGACGTCGTCTCGGCCTACGCTCGGCCCATGCCCGGAGATGTGAGGCCGCAACTCCGGTTGAGCGATGTGAAGCTTCGGCTGGCCGACGAGGGCGACGTCTCGCGCATGATTGCGGTGGAGCTCGACGCAGGCCAGATGTTCCGGACGGTCGGGCTCGATGCCATCGCCGAGGAGGAGCCCGACGACCCCGAGACGTTGCGGGCACACCTTGCGGATGGGACCGCCTGGGTCGCCGAGCGCGGCGGAGCGGTCATCGGCTACGCAGTTGCGTCCATCGTCGACCGGAATGCCCATCTGGATCAGGTGAGCGTGATCCGGGCAGCACAGCGCATCGGCGTCGGCCGTTCGTTGATCGCACAGGTCGAGCGCTGGGGACAGGAGCAACAACTGGGCTCGATCACCCTAACGACGTTCGCCGATGTGCCGTGGAACGGACCGTACTACGCGCGCTTAGGTTACGATGCCCTGCCGAACTCCGAGCTCACCCCCGGCCTCGCAACCCTCCGAGTGAACGAAATCGCCAATGGCATCGACCTCCGTCCGAGGATCGCCATGCGCAAGCGACTCGGCTCGGACAACGCCACCACCTGACAGCATGAAGGCAAGCTCGGCACACGGGTCCGGTCCGACGGGGCCTCTGGCGGGCGCGCTCGCCGGTTCAGCGGAGAGAGTTGCGGAGCGCGTCGAGACGCTCGGGCACAGCGGCGTACCAGACCCACAGGCCACGCTTCTCCCGCGACACGAGTCCGGCGTCGACGAGGATCTTCATATGATGACTTACGGTTGGCTGTGAGCGGCCGGAGGGTTCCACCAGATCACACGCACAGACCTCACCCTTCGCCGATGCAACGATCGACAGCAGGGTCAGGCGGATCGGGTCGGCCAATGCGGCGAAGGACTGCGCGAGGAGTTGCGCATCGGCTTCGTCGAGCATCGACGTTCGAACCCGACTGCAGCGGGCGACCGGATCGGCTTGAGGCTTGCGCACGGTCTTCGTCGACGAGGCCATACCAGCGAGTGTATCGAAGATCATCAAAGAAACGCATTGACACTCGTCGATCCAGTGGCCAGAGTTGTATGCATCGACGATCATCGATGCGATCGCCGATGATCCCCGAGGAGGACCGCCATGTCCCGTGTCCAGGTTGCGCTCAATGTCGGAGACCTCGACGCCTCGATCGAGTTCTACAGCAAGCTCTTCCGCACCACCCCCGCCAAGGTCCGCGAGGGCTACGCCAACTTCGCCATCAACGAACCGCCGCTCAAACTCGTGCTCATCGCCGGCCAGGGCGAGCCCGGAACCCTGAACCACATCGGCGTCGAGGTCGAGTCGACCGACGAGGTCGCGGAGGCTGCCTCCCGGATGAACGGCGAACTGGAGGAGTCCACAACGTGTTGCTACGCCGTGCAGGACAAGGTGTGGGTCAGCGGCCCCGAGATCCTGTGGGAGATCTACACCGTCCTCGCCGACGCCGCCACGATGCCCCCGTCGCCTGTGAGTGCTCCATCCCGGAGGCCGCCGTCCGGTTCGCGGCGGCGCCCGCCCGAACGCCTGCTGCTGACCCCCAACGTCTGTTGCTGACCCCGAACGCCTGTTGCTAACGCTGTGCGTCGACCTCGGCGAGCACTTCACCGATGATCTTCGTGACGGTGTGGGTGGCGATCGTCTCGCCACCCTCCGCGTCAGCGACCTCGGCAGCGAAGCCCTTCACGGCCGGCGCTCCGCCTACGAGCACATGACGCAGCGCCTCGGCGCTGGACTCGGGGTCGTCGAGGGATTCGACGGCCTTCGCAACGTCGTGTTCGGGGTCCTCGGCGACGGCGTGCACGACTGCCATAGCCTCGTCGCGACCGCTCGCCGTCGACGTCGCGGCATGTAAACCGACCTGCTGGAGGTCCCACTCGGCGAGCGCTTCGATGTAGCCGCCCGCGCCGGGGTGCAACAAACGGGTCGTTGGCGAGTCTTCGCCGACGAGACCCAACTCCTCGTCGTGTCGACCGGGGATGATCGGGACGATCAAGTTGCCATCGTTGTCTCGGATGATTTCCATGTTGGCCCACTACCCCGGCGCTGCGCACGGCCAAACCCCGGCAATTCACTGGCACGATCGCTCCCGGAAATGGCGGCGACGCACCGTGCACGCATTCCCGCTCGAGCAGCAACTCTCCCGCGATCCGGCGCACAGTATGCGCGAGTCCCGTGGCTCTCGTGCGTGCACGCCTGACCTCGCCCGCTGCAGCAGAACACCTCCCAACGGCGTTCGGAGGTGTTCTGCCCCCAAATATGGGGGCAACCTCTCTCCCAGCAGTAAACGGGTCGAATGGCACGGGCATGTTGGGCCGTTGGTCGCAGAAGCTGGTGTTCCCGGTTTTGCACCCGGGGGACGGGGGTACGTTGGCTCTGCCCAACTGCTGAGAGCTGTCGATGAGACCGGACCATCCACGCGATCCACTTGGTGTTACCCGCAGACGCACTCGTTCGCGTGAGGAGCCGGCCGAGCCGATTCTGGCCGAACTGTTCAGCGTCGAGCGTCTCGAACAGCATGCACGAACGCTCGCCCTCGCCCAACTCGTCACCACGAGGGACAGACGCGGGCGCGACGTCCACCCTCGAATTGACGAGAACGGCCGTGTCCTTGTTGAGTCGTACCGCCTTCTCGCCCGCGCCATCCGAGAAGAGCGCGCCGTCACACCAGCGGCGGAGTGGCTCGTCGACAACTTCCCGATCGTCGACGAGCAGCTGCGTGAGATCCGCGACGACCTCCCCCCGGACTACTATCGCGAACTCCCGAAACTGGCCAGCGGACCCCTCGCCGGCTACCCCCGGGTGCTCGGTTTGGCCTGGGCATACATCGCGCACACCGACAGCCGCTTCGACCCGGAGAGTCTGCGCCGGATGGTTCGCGCTTACCAGGACATCGATCCGCTGACCATCGGCGAGCTCTGGGCGATCGCCATCAGCCTGCGCATACTCCTCGTCGAGAACCTGCGCCGGCTGACCGAACAGATCGTGCGCCGCCGCGAGGCACGGGAGTTTGCCGACGAACTCGCCGATGACATTCTTCGGCTCACCGGCGATGCCGGCGCACTCGCTGCGCGTCACCTGTCGCACGTGTCCCTTCCGACCGCCGCCCGCGTCCAGCTCTACCAACGGCTGCGCGACCTGGACCCGGCGACAACGCCGGCGCTGCGCTGGCTCGACGACCTCGTCTCGGCGGAGGGCGCGACCTCCGAGGAGATGGTTCGGGTCGAGCATCAGCGTCAGGCGACGATGAACGTGACGGTCCGCAACGTGATCACGAGCATGCGACTCATCTCGTGGTTCGACTGGTCCGATCTTGTCGAGAGCGTCAGCATGGTCGATGACGTGCTCTGTTCGCAGAGTACGTTCGCCGACATGGACTTCCAAACGCGCAATCAGTACCGGGACGCGATCGAAACCATGTCCCGCCGCTCGGGCCTGCCGGAAATCGCAGTCGCCCGAAAAGCGATCGAGCTGGCCGCCGCCACGCCTCCCGTCGCCGGCATCTCGCTGTCACACGCGGCCCGCCGCCGAGACCCCGGCTACTACCTGATCGCCGAGGGACGACCCATCCTTGAACGCGCGATCTCAGTCCGCGTCGGGGTCCCTGAGCGCCTACGTCGCGCCTTCATCAACGCAGCGGGGATCGGGTACCTCTCGACCATCACCTTCTTCGCCGCGCTCCTCCTCGCCGTGCCACTGCTGTTGTCATGGCTCGGCAACGCCACAGCGTCCGGCACCATCGTCCTGACGGTCCTTGCCCTCGTGCCGGCGTCAGAGGTCTCCATCGCGCTGGTCAACCGCCTGGTGACCTGGGTGGTGAAGCCCCGACCGCTCCCGCGTTTGGACCTCGATGACGGTGTGCCGGCGTCGATGCGCTCGCTCGTCGTGGTGCCCATGCTCCTGTCGAACGAGGCGGGCATCAAGAATCAGGTCAGCGGGCTCGAAGTGCACTTCCTCGCGAACCGACTCGGCGACGTCCGCTTCGCGCTGCTGTCCGATTGGCGGGATGCACCGACTGAGAACGTGCCCGGCGACGACGAACTCCTGGCCTGCGCAGCATCCGGCATCGACGAGCTCAACGAACGGTACGGCGAAGCCCCCGGCGGCGGGGCAAGGTTTCTCCTGTTCCATCGGATGCGACGGTGGAACGAGGCAGAGAGATGCTGGATGGGTTGGGAGCGCAAGCGGGGCAAGCTCCACGAGCTGAACGAGCTGCTGCTCGGTTCGACGACGACGAGCATCTTGATGACAGGAACGCCCCTGTCGACCCCGCCGGCAGATGTGCGCTACGTCGTCACGCTCGACGCCGATACGCGAATGCCGGTCGGCGCCGTCGGACGCCTCGTCGGGACACTCGCCCATCCCCTCAACCAGCCGAGCTTCGATCCGGGGTCCGGACGGATCGACGAGGGCTACGGGGTTCTGCAGCCACGCATCACCGCAACGCTCCCGGCGGTCGGGTCCGGGTCGATCCACCAGAGGATCTACTCCGGCCCGGCAGGGATCGACCCGTACGCGTCAGCCGTTTCCGATGTGTACCAGGACCTCTTCCACGAGGGGAGCTACACCGGCAAAGGCATCTACGACCTCGCCGCGTTCTCCGCGGCCCTGCTCGACCGGGTCCCCGAGAACGCGCTCCTGAGCCACGACCTGTTCGAGGGCATCTTCGCCCGGGCCGGACTCGTCACCGATATCGAGTTCTTCGAGGAGTTCCCCTCGGACTATCTGGTCTCCACGAACCGTCAGCAGCGTTGGGCGCGGGGTGACTGGCAGCTGCTTCCCTGGATCTTCGGCCTGGCCCGCGACGCTACGGGTCGACGCAGTCGCCGAGTCATTCCGCGCATCGCCCGTTGGAAGATGATCGACAACCTTCGGCGCTCGATGTCCGACCCACTTACGCTCGCCACGCTTGTCGCGGCATGGACGCTCCCATCGGTCTCGGCCGCCAGTTGGACCGCCTTCATCGTCGCGGCGATGACGATCCCCGCCGCCCTGCCCGTCATCGCCGGACTGCCGACGCGGCGGCCCGGCATCGCGAAGCGGAGCCATATCCGAGCGACGGCCACCGACGCAGTCGCTGCGGCGGCTCACCTCTTCTTCGGGATCACCTTCCTGGCTCACCGGGCATGGACGATGATCGACGCAGCGGTGCGAACGCTCGGCCGTTTGATGATCACGCGGCGAAAGCTGCTCCAGTGGACGACGGCAGCAGATGCCCGGGCCGGCCGACCCAGGACGCAGGGCGCCTACTACCGGAAGATGGCGGTCAGCGTCGTGCTGGCCGGCACCACGACGGTGCTCGTCCTCTCAGTGAGACCGGGCGACGTGTGGCTTGCTGCCCCTTTCGTCTCGCTTTGGATACTTGCTCCGCTGGTCGCGCGCCTCATCAGCCTCCCGCCGCCCGAGCAAGCCACCGAACAACTCTCTGATGCCGACGTCGAATCTCTCCGGCTGACCGCGCGACGGACATGGCTGTTCTTCGAGAGGTTCGTCGGAGCTGACGACCATGGTCTTCCTCCGGACAACTATCAGGATGACCCGGCCCCGCGGATTGCGCACCGGACGTCACCGACGAACATCGGAATGTACCTACTGGCGACGGTGACCGCCCGCGATTTCGGGTGGATCGGCACCCTCGAGATGGTGGAGCGGCTGGAAGCGACCCTGGCCACCATCGGCCGACTCGATCGATTCCGCGGACACCTCTACAACTGGTACGACACCCGGGACCTCCGACGATTGGAGCCGGACTACGTGTCCTCGGTCGACAGCGGCAACCTTGCCGGTCATCTGCTGGCGCTCGCCAGCGCCTGCCGCCAGATGATCGACCTGCCGCTCCCCATCGAAGCAGCACTCCGCGGCCTCGGTGACGCTGTTTCGTTGGCGCACGCCGCGGCCGGAGACCTCGGCGGCACCAGGACCCAAACGCTCACGAAACACCAGCTCGAGGAGGCCCTTTCCCGGCCGATGACGGGCATCGCCCCGCGCCCGACCACGCAAGGTGCGTGGGCGCAGCAGCTCGCCGGACTCACGGAAGCAACACACGAATTGGCCGACGTCGCAACGGCGCTCGCCAGCGAGCAAGGCGACCACGACTCCGAGCTGGAGCTCTGGGCCGGAGCGGCCAGTCGTAGCGCGTTGAGCCACGCACGAGACCTCGCACTTCTGCGAGCACCGGCAGACGCAACGTCGTCAACGACGATCGCCGACCTCGCCGGGACATCGGCCGAGCCGACGGCCTCCGGGGAACTCGTCCGACGCCTCAGCGCCATCGCCGAAAAGGCTCAGCAGCTCTTCCGGGAGATGGACTTCACTTTTCTGTTCGACCGGACACGGAAGCTGTTCTCGATCGGCTTTCGGGTGCAGGAAGGCTCCCTCGACCCCAGCTACTACGACCTCCTCGCCTCTGAGGCCAGACTGACCAGCTTCCTGGCGATCGCCAAGGGGGACATCGATCCGGACCACTGGTTCCGTCTCGGTCGGGCCACGACGCCGGTCGGAGGCGGATCCGCTCTCATCTCGTGGTCGGGCTCGATGTTCGAATATCTGATGCCCTCGCTGGTCATGCGCTCGCCGTCGCAGAGCCTGTTGGATCAGACCAACCGCCTCGTCGTCCAACGGCAGATTCGCTACGGCGCTGAGAAGGGCGTTCCCTGGGGGGTCTCCGAGTCCGGGTTTAACGCCCGCGATCTCTCCCAGAACTACCAATACTCGGGCTTCGGTGTCCCCGGCCTCGGCCTCAAGCGTGGACTCAGCGAAGACGTCGTCGTCGCTCCGTACGCAACGGCACTCGCCGCGATGATCCAGCCCAAGGCCGCCGTCAGGAACTTCACCCGTCTGCGGGCCGAGGGAGCGGCCGGGCGCTACGGCTTCCGGGAGGCGCTCGACTACACCGATCGCCGCCTTCCCGAGGGCGCCACCGTCGCTGTCGTCCAGAGCTACATGGCCCACCACCAGGGCATGATCCTGGTGGGCATCGGCAACGTCCTCCACGCGTTCACGATGGTGCAGCGCTTCCACGCCGACCCGATGGTCGAAGCGGCCGAGCTCCTACTCCAGGAACGAATGCCACGCGACGTGCTCGTCGGCCGGCCAAGAGCCGAGGAGGTCAAGAGCGCCGCCGACGTCCGCGAGCTGGTCCCGCTGATCGTTCGCCGCTTCACCTCGCCTCACGATCCCGTCCCGCGAACGCACGTCCTCTCCAACGGACGCTACGCCGTCATGGTCACCACGGCCGGATCGGGGTACAGCCGTCTCGGAGCCATGGCCGTGACGCGGTGGCGGGAAGACCCCACGTGCGACGCCTGGGGCAGTTACCTCTATCTCCGAGACGCCGCCACCGGCGCGGTCTGGTCGGCGGGCTATCAGCCGACCGCGGCGGAACCGGATGCCTACGAGGTCGTGTACTCGGAGGACCGGGCCGAGTTCTCGCGGCGCGACGGAAGCATTTCCACCAGGCTGAGCATCGTGGTCTCGGCCGAGCACGACGCCGAGATCCGCCACCTGACCATCACCAACCACGGAAGCCGCGAACGTCAGATCGACGTGACGTCCTACGCCGAGGTCGCCCTCGCCTCCCAAGCCGACGACATCGCGCACCCGGCATTTCAGAACCTCTTCGTCCAGACCGAGTTCGTTCCCGAGGCCGGCGCGCTCCTGGCCACCCGCCGTCCACGTTCCCGTGACGAAGTACCGGTCTGGGCGGCGCACGTCGCCGCCGTGGAGCACCAAGCTTCCGGTGCGCTCCAGTACGAAACCGATCGGGCGCGCTTCCTCGGGCGTGGACGAACGGTCCGCTCCCCGATCTCCGTCACGGATGGCCAGCCTCTGTCCAACACGGTTGGCTCTGTGCTCGACCCGATCTTCAGCATTCGGTGCCGCATCACGCTTGCGCCGGGCGCTACCGCCCACGCCGTGTTCTCCACCATCATCGCCGGATCGCGTGAAGAGGTCCTCGACCTGGCCGACAGGTATCGCGAGCCGGCCACCTTCGAGCGAGCGGCCATTCTTTCGTGGACCCAAGCCCAGGTCCAGCTCCATCACCTCGGCGTCGAGTCCGACGAAGCCCACCTGTTCCAGCGGCTCGCCAACCGCGTCCTCTACTCGGACAAGTCGCTCCGACCGGCGAGCAACCTTCTCGAGCGCAACGAACTGGGTGCCCCGGCGCTGTGGGCGCATGGCATTTCCGGCGACCTTCCGATCGTCCTCGTGCGTATCGAGGAGGCCGAGGAGCTCGACATCGTCCGGCAGCTCCTCCGAGCCCACGAATACTGGCGTTGGAAGCTCATCGAGGTGGACCTGGTGATCCTCAACGAACATGGCGCCACCTATGCCCAGGACCTCCAGGCCGCCTTGGAGGCGGCGGTCCGGTCGAGCCGGTCAATCGTCCCCCGGGAGAAACAACCCGGACACGGTGCCGTGTTCATCGTCCGCGGCGATCTCCTTTCGGCCGCCGACCGCACGCTCTTCCACAGCGCCGCACGAGCGGTGCTGCTCAGCCGCCTGGGCAGTCTCGCCGAGCAGATCGCCCGCACTGATCGCAGCGAACGGCCGACGAAACCGAACACACCGCAAAGGCCGAAGCAGTCATCGGTCGAGCCGTTGGTCGTCCGCCACGACTTGGAGTTCTACAACGGGCTCGGTGGTTTTGCCGATGACGGCCGCGAATACGTGACCGTTCTCGGGCCACGGCAATCTGCCCCCGCGCCGTGGCTCAACGTCATCGCCAACGACTCGTTCGGGTTCCAAGTATCGGAATCCGGTTCCGGATACACGTGGTCGCGCAACAGCCGCGAGAACCAACTCACCGCGTGGTCCAACGATCCCGTGAGCGATCCGGCCAGCGAGGCCATCTACGTCCGCGACGACGACAGCGGCGAGCTGTGGAGCCCGACCGCGCAGCCGGTTCGATGCGAGGAATCGACCTACGTCGCTCGACACGGTGCGGGGTACAGCCGATTCGAACATGTCCACGACGGCATCCAGCTCGACCTTCTCCAATTCGTACCGCTCGACGATCCGGTGAAGATCTCCGTGCTCACGATCGAGAACCTCTCCGGACGGACGCGGCGACTGTCCGTAACCGCGTACGTCGAGTGGGTCCTCGGCACGTCGCGAGGGACCACGGCGCCGCGGATCATCACCGCCCTTGACCCCGACACTCACGCACTGCTCGCGAGAAACCCGTGGAACGCCGACTTCGGCGGACGCGTCGCCTTCTTCGACCTGGCCGGCCGACAGACGACATGGACGACCGATCGGACGGAGTTCCTCGGTCGCAACGGCTCACCGGATCGGCCGGCGGCACTCAACCGCGGGCGGACGCTGAGTGGCACCGTCGGGGCCGGACACGATCCCTGCGCGGCGCTGCAGACGAGCTTCGAACTCGCCAACGGAGCCCGTACCCAAGTCGTCGTGCTCCTCGGTGAAGCCGACGACGCCGCGGCGGCGATCGACCTGGTTCGCCGATCACGCCTGGCCCCGCCCGACGACACCCTTCGGAAGGTGACGGACTTCTGGAGCGACATCCAGTGCGCCGTCCAGGTCAGCACGCCCGACCGCTCGATGGACATCATGCTGAACGGCTGGCTCGTCTATCAGACGCTGGTGTGCCGCATCTGGGCCAGGTCGGCGTTTTACCAGGCCGGTGGGGCGTATGGATTCCGCGATCAGCTGCAGGACGTGATCGCGTTGCTCACCTCCAAACGCGAGATCGCCCGTGAGCAGATCCTCCGGGCGGCGTCGCGCCAGTTCGTCGAAGGAGACGTTCAGCACTGGTGGCACCCCCCCACCGGTCGCGGCGTCAGGACCCGGATCTCCGACGATCGTCTGTGGCTTCCCTACGTCGTCGATCGCTACCTGAGCGTGACCGAAGACTGGAGCATCCTCGACGAGTTGGTCCCCTATCTCGACGGCGTCCATCTCATGGAGCACCAGAGCGACGCGTATTTCGAGCCGCAGCAAGCCGCACTCTCGGGAACGCTCTTCAACCATTGCGCGGCGGCCATCGATTGCAGCCTCGCCGTCGGCTCGCACGGGTTGCCGCTCATGGGCTCCGGCGACTGGAACGACGGCATGAACCGCGTCGGCGAGGGAGGCCGCGGCGAAAGCGTTTGGCTGGGCTGGTTCCTCTACGCGACCTTGGCGTCATTCGCGCCGATCGCCGAGCATCGTGGCGAGAAGGCACGGGCCGAAGGATGGCGCGTCCACATGGCGGCCCTCCAACGAGCACTCGAACGCGAGGGTTGGGATGGCGACTGGTATCGCCGGGCGTTCTTCGACGACGGCACACCACTCGGTTCGGCGTCGAACACTGAATGTCGGATCGACTCGATCGCGCAGTCGTGGAGTGTGCTTTCCGGAGCAGCCGATCCAGTCCACGCCCGGCAGGCGATGGCCGCGGTCGATCATCACCTGATTCGCCGCGGCGACGGTCTCGTTCCCCTGTTCACTCCTCCCTTCGATCATTCCGAACTCGATCCGGGCTATGTGAAGGGCTACGTGCCAGGGATACGCGAGAACGGCGGCCAGTACACCCACGGCGCCATCTGGTCGGCGATCGCGTTCGCGGCGCTCGGCGACGGAGACCGGGCGGGTGAGCTGTTCGCTCTTCTGAACCCGATCAACCACACCAGCACCCGGGCCGGAGCGCTGCGGTACAAAGTGGAGCCCTACGTCATGTCCGCCGATGTGTACAGCGAGCCGCCGCACGTCGGCCGCGGCGGCTGGACCTGGTACACGGGCTCTGCCGGGTGGATGTACCAGGCGGGCCTCGAGGCGATCCTCGGGTTTCGCCTCCGCGGCACGTCCCTCACGATCGAGCCGTGCATCCCCCGCTCGTGGCCCGGCTACAAGATCGACTTCCGCTACCACTCCACCCGGTACGAGATCGTTGTCGAGAACCCGCATGGCGTCAGCTGCGGTGTGCGCTCCGTCGACCTGGACGAGGTTGCCCTGCCCGCCGGTACCGTGGCGATTCCACTGACCGACGATGGCCGGACACATCGGGTACGCGTCCTGCTCGGTTGACGCGCACTTCGTAGGGCGGGTGGGGATCGAACCCACAACCAAGGGATTATGAGTCGATCTCGGCCAGTCCTCCTGGTGTCGCTCAGTGCCTCTGAGCTGGGGAAACGTCCGATTCGGGTCCGGTCGGGTCCGCCGAATCCGGGGGGATTCGCGGCAGTTCGTGGGACAAACCGTGGGACAGAGCTAAGCGCACGTGTGTGGCGGTGGCCTCTGGGATCCCTTCTGGTACAAGGGTTCCGCGAGAGGCCATCGATGTTTTAGGACTGTAGGGCCTTAGGGTTCGTTGTTCGCGTTGTCCTCCCCGCAGGCATGCGCGTTCTGTCGGGTGAACTCGCCGAGATTGATCGGCTGCTGGATGACACGGTTCTTCATGCCGGTCCGGTCATTCTTCGACCCGACAGAAGGGCTGCCGTCAATCCCGATGGAAATGTATCCACGCTTACTTTTTCTGAAGGTGCGGTTCGAGCTTGGCTATGAACAGCTTAGTGTCCAGGTGAACTATTCGTTGTCGTGGCGAAGGTTCTGTCGGATCTGCGGGCAGTGCGTCACCGGGGCCACTTCCCGACCAAG
>JANLRD010000001.1:0-21273 GCA_031368215.1 Acidimicrobiia bacterium | reverse complement strand
CGGCCGAGAAGAAGCTCCTGCCGAAGAGCGACTACGACGCCAAGTTCTCGTTGCCGTACATCGTGGCCGCCTCGATCGTGCGTGGGCAGTTCGGTCTCGCCGAACTGGAGAACGACGCAATCGGCGATCGGGAGATCCTCGACCTCGCTGCGAAGGTCGAGTGTTTCGATGATCCCGAGTCCGGCTTCCCCAAGCATTACAGCGGCGCGCTGGAGATCACGCTCCATGACGGCCTCATGTATGCCCATCGCGAACAGGTCAACCGTGGCGCCGATGAGCGTCCGCTGAGCGCCGACGAGATCATCGTGAAGTTCCAGGACAACATGCGAACGGCGACCTCACGTGACATCACCCATCGCGTGCAGGACCTCGTCCTCGGTCTCGACACGATGGCCGACAGTCGAGTGCTCGGCCAGGCACTGCGCGGATGAGCGTCCAGTTCGGGCTCTTCCTCACCAATCAGCATCCGGTCGGCACCGACCAGGTGCAGGCGCTGCGGGAGCAGATCCGCGTTGTTCATGCGGCCCGCGATCAGGGCTGGGACATGCTGTGGGCCGGACAGCATTTCCTTGCCGAGGGAATGACCCACATCCAGCCTCTCGCCTACCTCGCCAGGCTCGCTCCCGAGACGGGCAGTATGCGCGTCGGAATCGGCATCAACCTGCTCTCACTACTCAATCCACTCGAAGTGGCCGAGAACTACGCCGCGCTCGACGTCGTGCTCGAAGGCCGCCTGATCTACGGCGTCGGACTCGGGTACCGCGACAA
Organism: Acidimicrobiia bacterium; assembly: GCA_031368215.1. Lineage (GTDB taxonomy): Bacteria > Actinomycetota > Acidimicrobiia > Acidimicrobiales > JANYDT01 > JANLQX01. Next base: position 20,505 of record JANLRD010000001.1, on the reverse strand, counting down.
GGAGTACCAGGCATTCGGCCTGTCGAAGAAGGGCCAGGTACACCGTCTCGAGGAGAACCTGCGCATCGTGACCGAGTTGTGGTCGGGCAGGGAGGTCCACGCCGATCTGCCGTGGTGCCAACTCGACGGCGCATCGCTCACGTTCCTTCCGGTGCAGCGGCCGAGGCCCGAGATCTGGATGGCGGCGAACTCCGACGCCGCCGTCGAGCGGGCCGCCCGACTCACCGATGCGTGGATGATCAATCCTCACGCAACCACCGAGACCGTGCTCCGCCAGATCGAGCTCTTCAACGCCGCTGCACATGCCTGCGGACGAAGTGATGTCACGACGTTGCCCTTGATGCGGGAAGTGTTCTGCGCCCCGACCCGCGAAGAAGCCATCCGGCTTGCTGCGCCGTATCTGTCGGCAAAGTACAAGGTCTACGCACAATGGGGCCAGGACAAGGTCATGCCCGACAAGGACGACTTCGCCGCCGCATACGAGCAGCTGTCGGAGCAACGATTCGTGGTCGGGTCGCCCGACGATGTCATCGCTGAGCTCGCGCCTTGGCGCGCTATTGGGGTGAACCAGTTCATCATCCGCACCCACTGGATCGGCATGCCCGTCGAGTCCACGTTGCAGTCCATCCGACTCATCAGTGAACACGTGATGCCCGCCCTCCGGGCGTGAGACCGGTCAGGATGAAGCCGTATGGGTACTGACCGCACCGAAGAGGGCCAAGACGATCCTGTGGGTACAGTCGAAGAGATCGGCCCGCTGGCGATCGAGCGCATTCGGCCGGCGTACCGCCAGGTTGCGGACCAGCTTCGGACCAACATCGTCACCGGTGTCCTGATCCCGGGACAACGCCTGCCCATCGAGCCCGAACTTGCGAAGGTGTTCGGCGTCAGTCGATCGACGATCCGCGAGGCACTCGGCAACCTGACCTCGAGTGGCCTGGTCGTCACCCGTCGCGGGGTGAACGGCGGGACCTGGGTCGCCGTTCCCTCCACCGACCAGATCAAGGGATACCTGACCGACTCGATCGGCATGATGATGCACGCGGAGACACTCAGCGACGAAGGCATATTGGAAGCGCGCTTACTTCTTGAGGTTCCCGTCGCCGGTCTTGCTGCGCAACGGCGGAACGAAGACCAGCTCAAGCGACTCGGCGATGATGTCGTTCGGGGAAAGGCGTCGGAAGCCGAACACCGCTCACGCGGGCGGTCGTTCCACCTCACGATGCTCGAGGCAGCCGGCAATCCGCTGCTCGACCTCATGGCTCGCCCGATCTTCGACGTGTTGACAACTCGTTTCGTGGCCCGCGCCTCCTCTCCGGCGTTCTGGAAGAAGGTCAACCACGAGCACCGTCTCATCCATGAGGCAGTCCTCGCCGGAGACGCCAAGACGGCCGAGTTGACGATGCACGAGCATGTGCACCATCTCAACTCGGTGTACCAGAAGATCGACCACTAGCCGGCCGCGTGCCGTCGTTTCGGAAAGCTTCCATGCGCCCGCTCGAAGACATCAGGATCATTGCCGTCGAACAGTTCGGGGCCGGTCCGTTCGGCACCGTCCATCTGGCCGATCTCGGCGCTGATGTCATCAAGATCGAAGATCCAAGGACGAACGGCGACGTCGGCCGATACGTCCCACCGTTCCAACACGGTGAGGACTCGCTGTTCTTCGAAACCTTCAACCGCAACAAGCGGTCGCTTTCGCTCGACATCACGAGCACGTCCGGGCGGAAAGTGTTCGAAGATCTCGTCGCCACCGCCGATGCGGTGGTCTCCAATCTTCGTGGCGACGTCCCGGCGAAACTCCGCATCCAGTACGAGCACCTCAAGCACGTAAACCCGAAGATCGTCTGCGTTTCGCTCTCAGGTTTCGGCAACGTTGGACCACGCGTGACCGAACCCGGCTACGACTACATCCTGCAGGGCATGTGCGGATGGATGAGTCTCACCGGCGAACCGAACGGGCCACCCGCCAAGTCCGGACTCTCGCTCGTCGACTTCTCGGGAGGCTTTGTTCTCACCGCAGCGACACTGGCGGGGATTCATGCGGCGCGGCGCGATGGAGTGGGGATGGACTGTGACCTGTCGCTCTACGACACGGCCATGAACCTGCTTTCGTATCCCGGCACCTGGGCGCTCACCGAGAACCACGTGATCGGACGCACCACACGCTCGTCGCACCCGTCGCTCGTCCCGTTCGGCAACTACCCGACCTCCGACGGGTGGATCGTGCTCACCTGCGCCAAGGACAAGTTCTGGGAACGACTCTGCACGGCGATCGGTCGGCCGGATCTCCTCGAGGATGTCCGGTTCACCGACTTCGAACAGCGCCGTGTCAACAAGGTTGCGTGCGAGGCCGAGCTCGACGATGCCCTACGTACACATACTACTGATGAGTGGTTGGAGATTCTCACGGCGGCAGGCGTGCCATGCGGTCCGATCTGGTCCATCGATCAAGCTGCCGCAGACCCTCACGCAACCGCTCGGCACGTGATCGCCGAAACCGACCACCCCCATTACGGGACCGTTCGCCAGTTCACCTCACCGATCCGAGTCGGTCCCCCGCGCACCGATCACGTGCGAGCGCCCTCGCGCAACGAACACGCCACCGAGATCCTCGCCGGGCTGCTCGGCTACGACGCCGAGCAGATCGCCGAGTACGAAGCAGACGGAGCCTTCGGGTCCTAGTGGTGTGTCAGAAGCGGAGTCCGAGGCCCTCGGCAATGGAGTTTCGCTGCACTTCATCGGCCCCGCCGGGTATGCGGAAGTTGCGGGCCAACTGGAACAGCTTGTTGATCTCGGTGTCGCGCATGACGCCTGCGGCACCGTGGAGCTGCAACGCACGATCAGCGATCCGGTAGAAGCATTCGTCGTTGGTCAACTTCACGGCCGAGATCTTGCGAATCTCCTCGCGGGGACGCGGCGTCTTCCACCACGGTCCCGGATGGTCGAGCTCCTTCGCCACGGAGAGCGAAAGCGAGCGGGCCATCATCCAGTCGGCGTAGCTGTCGGCCACCATCCAGGCAATGCCCTGATTCGCGCCGAGCGGCTTGCCGCCGATCACTCGGCTCTTCGCCCGCTCAACCATGCGGTGGATCAGTAGCTGACCCCATCCGGAACACATTCCGCCCCTGCGCATCCGGGTCCAATTGATCGAGGCCATGGCGATGTCGAACGCTCCACCGACTTCGCCGATGACGGAATCAGCGGGGAGCACGAGGTCGTCGAACATCACCTCGCCGGTGATGCCGTCGTTGAACATGGTCTGGTACACCTTGCCGGTCGAGAACCCTCGCGACCGTGCCTCGTGGGTGTCGAACTGGAAGTACGTGAAGCTCCGACGGCCATTCCCGGGATGCGTCACGGCAAGCACCTGGGCCACGTCGGCCTCGAATGCATTGGTGATGTACGCCTTGTGGCCGTTGAGGACCCAGTCGCCGTTTCGCTGAACCGCATTGGTCTTCATGTCGAACAGGTTCGATCCGGCTTCCGGCTCGGTGATTGCGTGGAACGCGGTCTTCTCGCCGCGGACGAGGGGAAGGGTGAACTGGTCGCGGTGGTGGTCGTGGGCGAAGATCACCCGGGGCGTCGCCCCCTCACTCCATGACAGGAGCGCCGGGTTCAGCCGCAGGCCGTAGCTGTAGACCCGTTCCTCGACCCACAACATGTCCTCGCGGTCGTAGTCCCGACCGCCGATCCGGCTCGGAAGAAACGCTCCGTAGAGGCCCGCCGCGCCGGACGCTCGCATGATGTGGCGCCGGGCTTCCCAGATCTCGGGATGGAGTCGGCCGTCGGTGTCGAGGTAGTCGTCGACACCGGCAAAGCGATGGGCGAGGGATTCCTCCAGCGGGGCAACGATCGTTGCGTAGAGCTGATCGACCTCGGCGAGGGTGCCGACAAGGTGCTCGGGGACGGAGAAGTCGCCGGCTGTTGGGAAGTCGTCGGGGAGAGCCACCTCCCGATAATACATCTGAGGTTTTCATCGTCGCTAGCCGGCACCGCGTGGCCCCGGCGCGAGTCAGCGGAAAGGAACGGGCGCGTCGGGAAGTGCGATGGTCGGGTAGGCCGATGGTCGGTGCCCGAGGAATCGGGGCCGATTGGCGTGTGAGCACATGAGGGGTAGGACATCGGAGGCGCGAAGCACGCCAAGCGCTCCGCGACGACACGTCGATTCACCGAAGAGAAGAACGTCGTCGGGGCGCACCGACGGACCGACCACCACGAATGGTGTCGGGTCACCGGTGTGCAGAACCCCACCGGATGCCGGAGTTGCGTGGTCGCCGGTGACGGCGATGACCCAATCGGAGAAGGGCGGCTGCAGAAGCGCGGCGAGTTGGGCGTCGCACCACTCGACCGCGACCTTCTTCGCGAGCGGATCCTTCATGTGCCCCGCCTCATCCGTGGCCTTCGTGTGCACATGGACGAACTGTGCTCCGCGTTCCACGAGGAGTCTCGCCGTCACCAGGGAATCGGCCAGCGACTGCTCACCACCCGTTGCGTCGATGGCGTCCATATCCAGGAGTCGGCCGAGCCCCCGGTAGAACGGACTCGTCGGCACCATGGCACCTCGAAGTCCGGTGACCTCGCAGAACGACGGTACCGGGCCGAAGACGCTGGCCCACTTCGTCGTGAGGGTGTCGAGGGCGGGAAGCCCGTTCGTCACGCGATCGTGATTCGCGGGATCTTCAGCCAGGGTCGCCCGCACCCAGCGGAGGTACTCGGCAAGTGCGCGTGCCGTGGATGCGGAACCGGTGGTCTCGAAATCGGACGATCGCACGGCCAGCGGCTGCATCATCGGGTGGAGGTGTTCGAAGAAGGGGTCGGTGTCGGTCACCGCTCCGACCCCGCTCGGCGAGCGTGCCGTTACGGTGAGGATGCCTTCGCCTCTGTCGAAGACCGTCAACGAAAATCGGTGGGTCGAGGTCTCGTAAAGGCGCACCTTCTCGAGGAGAGCCCGAGCGACCTCTGGTTCGTCGCGCCGAACTCGTCCGGTGATCCAGATCCTGCCTGCATCATCCGTTGTGGAAGGACGAAGCGCGGCGAACAGCATGAGCGAGCCAGGCAGCGGGATCAGGCCGTGGCCGAGCGCCTCGAGACGGGTCCGCCCGGGAAACGCGATATCGGAGAAGCCGAAGAGCGACCAGTGGGCGATCTCGCTGGCGGCGGCGCGACCCCAGCCCATCGGCACGTGCACTCCCGACTCCCCACGCCGGGCCAGGGCATCCAACACCGGGGTACTCGCCGCCTCCGAGGCCGTTCGCGGATGTCCGTCGGGCCGATCGGCCAGTTCCGCATGGGCCCGATCACCCAGGCCGTCAAGGATCACCAGGACCATCGGACAACGGTCGTCGGGGGGCCGCGGATGATCTTCGCCGTAGTGCACCGCTGAACCGACCTCGTTCATCCTGAGCCGTGGCCTTCGTCGAACAGGTCACGGTCGGACATCCTCAGCGACCCGTTCTCCATCCACCCCTCGATGAGGCTGGCGACTCCCGAAGGAACATCACGAATCCACGAGCGATCTCCCGAGCGGATGCGGTGTCGGATCGAGGTGCCCGAGACCTCGCACGGAACTGCGGGAACCGATCGCACCGGGAACTGCGTCGCCAGCTCCCGCATCTTCCGCGACTCCCACGGTCCTCGCGCCCGCACCCAACACTCAGTGCCTTGTGGGAGGTACGACGACCAGAGTCTCGGTTCGTGGATCGGGAACGGTGTGACTCGCACGTCCTCGCCGACTCCGAGCGGCCGGAGGGCAGCCCAAACGAGCTCGGATCGCTGCCAGTACGTGAACGGATTCGCCTCGGCGGTATGACGATGTGGCGCTTCGTCGAGAGGAACCCTCCACGCCGGTTCCGCATTGGTGATCGCGACGATCAGTCGGCGACCGGACGCCATGGCCGCTTCGGCCAGAGAGAGATGGTCACGGTGGAACGGTTGGAACCGGCCGATCACGCAGGCCCACGGTGCGGGGGGGTCGTCGAACACCATGGCTCCACTATCTTACGAGTCTGTTAAAACCTCTGAGGAATCGTCCGGGCGAGTTGTCCCTACTCAGGGCCGTCACTAGAGTTCGGTAGCTCAGTTCCCCCTACAGGAGGCTTTTTCCATGGACTTTGGCGTCTTCATCCCCATTGGCAACAACGGGTGGATCATCTCGAAGAACTCACCGCAGTTCATGCCGAGCTTCGAACTCAACAAGCAGATCACCCTTGCCGCGGAGAAGCATGGCTTCGAGTTCGTCCTGTCAATGGTCAAGCTCCGCGGCTTTGGCGGGGAGACGGAGTTCTGGGACCACAACCTCGAATCGTTCACGCTCATGGCCGGCCTGGCCGCCGTGACCGAGAAGATCAAGCTCTACGCGTCGACCGCCATCCTCACGCTGCACCCGGCAATGGTCGCCCGCATGGCGGTCACCATCTCCGACATCTCGAAGGGCCGTTTCGGCATCAACATCGTGTCGGGCTGGAACATGAGTGAGTACCAGCAGATGGGCGTGTGGCCGGGCGACTCGCACTTCGCGAACCGCTACGAGCACTCCTCGGAATACGTCGCGATCATGAAGGACCTCTGGGAGAACGGCCGCAGCTCGATCAAGGGCGACTTCTACCAGCTCGACGACTGCATGGTGCAGCCCAAGCCGACTGCCCACATCCCGATCGTCGGGGCGGGACAGTCGGACCGGGGCATGCAGTTCTGCGCCGAGTACGGCGACTACAACTTCATCGTCACGCCGAGCGACCTCGAACTGATGCGGTCCATGAGCTCGCAGCTGCAGGACGCCGCGGCAAAGACCGGCCGCAAGGTCGGCGCCTACGCCCTCAACATGATCTTCATCAAGGACACCGATGCAGAAGCCGAGGCCTATGTGCAGTACTGCAAGGACGGGGCCGACACCGATGCCCTCGCGTTCATGATGGGTATGGCTGCGGCCGACGTCAACGCCAGCGAAACCAGCACCGCCCGCCAGATCCTCCAGGACATGCAGAACAACTGCATGTTCAACATCAACGTCATCGCGGGTTCGCCGGCCACCGTTGCCCGTAAGGTCGATGAAATCGCCGCCATCCCGGGCGTTGCCGGCATGATGTTCACGTTCCCCGATTTCGTGGAAGGTGTCGAGCGATTCGGCACCGACGTGATGCCGCTTCTCGTCTGCAACAAGTAGTTCGCCGATCATGTCGAACCCGGCTGCACTGAACGTCGTTGTCGTCTGCGGCAATCCGAAGGCCAACTCCCGCACCCTGGGAGTGGCTGAGGAAGTTGCCAGGCAAGCGGCCAGTGCTGCCGGGCGAGGCGAGAACATACGTACACATATCACCGACCTCGCGAATCTCGGGGGTCAGCTCTTCGATTGGTCGTCGGCCGACGTCAAGGCTGAAGTTGCCGCACTGTCCGGCGCCGACCTCGCCGTGATCGCCTCGCCAACGTACAAGGCGACCTACACCGGGCTGTTGAAGTCCTACCTCGACTGGTTCGGCCAGACCGGGCTCGCCGGCGTGGTGGCGATCCCGGTGATGGTGGGCGCGTCGACGGTCCACGCCCTCGCACCCGAAGTCTTCCTTCGTCCTCTGTTGGTGGAGATCGGCGCCATCGTTGCGACCCGGGGACTGTTCGTGCTTGACGGCGAACTCGAGCAACTTCCCGCCACCGTTGCCACGTGGGCCGAGGGCGCGTCGGGCGCGCTTGCCCGGTTGCTCCGTTAGTTCGGTCTTCTTCGCCGGTGTCGTGGCACGCGGATCGGTCAAGAACACCGACGGCGACAACGACTCGTCGATCTCACCATGATCTGGTCATTCGAAATGACAGGTAGGCCATGATCCAGCGGTCCCAGGACGAGATGGTCGTGACCGCTCGAGTTGCCGGCGCGGAGCTCGACGATCGCTACGTGAAGCTCGCCGCCGATGCGATGGCGGTGTGGTGGGACGAGGTCGTGGCCGTTCGGGCGATCGATCTCGGTGGCATGGCCGATCCGTCACCGCTCGAACCGCGAACTGCGCCGTTGGTCCACCCGAAGCATCCGGTCCCGACAGGTCCCAACGCCACCGCACACTCACTGCCCACGTCGAGCGCCTCCGCACCGACCGATCTGGCCGACTGCACGGTGACGGAGCTCCTCGGCCACTTCGCTGCGAGGACCGCAAGTCCGAGCGAGGCGCTCGCCGCTTGTGTCGCGCGTATCGAGAAGATCGATGAACGGATCAACTCGGTGATGCATGTAGCGCTCGAAGACGCCACACGGCAAGCGAAGCAGTCCGACCGACGTTGGAAGACCGGAGACGCCCGCGCGCTCGAGGGTGTGCCCTACGGGCTGAAGGACAACATCTGCACCGAAGGCATCGTGACGACCGGCGGTTCGAACGTGCTCGCCGGACACGTACCGAACGCGTCCGCCTTCGCTGTCGGCCGTCTCGACGATGCGGGCGCCGTCATGCTGGCGAAGCTGGCGTCGACGGAGTTCGCCTGCGGTGGCGCGCTGAGCCCGTGGTACGGCGCCGTCCACAATGCATGGGATCTCGACCGTTTCTCCGGTTCATCGTCGAGCGGGCCCGGCGGTGCAGTTGCGGCGCGCCTCGTTCCGTTCGCGCTCGGCACGGACACCCTCGGATCCATTCGCGTGCCCGCGGCGTGCACCGGGGTTGTCGGGTGGAAGCCGACTTACGGCGCGGTGTCGCGCAGTGGGGTGATGCCGCTTTCGTGGACCATGGACCATGTGGGTCCGCTGGCCCGCACCGTCGAAGACGCGGCCCGCGTCCTGCAGGTGATCAGCGCCCGCGATGCCGGTGACGAGAGCTGCTACTCCGGCAGCCGGCCGGACCTTCTCGCCGCGATGTCAACGGCCGGCGACCTGACCGGTGTTCGCATCGGCGTCGCCCGCTCATACTATGAACCGCTCGCCGACTCGATGGTCATCGCGGCAATGGACAACGCGATCGACGTCCTCCGATCATTAGGCGCAACTGCTGTCGACGTTGAGATCGACCACATCGAGCATTCCTTCGGTGCCGGCTGGCTCGCCCTGCTCTGCGAAGGCGCAAGCCTCCATGAGGACCTCTGGTCCCGTCCCGACGAGTACGACCCAGGTTTGGTCTTCCGTTTGCTCGTCGGCAAGCTCGCTCCGGCGACCGACTACGTACGTGCTCTTCGTATGCGTACATTGATTCAGAACTCGTTCCAGCGAACCTTCGATTCGGTCGACGCAATCCTCTTTCCCGGGCTCGTCAGTTCCTCGCCCCGCTACGACGATCTGTTCTTCGAGGTGAACGGAAGCAGGCAGCCGCTGCAGAAGATGCACGCACGCTTCACCGGCCCCGGCAATGTGACCGGGCTTCCGGCGATCTGTCTTCCATCAGGGATCGGCCGCGACGCCATGCCCGTTGCGCTTCAGGTCTACGCGCCGGCACATCGTGACGACGTGTGCGCGCGCATCGGCCACGCGTTCCAGCGGAACACCGATCACCATCTGGCGACACCGACGGCGCTCGCCGCGCTGCTCGGCGAGTGATCCAGGCCGTTCGATGACGACCAGCCCATCATCCCTTCTCGCCCGCCTCGTGGAAACGGACGGTTTCACCGTCCGCCCGGAAGCTGTCGAGTTCGCCACGTGGATGGTGCTGGACACCCTCACGGTTGCCTTGGCCGGGTCGCGGATGGAGTCCGGCATTGTGCGCTCCGTCGGTGCAACGATGTCGCGCACATCGGCCGAGGGCGCAAGCGCGGCGTTCCCGATCGGCCGACGACTGACGCCGTCGGCGGCTGCGGCGGTGAATGCATGCGCCGTACACTCCATCGACTACGACGATTCGTACATGTCCGGGGGCGTCAAGGCACATTTCTCGTCGTCGATCATTCCCGCCACGATGGCGGTGGCGGAAGACATCGAAGCAACGGGCGCGCGGTTCCTCGACGCCGTGGTCCGCGGGTTCGAAGTGGCGGCGCGGCTCGGTCACGCGATCACCCCGTCAGTAGTCGAACGCTGGCACCCGACCGGGGTCGTTGGAGTCGTCGGGTGCGCTGCTGCGGCGGCATCGCTGCTCGAGCTCCGCGGAGAAACCGTCGAGATCGCACTGGGCCTCGCCGCTGACCATGCGTCAGGCACGCGCTTCTGCTTGGCGTCCGGTGATGCCACGAAGTCTCTTCACGCCGCCTTCGCCGCGCACGACGGCATCGTGGGTGCCTACATGGCACTCGACGGAGTCCGTGGACCGGTTGGGTTCCTGGAGGGAACGAAGGGCTTCTGTGAGACGTACGTCGGACAGGTTCCCGATCTGTCGTTTCCCGCCGACTCCGACGGGCGGGCGCTGATCGAACTGAACTGCACGAAGTTCTTTCCGGTGATGCATGCGCTCCACGCGGCCGCCGAAGTCGCAGAGGTGATTGCCGCCCGGCGACCGGTTGACTCGCCCGACGAGATCGAGCGCGTTGTCGTGACCCAATCGACCACCCACGCCGCGTTCGGCGCGTACTTCGATCCGGAAACCGAACTCGCGGCGCGGTTGAGCCTTCCCTTCACGGTGGCAGCGACCTTGATAGACGGCGTGTGCACCATCGATCAGTTCACCAAAGCTCGGCTGGCCGATCCGACCTTCCGTTCGCTCATGCAACGCGTTCGCATCGAGGCATCGGAGGCCATCGAGCGGGAGTTCGGCAGCCGCGTGGCGTCGCGTGTCAAAGTGACCTACGCAGACGGCTCGGTCGAAACGGGATTTGCAGCGGACCCACTCGGCTTCCCGGAACGCCCTGCTACTGCGGATCAGCGGCTCGTGAAGGCACGGGCACTGCTCCGGCGCGTCATGAGCGACGACGACGCCGAGACCACCATCATCCTGATCCGAACGATTCCGACGATGACATCCCTTCGTCCACTGACCGATCTCCTTCTTCTGCGAGGCCTCCTTCCGTGACCCAACTCGAGCGAGACAACGTGACACTTCACTATGAAGTGCACGGCGATGACACGCGGGACAAAGTGCTCTGCATGGGCGGCTGGGGAAGCTTCTGCCACGGACGATTCGGCGATGCACCCCGCTACATCCGCGAGAACTATCAGGTGTTGATCTGGGACTACCGGGGGGTCGGCGCCTCGACCGATGACCCCTCGAAGGCGATGAGCATGCAGCTCTTGGCGGGCGATGCCGCAGCGCTGCTCGATCACCTCGGCTGGTCGAGCGTGCACGTGGTCGGACTGGTCGGAATGGGTGCGTGCGTCGGGCAGGAACTGGCGATCCACAGGCCCGATCTGGTGCGCTCACTGCTGATGACCGGTACGTGGGCCTTCGTCGACAAGACGCTGCGCGACCAGCTCGAGCTCTTTCGCGACGTCCACCAGACGATGGGCTTCGAGGTGTTTCAGCGCTTCGTCGCGGCGTTCAGCTTCACGGGCGAGTTCTATGACGAGCACCACGACCGACTCCTCGGACCCAGCGGGGCCTGGGGTGATCTTCAGGGAAAGGCCGATGCCCATGCGCGGCTCGTCGAAGCGTGCCTGTCCCACGACACCCGCGGACGACTGGATCAGATCACCTGCCCGACCTTTGTTCTCCACGCCGGGATCGATCCGGTCACCTCGCCACGAACCACGATGCCGCTCCAGGAAGGCATTCCCGGATGCCAGGGAGAGCTGTGGCCCGAGCTCGCCCATGTGATCGCCGGCCGTGATCTCAAGGTCCGCTTCGACGGCGTGTTGAAGAAGTTCCTGGAGAGCTGCCCGTGAACTCCGCACAGGCGAACTGATGCACCCGATCGCCGAGCACTCCCCGGCAGCGTGGACTCCTGCGGATCTCGAAGCCGATCGCCGATGGATCGTCGAGCTGGACGAAGCTGCGAGGCGAGATCTCCTCCGGGCGGTCCGCACTGCGGCCGACCCCGAGAAAGACCGGTTCGACTACCGCCGCGCGGACTTCGACCTCGGCTCCGCGATGGCTCCGTTGAGCCGAGCCTTTGCGGAAGCAACGCATCAGCGTGGAATAGCGCTCGTCCGCGGACTCCCCCGGGCCGACGTCAGCGAAACCGAGTTCTCACTCCTCACCTGGGCGATCGGTCTTCATTTCGGCGTGGCGCGGCCTCAGGGGAAGGCGACCCAGTACCTGTCGGGCGTTCGCGACGTCGGCGTCGAATACCGAAGCTCCGGCGGGCGGGGCTACTCGTCGAACGCCGAGCTCGACTTCCATATCGACGGGGTTGACGTGGTCGTTCTCAGCTGCTTCAACCGCGCCGTCTCCGGCGGCATGAGCATGGTGTCGAGCTCGCTCACGGCGCACAACCGTCTCGTCCGAGAGCGGCCGGAGGTGGCCGAGCTGCTCTACGAACCGTTCTTCTTCAGTCGGCAGACCGAGGAAGCGCCGGACGAGGAGCCCTTCTATGCGAATCCGGTGTTCGACACGCTCGAGGGTCGATTCTTCGGCAAGTGGAACCGCAACCGGATCAACAGCGCGCAGAACATCGACGGCGTTCCGCCCCTCACGACGCGCCAGCGAGAGGCGATGGATGCGATGGACGAGATGCTCCGCCGTCCTGAAGTGATGTTCACGACATTCCTCCAACCAGGCGACATGCAGATCCTGTCGAACTTCACCGCCCTTCACTCGCGGACGGACTTCGTCGATCACGAGTCGACCGAACTCAAGCGCCTGCTCTTTCGCCTGTGGCTCACACCACCCGACGCACCCCAACTGCCGGACAGCTGGAAGCCGCTGTTCCGATCAGTACGTGCACGTGCGGTGCGTGGCGGCATCCTCGGTCACAACTACGACGACACGTGTAGGACGTTCGATGCCCAACAAGCCGAGGACCACGGAATGCTGCTCGACACCTGACGCTCTGACACCAGGTCAGCCGTTGGCGAACCGCTTCTCGAGGTCGTTGATCTCGGGCAGACCGATGAAGTCGGTGAACTCGCCAAACGGCATCAGCTGATCGACGATCGTCGCTGGAGTGCCAGCGAGCTTGATCTCGGCGAGTGCACGGCGCATTGCTGCGGTTGCGGAAAGCAGTGTTGAGATCGGGCAGATGATGAGCTTGAAGCCGAGCGAGGCTATGCGGTCGTAGGTGAGCGGCGGCGTCTTTCCACCTTCAGCCCAGTTGAAGAGCAACGGGTAGCCGCGGAGCTGATCGCATACGGTTTCGATCTCGCCCTCACCTTCGAGCGCCTCGACGAACAAGATGTCCGCTCCCGCGTCGGCGAACCGCTTGGCCCGATCGATGGCGGCATCGAGTCCTTCGACGGCACGTGCATCGGTGCGGGCGATGATGACGGTGTCGGGATTGAACCGTGCGGCAACCGCGGCTTTGATCTTGCCAACGGCCTCCCCGGCCGGGATGACCTGTTTGTTGTTCATATGGCCGCACTTCTTCGGCGTGACCTGATCCTCGAGATGAAAGCCCGCTGCTCCCGCTTGCTCCCAGAGCTGCACCGTGCGGATCACATTCATCGCGTTGCCGTAGCCGGTGTCTGCATCGGCGATCACGGGAAGCGATGTAGCGGCGACGATGCGGCGGATGTTGTCGAGCATCTCGCCCTGGTTCGTGAGGCCGACGTCAGGACGTCCGAGGAGCGACGCCGAGGTTCCGAAGCCGGTCATGTAGACCACGTCGAAGCCGGCCTCTTCGATCAATCGCGCTCCGAGGGCGTCGTAGCAACCGGGCGCAGTGAGCGGTTCGGGGCGGGCCAGCAATTCTCGAAGGCGCGCTGCGCGTTCACCGGGACGGGCGAGGAAAGTCACGGCAGAAGTCTCGCAGACTCGCTTGCGCAACCAGCAGTGCGGGCCTGGTCGCTCATTCGCCGACCAGCGGATTCGCACCGTCGATCCAGATGATCACTCGCTGGAATCTCCCGTCGGGGGCGTAGGTGAAGAAATTGCACGTGGTCAGCGTGTCCGGGGTTCCATCGAGCTTGACGTGTGGACACGTTTGCTCGGTGGCGCATTTGGCCGACACGTCGTCGACGACGATGCTCGTGATGTTGTGGCAGATCGTCGAGTAGTCAGAGAAAAATCCTCGGAACATCCCCGCGATCTCGTCCTTACCGGCGAAGGTAACGCCCGCGGACTGGATCGTGAACGTCGCATCGTTGGCAAAGAAGCCGAGCGACCCTTCAAGATCCTTGGCATCGACCACTTCGAAGTACGCCCACGGCGCTCGTTCGAGTTGGGCTCGGGTGATGGTCACGGCGCGCTCCTGAAGGTTGATTCCAGATGAGAATGGAGGTCGAGGGTAAGACAACGCGCCGGTCACGAGAGCGGCCCGAGCAGGCGATCAAACGATTTTCGCATCGGCAGCCCGACATGCCCAACCCCGAGCACTTTCGATACTCACCGTTAACAAAATGGACCTGCGTTGGAAAATCTCTGCCCTTACCCTTTACAATCCCCGGCGTCATCAGTTGCAGCCGCATCACGTCCCGAACTCCTTCCACCAGAGGCCGCACACCTATGTCCTCAGATGTCAGCAACGGGCTGGGCCTCGAAGAGCCGCACCGGACTTCGCGATGACCGCCACCGATACCACGACCCCACCGGCCCCGGGGGCCACTGACCCGGTCGCTTCCCGGCCGCTCATCGGAGGTGGAGTCGGACAGTTCGTCGAGCGCTACGCCATCCTCATCGCCTGGGTTGCCGTCATCGTCGTGTTCTGGATCTGGCGGCCCGACACATTCGGCACGCTGTCGAACTTCAAGGGCATCTTCGGGTCGCAGTCATCGCTTCTCGTGCTCACGCTGGGCCTGCTTGTCGTCCTCGCTGCGGGCGAGTTCGACCTGTCCATCGGCTCGACCTTCTCGATGGGGGCGTCCGGGGTTGCGTTCTTGAACGTCGACAAGAAGTGGCCGATCGCCTTGGCCGTCGTCACGCTTGTTGTGCTCGGCGTGGTGATCGGAGCGATCAACGGACTCATCTCGATTCGCTTCGGCGTCCCGTCGATCGTGGCAACGCTCGGTATGAGCACGCTGCTCGCGGGGCTGATCCTCGGCGTCTGCGGGCCGAAGATCCGAAGCGGACTCGACAGCGGCTTCGTCGATCTTGTGCGCGGGAAGTGGTTCGGGCTCCCTCGCAGCTTCTGGTTCGCGCTCGCGCTCACGGCACTCATCTGGTATGTCCTCCAGCACACGCCGCTCGGCCGTTACGTCCTCTTCGTCGGACGAGGCCGCGAGGTCGCCCGACTCGCCGGCATCCGGGTCGACCGCATCCGCTGGGGCGCGCTGATCACGTCGTCCACCTTCGCCACCATCGGCGGCATGGTCCTGGCGGGCACCTCCGCGTCGGCCCAGGCCGGGGTCGGCAACGGCTACCTCCTGCCAGCATTCGCAGCAGCCTTCCTCGGCGCCACAGCGATCATTCCCGGCCAGTTCAACGCCTGGGGATCATGGGCGTCGGTGTACTTCCTGCTGACCGGGATCACCGGTCTGTCGCTGGTCGGCTACTCCGGTTGGCCGGAGCAGGTCTTCTACGGCGGCGCCCTCATCCTCGCCGTCGTTCTGTCTCAGTTCGCCACCCGGGCGCGAGCCCGGAAAGCCAACGCCGCGTGAACCCTTCTCACCTCCCCACATCAAGCAGCATCCACCCCCAACAACACCCGACCCCAGCACCACAACACCAGGCCATAGGAGGCCCAATGTCCAGCACACGTCGTCGCCCGTACAGGGGCGGCCTTGCCGTAATGATGGGTCTGGCGCTTTTTGCCAGCGCCTGCAGCAGCGACAAAGCCGCCAAGACCGAAGCACCCGCAGCAACCGAAGCCGCCGCCACCGAGGCGGCGCCGGCCGCCACCGAAGCCGCGGCAGTCGAGACCGAAGCTGCGGCAGCCGAAACCCAAGCTGCGGCAGCCGAAACCGAAGCTGCCGCCGCTGCTGGTGGTGTCGCCGAAGCCGAGGCAGCAGTGGCCAAGGCCAGCCAGGCCCCGACGTTCGCCCCGCCGGCCGGCGTTGGAAAGATCGACTTCGCCGCCCTCAAGGGCAAGAAGGTCGCGATCGTCAACCTCGTCAAGGCTGTCCCGATCCTCACGCAGTGGGAAGACGAGATCACGAGCGCCCTCAAGGGAAGCGGCATCGAATTGACCTCGGTCGACGGGAAGTTCGACCCGAACGAGTGGGGTCGCGGGATCGAGCAGGCCGTTGCGGCAAAGGCCGACCTCATCTTCCTCCTCGGTGTGCCGCCGAATGCTGTTGCCCCCCAGATCGCCGAAGCGAAGAAGGCCGGCATTCCCGTCCTGGCATCGCTGCAGGGATACGCCGGCAAGTCACTCAAGGCCGTACCGGACCTCACCGCTGACGTCGGCTTCGACTACCGGATTCCGGGCGTGATGATGGCGCAGTGGTTTGTGGCCGACTCCAAAGGCAAGGGCAACGCGCTCATCATGTCGTCCGATGACAACGGCTCCTCACCGGACGTGTGGGGCGCTATGGAGGCCGAGATCAAGCGCCTCTGCCCGGACTGCAAGACCAAGCGTGAGGATTCGACTGTTCCGCAGTGGGGCGACGGGACGCTGCAGCAGCGGACCAAGGCCCTCGTGCAGGAGGATCCGTCGATCACCCACATCCTCGCGGTCTATGACGGCATGACGCTGGCGATCGAGCCAGGCCTCGTTGAAGCCGGCGTCGCTGACAAGATCCGCGTCGCCGGCTTCAACGGCACGCCCGCCGTCATGGCGAACGTGCAGAAGGGAACCGCCGTGAAGATGGACGTCGGCAACCCGAACATGTGGTTCTCCGCCGGAGCTGCGGACGCGATCCTGTCCGTGCTGTCCGGCAAGAAGGCCATCGAGGACGCCGGTGTCCCGTTCCGCATCTTCACCCAGGAGAACCTGACCGGTGTCGACACGTCGAAGGAAGATCCGAAGAACTGGTACGGGATCGACCCGCTGACGGCATACCGCACCCTCTGGGGTCTCGGGTCCTGACATGACGGAGGCCGTCATCGAGGGCCGCGCCGGGGAAGGACAAGACCTGTCCGTCCCTGCGTTGCGCATCCAAGGTCTGAGCAAGACCTTCGGACCAGCGCGCGCCCTCGATGACGTCAGCCTCGAAATCGCCCGAGGTGAGATCCACGGGCTCGTGGGTCGCAACGGCTCCGGGAAGTCGACCCTCATCAAGATCCTGTCCGGGTATCACGTCCCGGACCCCGGCGCGACGCTGGAGATCGGCGGCGAGGCCGTGGTTCTTCCGCTCCCGTCGTCCGAGGCCTACCGGCTCGGCCTTGCCTTCGTTCATCAAGACCTCGGGTTGCTGCCGGATCTGACCGTTCTGGAGAACATCCGGATCGGTCGATTCACTACCGGCGCAGGTTGGCATATCCGATGGAAGGACGAGCGAAGGCTCGTCGCCGACGCTCTCGGTCGTTTCGGCGTCCGCGTCTCGCCCGACGCGCTCGTCGGGAGCCTCCGCGAAGTTGACCGGGCTCTTGTCGCGATCGTACGCGGGCTTATTGATTTGCAGAGCCAGCCCAACGGGATCCTCGTGCTGGACGAGCCAACGGCATACCTCCCCCGCGACAGTGTCGAACAACTCTTCAAGACGATTCGAGCCGTCGCCAAAGCCGGCACCGCGGTCGTGTTCGTGAGCCACCGCCTCGACGAGGTCATGGCCATCACGGAGCGAACCACGGTTCTGCGAGACGGCCGCGTCGTCGGCACGGTCGACACGGCGACAAGCAATGAGGAGGACCTGATCCAGCTGATCCTCGGTGGTCAGCTCGAGGACTTCTATCCAGAGCCGTCCGTGCCGGGTTCGAAGATCGCGCTCCGGATCGAAGGCCTTTCGGGCTCCGTTGCGAAATCAGTGGACCTGGTCGTGCATGAAGGTGAGATCGTCGGCCTCACCGGCATCGCCGGGGCCGGCTACGACGAGGTGCCATACCTGCTCTTCGGTGCCACACCGGCGAGGGCCGGATCGGTACAGATCGGATCCACGGTGTTGGATCATGCCGCGCTCACGCCGCGCAGCACCATGGCCGCCGGAATGGCCCTGCTCCCCGCGGATCGTCAGCGCAACAGTGGCGTCGGCGACTTGACCCTCACGCAGAACGTGTCGCTCCCGGTGCTCGCGTCGTTCTTCTCCGGCGGTCGGCTGCACCAGCGAACCGAGCGAACGAAGGTAGCGGGCCTGCTCGTCGACTACACCGTGCGCCCACCGCTCCCAGAGGCGAAGATGGGGCAACTGTCCGGCGGGAACCAGCAGAAGGCGCTGCTGGCCAAGTGGCTGCAGCGCGACCCACCCGTGCTGCTCCTCCACGAACCGACCCAGGGGGTCGACGTCGGGGCGAAGAAGGACGTTTTCGAGCGACTCCGCGACGCTGCGGTCGCGGGAGCGGCGATCGTGTTCTGTTCAGCAGAGTACGAAGACCTTGCCCACCTCTGCGACCGGGTACTGGTGTTTCAGAACGGTCGCGTCGCAGCCACACTCTCCGGCGCTGATCTCACCGAAGATCGCATCGTCGAGCAGTGCTACCGGGTGGACCGAGTGAACGCACCAGCGAGGCCAAGCGGTTCGTGAAGAAGGATGCAAGGCCGCAGCGCGGCCGCCCGCGGTCGGCCACCGCAGACCTCCACGTCCACGATGCCGTGGTCTCGATACTGGAAACAGCGGGCTACGTCGGACTGCGGATCGATGACGTTGCCGAGCTTGCCGGTGTCTCCAAGACCACGATCTACCGCCGGTGGCCGACCAAGTCAGCGCTTGTTGTCGACGTGCTGGCCACGCTCAAGGCTGCTCAGGTACCGATGCCGACGAGCGGCGTCTTCGAGACCGATCTCCGTTCGCTGGTCTATGACCTCTACGGCTCTCTTGCGAACACCAGTCTCGGCCGCGCGTTGCCCGGGCTGATTGTCGAGAAGTCAACCGATCCGGAGCTCGCCGCAGCAGTCGAAGGACTCTGGTCATCGCGGCAGGATCAGGTTGCCAAGGTCATTCGCCGTGGGATCGCCACGGGCCAGGCGCGCTCCGACCTTGATGTCCGGGTGACGCTGGAGTTGCTTGCGGCCTCGGCGTACTACCGGCTTCTCATCACCGGAGCGAGCCTTGACCGTCGAAGCGCTCGACGCCACGCCGATGCGCTGGTTGCCTTCACCCGTCTGCCAGCAGCCGGCGAGCCGCAAGCATGACCACGGCAGCGAGCACGGCGATTCCGGAGAAGGCGAACCACGCGATCGAATACCCCCGGTGCTGCACCAATGCACCCATGGCAAGCGGGCCCATCGCGGCACCGGTGTAGGAACCGGTCTGAGTGAATCCCGTTGCCGCGGCGGGCGAACGAGGGTGGTGATTGACGACCGCAAGGTTGAACACGCCGGGCCAACTCCACCCGAGTCCGAAAGCGAGAAAGGCGCCGATCATGACGAGCGATGGGAGCCCTGTGGCAATTGCCGCGAGGCCGAGCGCTCCGCCGACGAGCATTGCGGCGACCCGGGCCAGGTGATCACCCCCACCCCTGTCGGCGTTCCAGCCCGAACCCACCCTCATAACCAAGCCGAGCGCACTGCCGAGAGCAAGAAGCAGCCCGGCGGATCCGGCGGCGATTCCCGATGCCACCGCCGACGAGGTCAGGAACGCTGCGAGCGCGTTCGCCATCGCCGAACCGAGACCGACTCCGACGCCGAGCACCACGAGCGGACCCACAGCGAACCTCTCGGCGGTCGGTACGCCGCGCACACCGGTCCGAACCTCTGTGCCGATCGAAGGCACCACGAACGTCGACGCGAGTGCGAGGACCGCGGCCCCCACGAACGCCCACCGCCAGCCGACGGTCAGGCCGACGGTGGGAACGGCCACTCCGGCGAGCAACGTCGCGGCCGGGATGGCGGCTTGCTTCACTCCGAGCGCAAGACCCTGGCGTGATGCCGCGATCGTGCGAACGACGAGTGCGTTCGCTGCAGGCTGCCCGAGGGCGTTCGACAAGCCTCCGAACGCGAGGGCGACGAAGACGAACGGCAACGAGTGAGCACCGGCAATGCCGAGGAGGGAGACGACACCGGTGATAGCCGCGGCCCTCATGACTGCGCGAGAACCGTAGCGCTCGGTCAAACGGCCCGATGCGATGGAGAGTGCCGCGGAGACGGCGAAGTACCCGAACGTCACGAGACCTCGGGTGGAGTCGTTCAGGGCAAGGTCGCCACGCAGTTGAACCGCGAGCCCCCCGAAGAGAAAGACTGGCAGGACGCCAGCCGTCGTGACGGCAATGACGGCGAGAAGAACGTGCCGTTCACTCGGAGACGACGTCGCATCTCCGTCCGCAGCAAGCACCGGGATGACCCTAGGCGCAATTTGTGAACTCTCAGTTGCGAAATAGGGTCGAGGTGGAGAACTACCGCTTCGGGAATGTCACCGGCAGGAGGATTCGCATCGACCGCTTGGTGATCAGGTAACCGAAACGGGCCGCGAAGTCGAGCCACTCAGGGTCCTTCCAGAGGGAATTGCGTCGACGGCGGCGATCGTCGTCACTTTCGAACTGCCAGATCTGGATCAGCTCATCGACGTCGCCGCCGGTGTCGACCGACCAGAAGCCAACCAAGGTGCCGAGGACC
>JANLRD010000276.1:0-118530 GCA_031368215.1 Acidimicrobiia bacterium | reverse complement strand
CACAAGCAATGGCCTCAGGTAGATGTCTTCGACGAAGAGACGCGGAAGCGTGCTTGCCGCAGCGAGCACGAGGACGAGAGTCGACGCGGTGACGAGAAGGTCCCCCGAAAGCCAACGCGAGGCACGACGCTGGGCGCGTCGGGATTCGCCGGACGGCCGGACGGCCGCTGCGCCCATCGCGTTCGCGCTCTCCATCATGCGCCTCGGGGTCTGCCTGCGGAGTCTGCGACGATGGCGACCCTGCCGGCCGGATCGGTGGCGCTCGGCGATGGACCGGATGCGAGTACCAGGGCGATGGTGGAGGCGACCGCACGGCGGGTCGGCTCACCGGGCTCCCAGTGGGTGAACTCGAGCGGAGCCACCCCCGCGGCGAACACGACCGAGCCATCAGGCGCAGCGGCCGGATGTGGTCCGGCGACGAGGACTTCGGCTGAATCGTCGGAGGTGCGGTCGATCCCAACTGGTCGGGACATCCGCTCACGGGGCGGAAACGCTTCACGGTCCACCTGGGCGAGCAGCACCATGGTGTCCTCGGCCGACGTTGCGTGGTTGGTGCGGCCGTCGGTCAGCACCGTGACCTCGAAGGGCTCAACGAGCGCCCGGACCACGCTCGCTCCGACTGACAGCGCCAGTTCCAACGAGCCCGAGTGCTCGCTGTGACGCGCATCGATCACCACGCGAATCGGCAGGGTCGGTGACCCGAAGAGATATTCAGGTTCACGGATCATCAGCTCGTTACGGCGGGCACTCGACGCCCAATGCACTCGACGGAAATCGTCACCGGGCACATATCCTCGGAGCTCGCGGAACTCGAATGGGTCGGTTTCGGAGGTTCGCCTTGTGTTGGTGCGGGGGCGAAGTCGTTCGAGCGATGCCTTCGCGCCGTCGTCGAGGTCGACGACGGCGGGACCGACGAGGATCTCGCAACCGCGGTCCACGCGGTGCGACCACCGGTACAGCCCGAGCGGATCTGCCCGACGCCACGTCATCGGGAGAAACCGAAGGGTGCCACGCTCACGCAGCACCACCCGGTAGCGCGCCACCGAGGTCTCTCCTTGACGAAGTGGCCGCACCGACATGCGCACCGACCGAGCGCCTTTGCGAACGGTGAGCGCGTCGACGGCCACCTCGATCACCTCAGCCGTCGCCGTTCTGCGACGAGCGTCGATCTGGACATCGACAGCCAGGTCCTCGCCGACCCTCGGCAGGTGCTCGGTCTGCTGGACGATCCGCCGAACCGATAGTGGGGGAGGAAACAGGGCCCCCACTGCCACGGCGACGCCGGTCAGCCCGGTGGCCCCGAGCATGATGATCCCGGCGGAGGTGGCTTCGGCGAGCGCGAGCGCGAGGCCCGACACGGTCGTTGCGACACCGACGACCAGGGCGCCGACTCCGCGCTTGGTGATCCGGATCGACGCGACCCGCCGCACGCGACCGATCCGACGGGGTCCGGTCTTCGGCGAGGGCTCCATGACGTCGTTCACCGACTCGGGTGTCGACCCTTCAGGCCGGCCGCGGAACGCCGACGCGGCGCACGATCGCGTCGAGCGTCTCGGCGAGGTTGGTCCGGCCGGGGCTGGCTCCGATGATGCGGTGGGAGACAGCTTCGGGGAAGATGCCGAGGACGTCGTCGGGCACCACGAACGTGCGCCCCGCCATCGCCGCCCGGGCCCTGGCGAGCCGCTGCAGTGCGAGCGTGGCGCGAGGTGATGCGCCGAGCGCGATCGCCGGATGCTGACGCGTGGCGTTGACCAGTTCGAGCAGCCAGAGCCGAAGTCGATTGGCCATGTGGACGCGTTCGGTCCGCAGTATCAGCGCCCGGAGTTCCTCGGTGCTCGTCTGGGAGCGGAGCTGGCCGATGAGCGATTCGCCTCCGTCGTGTTCGAGCATTTGCAGTTCCGACGCACTGTCGGGATACCCGAGGCTGATTCTCGCCAGGAAACGGTCCAACTGGCTTTCGGGCAGGCGGTAGGTGCCCTCGTGCTCCATCGGGTTCTGGGTGGCCAGCACGAGGAACGGTCGGGGGAGTGCATAGGTCTGGCCGTCGGCGGTCACCCGACGCTCCTCCATTGCTTCGAGCAGCGCAGCCTGCGTCTTCGCCGTGGCCCGATTGATCTCGTCGGCGAGCAGGACGTTGGCGAAGATCGGTCCGGACCGGAAGCGGAGTTCGCCGGTTCGGGGGTCCCAGATGCCGGTGCCGGTCACGTCCGACGGCAGCAGGTCGGCGGTGAACTGGACCCGGCCGGTGCTGAGCCCGGTCACCGCCGCGAGAGCCCGGGCGAGCATGGTCTTGCCCACTCCGGGTACGTCTTCGATGAGGACGTGGCCCTCGGCAAGCATGCACGCCACGACCACCTCGACCGCCGACCGTTTGCCGTGGACAACGGTTTCGATGGCATCGACGATCTTCGTCAGGATCGATTCTGCCGACGCCGCGGTCTCCTTCAAGTCTCCGGTCGCGAGGCGCTCGTGCTCGCGGTCGTCCCACCCCGCGGGGGTAGAAGGTAGGGGCGACTTGCCGGCAGAAACCACAGCATCACGCTACTGCCATGATGCGCGTGAACGGCTCCAGCGTCCTCATGAGTGTTCGGTGAAAACGATTGACGCCGAAAGGTCGTAAAGGCCATGCTGAGCTGGGAGAACCGTGTGCATACGGCATGCAACTCGGGCGGTAGCCGGGGTGGGTCTTGGTGGCTTTCGGGGTGCTCCGGTAGGGTATTCGGCCATGGAAATGGTGTATCCCCCCGCGGCAGAGGTGTTCCGTACGAAGGTGCAGACCTTCCTTTCCGAAAATCTCCCCGAAGGTTTCGCGGGGATCGGAACCATGGAAGGTCTCGAGCTCGACGAGTTCGTCACGCAGTGGCGCAAGATCCTCTTCGAGAACGGCTATCTCGCGTCGTCGTGGCCGAAGGAGTTCGGCGGCGCCGGGCTCACGGCGATGGAGGGCGTGATCCTCGCCGAGGAGTTCACCAAGGCCGGGGTGCCGTCCGGCGGACCGAACGACGCGTTCAGCATCCAGATGGTCGGCAACACCATCCTCCGGTGGGGCACCGACGAGCAGAAGGCCCACTACATCCCGCGGATCCTTTCCGGTGACGACAGGTGGTGCCAGGGATACTCGGAGCCCAACGCCGGTTCCGACCTCGGCAACCTCGGCTGCAAAGCCGTGCTCGACGGCGACCAGTGGATGATCAACGGTCAGAAGATCTGGACCTCGGCCGGGCACCTTGCCGATCACATCTTCGTGCTCACCCGCACCGATCCCGACGCTCCGAAGCACAAGGGCATCTCGTTCATGCTCGTCGACATGCGTCAGCCTGGCGTAGAAGTTCGCCCGATCAAGATGATCTCGGGCGAGAGCGAGTTCAACGAGGTGTTCTTCACCGACGCCACGTGCCCCAAGGAGAACGTTCTCGGCGGAGTCAACAACGGCTGGGCGGTCGCTATGACGCTGCTCGGCTTCGAGCGGGGAGAGGCGGCGGCGACGGCACCGATCCGGTTCCGCGCCGAGTTCGAGCGGCTCGTCGAGTTGGCCAAGCAGTTCGGCAAGTCCGACGACCCGGTCATCCGACAGCGTCTCGCCTGGTGCTACACCCACGTCCGCATCATGGAGTTCCAGGGAAAGCGCGTGCTCACCCAGTTCCTCCAGGGCAAGCATCCCGGCCCCGAGGCATCGATCGGCAAGCTGTTCTGGTCGGAGTACCACCGCAAGGTCACCGAGCTCGGCGTCGACATCATGGGCATGCATGCCACCGTGCCGACCGGCCGCAAGCCGCAGTCGGCGTTCTCGACCGACGAGGCCGGCGCCCCCAACTCCACGAACTCGTGGGCCACGGTGTTCCTCAACGCTCGCGCCGGAACGATTTACGCCGGCACGTCGCAGGTGCAGCGCAACATCGTCGGCGAGCAGGTGCTGGGCCTTCCGAAGGAACCCCGCACCGACGCCGGCGCCTGGAACGCCAAGCACTGAGGTTCTGCCGCTCCCGGCTCGAGCCCCGGCGCTCCTTCCTCGAGCCCGGTCCAAGAGCCCGGTCCAAGAACGTGGAGGCTTCTCCCATGCCGCCGCGATGACCGGGAAGGAGATGTCTGTCCTTCCGGGAGGTCGAGATCGTCCTGGTGCAGCCGTGAAGGACATCGCCTGGACCGTTTTCGATGCGTGACGGTGTCACCCGGTGCGCTGCCCCGCTCAGGCCGTCCTTCGTCCACCGGACGGAGACTCGCGACGTCCAAAATGGGACAGGTCCGAGCGATCGGAGCAGCGCTCAGCAGGCCGGACCGATGGGCGTCGCGGTGTAGTTCTCCGTCCCGCTCCCTGCCTGCCCTGCGATCGAGCCGCTTCCTCCGCCCACGAGCTTGCCCGGCGCCTTGGGTCCGTTGGGGAACGTGAACGTGTACGTGCCCGTGTAGCGCGAATCCATGACCCCACCGAATGTGTAGGTGCCGGTGAGCCCACCGGAAAACTCCATGGTGCCGATGTCGCCGGAGAGGGTGAACGGATCCATGATGTTGCAGACGGGTGCGTTGACCTTCCAGTCCTGCAGCCCTCCTGAGATCTGATACGCCTGGGGCTCGCAGATCGTCTGTGCTCGTTCCTGCATGCCGTCGAGCGGAAACAGCTCGGGACCGCCGAACAGCGCACTGGAGCGGTCGGCGCCCAGCCAGAACGTCACGAGCACCGAGGCATCCTTCGCCGCTCGACACGCCTTCACGGCCTCCTTCTCGCACGGCCCCACCATCAGCTGCAGGAACTCGGTCATCTGCGGTGCGGGCGTGTTGGGGGTCGCAATCGGCATGCCGAAGAGCTGGCGCTGGCGTTGCGAGCCGAGTGCCGAGGCCACGGCAGCCTCGGCGTCAGCGCACGACTTACCAGGCGCCCGCAACCGCGGCTGGACGACCTTTGCTTCATACTCGTCCATCTTCGCAGCCAGCTTCTTCCCGAAGTCAGGATCGGCACCCGCGCCGGACTGCTGGGCGGCGCGTTCGACGGCGATGAGGTCGTTCGCTTCGGATTCGAGTCGGGCGGCCTCGTTCGTCGCCTTCCAACGGGCATATCCGCCGCGGGCCTTGTCCGCCAAGTCCGTGAGGTCGCCGTAGCCGTATCCGGAGAAGTGGGTGGCGACGATGACGACATCTTTGGCGTCGACGCTGGGCTCGGCGGCAGTGATCGCCGTTCCGTCGTCGGTGAACATAAACGCCAGCTGCCGTGCGACGGGGACCGGTGTGACGGGTGTGACCTTCAGGGTCGCAGCGACGACGAACGACAGACCTGCGGGGCCGTACACGACCCCTTGCCCGCGCACATCGTTGTCTCCGAACGACACCGGCGTTGCGGTGATCTCGAGAGGCGAGAGCAACGCGCCAGCGGGAACGTCGAGCTCGAATCGGGTGCCTGCGCCGTTCGTGACCGCGATCGACCCACCCTCCGAGCCGATCCTCACCTTGGTGGGGTCCTGCTCGTTCGTGATGGTGAGTGGCGCAACCAAGGGAGGCGCGTCGGAAGCCACGCTTGTGGGCTTTGCGTCCACGCGAGTAGTTCCGGCGGTGCCAGCGCGGTCCGCCGTGGCGGGTGGGCCCGAGTTACTCCCTGTACCGCTGGAACCGCCACACGCAGACAACGACACCACGGTCGCCAGCACGAACCCCGCCAAGGGTGTCCACCGAGTTTTCACGCCGCCCACGATAGTGGGACCCCATCTGCTGAGGGGGAAGTTCACGGTGACCTGTCGGAACGCACGGGACCGCGAATCGGAGTACCACCGCAAGGTCACCGAGCTCGGCGTCGACATCATGGGCATGCACGCCACCGTGCCGATCGGACGCAAGCCGCAGTCGGGGTTCTCGACCGACGAGGCCGGCGCCCCCAACTCCACGAACTCGTTGCTGCATGACGAGCTTCTCGAGGCGATCGGCTACCCGGCGACGACTCGTCGAAGGTTGTAGCCGAGTCGATCCGGTGCGACGGAGTGCTAACCGTCAGACCTGCGGGCCTCCGAAGCGCCCAGTGCGGTGGGGTGATGCGCGATCGTCGGAAGTTCCGCATGGGCAGTCTTGATCACGTCCACATCCGGGTTCCGGATCGAGCGAAGGCCGCGGAGTGTTATGGCACGCACCTCGGTTTCGAACCCGTGAGCGAGTACGACTTCTGGTCGACGGCCGTCGGCGGCGGCCCGCTGCAGATCTCGGCCGACGGTGGTCGAACGACGCTCGCGCTGTTCGAGACGAGCGAGTATCACCCGATGGTTCGACAGGAAACCGGCGTCGCGTTCAGCGTCGATGCCGAGACGTTCTCATCATTCGCACGCTCGCTGCCGGGACCTATCGATAGTCCCGAAGGACGACCGCTCGGCCCGGACGACCTCATCGACTTCGACCTGTGTTGGGCGTTCGACCTCGTCGACCCGTGGGGCAACAAGTACGAACTCAACTGCTACGAATACCACCGGATTCTGACGGAGCTAGTCCAGCCCGACGGGATCACTCCCGTGCGCTACTGGCCTCGCGAGCAGTACGCGAAGTTCTCCGCTCGTTAGCTCCGACTTTTCCGGCTGGCCGGTCGGCGTGGACGCCCTGTCCACCACCGCCGGGGCAGGGTTGCGGCCATCGACACGCGTTGCGAACGCCGCTCCGATGACCTCGACCACGATGGAGTGGAACGGTGAGGCCCACTGGATCGCTGTGGGACGATGAGGTGATGCGAGCCGTCAGATTCGGTGGGGCGTGCGCACCGATCGGACTCGGTCTGGCCGTGGTCGTGGCTGGCGGATGTAGCAGCGGGGGTGAATCCACGTCTAGATCTAGAGCGGCCTCGCCGGCGACGACGTCGATCGTTGAGGCGGTCTTTCGTTTCGTGATTCCGGAGTCGGCCTCGATGTCACTGATCGACGTACAGGTCGCTGAAGCTTCGGAGCCTGAGATTCTCGCAGGATGGACGTTCTCGCCGCAGGAGTCACCCGACGATGACGGTCAGCCTCGGGAGGGCATTGGCGTGTTCGATGCGAGCGCCCCACGGTTCGACGATGTGCGAGCGCGCGCTACCGAGATCGATGTTGCCGGTCGAACGTTCTGGCGGTTGTCTGAAGCGGAGAACCAGCGGATATACGTCGGGCCAACAGTGTCCGGAGCAACGATCGGCGTGATGACCCTGAATGTCGACGAAGCCGTTGCAGTTGCATTGCTGGGCACGGCGGAGTGGTCCGATGGTGAAGTGTCGTTCTCCGGCGAGCAGGTGCCGGTTGGGTGGGTGGCGACGGGCACCACTCGCAGCGTGCTGCAGTTCTTCGCCGGGGCGACCGGCAGTTCGACCCCCGATGGCGGCACGCGTTCGCTCTATGCGGACCCTGCCGCCGCGATCCCGAGTTGGGAGAACCTCGGTGGGGGCTCGAGCGTCGTGTTCTCTGCCTGGCCGGTCCAAGGTCACGATCCGCCCAGCGAGGCGCGCCACAGCATGGACGGCGAGATCGACGTCGAGGTCCGACGTGCTGACGGCACGACCACGATTGGATTCGCGTCCCCAGCAGACAGCGAGTTCTTCGAGTTCGTCGTGTGGCAGGACGGAGCAAGCTGGCTCGCGTTGTCTCGCCAGGAAACGGGAGATCGCACAGAACTCATCGATCTCGCCGCCACGGTCCGGCCGGCCAGCGAAGAGGGGCGTGTCCGGCTCGACGCACTGGCCGTCGACTGAATCGATCAAAGGCCGCAAACTACGCGGCGAGTCTCGGGAAAGTCATGTAGGCCAATCGAGCTTTGTGTCCGGAGCCTCGACCGACAGCACCA
Organism: Acidimicrobiia bacterium; assembly: GCA_031368215.1. Lineage (GTDB taxonomy): Bacteria > Actinomycetota > Acidimicrobiia > Acidimicrobiales > JANYDT01 > JANLQX01. The sequence continues at coordinate 110,757 of JANLRD010000276.1, read as the reverse complement.
TGCGCGGGTCGCGCGCCACGTTGCGCAGGTTCTGGTGGAAGCGCAGGTGCTCGACGACGTTCTGCCGTGGTCGACGGCGGGCCACACGAGTGACACCTACGGACTGCCGTCGGCGTCGAGGGTGAAGAGGTGCGCATTGGCCATGGGATCGAGCAGCGCAACCACGGACGGAGGAAGGGCGATCATGCCGCCACCGCAAAACACGGACTGGTCCTCTGGGTGACTCGAAGTCAAGAACAAATGTTCTGCATATACAAACAAATGTATTGCCACCTCGTCCTATCTTTAGTAGCATGCGGAGCATGAGTTCCTCTCCACATGCAACGGAGCTGCCGGCGTGGCTCACTTCGTTGCGTCGGACGGTTGTGTCGGCGGTGCGCGCCGACGAAACGATTTCCGCGAGCGATGCGGAGGTTGGCCTCACCGAGGTGGCCCGGTTGCGGGCGGAGTTGGCCGTGTTGCAGGCTCGCCTGGTCGCCACGGTGGCGTTGTCGGCGGGACGCGATACGGGTGCCGCGTTGACTCGAGGGGTGGGCCTTTCGCGCCGCGAGGCGCGCGACGCGGTGAAGGTTGCCGGTTTGGTGGCGGGCTTGGAAGGGGCGGCCGAGGCACTCTCGGCGGGGCGCGTCCGTGAAGCGCACCTGTCGGTACTGGCCGCAGCAGCGGAGGAAGATCGGGCCGAGTTGCTGACCCTCGCGCATGGCCAGTCGGTCGAGGAGTTCTCGCGAACGGTCACGGCGCATCGCATCGCGAAGGAGCGGGGTTGGCGGGCGCGTCAGCGAGCCAGTCGGTCGGTGCGGTTCTTCCTGAGCGACGACGGGTGCGTCGGCATGCGGGCACTTCTGCCTCCGGTCGAAGGAGCGCGGTTGAAGGCGCGGTTGGTCGAACTCACGGACGCGAAGTACCGGGCGGAACATCCGGATCGGGCGAAGACGCTCGGTGCCCACGAAGCGGATCCCGCCGAGCAGCGCATGGCCGATGCGCTGATGGCGCTCGTCGACGGAGAGGGGATGGGCACAACTGCCGGAGGTCGGTCGGCGGTGATCGTCGTCGTTGATCCCGAGGCGTGCACCGCCGAAGTGGTCGGACAGGGTCCGATCACCTTCGACGAAGCCGCCGACCTCGCTGCCGACACGGCGCGGTCCGATGTCTACGCGGCCGTTCGCGACACGAACGGGGCGATTCTCAAGTTCGGTCGTAGCCGTCGTCTTGCGAGTCCGCTGCAGCGTCTCGCCATGGCCGTTCGTGATCGACACTGCACCGCCCCGGGATGCGAGGTACCTGCACCGCAGTGCGAAGCGCATCATGAGCCGCCCTTCGAAGACGGCACGGGCCGGACCGATCTGGAGTTCATGACGATGCGATGTCCGCCGCATCACCACCATCGACATGAAACAGGTGACGCAACCTCTCGGTTCTTCGCCGGTTCCGGGCCGCCCGGTTCGGGTCACGGTGAAACGGCGCGCGACCGGGACCGAGAGGCCGCGTAGGCCGGCTGACAGGTCGGCACTCTCGAGTATCCGTCCAAGCAGTTCCTAGACAACCGAAAAACGGCCGGGCCATGCGGGATCGCACCAGGCTCGCACCCCGTCGCGGTCGCGTCCGCTACAACTGCACGATGCGAATTTCGTGTGCGTTTGCGCCGGTGCCCGATACCCCTCGTCACATCGAGGTGGCCGAGGGGCTGGGGTTCCACACGGCGTGGGTGTACGACACGCCCGCGCTCCAACTCGACGTGTGGATGACGCTGGCCCTGGCGGCGGTGCGTACGGAACGCATCGTGCTCGGTCCGGGCGTGCTGATCCCGTCGCTCCGACACCCGATGGTCACCGCGTCTGCGATCGCCCATCTGGCGAGCCTGGTCGGTGAGGACCGTGTTGTGATCGGGCTCGGTACGGGGTTCACCGGTCGGCGGGCGATGGGACAGAAACCGTTGCGCTGGGCCGACATCCCCGACCATGTGGGCATCGTGCAGCGTCTTCTGCGCGGTGACACCGTCGAAGTCGAGGGCCGCATGACGAAGATGCTCCACACTGACGGTCAGGCACCGGCCCGGCCCATCGACGTGCGTTGGGTGCTCGGGGTCAACGGGCCGAAGGGACTGGCCACGGCTCGCGAGCTGGGCCTCGGCGTGTTCACCACGAACCCACGGACGAATCCGTCGGCGGTCGGGATCCCCTCGGCAACGATGCTCGCCTTCGGAACGGTGATCCGTCCCGGCGAGACCGTCGACTCACCCCGCGTGCTGGAGACGGCCGGTCCGGGCGCAGCGGTGGCCTATCACGCGCTGTTGGAGCAGGACGCCGGCCGTCTCGACACCCTTCCAAACGGAGCCCGATTCGTCGAACTGGTCAGCGCCACGCCTGAGGCAACTCGGCATCTCGTTCTCCACGAAGGCCACCTCACCGTGCTGAACGACATCGATCGCCGGGTCGTGACCCCCGGGGCAGTGTCGTCATTCACGCCGCTGACCGGGACGGCGGAGGAACTACGCGAGCGAGTTGCCGCCCTCGACGCGGGAGGAATCACCGAGGTCGCATTTCAGCCGATGGGTCACATCGAGGACGAATTGCACGCAATGGCGGACGCTCTCGCGCCCTGGATGGGGAGCTGAATTGCCTGCTCGCGGGGGTTGTGCGACGAATCTCCTCGGATCTTCTACAGTGCACGTGATGTCTCGTGCCGTGCAGCGACCTCGTCGCAAGTGGAGCAGTAGGTAGCCGCTCATGGTGCCGCGTCGACGCTTCCACCCGCTCCCGTCCGCGGTGCTCCTGGCAGTTCTGCGTCGGCCGTTGCTCTGGCCGGAAGCGCTTCGCACCCTTCGGCGGCTGCATCCGACCCGAATTCCGGTCGGGATGACCCGGCGTCCGCTGGTCCCGAGTCGTGAATACCTGGAGTTCCGGCTGCACACGAATGCCGGTTCCGACGCACCGCCGTCAGCCGCCGACGTCGTCCGGTTCCTGAAATGGACCGGGTCGCAACGCAGGGTGCTCGGGTAGGTTCGACTGATGGCTGGTGCGCTCGTTCTCAACGCGTCGTACGAGCCCCTTTGTGTCGTGCCGGTCAAGCGGGCGATTGTGCTCGTGATCAAGCAGAAGGCGGAGATCGTGCATGCAGCGGACCGCGTCGTCCGGTCGGAGCGGTCCATCTTCGCCGCGCCGTCGGTGATCCGGCTCGTCCACTTCGTCCGCGTGCCGTTCCGCAACCGTGTGCCGCTCAACCGTCGTGCGGTGTTCACCCGTGACGGTCATCGCTGTCAATACTGCGGCGCCTCGGCCGAGAACCTCGACCACGTGGTGCCCCGTTCCAAGGGCGGGCCGCACACCTGGGACAACGTGGTCGCCTCGTGCACGCCCTGCAACGCCCGTAAGGGCGACAAGCTCCTCGAACACACCAACATGGTGCTGCGCCGTCGCCCCATTGCGCCGTCGTCGTCCACCTGGCTCGTCGCGGCATTCGGCAACCCGATGGCCGATTGGATGCCCTACCTAATGCTCGACGCGGAGCCGCTCAGCGCGTAGCGGAGCGACAGCCAGCTCTCAACCCGGCGGTGGGACCGAGGCGGCAAATGCTTCGGTGATGGCGACCCGGGTGGTGATCCACACGTCGTTGCGCTCATTCATACGTGTACGTACGTGTTCGAAGAATCGCTCGAGCGCGACGATGCGTCCGGGGCGTCCGATGATCCGGAGATGCAGGCCGGTGCTCATCATGCGGCGGTGGTCGCCCTCGCGGCCCTCTCGGAGGAGTTGGTCGAAGGAGTCAACGCTGTAGGACAGCCAGTCGTCGGGTCGGTAGCCCGGGGCGTTCCAGAACTTCATGTCGTTGGTGTCGACCGCGTACGGCACGATGACGATCGGTCCGGCCTCGGTCGTTTCCCAGAACGGTTCATCGCCCGAGTAGTCGTCCATGTGGTAGCGGAAGCCGAGCTCCACGAGGAGACGGCGGGTGTTCGATGTGAGCAGGTAGCGGCTGAGGTGGCCGTACGGCCTGGTTCCGGTGGTGGCGGTGATCGAGTCGATGGCGGCCTTCAGGAACGCGCGCTCTTCGTCCTCGCTCATCCGGAACACGTGGACCCAGCGATGTCCGTGGCTCGCCGCCTCATCACCACGACCGGCGAGGTACCCGGCGATGTGGGGCGCCCGTTCGAGTGCAACGGCAGCGCTCGTCCATGTGGCGGCGTATCCGAACCGATCGAGGAGGGCGGCGATACGGCCGAACCCCTCCTTGATGCCGTACTGGTAGTTCGACTCGTTCCCGTAGTTGCGAACCGGCTTCGTGAGGGTCACGCCGAGCTCATCGACCGGTTCGGGGGAGCGGTCGCCGTCGGCGATGTTCATCTCGGCGCCCTCCTCCACGTTCACCACGATCGACAGGGCGAGCGAGGCGCCGTTCGGCCAGCGACCAGCGGGAAGCGTATGCACGATTTCCGTTCTAGTGCACTGAGTCGGAAGTTCCTGTTACAGATGCACTAGTCCGTCGGGGGCGGGCGACTCCGGCCGGTAGCCTCGCCGCCCATGACTCAGGTGTGCGAAGGAATCGGGTACGACCGAATTGGGTCATCAGCGCGCATACGGATCGATCGCCCTTCCAAGCGCAACGCGTTCACCAACGTGATGTGGGACGGCCTGGCCGATGCGGTCGCATTGGCCGAGGCCGACGTCGAGGTGCTGTGCATCGTGGTCGAGTCGACCAGTGCCACATTCTCGGGCGGGGCCGATCTCGAGGAGGTCCGTGCCGCAGCCGGGGACGCTGACGCCGGCGAGGCGAACCGGGATCACGTGCGGCGGGCTTTTCTCGCGTTGCGCGATGCGACGAAGCCGACCATCGCCGCTATTCAGGGATTCTGTGTCGGCGGTGGACTCATGGTTGCCACCGCATGTGACCTGCGCGTCGCCGACACCTCGGCCCGCTTCGGCTGCACTCCGGCGAAGATCGGCATGATCTACCTATTCGAGCCGACCGCTTCGCTGGTTGCGCTCGTCGGGGCATCGGAGGCCAAGCGAATTCTGTTCACGGCGCGACAGTTCGACGCCGCCGAATCGCAGCGCATGGGGCTCGTGAACGAACTCGTCGCCCCGGACGCGTTCGCGGCGACGGTCGATGCGCTGGTGCGCGACGTCTGTGCGACCTCGCAGTTCTCCGTCCGCACGATGAAGCGCACGGTTGCACTCGGCGCAGCCGGCTTGCGCGACGAGAGCCCGGAGACCCTGGCGCTGTTCCGTTCGGCCCTGGAGAACGAGGACCACCGGGAAGGCACTGCGGCGATCCGCGACAAGCGCCCTGCTCGCTTCACCTGGCGAGGCTGAGGCCCCAACTGCGTCAGGTGCCGGAGCGGAGCGCTTCCACGGGTTGCTTGGCGGCGGCCTTCGCAGCCGGGTACAGGCCGGCGAGCACGCCGGTCAGCAGGCCGAGGAGCGGGGTGAGCAGGGGAATGCGGGCGTCGAGCACGGGCGTCGTGTCGATCGATGCTCCGTAGATCACGGTGGCGAGAGTGCCGACGGTCGCTCCGAGGATGCCGCCGGCCAGACCTGTCAACGCCGCCTCGGCCAGGAACTGGATGGCGATGTGTCGTCGCGCCGCGCCGAGCGATCGACGGAGTCCGATCTCGCCTGTGCGCTCGAGGACCGAGACGAGCGTGACGTTCGCGATTCCGATCGCGCCGATGAGCAGCGAGATTGCTCCGAGGACGAGGAACAGACGGTTCAGGTCGCCGGTCACCGCTGCCTTCGTCTCCTTCGGCTCCGGCGGAGAAGACACCTCGAGCCGACCGGGATCGTTCGGGTTGAGCACCGGGGCGATCTGCGAGGCGACAAGAGAAGCCGCTCCAACCGCGGTGTCCACCTGGAGCCGTTCGGGTCCCTTGAGCCGGTACAGCGCCCGCGCCGTGCCTTCGGGGATGATGATCGCGTCGAGGAGCTCCGCCCGCCGCGCCACGTCATCGACGATGCCGATCACCTGGAACACGCGGTTGCCGAGGTAGATGCCGGGCAGGTTGGTGATGCGGTTGATGCCGAGCCGATCCGCCGCTCCCGGCCCGAGCACCGCCACCCGGTCGGCTCGCGCGCTGTGGCCTTCGTCGAAGACGCGCCCGGTGCGGAGTCGGGTGCGTACAGCTGCAAAGAGGCCGGGCGAGACCGCCCGCACCGGGAGGTCGAACTCCGTCACGTTGGCCGGGTCGTTCACGGGCACGGTGCGGGCGAGCGCACCCTTCACGTCGACCGGCGAGATCGTTCCGGCCGAGCGGACGCCGTTGAGGCGGCTCACGCGGGCCTCGGCGCTCCAGGGGATCACCGAGGCCGTGGCGCGGCCACCGGATTCGCGTGTCTTAGCCGTGATCTCCGTCGCCGCGAGCGCGTCGAACCGGCCGACGATCTGGTTCGACTGTGTGCGCGATATGCCGAGCGTGCCGACGAGCGCAGCGATCCCGAGCACGGTTCCGAGCACGGTGAGCACGGCGCGGGCGGGACGGGCGAAGAGTCCGGCGATCGACTCATCGGCGAGGTCACGCCACGACACCCGGGGACGGGACGCGGCGCTCATGTGAGCCTGCCGTCGCGGATCCGCACCGCTCGACCCGCCCGCTCTGCCACGTCGGCATCGTGGGTGATCATGATGATGGTCAGATCATCAGCGCGCAGACTTTCGAAGAGCTCGAGGATCGATTCTGTCGTGTGCGTGTCGAGGTTGCCCGTCGGTTCGTCGGCGAGCAGCAGCGATGGTCGGGTCGCCAGCGCACGAGCAATGGCCACCCGTTGGCGTTCGCCACCGGAGAGGCGGGACGGCAGGAACTCCAGCCGATGCGCGAGGCCGACGCGCTCGAGTGCAGCCGCGGCCCGTTCGCGTCGGCCGGACCTCGGGAACCGGCGCTTTGTGGTGCCGTACACCTCGGCCAGCATCACATTCTCGATAACGCTGCGATGCGACAGGAGATGAAAGCTCTGGAAGACGAAGCCGATCCGCTCGCCGCGGACCGCAGTGCGCTCGGCGTCTGAGAGCCCGGACACGTCGATGCCGTAGAGCACGTACGTCCCCGACGTCGCGATGTCGAGGAGGCCGAGCACGTTGAGCAGCGTCGATTTCCCCGAGCCGGACGGACCGACGACGGCGAGCCAGTCGCCGCGTTGCACCGTGAGGTCGACGTCGATGAGGGCGTGCACCGGTGGGGTGGTGTCGAAGGTCCGTCCGACGCTGCGAAGGTCGACCACCGGCAGCGCCGCCGCGGCCGTCGACTCAGCGACGTCGGTCGGAACGAGAACGTCGCTCACGAAGGTGCCGCGCTGTCGGCGGCTGCGTCTGCCTCCGTGCCGTCGGGCTTGGCTGTCTCGGAGGGCGTGGCGGTGTCCGAAGGCGGACCCGTATCGGACTCGGCGGTTTCCTCTGTCGCATCGGTCGTCACACTGAGATCGGACGCGCCTTCGCTCCCGACCACGACCAGGTCGCCTTCGCGTACCCGCCCACCTCCGACCGGGGTGATCTCGACGTAGCCGTCGGCCGCGAGGCCGGGCGTGACGGTAACGAAGCGGGTCGGCTTCGCCGGGTCGTCCTCGATCTCGATTCGGCTCGAACCATCACCGGCAACCGAGACCGCGGCCACCGGCACCGCGAGAACCGAGGTGCCGGTCGATTTGATCGGCAGCGTGACCTTGACGTTCACGCCGTTGAGGGTCGACGGATCGAACGCTGTCGAGCCATCGCCGCTCGTTCCCTCATCGATGGTGAGCTCGATCCGGACCTTGTCGGGATCGGCCCCATCGGTTCCCGGCCGGTTGGCGATCTTGGTGATCGTCACGGGCAGGGTGAGCGAGAGATCCTCGGCCTCGATCTCTCCGGGCGCGCCTGTGCGAAGACGGGGTGCATCGACGGCGTCGACCGAGGCGTCAACGGCGAGTCGGGCGTTGGTCACGCTGATGACTGCGCCGGTGACCGCTTCACCTCTGCCGACTTTCACCTCGTCGACCCGACGGGGAAGGTCGGGAAGGAAGACGATCTCGTTGGCCGGGACGCTGATGCCCACTTTCGATTCGAGGTCGGCGAGGTCGGCGTCGGCCCGCCGCTTGGTGTCGATGGCCGAGTCGAGCGCGGCACGGAGCGGGGCGAGCTCCGACGCACTCGACAGTTCGGATCGGCCGGCGAGCGCAACGTCGAGGGCGGCGTCCGCGGCACGCGTACCGGTCGATCCCTGACGCCGGGCCGAGTCCACGCCCCTGCGGGCATCATCGAGATCGCGTTCGGCCTGGGCGGCAGCACTCGTCGCCTGCATGAGCTTGGCATTGGTGTCGACGACCGCCTGAGCCCGATCCGGTCCGGCGTCGACGGCCTTCGCCCGGCCTGCCTCCGCCCGCGTGACGGCGCGCACGGAACGGTCGCGGGCGCGGCGGGCCTGTTCAACAGAGTCCGTGCGGCTGGCCAGCGCGGACACGGCCGATTCGACCGCAGTGTTCGCCTGCCGAAGTCGGCTTTCGGCGTTGCGCGTGGCCTCCTTCTGGATCGAATTGTCGGGGACCTCGCACGGTGCGGGGGTCGGGCACACGATGGCCGAGCCGCGGCGTTCGTTCTCCTTCGCCACCTCGAGGCTCTTCTGGGCATCGACCACATTCGCCCGTGCGTCGTCGACCGATCGCTGTGCCTCGACGACACCCCGCTCGGCCTGAGCGATGGCGGCGTCCGCGTCGATCACCGCAGCCTTGGCATCATCGACGGCAAGGTCTGCGTCACGGACCGCGCTCGAATCGTCGCGCTCCCTCTCGGCCCGGCGCACACCGGCCGCGGCCTGATCGCGGGTCGCCATCGCCTGGTCGAGCGCGGCCTGGCGTGCTGCGACCAGGCCATCGGCTTTGCGGGCAGAGTCCTCGGCATCGGATGGAGCCGTGGCGGCCTTGTCCTTCGCGGAGCGCACCGATTCGTCGGCTTGGAGCACTCGGCTCCGCGCCGGTTTTGCCGCATTGTCATACGCGCGCTGAGCATTCCGCACGCCGTCGGCCGCGCGGGTACTGCCGTCACGCAGTGTCTGCAGCTGGGTTCGCTGGGTCTCGGTGGGACCGAACGGTTCGTACCCGACGTTGCGATACCAGGCTTCCACACCCTTCTCGGTGGCATCGTCGTAGCGGCCGTCGACGGCTCCGGGATCGAATCCGAGCTTGGACAGTCCGACTTCCAGCTGCCTGACGTCGTCGCCCTGATCGCCGGGACGGAGATCCCGATAGGCCGGCGTCGACCCGACGAGCGCGAGAACCGGTCGCCCGGCGACTTCCAGCACCCGCTTGCCCGCCTCGATCTCCTGGCCCTTGGTGGCCGCGAGGGTGACGAGGTTCCCGAGGTTGGCCTTCAGCGCGGACGGAGGCAGGACGACCGGCTTGGGGTCGCCGAAGCGGACGTCGCCACGGGTGATCAGCGTGGCCGAGATCACTCGCCGTTCCACCGGAACGGCCAGGCGCGAAGCGGTGGGAGGAGCGGCTTGCGCGGCGGCGTCGGCGGGTGACTTGACCTGGCGGCCGAGGACGAAGCCCCCGGCCCCGACGGCCACAACGCCGGCCGTACACAGGGCAAGGAGTCGGGTGCGCATCATGGTCGCCCCGAAGAACGGGTGAAGGTCATGCGCTCACTTCTTCTTGCCGCCGAGGTCGTTGCGGACCGCCTCGAGCACAGAGCGGTTCTTGTCGATGAACTTCTTCTCCTCGACCTTGCGGATCGCGTCACGGTCCGCCAGATGCTTCTTGGCACACGAACGGTCCGCCTTGTTGATCGCGAGCTCCTTCTTCTGGAGCGCCCGGAGTTTGACCGGATCGATCTTCGAGGCGTCAAAGCCGAAGGCGGAGGCCAAGCCACCGCCATCCGCGCCTGCGGGCGGGCCGGAGATGGTGCTGAGTTCCTTGGTGAGGGCGGCCATGACGTCGGAATCGGCCCGGAACGTGTACCCGGAATCCTTCATGCACGCCGACCACGTCTTCATGCCGGCGAGCACCTTCGGATCGTTGTCGACACGCTTTTGGATTTCCTCGAATTGCGGTCCGAGAGCCTGGAGCTTGGCGAAGGACGCGAAGAGCTTCTTCGTGCCCTCGCCGACGCAACCCCCGCCTCCGAGAATCGAGGGCTCGGCAGTTTCGGAACCGAGCAGCGCCTTGTTGTAGGCCTTCTTCTGGCCGGCGCTCATCTTTGCGAGGGCGAGTTCGTTGGCGTTCTGCTTTGCGGGCTTTCCCGCAGTGCTCGGGTCGATCAGCGTCGAGATGCCGTAGCCGTACTTGTCGGCAAATTTCTCCGGATCACCCGCGGCGTCGGCGATCGCCGAGAAGTTCCCGACGCCGACGACTTTGTAGGTGAAACCCTTCTTCGTCATGCAGGCCGCAACCGACTCTTCCTGCTGACGGGCGAGACGCTGGATGCCGCTGCCATCGATGTTGAAGAAATCCCTCAGCGAATCATCTGCTGCCGACGCCGAGGTACCGGGGACGAACACCGTTGCCGCCACGGCAAGGAACAGCAGCGGCGCAGTGCGGCGGAGTCCCCGCACGAGGGGCGTGGAACGCGCGGGATCGGAGAGTCGTGGTGCCATGGCCCAACGCTACGGGTCCGGAGGTTCCCGGCGGATCATTCGCCGGGTGGATCCTCGCTCCTTCCGGGGAAGGAGCGATCGCCGGAGCCGGCCGATCGCGGGTTCGGCCGGCTTCGTTTCCCTCGCAGATGCCGGACGAGTCGGGCGGCGGTGGCTCCCGGATACGGTGGAGTGGTGAGCAGATTCGAAAACGTTGCCCGGTTGGACGGAAAAGTCGCACTCATCACCGGCGCCGGCGGAGGGATGGGAAGGCTTGCGGCCTTGCTGTTCGCCCAACAGGGCGCGAAGGTGGTGGTCGCCGACATCGATCGGGCCGCCGCCGATGCGGTTGTGGCGGAGATCGCGTCCGACGGTTTCACCGGCACCGCGGTGTCGGGGGACGTCGCCCGTGACGCCGACGTTGCGTCGATGGTGGCCGCCGCCGTCGGATCGTTCGGCGGGCTCCACGTGCTCTACAACAACGCCGGAATCATGATGGGTGACGACGACGACCCGGTGGTGACATCGGAATCGACCTGGGATCGAACCTTCGAGGTGAACGCGAAGGGGGTCTTCCTGTGCTGCAAGCACGGCATCCCGGCGATGCTCGCGAGCGGAGGCGGATCCATCATCAATGTCGCCAGCTTCGTTGCCCATATGGGAGCGGCGACCCCACAGATCGCGTACACCGCGACCAAGGGTGCGGTGCTGTCGATGACCCGCGAGATCGCGGCGATCTACGCACGTCAGGGCATCCGGGCGAACGCGTTGTGTCCCGGACCGGTGGGCACACCGCTGTTGGAGCAACTGTGGAGCGACCCGGCGCGCAAGGCCCGCCGTGTCGTGCACATCCCGATGGGCCGCTGGGCGGAGGCCGAGGAACTGGCGAGAGCGGCGCTGTTCCTGGCGTCGGACGATTCGAGCTTCATGACAGGGCAGTCACTGATTGTCGACGGCGGCATCGTGAGCGCGTACACGACTCCCGAATGAAGACGCCTGCCCCGAACTCAGGCCACCCCAAGGCGGAATAGCGATGACCACGTTGGCGATCTCCGTCAACTTCCTGAAGGACTGGGTGCAGGGTATCGAGGGTCCCTGGCTCTACGTCGCCGTGTTCGCCCTTGCGTTCGCAGAGACGGGAACCCTGCTGTTCTTCGTACCCGGTGAAGTCACGCTGATCATCGCCGGGATCACCGCCGGCCTTTCCGACGGTGGCGTGAACGTCTGGCTCATGGTGGTGGTCGGCTGTGTCGCGGCGATCCTCGGTGACGCCGTCGGCTTCACCATCGGACGGCGCTACGGCGAGCGGGTGAAGGTCTCGCGGCTGGGCCGAAAGCTCGGCGCCGAGAACTGGCAAAAGGCCGAGACCCTGATCCAACGTCGACGTGGCCTGATCGTCCTGGTCGGCCGATGGCTCGGGTTCCTTCGGGCGATCATGCCGGCCACGGCCGGCATGGCCGGGCTCAACTACAAGAAGGACTTCCTGCTCTACGACCTGTTCGGCGCGATCTCGTGGGCCTCGCTGTGCGTGCTCGGCGGCTACAAATTGGGCGACCGTGCCGAGGACATCGTGAAGTACATCGGGTGGGTGGCGATCGCCGTCGTCGTCGCCGGGGCGGCGTTCTACTTCGGCAAGAAGAGACTCGTCGCTCGCGCCGGTGGGTGACATGAGCCGTCGCCTCACGGCGATCGCAGTCGCTGCGGCCATGGTTGCCGGTGGCTCCATCGGTATCGGCCCGATCGCGTCTTCGGCCGGAGCGAAGACCACCGGTTCGCCGAAAGCAAAGCCGCTCGTGTGGACGCCGTGCCGCGATGTGCGTGAGATTCGATGCGCGTCGCTTCGGGTTCCGCTCGACCGTGCCCGTCCGACCGGACCTCAGGTGTCAATCGGGATCTCGATGCTTCCGGCGCGGAGTAAGAGGCGTCGCATCGGTGTCCTGCTCGTGAACCCGGGAGGACCCGGGTCATCGGGACAGAAGTTCGTGCGCCAGCTGCGTCGCGGTCTGAGCAGCACGCTCCTCGACCGCTTCGACATCGTCGGCTGGGATCCCCGAGGTGTCGGCGGTTCCGGGGAGATCCGCTGCTACAGCGATCAGAAGTCCTACGACCGCTACTACGCGGTCGACCCCGATCCCGACTCTCCGGCGGAGGTCGCCGCGTTGGTCGACACCGCGCGTGAGTTCGCGCTGGCGTGCGGTGCGAAGAACTCCCGCGATGTCCTCCGCTTCGCGGGGACCGCCGACGTCATCGACGACATGGACGCGATCCGTGCCGCTCTGGGTGAAGACACGATCAACTTCTTCGGGTTCTCCTACGGCACGCTGCTCGGACTGCGCTATGCCGACAAGTACCCGAAGAGGGTTCGTGCCTTTGCCCTCGACGGCGTCCTCGATCCGACAGCGGATGCGAACGAACGGTCGGCGGAGCAGGCCGTCGGCTTCGACCGTGCAATGAACGCGTTCTTGGAACTGTGCCGTGCGGACCGGTGCGGCTGGGTTCGCGACGGTGAGACGGCGGGCGCGGCGTTCGACCGGCTCGTGACGACGATCGATGCAGCTCCCCTGGTGGTCCGCCGACGGAACAAGCCTTCGCGGATGCTCGGGTCGGGGGAGTTCATCGTGGGCGTCTTGGCCTCGCTCTACAACCGGGACTCCGGCTGGCCCCTGTTGCGCCGTGGGCTCACCGAGGTGGAGAAGGGCGACGCCGCCACGATGCTGGCGCTCTTCGACTCCTACGCCGATCGCGAGCCGACCGGGTACGGCAACATCGCCGACGCGAACGCTGCCGTCAACTGCGTCGACGTTCCCTCCCCTCGGGGCGGGGCTCCGTACACCGCCCTTGCCGAACGTCTTCGTGCAACGTCGCCCCGCTTCGGGCGCCTCGCCGGATACTCGAGCATCGTGTGCGGGTTCTGGCCGGTGCCCAGCTCCGGCTCGGTCGCCCCGGTGACGGCGAAGGGATCGGCCCCGATCCTGCTCGTGGGCACGACCCGCGACCCGGCGACGCCCTACGTGTGGGCGCAGTCGGTGGCCCGCCAGCTGGACAACGCGGTGTTGCTCACGTACGACTCCGATGGTCATACCGGCTATCTCGGCGGCAACTCGTGCGTGCAGCGCAACGTCCACCGGTACCTGGTGGACCTCGTGGTCCCCCCGCCGGGAACGACCTGCGAGCGCAAACGCTGAAACCTCGCCGACGGAGCTCCGCCACTGTTGGCCACCCCGGCACGTGCCCATTGGCGCTGCGCTGCTCCGCTCCGCTTCGCTGCTCGCAACACCTGTCGCGCCGCTCCGCCACTGTTGGCCACCCCGGCACGTAGAATGGGCACGCCCATGACATCCTCCCCGCCCACATTCGCCGATCTGGGCGTGCCCGAAGAGCTGCTCGTCGCCCTCAAGGAACGGGGAATCGAATCGCCCTTCCCCGTCCAGGCCCTCACCATTCCCGACGGTCTCGCCGGTCGTGACGTCTGCGGACAGGCGAAGACCGGTTCGGGAAAGACCCTCGCCTTCGGCATCCCCCTGGTCACGCTGTGCCGCCAGGCCAAACCGAACCGTCCCACTGCGCTGGTGCTCGTGCCGACGCGCGAGCTTGCCCTGCAGGTCGACGGAGAACTCCGCTGGATGGCCGACGCCCGTGGCCTGCGAGCCGTCGCGGTCTACGGCGGCGCCTCCATGGATGCCCAGCGCGCCGCTCTGGAGGCGGGGTGCGAGATCGTGGTGGCGACGCCGGGACGCCTCATCGACCTGATCGGGCGCGGAGCGATCGACCTCGGCGACGTCGGGTTCCTCGTGCTCGACGAGGCCGATCGCATGTGCGACATGGGCTTCATGCCGAACGTCGAGTGGCTGATCCGGCACATGTCCAAGGACCGCCAGACCCTGCTTTTCTCGGCCACGCTCGGTTCCGATGTGAACACCCTTGTGAAGCACGAGCTGCGCGATCCTGTCCGTCACACCGTCGAGAGCGACTCGTCCACGGTCGAAGAGTCGAGGCACTTCTTTTTGAAAGTCCACGAGATGGACCGGGTCAAGGTCGTGGCCGCAATCGTCAAGAACTTCGATCGGTCGATCGTGTTCTGCAACACCAAGCGCATGTGCGATCGGCTGGCCGACGACCTCAAGGACGCCGATGTGCAGGCTCGGGCGATCCACGGTGATCTCGATCAGACCCGCCGAGTGCGGGCGCTCCGACAGTTCACGGAGGGCCAGATCAGCACGCTGGTGGCGACCGACGTCGCCGCTCGCGGTCTGCACATCGACGGCGTTGATGTGGTGATCCAGTTCGACGTGCCGGACGATCACAAGACCTATCTGCACCGCTCGGGGCGCACCGCCCGTGCCGGCGCCAGCGGCATCGTCGTGACGCTCGTCCTCTGGAACCAGGTTCTCGAGATCGGCAAGTTGCAGAAGCGGCTCGGTCTGAACCTGCCGATCCCCGAGGTCTTCTCGAACGATCCCAACCTCGCCAAGCTCGAAACGTGGGACCCGGCCTGACCCAGCCCTGGGCGGTCGAGGAACGGTTCGGCCGAGCCGTCGATCTCTTCAGCGCCGAATCGTGGGCGAAGGTCGATTCGCCGACCGTACGTGTACTGAAAGTCAGCGCCCCGACGATTGTGGTCGGCTCGTCGCAACCGCAGGATGTTGTCGATCTCGGGTTGTGTCGGGCAGAGGGGGTCGACGTGGCGCGTCGGCGCAGTGGTGGCGGAGCGGTCTGGCTCGACGACGGCATGATCTGGGTCGACGTGTTCGTGCCGGCAGGTCATCACCGGTGGGATGCCGACATCGGTCGGTCGATGTGGTGGCTCGGCGACGCGTGGGCGAGATCGCTCACCTCATCCGGCGTTCCGCAAGCAGTTGTGCACCGCGACGCGATCGTGCACACGAAGTGGTCGTCGCTGGTGTGTTTCGCCGGTCTCGGCGCCGGTGAGGTCACGGTGGACGGGCGCAAGGTGGTGGGCATCTCGCAGCGCCGGACGCGTGCGGGAGCGCTGTTGCAGTGCGGACTCCTGCGTCGATGGGAGCCGACTTCCTTCCTGCGGTTCCTTCGGGTCGGCGAGCACTCGGAAGCCGAGGTGATCGCACCGGCGCTTGCCTCTGTCGGTCTCGGCATCGGGGAGAAGGCAGACCTGGCCTTCGAGGCATTCCTCGGTCGCCTGGCGACCGACGACGGGCCGTTTCACCCCTAACCTCTCCGTCCGGTGAAGCTGCGGTTCGACATCGAGGCGACCGACGGTGAGGCCCGGGCGGGCACTGTGCATCTGCCCCGCGGCTCCTTCCGCACACCGGTGTTCATGCCCGTCGGAACCCGGGCGGCCGTGAGGACGATGACGGCCTCGGGCATGGAGGCATTAGGAGCGGAGATCATCCTGGGCAACACCTACCACCTCATGCTTCGTCCGGGCGCCGAGCTGATCGCCGAGCTCGGTGGTCTCCACGAGTTCTCCGGCTGGCGCGGGAGGATGTTGACCGATTCCGGCGGTTTCCAGGTGTTCTCGCTCGACCCGAAGGTCGACGACGAGGGTGTCACGTTCAAGAGCGTCTACGACGGGTCCTACCACCGCTTCACCCCCGAACGCGCCGTCGAGGTCCAGGAGATGCTCGGCGCCGACATCGCGATGGTGCTCGATGTCTGTCCGGCGCTGCCGTCCACCCCGCAGTTGCTGCGCCAGGCTGTGGAACGCACCGCAGCATGGGCGGCGCGCCAGCGCCGTGCGCACACACGCGCCGACCAGGCACAGTTCGGCATCGTGCAGGGCGGGGTCGATGCTGTTCTGCGCGTCGAGTCGGCGCAGCGCACCGTCGACATCGGCTTCGACGGGTATGCCATCGGAGGACTCTCGGTGGGCGAGTCGCGCGACGAGATGCTGCCGGCGATCGAGGCGGCGAACAGCGTGCTACCGGGCGATCGTCCGCGCTACCTCATGGGCGTGGGGGACCCCGTCGCCCTGGTCGAGGGTGTCGCTCGTGGTATCGACATGTTCGACTGCGTCCTGCCGACGCGGCTCGCCCGTCATGGAACCGTCCTCACCAGCGAGGGCCGCTTCCAGATGAAGAACCTCCGGTTCGCCCGTGACAGCGGCCCCCTCGACGCCTCGTGCGCCTGCGAGACGTGCACCCGTCACAGCCGTGCCTACCTGCGGCATCTGCAGATGGTGGGCGAACAGACGGCGGCCACGCTGTTGACGATCCACAACATCACCTACCTGCTGGATCTGATGCGCCGCACCCGTTCCGCCATTGTCGACGGCACACTGGCCGAGGTCCGCGCCGACATCGCCGCCGTCTGGAACTGAGGCCCCCGACGTCGGCAACGGGCGTCCCGACCCGTCGGGCGACCTCCGAAACGGGGCCGTGGCCGAGGTGACCCAGGGGGACGGGCGGCTGGCACTAGCCTTTCCCCGCTCTATGGCGTCGCTCTTTCCTCTTCTCGTCCTCCTCGCGCTCTTCGCGTTCACGTTTTCGCAGAACAGGAAGCGCCAGCGAAACGCCGCAGCTCTCGCCATGGCGCTCGCCCCAGGGGTGACGGTGATGACCGCCGGCGGGATCTACGGAACCGTCCGGTCCATCGACGACGACGTCGTCAAGCTCGAAATCTCGCCGGGGGTCACGATTCGCATGGCCAAGGCAGCGATCGGCCGGGTCGTGGACTCGCCGATCGTCGATGCGGTCGAGGCCCCGACCATGCTGCCCGGCGTTCCAGACACCGGGTCGGACCTGAACGATGAGGATCGTGCATGACTAGAAGCTTCCGTATCCGCCTCGCCGTTGTGGTGCTGACGGCGTTGCTGGGCACCATCGGTACCGTTGCAGCAGGCTGGTCGCCCTCGCTGGGCCTTGACCTGCAGGGTGGCACGTCCGTGGTGCTGGAGCCGAAGGGTGCCGTGGCGCCCGACGTGCTCGACCGCACGATCGGGATCATTCGCAGCCGCGTCGACTCCCTCGGCGTCGCCGAGCCGGACATCTCCCGGCAGGGCAGCCGCTCCATCGTCGTTTCGCTCCCCGGAGTGAAGGACTCCACCCGGGCGCTCGCCATCGTCGGCAAGACGGCACAGCTCACGTTCCGTCCGGTGCTCCAGGACCTTCCGTCGGAGAACGAGGCCAAGGCGCAGAGTGCCACGCCTCAGGGCACCACGACCCGCACCGTCACCGTCGGCGACACCACGGCCGGATCGAGCACCGCGCCGACCTCCACGGTCGCCGGCGCGGCCACCACGGTCAAGCCCGCCGCCACCACGACTCCGGCGTCGTCGTCACAGGCGCTCGGGCTCGTCCAGGGCGGGGGACGCTTCGGCGTCCTCTCCCAGGTGCCCGAAACCACGGTCGCTCCGGCGTCGACGAAGCCGGCCGTGACAACCGCAGCTCCGGTGAGCGCGACGACGGTTCCTGCCGGCGCGGTCACCGGCGCCACAACCACCGTTGCACCGGTCCCGGCGGATCTCCCGTCGATCGGGGAGCCGATAACGAAGTTCCCGACGGAAACGACCAAGTTGGGCGAGGACAATCCGGCTGACGCCGTGATCCTCCCGGAGAAGCGCAACAACCCGGATTCCCGGCGCTACCTGCTCGGTCCCGCCGAAATCCAAGGTGCCGTCGTCGACACGGCTTCGGCCGTCGTGTCGCAGACCGGACAGTGGACGGTCGACCTCAACCTCAACAGCCGCGGCTCGGCGTTATGGGATGCCATGGCCGAGAAGTACTACCAGAAGCGCATCGCCATCGTCCTCGATGGTGAAGCGCTCTCGGCACCGGTCATCCAGGAGCGCCGATTCGGCGGCCGCGCGCAGATTTCCGGGAGCTTCTCCCAACGCGAAGCGAAGGACCTTGCGACGGCGCTGAAGTTCGGATCCCTGCCCGTCACCCTGGTGCCCCAGACCGTGCAGAACGTCTCGGCGTCGCTCGGCAAGGACTCGCTGCGGGCGGGCCTCTTCACGGGTCTGATCGGCCTGCTGCTGGTTGCCGCCTACATGATCTTCTATTACCGGCGGCTCGGTCTCGTCGTTGTTCTCGGCCTCCTCGTCTCCGGCGGTCTGATGTGGTCGCTGGTGTCCTTCCTTTCCGAGAAGCAGGGCCTGGCGCTCAGCCTTTCCGGGGTGGTCGGCATCATCGTGTCGTTCGGCACGACGGTCGACTCCTACGTCGTGTTCTTCGAACGGATGCGTGACGAGTTACGCGCCGGACGCAACGCCGCGCAGTCCGTCGATCGCGGCTTCAAGAGCGCGTTCCGCACCATCATCGCCGCTGACTTCACCTCGCTGATCGGCGCCGGCGTTCTGTACTTCCTCACCGTCGGCTCGGTGCGGGGCTTCGCCCTGTTCCTCCTGATCTCGACCACCCTCGACCTCGTCGTGGCGTGGGCGTTCACGCGCCCGATCGTCACCCTCATCGCCGAACGGCAGATGAAGAGCGGTGCGATCGGGAGCGCCGGTGACGGACCCACGAAACTCACCCCTTCGGGCGGGCGCCTGGTGCCCGGCTCGGCGAACGCTGGAGCGCAGCTGTGACGACCACGGACATCCCCACGGCACCCATCCGGACGTCGGTCTGGCACAAGCTCACGACGGGTGCGACGAACTACGAGTTTGTCCGCCGTTGGCGTACGTGGGTGGCGATCTCCGGACTCGTCATCATCGTCGGCATCGGCGCGCTGATAGGTCGCGGCCTCAAGCTCGGCATTGACTTCGAAGGCGGGACGTCCTGGGAGGTCACCACCAGCACGCTGTCGATCCCCAAGGCGCGCGACGTGGTCGGGCCGATCGTCGGCCGTGCTGTCACCATTCAGGAGGTGACGGCTGGTGGCGAAAAGCGGCTCCGGGTGAAGGCCGAGCAATCGACCGACGTCATACGTGCCCGCGTGTCCGAGGCGCTGGCCAAGGCCGCCGGGACGAAGCTCACCGCCGACGACGTCAGCGTGAACTACGTCGGCCCCTCCTGGGGCAAGGACGTCACGAAAAAGGCGCGCCAAGCGCTCATCGTGTTCTTCCTCGTGATCGCCCTGTGGGTGTCGCTCCGATTCCAGTGGAAGATGGCCGTCGCGGCGTTGGCTGCGGTGGTGCACGACATCCTCGTCACCGTCGGGATCTATGCGCTGTCCGGATTCGAGGTCACTCCGGCTACGGTCATCGCGTTCTTGACGATCCTCGGCTTCTCGCTCTACGACACGATCGTGGTGTTCGACAAAGTGTCCGACAACGAGAAGGTCATCGGCCCGACCGGCCGCCTTGCCTACACCGACATCGTGAACCTCTCGATGAACCAGGTGCTCATGCGATCGCTGAACACGTCGTTCGTCGCCGTGCTCCCGGTTCTTTCGCTGCTGATCATCGGCGCCGGCGTCATGGGAGCGACGGCACTCGGCGACTTCGGCCTGGCGCTGTTCATCGGCCTCCTCACCGGCGCGTACTCGTCGATCTTCGTGGCCTCGCCGATCCTGGCGTGGATCAAGGAGCGTGAGGAGCGGTGGACGAGCCTGCGCAAGCGCCTCGGCGGCGCTGATGGTGTCATCACCGCAGAAGAAGGCGCTGTCGCCCGCTCGTCGATCGGCCGCACGCTCTCGGCCGGCGGCGACATCTCGACGGGTGCCGCAAAGGCGGCGGCGAACGCCGCCAAAGCCTGGCAGGGTGCAACGCCGCGTCCCCGCAAGCAGGGCAAGAAGCGCTGACACCGAGGGGTCAGCGGTGAGTGCTGTGAGGCCAACCGGCGCTGACCGCCAGTAGGGTCATTCACCGTTATGGCGACTCTGGTCTGTTTTCACGCGCACCCCGACGACGAGTGCATCAACACCGGCGGCTCCATGGCCCGGGCAGCGGCCGAGGGACATCGGGTCGTGTTGGTCGTGGCCACCGGCGGCGAGTGGGGTGAGGCGCCCGACGATCTCGCCGAGGGCGAATCGCTCGCGCAACGACGCGCCAAGGAGGTTGCGGCATCGGCCGCTGCGCTCGGCGCCCACCGTGTCGAGTTCCTCGGGTACGAGGATTCCGGCATGACGGGATGGGAGCAGAACGTCAATCCCGGTTCCTTCATGAACGCCGCGATCGACGATGCTGCAGTTCGGCTGGCGGCCATCCTCAAAGAGGAGAATGCAAGCACACTTACGATCTACGACTGGCACGGCGGGTACGGCCATCCCGACCACATCGCCGTGCACCACGTCGGCAATCGCGCCGCCGAGTTGGCCGGCACGCCCTTCGTCTACGAAGCCACGATGAACCGTGACGCGATGGTGCGGTTCTTCGCCAGCCTCCGAGAGATGGGCATCGACCCGGGTTGGGACCCCGAGACCGGGACCGACGACGGCACACCGGTGGGGACTCCCGAAGCCGAGCTCACGATGGCCGTCGACGTGGGTGCGTACCTTTCGCAGAAGCGCGCTTCCATGGCCGCCCACCGCAGCCAGATCTCCGACACGTCGTTCTTCCTGCAGATGCCCGATGAGGCGTATCAGACGTCGTTCGGCACCGAATGGTTCCGCCGCGCCAAGCCGGCACCCACCTCCGTCGGGGTCGACGAAGTCTGGTTCGGCGGTCTTCGGTGAGCACCCCGCTGCACATCCACCGCTACGGCGTGGCCGATGGCCCGCCGCTCCTCGCCCTCCACGGGGTCAGCGGCCACGGTGGGCGGTTCGCACCGATGGCCGCGGCGGCGTTTCCCTCGTTCCGGGCGATGGCCCCCGACCTTCGCGGTCACGGCCGATCGCCGGCGGGCGAGGACGGGCGACCCGTTCGCATCGAGGATCATCTGGGTGACCTCCTCCGGGTTCTCGACACCGAGGGCGTCGAGAGCGTCACCGTGGTCGGCCACAGCTTCGGTGGGTGTCTCGGCGCGCATTTGTTGGCCACATCGCCCGAGCGGGTGGCATCACTTGTCCTGCTCGACCCGGCCATCGGCCTTCCGGCCGAGCAGACGTCAGGGCTTGCCGACGGGATGATCTCCGGCGCTCGCGGGTACGACACGCTCGACGAACTCGTCGAAGTCCGGCGTGCCGGGCGAAGCGCGGCAGCGGTGCCCCATTCCGACGCCGACACGAGGCTTGCCGCCGTCCGCGGCCCCGACGGCTGGCGGACGCCCTGGGATCCGGCGGTTGTCGGCCAGGCGTGGGCGGAGATGTCGCGACCGCTTCCGGCACTGCCGGTTGCCCGCCCTACGCTGCTGCTCGACGCGATCCAGGCCCAGTTCGTCGGCCCTGCGCAGCACGCCCACTTCGCTTCCGCGCTCGGCGGTGCCCTGCAGGTCGAGAGGCTCGACCTCGGTCACATGCTCTACTGGGACGACTTCGACACCGTGTGCGCCCTGATCCGTGCATTCGTGGAGCCGATTCCGTCGGTCGCAATATGACGGACCGCGAACTCCTCCGCAGTCGCATCCGCGACATTGCCGACTTCCCCAAGCCGGGCATCACCTTCAAAGATCTCACACCGTTGCTCCGCGACCCGTTGTCGCTCAGGCTCACCCTCGACCTCCTCACCGAACCATGGCGCGATCAGGGGATCACCGTCATCGCCGGCATCGAGGCGCGCGGGTTCCTCCTCGCCCCGATGGTGGCGGAGCGGCTCGGCGTCGGGATGGTTCCCCTGCGCAAACCGGGCAAGCTGCCGTGGCGCACCGTGGCGGAGACCTACGACCTGGAGTACGGGACGGACACCCTGGAGATCCATGAAGACGCCGTGACCTCGGCCGATCGGGTGCTGCTCATCGACGATGTGCTGGCCACCGGCGGCACGGCGGGCGCGGGGATCCGCCTGCTGCGTCGGGTCGGGGCCGATGTGGTCGGCTGCGCCTTCGTGATCGAGCTCGGCTTCCTCGCCGGGCGAGGGGTGCTCGACGCCCCGGTCACCTCCGTCCTCGAGTACTGACCGTCGCACCGCCCGGCCGGGGTCGGCCGAGATGGGTGAACAGGTTGCCGTAACGTAGATCCATGAGTACCGCGTCGACCTCGACTCGCAAAGCGACCGTGGCGAAGCCGGACGACGCCGCGACCGGGGCGGTCGATCCCCTCGACCCGGCGATCATCACCGAACTCCTTGCCGAGTTCCGTCGTCACCACAAGAAGGCGCCGACCAACCGGATCGAGAAGGCCTTCGAGATGGGAGCGCTGGCGCACCGCGATCAGAAGCGGAAATCGGGAGAGCCCTACATCACCCATCCGGTCGCCGTCGCCCTTGTGCTCGCCGGCTTGGGGCTCGATGACACCACCCTTGCCGCTGCCATCCTCCACGACTCGGTCGAGGACACGGGTATCACCCTCGATGACCTGACGGAGAAGTTCGGTCCCGACGTCGCGGCGATCGTCGACGGAGTGACCAAGCTCGATCGCATCCAGTTCGATTCGAAGGAGGCACAGCAAGCCGCGACCATGCGCAAGATGCTCGTGGCCATGGCCAAGGACCTCCGGGTGCTGCTCATCAAGCTCGCCGATCGGCTCCACAACATGCGCACGATCGACGCAGTGAGCGAGGACTGGAAGCGCCGCCGCACGGCGCAGGAGACCCTCGACATCTACGCGCCGCTCGCACACCGGCTCGGCATCGGCGAAGTCAAGCACGAGCTCGAAGATCTCAGCTTCCGGGCACTCGAACCCCGCAAGTACGCAGAGATCGAGCAGATGGTGCAGACGCGCACGCCTGAGCGCGAGGCGTACCTCACCAATGCCATCAACGAAGTCATCGATCGTCTCAGCGCGCTGAAGATCACCGCCACGGTGACCGGGCGCGAGAAGCACTACTGGTCCATCTACGAGAAGATGGTGAAGAAGGGCAAGGAGTTCGACGACATCTACGACCTCGTCGGGATTCGCATCGTCGTCGACTCGGTCAAGGACTGCTATGCCGCACTCGGCTCGATCCACGCGCTGTGGAAGCCGGTGCAGGGGCGCTTCAAGGACTACGTGGCGATGCCCAAGTTCAACCTGTATCAGTCGCTCCATACGACCGTCGTCGGCCCGGAGGGCAAAGTCCTCGAGTGCCAGATCAGGTCTCTCGAGATGCATCAGATCGCCGAGTACGGCATCGCTGCACACTGGCAGTACAAGGACCCGAGCCGGTCGAAGAAAGCATCGCCGAAGCCCGATGAGATGGCGTGGTTGCAGCGACTCGTCGACGCCTCGCCCGACAGCGACGAGCCCGGCGAGTTCCTCGCGACGATCAAGGTCGATCTCGATCAGGAAGAGGTGTTCGTGTTCACGCCGAAGGGTCGGGTGATCACCCTCCCGGTGGGGGCGACGCCCATCGACTTCGCCTACGCGATCCACACCGATGTCGGGCACCGCTGCATCGGCGCGCGCGTCAACGGCCGTCTCGCGCCGCTCGACACGACGCTCAACTCCGGCGAGACGGTCGAAGTGATCACGTCGAAGGTGGAGACGGCTGCCCCCACGCGTGACTGGCTGAAGATCGCGGTCACGCCGCGGGCACGCAACAAGATCAAACAGTGGTTCTCGAAGGAGCGTCGCGAGGACGCGCTCGAAAACGGCCGTGAGGAACTTGTCAAGGCCCTCCGCAAGGAGAGTATGCCGACGATGAAGCTGATCGGACCCGCGGCGACGAAGGCGGTTGTCGCCGACCTGGGCCTCGATGATCTCGATCAGCTGTACGTGGCGATCGGCGAAGGACACGTGTCGGCGCAGCAGGTCCTCCAGCGCCTGCAGCGGGAGCTCCGCGGGGGAGAACACGAAGAGCAGCTGCCCGCGCCCACCGTTCGCCAGCGCCCGAATCGTTCGAACCGACGCGCCCACACCGGAGGCGTGCACGTCGAAGGCTTCGACGACTTCTTGGTCCGGCTCGCCCGCTGTTGCACACCGGTTCCGGGCGACGAGATTCTCGGTTTCGTCACCCGCGGTCGCGGGGTGAGTGTGCATCGCTCCGACTGCTCGAACTCCCGGGCCCTTCGGGTCGGCGACGTGGCCCGCACCATCGAGGTCGAATGGGATCAGAGCGCCGACCGCCGAAAGACGGTCTACGTCGTCTCGATCATGGTCGAGGCGTTCGACCGGGCCCGCCTCCTCGCCGACGTGGCACGCGTGCTGTCCGACAACCACGTGAACGTGCTCGGCTGTTCGACCCACACCACCCCCGACCGCGTGGCCCATCAGCGGTTCGACTTCGAGTTGGCCGACCCGTCACATCTCGATGCGATCCTGCGCTCGGTGCGCACCGTGGAGAGCGTGTTCGATGCCTTCCGGGTGCTGCCCGGCAAGGAGCAGCGCGCCGCCGATTAGCCGGGTGTCCCGTCGTCGCCGGTGTTACTCGGCGACGAGGTGCACCGGGTCGCCGAGCAGGCGGACGGTCCACGTCGAGCGGTCGAACACCGCGCCGAGCGACGTCGTGTAGCGGATCTTCCACCAGCCGTCCTCCGGGAGGGGTGCGGGGACACACGGACGGCTGAGCGGGACACATCCGTAGTCTGTGGGCACGGTGAGTTCGAGTGAAATCATCCGCCCGTTGAACTTGTAGTCGTTGGCCCGCTCGCTGAGCGGCCACGGTGGCGCCTGGGCCCCGAGCGTGCTTGCCGGTCCGCTCACATCGAGCACCCCGCCCGGCACGTTGGTGAGCGGGAACCCGTCATCGGCGGGGACCCCCACCAGACCATGGTCGAAGGTCCGGAAGCGGAAGGGCATGGGCTGGTAGCCCGACAGGGCGGTGGGCTGGAGGATCGAGATGGTGTTGGCACCTTCGCCGACGTCCCACAGCAGGATCTGTATCCGCTTGCCGCGGAAGTCGAGGGCGGGAGCCAGTCGGGCCAAGAAGAAGTCGACGGTGTCACCCGACGCGTTCGCGAAAACGCTGATGCTCGACTCACCTGACATCGTGGGGCAGTCTGCGGCACACGCCGCGAGCGGATCGCCGGCCCAGTGCGCGAGCAGCGCAAAGGCGTTCGAGCCATAGGAGTTCGCCTGCCCCTCGTCGGTGTTCACATCGACCTTGAATGGCCCCGCACCGGCGGATGCGGGGATCCGGAACAGTTCGGTCCAGCCGTTCGAGCCCGAGCAGTTGTTGCAGGTGCCGTAACTCCGAGGCGTGTTCGGCGCGGGCATCGGATCGCCGTCGGGGTTGCGGAGGGCGAAGTTGGTGTTGATCTGAGCGTTTCCGAAGTTCGGGTCGCTGTCCTGGATCGTGTTGGTGTCGATCGATGCGGCCTCATTGCTCATGTCGAACTGCGGGTTGTAGACCTCGACGACGGTGTCCCTGGCCGGGTTCGTCGTGCACGGATCTTCCCCGGGCGTCGGGCACGGGATGTTGACGAGATACGTGTACTGCGGCGCATCGACCCCGGGGCGTCGGTAGTCGTCGTTCTCGACCACTGGAGGCGTGAGGGTGCACGACGTGACCCTGCCGGCACGATTGCCGTCGAAGGCCGAGGCGAAGCGGTCGCCGTCCTCCTTGGCGGTGCAGTACCCGTTGATGGCCAGCCAGAAGCCCTGGTTGCCGACGACCGGATAGGTGATGAGGTCGGCGGTGCCGATGCCGTTGAGTTTCGAGCCCATGTCGATCGCCGACACGAACTCCGCCGTGGCCTGTCGGCCGACGACGGTGGACGGCCGCAGGAGCTTGCCGAAGAACGATTGCACGTTCTGCTTCACGCTGACCTTGATCCGTCGTGGGCTCTTGGGATCGCGCGCCACGACGATCGAGGCCGGGTCCAGCCCATTGCGCGTGGCACTCTCGCGAGCCGCCGCTTCGGCTTTGACGAAGTTCGGCATCCGGACCACGGCGGAGAGCGCAGCGGCGTCGGCCGTTCGCTGGAGCTCGAGTCCGCGCATATACCAAACGGCGACATCGAGGGCGAGGGCCGTCGCCATCAGCATGATGATGAGAAGAATCGCTGTCGTCACGGCCACGAATCCGCGCTCGCGCTCCGGACGCGACACGACGCGTACCTGTGGGGACATGGTTCGTGCCACGTGGGTGACGCATGGATCGTGCGCGACGGTCGCCGGAGAGACAGGGGGGAGTTCGGCGGGCATCACGCGGCTCGTTGCGGTTCGATCTGGGCCAGCGACGTCCGCTTGATCTTGCGCGAGGGGACCACGCCACTGAGGCTCTTGTGACGCGCCTGAACGTAGACGCCGACCCAGTCGGGACTCACGTCTCCGGTGATCTCCTCGATGCGGCGGGTGGCCGGCCAGGACTCGTCCCACTTGCCCAGGTTCTCGGCGACGGTGTTCAGGTCCGACCACCCAAAGTTGGCCTCGTTGAGGTTGCGGAGATCGGCCTGCCGGTAGATGTTGCACTCGCCGGGTACCCCGCGGCTGGTCGTGGCGATCTGGGCCACGCACGCAGCCGGCACCGGGCTGCTCGCCGAGGTGCCACGGAACACGATCACCGCGTCGACCCGCGCGGCGAGGCTGCCGAGCGACTTGTTGGCGGCGCGCAGGACGTTGTAGTCCGCCAGTGGGGAGGCGGCCCACGTGGAAGCTTCACGGGTTGCGGCCCGGGACGAGTTGGCGACGGCGTCGGTGTTGAACAGGAACACCCCGAACTCGATGATGGCGAACACGAACAGGAAGAACAGCGGCGCAACCAGCGCGGCTTCAACGGCAGACGCGCCCCGCTCACGACCGGCGTCGCCGGCCCGGCCGGAACGGGAAGACCGCATCAACAGCATGGACGGGGCGCCCGTGTCGTCGTGGTGGTCGTGGTCGTCGGCGGTGAGGTCGTGGTCGGTGGTGCTGCCGTTGTGGTCGTCGGCGGCGGGGTCGTGGTCGTTGTCGTGGTGGTCGGTGGCGGGAGCGTGGTGGTCGTCGGCAGCGGGATCGTCGTGGTCGTGGCGGGCGGTGAGGTCGAGGTCGTGGGCGGCGCCGTCGTCGTCGGCGGCCCGATCGTGGTTGTTGTCGGCGCCTCGGTTGTGGTGGGCGGTGGGAGGGTTGTCGTGGTGGGCGGTGGGAGTGTGGTGGTGGTCGTCGTGGTCGTGGTGCTGGTCGTGGTGGTGGTGCGCGCGATGGGCGGAGGCGGGACCGGCAGCGGCCGGGGGCGGTCCGGATCGGCGGCGTTCGGATCGAGACGGAACACCGACCGGTAGGTGATCTTCACGTCGGACCCGAACAGCCGGACGATGTGCGGATGGCGCAGCTCCACCTGCACGCCGATGTATGCGTCGTCGGCCCGTCTGGCCCGCTCGCGCGTCGTCGGACACCAGAACCGGGCGAGATCGGCACACGAGAACCGGGTGGCGAGGGCGGCGTCGTCCAGCGAATCGACCAGAGCCAGCTCGTTCGGCCCATACACGTTGCAGAATCTGTTCACGCCGCCCGGAACGGTCGTTTCGCGGCACGCGCTGATCATCCGGCCGCGTAGCGGCGTGGCGTCGTCATCGAGAGCCACGGAGCGGTAGACGACGATCTTGGTGACCTGACTGACCGAGGACCCCAGCCGCGCCCGCAGCGCCTGCATGATCTTCGCGTCCTGATCGACCAGGTTGCCGGCCACGCAGTTCGGGCTGATCGGGCTGCCGCTGAGGATGGCGCAGGATGCCGAACCGACTCGGGCTCCGGCGCGGGTCGAATCCTGGACCGCCTGGCGCTTCTGGAACAGGGTCCCGAAGTCGATGATTCCGGCGACGAGCGGCACGAGGAGGGTGGCGACGATGGCGAATTCGACCGCGACGGCGCCCCGTTCGCCTCGAGTCCGCCAAGAGGACGGGCGCGCCGGCCCTACCGCTCGTCTCGGCGCGCACAGTCTCACGGCCCAGATGTCGGCATGCTGGGGTCGGTCCTTGAGCGCAGGTCAACCCTTCGACGGCCGATCAGAAGGGTTGGCGGTGTGCCACGAACGGTGCATCGGCGAGCTTCGGTTGCGGGCTGGACGAAACCTGCGGCCCCTCGCTTGTCGGTCCGGGTAGCCTCGTCGGCCCGTGCTGCCAACTCCTCTCCCCGCCGCAGGGCCGCCCCGCTTCCCTTCGCTGCTCGCACGACCGGCGTTGCGTCCACTGAAGGCCTGACATGTTCCAGACCCTCACGGGATTCCGTGACCTCCTCCCGCCCGACACCGATCGTTGGCGTGCGCTCGTACGCACCTTCGCCGAGCATTGCGCCCGCGCCGGGTACGGCGAAGTCGTGCCGCCAATGCTCGAGGAGCTCGGCGTGTTCCTCCGCATCGGTGACTCGACCGACGTCGTCACCAAGGAGATGTACGACTTCCTCGACAAGGACGGTTCGCGGATCGCCCTTCGTCCGGAGTTCACTGCGTCACTCGCGCGCATCTTCGTGCAGCGCCGGCCCCAGGTGCTGCCGTGGAAAGTGTGGGCGTGGGGAGCGGCGTTCCGTCACGAGAAGCCCCAGGCCGGTCGGTTCCGTCAGTTCATGCAGCTCGACGCCGAATGCGTCGGATCGAACGATCCCCAGGTCGACGTCGAGATGATCGCCCTCGCCCACGACTTCTTCCGCGACCTCGGGCTCCGGCGGTTCACCGTTCGTCTCAACTCGCTCGGCGATGAGACCACCCGGTTGCCGTACCTCGACGCGCTCCGGGCCTACTTCATGGCCCGGGCGCACCAGCTCACCACGCAGTCCCGCGAGACTCTCGAAAAGAACCCGTTGCGGGTCCTCGACTCCAAGCGGGAGCCCGATCAGCCCATCATCGCCGGCGCACCGCGCATCTCTGAGTTCCTCGTCGGCGACGTCGGCGAACACTTTGCCGCCGTCCAGACCGGGCTGGGGTCCATCGGGATCCCGTTCATCGTGGACCCTCGCCTCGTCCGGGGTCTCGACTACTACACGCACACGCTCTTCGAGTTCGCCGCCGACTCCCTCGACTCCGCCCAGAACGCCATCGGCGGCGGCGGGCACTACAACAATTTGGTGCAACAGCTCGACGGACCGTCGACCCCGGGCATCGGCTTTGCACTCGGCATCGACCGGATCCTGATGGCCTGCGACGCCGAGGGCGTGTTTCCCACCCCCGACGCGTGCGTGGACGTGTTCGTCATCGACACCACCGGAGGGTCGGAAGCGGTCACCGCCGTCGCCGAATTGCGCCGTGCGGGCCTGTCGGCCGACCGCGCCTTCGACGCCAAGTCGATGAAAGCGCAGATGAAGGGCGCTGACCGGTCCGGTGCGGCGGTTGCCGTCATCATCGGAACCGACGAGCTCGACGCCGGCGAAGTCACGCTCCGTATTCTGCGCGGCGAGTCAAGTCAGCGCCGGATTGCGCGTCACGAACTGGTGACGCAGGTTGCTTCGCTCATTGCTCGTCCCGCCGTCGACCAGAATTGATCCCCGTGACTTCGCCGACCTCCACCTCCTCCCGTCCCGACCGTGCCCGCGGCATGCGATCCGACTACTGCGGGGAGCTCAACGTCGGCGACGTCGGCCGTGAGGTCGTCGTGTGCGGATGGGTGTCGACCCGCCGGGAGCACAGCCAGCACCTCGCATTCGTCGACGTGCGTGACCGTACCGGCGTGATCCAGTGTGTCGTCGACGGCGCCGCCGACCTCCGCAGCGAATACGTCGTCCGGATCTCGGGCACCGTGACCGCACGTTCCGACGAGACCATCAACGCCAAGCTCCCCACGGGCACGATCGAGCTGAAGAAGTGCTCCGTCGAGATCCTCAATGCGGCCGAGCCGCCGGTCTTTCCGATCGTCGAACGGGAGGGATCGCCCACGGTCGATGAGAACATGCGCCTCAAGCACCGCTACCTCGATCTCCGGCGTGAGCGGATGCAGCGCAACCTGCGTCTTCGCTCCAAGGTCAACGCGGCGATCCGGAAGTCCATGGACGCGCAGGGCTTCACCGAGGTCGAGACCCCGATGCTCATGCCCTCCACGCCCGAAGGCGCTCGCGAGTTCGTCGTTCCCTCACGGCTCTCCCCGGGCAGCTTCTACGCGCTCCCGCAGAGCCCGCAGTTGTTCAAGCAGCTGCTGATGGTTGCCGGCGCCGACCGCTACTTCCAGATCGCCCGTTGTATGCGCGATGAAGATCTGCGCGCTGACCGTCAGTTCGAGTTCACCCAGCTGGACGCCGAGATGAGCTTCGTCACCCAGGACGACATCCTCGAATGCATCTCGGAATCCGTTCTGGCCGCCGCGGAGGCTGTCACCGGATCGCGTCCGATGGACGTGATCCCGCGCATGACGTGGACCCAGGCGATGGAGGAATACGGCTCCGACAAGCCCGACGTCCGCTTCGACATGAAGCTCGTCGAGCTGACTGCGATCTTCGCCAACACCGAGGCCAAGGTCTTCCAGACGCCCTCGGTCAAGGGTCTTCGTCTCCCGGGCGGCGCCGAGCTCACCCGCAACCGCATCGATCAGCTCACCGAGTTCGTCAAGCGCCTGGGTGCCAAGGGCCTGGCCTGGTTCAAGGTCAAGTCGGTGGGCGATGCGCCCGAGGTCGAGGGGCCGGTCGCCAAGTTCATGTCGGCCGAGGAGATGCGAGCGGTCCTCGTGGCCACCGGCGCGGAAGCGGGTGACCTGCTGTTCTTCCAGGCAGGCGACCTCGATCCGGTGCGCACCGTGCTCGGAGCGCTCCGCCTCGAGCTCGGCAAGCCCCCCATCAACGAGGGTCTGAGCTTTCTGTGGATCGTCGACTTCCCGATGTTCCACGGGGTGTCCGACGCCGGGAACCCGATTCCGGCGCATCATGCCTTCACTCATCCCCACGTCGACGACGTCGACAAGCTCGAGACGGACCCGTTCTCGGTCCGCGCCCAGGCCTACGACCTCACGCTCAACGGCTGGGAGCTGGGCTCGGGCTCGATCCGTATTCACAAGCCCGAGCTGCAGCAGCGCATCTTCGGTCTGCTCGGCATCTCGCCGGAGGAGGCCCAGCGCAAGTTCGGCTTCTTCCTGAACCCGTTCAAGTTCGGCGCCCCGCCCCATGGAGGCTTCGCCTACGGCGTCGATCGTCTGGTGGCGATCCTGGCCGGTGAAGAGAACATCCGCGAGGTCATCGCGTTCCCGAAGACCCAGTCGGGTCTCGACCCGATGACCGGGTCACCGACGAACATCCTCGACAAGCACCTCACCGAGCTCGGCCTACGCACCCTCCCGCCCAAGGCTTGACCTTCTGGCTCGGCTGGAACGTCCTGGGTCGGCTGGACCGGCATTTCTGCACTGGCATTTCTGCATTGATCCCGACCCCACGGACGTGAGCCGACCCAGAACGTGCGGGCAGCTCAGGCGATGATGCCCTCCACGAGGCACCAGAGGAGGGCCGTCAGGCTGAGGCCATTGTCGACCCGGCCGGCACGGATCTCCTCGCGCAGCTTCGCCACCGGGACCCAGTCGATCCGCTCGGCCTCCGCCGGGTCGGTCGGCTCCCCGACGTAGTCCGCCCCCGCGGCGGCGTAGAGCTCGAATCGGTGGTCGCCGACGCCGCTGACCGGGGCGTAGGTGCAGAGGTGGGTCAAGGGCCCCGCTGACCAGCCGGTTTCCTCGAGGACCTCACGAGCTGCGGCGGTCGGGGCGTCCTCACCCGGGTCGACCTTGCCGGCTGGCACCTCCCAGCCCCACGTGTCGGTGATGAACCGGTGCCGCCACAGCAGCAGTACCCCGCGGTCCGGGTCATGGACGACGACCCCGGCCGCCGGCGCCGGCATGCGCACGACGTGATGTTCGAAACGGACGGCGGCCCGGTCCCCGATCGCCGGGACCTCGACATCGGTCATCGCCAGGGTCACCCACTCGGACTCGTAGAGGTTCCGCTCGCCATGGATCGTCCAACGCACCGGCCCAGGCTAAGGCTCGATCGACCAGCCGGAGCCAACGCGGCCGCCGCAGATCTGTTGATTCTTGCCGCAGATGACGCCTCTCCTGCCGCACATCGACGGAAATGGTGCCGTTTTGGGCTCAAAACCGGTGATGTGCGGCGTGAATGGGGCGATGTGCGGCGCACGGAGCGCCTGATGCGGTTGAGCGCAGGGTCGGCGGCTTCTCGCGGCCGGCGGGTGGCTCGGGCAGGATGGTGTGGTGCCCGCCCGATCCGCCACGGAGAACGACGACCTGTTCTCGGCCGGCCTGCGCGAGCGTCTGGAACGCCAGGCGCCCCTCGCCGCGAGGCTCCGGCCGAGGACCCTCGATGACGTCGTCGGCCAGGACCACCTCCTCGCTCCGGGTCGGCCGCTGCGCAGGCTGATCGAATCCGACCGGATCTCTTCACTGATCCTGTGGGGACCCCCCGGCACCGGGAAGACGACCCTCGCGTCGCTGATCGCGGCGGCCACGTCGAAGCGATTCGTGCCGATGTCCGCGGTGACGGCCGGGGTGAAGGATGTTCGGGAGACCGTCGAACTGGCCCGTGAGGAACTGCGCTTGCATCAGCGGGGCACGATCTTGTTCCTCGACGAGATCCACCGCTTCAACCGGGCGCAGCAGGACGCCCTCCTTCCGAGCGTGGAGGACGGGACGCTCGTCCTCGTTGGCGCCACCACCGAGAACCCGAGCTTCGCCGTCAACGGTCCGCTGCTGTCACGTTCGACGCTCTTCCGGCTCCGTCCGCACGACACCGCCTCGCTGCACGAGCTCGCCCGACGCGGTCTCGCCGTCGATGGTACGCGCGCTGATGATGACGCGCTGGATCATCTCGTGGCGATGGCCGATGGCGATGGGCGCTCGCTACTGACCTCGCTCGAGGTGGCGATCGCCCTCGCCGACGACCCCCGTCGCGACACGCCGACTGAACCTGCCCGTATCACGCTGGCCGACGCCGAGGCGGCCGTGGATGCCCGGGTTCTCCGTTACGGTCCGGACGATCACTACGATGTGGTCAGTGCACTTATCAAGTCTCTCCGGGGCAGTGACGCGCAGGCTGCGCTCTACTGGCTTGCCCGCATGCTCACCGCCGGCGACGACGCCCGGTTCGTCGCCCGGCGCCTGATGATCTTCGCGTCGGAAGATGTCGGTATGGCCGATCCGATGAGCCTCGTCGTGGCGGAGGCGGCCGGCCGCGCGGTCGAGACCGTCGGCATGCCCGAGGCCCAACTGGTGCTGGCGCAGGCCGTGGTCCACCTGGCAACTGCCCCGAAGTCGAATCGTGTTGCCCTCGGGATCTGGTCGGCGATGGCCGACGTCGCCGAACGAGCGGCTGGCGCGGTGCCGATCCATCTCCGTGACGCCCACTACGCAGGAGCCGCCCGCCTGGGACACGGCAAGGGATACCGCTACCCCCATGACGACCCGACCGGCTTCGTCGCCCAGCAGTACCTACCCGATGATCTCGTCGACCGGACGTATTACGCGCCGTCGTCCCACGGCCACGAGAGCCGGGTGGCGGCCCGCATGGCGGAGCGGGGTCAGCTCGGACGCATCGACGAACGGTCCGGCGAATGACCTGGTGGCAATGGCTGTTGGTGGTCGCCGGTGCCGGCCTGGTGGTCCTCGTGATCGGCCTGGCGCTGGCCGTCCGCGCACTGCTGCGGACGGTGCGTGACCTCGCGTCCGGGCTCGCCGAGCTCCGCACCCAGACGCTCCCGCTCCTGGCCGACACCCGCTCCGCGCTCCGCAAAGCGGAGGGCGCCAATCGCAAGGCCGACGTGCTGCTCGAGACCGCGGCGTCCCTGACGGGCACTGCCGATGCGGCGTCGAAGCTGGCCTACAACGCCGTGACCAACCCGTTCGTCAAACTGCTGGCGTGGTTGACCGGCGGTCGTCGGGCGCTCGCCCGTCTCGCCAAGGCCACGGAGCCGGCGAAGACACCGAAGAAGTAGTCCGGGTCGCGTAGGCGCAAGAGGTGCCGGCAAGTTCTCGGCGGAGTTCTCGACCGACCCGTGTGGATTGCGCGGCCGATCCGCCGACGGGGTGAACTCGCGTGGCTGACGTTCGAATTCGGAACTCACTCCGGACGCTGCGTGTACGACCGTCGGTCAGCAATCGAGCCCATCTCCTCGTATGCCGCCGGCCTGCGTCATACGATCGAACGACGGCGAATCACCAGGCGAGCGCCGCACGCGTGGACCGTGGTACGTTCCCGACGAGACCAGAGCGTTCCGGTCCGAACTCAGGAGAACATCCGATGCCAACATTGATTGCATTCCATGAAGTCGAGGACGTCGCGCACTGGCTGGCATCGCCCAAACGAAGGGAAGTGTTCGGCTCGGTGGCCCTCAACATCCGCACGTTTGTCGACCCGCAGAATCCGAACCGCGTCGGCCTCCTCATGGAGGTTGCCGATATGGATGCGTTCCAGGCGGTGATGGACAGCGAGGCGGGCGCCGCGGCAATGAAGTACGACGGCGTACGGCCCGAGACCGTGGTGGTCTTGGTCGAGAGTTGACGCGCTGGCGCATGCCGCGCAATGCCGAGGCGCGAACGAGGTGGGTGAGGTCGTGGCGGTTGACCCCGTTGGGCCCGCCGACCCGGTCGGCCGCGCCAACAACAAGTTCGCCGCTACGGTCGCACGGCGTCGGGCGATCGTCGGGTTCGGGCGGCGCGTGACCGGTTGAAGCTCCGGCGGTGGTGACGAGGTTCCTCCCGATCGTCTGTTGCGTCCCGGTCATCGCGCCGCCCTACGATCATGTCCATGTTCAAGCGCGTCATCTGGTGGGCGACGGGCGCCGTCGCCGGAACGGTCGGATCGCGGTGGCTCGAACGCAAGGCCAAGCGCGTCGTCGCGGAAAAGGTGGCGGCCGCCGCGCCCGGCGCGATCGCCCGCCGTGTCCGGGGTGCCGCGCGGTCCCGCAACGCGGCGACCCGCGAGAAGATCCGGTCGGCGATCGCTGAAGGCCGTTCCGCCGCCAGCACCCGCGAGACCGAACTGCGCGAAGGTCTGCGCAGGAAATAGACGCCGAAAGCGGGGAAGGCGGGAAACAGGTGGCCGGTAGGATCGTCCGGCCATGTCGAACTCGCCGCGTCCGTCATCTCCGCCGAAAACCTCCGACGAGCTCCGCCGGAGTTTCCTGGACCACTTCGTTGCCCGCGGCCACCAGGAGGTTGCGTCCGGGAGCCTGATCCCGCACGACCCGTCCCTGCTGTTCACCGTGGCCGGCATGGTCCCGTTCAAGCCGTACTTCACCGGCGACGAGACCGCACCGTTCAAGCGGGCCACGACCAGCCAGAAATGCGCTCGGGCCGGGGGCAAGCACAACGACCTCGACGACGTCGGCCGCACCGCCCGTCACCTGGTGTTCTTCGAGATGCTGGGCAACTTCAGCTTCGGTGACTACTTCAAGTCGCAGGCGATCACCTATGCGTGGGACTTCACCACGAGCACCCTCGGTTTCGATCCCGAGCAGCTGTGGGTCACGGTCCACGAGTCCGACGACGAGGCCGAAGCGCTGTGGCTCGACCTGACCGAGATGCCCAAGTCGCGGATCCAGCGGCTCGGTGACAAGGACAACTTCTGGCAGATGGGTCCGACCGGTCCGTGTGGCCCATGCAGCGAGATCTATATCGACCGCGGCGCAAAGTACGGACCTGAAGGCGGTCCGCTCAATCCGGCCGCTGAGGCTCGATTCCTCGAGTTCTGGAACCTCGTGTTCATGCAGTTCGACCAGGCGGAGGACGGCACTCGAACACCGCTGCCGAAGCCGTCGATCGACACCGGTGCCGGCCTCGAGCGGATCCTGTGCCTTCTCCAGGGTGTGGAGGCGGTGTGGGAGACCGATCTCATGGCTCCGCTGATCGATCGCGCCCGGAGCATCACCGGTGCCACGTACATCGTCGGCGACTACGACGATGCCGATTCGTTCTCCTTGCGAGTGCTGGCCGAACATGCCCGATCGAGCGCGATGCTGATCGGCGACGAGGTCTTCCCGTCGAACAACGATCGTGGCTACGTGCTGCGCCGCATCGTGCGGCGCGCCGTTCGGCATGCGTACCGTCTCGGTGCGAAGCGCAACGTCATGCCTGAGCTCGTCGATGTGGCGATCGACGTGATGGGCGACGCGTATCCCGCAGTGCGTGAGCGCCGCGACCACATCCTCAACGTGATCACGCGCGAGGAGGAGCAGTTCCGACGCACCCTCGAGCGGGGGAGCGTGATGCTCGACGACAAGCTACGCGCGCTTCCTACCGGTGCGCCGCTCGACGGCGACACTGCGTTCGAGCTCCACGACACCTTCGGGTTCCAACTCGAACTGACCCGGGAGATCGTCGGCGAGCGGAGCGTGGCCGTCGACGAGGAGCGCTTCACGGTGCTCATGGACGAGCAGCGCAACCGGGCCCGATCGGCCCGAAAGGATGCATCGACGCCTGAGGAGCAGGCCAGGCAGTACCGCGACATCATGGAGTTCCACGGCATCACGACCTTCGTGGGCTACGGCTCCACCGAGGTGAGCGACGCCACCGTGGTCGGAGTTGTCACCGTCGATCCGGAAGACGCATCGGCGGTGGAGGTGTTTCTCGATCGCACCCCCTTCTACGCCGAGTCCGGCGGCCAGGTCGGCGACACCGGGGAGATCCGCACCGCCACCGGCGTGGCCTCCGTCATCGATACGACGTACGCGATCCCCGGGCTCGTCCGGCACCGGGCGGTCGTCCGCTCCGGTTCGATCGAGGTTGGAGAGAAGGCAAGTGCACATATCGATGCGGCGAAGCGCGATGCCACCCGCCGCAATCACACGGCCACCCATCTCCTCCACTGGGCCCTGCGGCAGGTCTTGGGCGACCACGTGAAGCAGGCCGGCTCCCTGGTGGGCCCTGACCGTCTTCGTTTCGACTTCTCGCACTACGAGGGAGTGAGCAGCGAGCAGATTCACCGCATCGAGAATCTCGTGAACGAGGTCGTGCTCACGGCGGCCGACACAAACAATCCCGAGGTCACCAAGTCCGAAGCCGAGGAGATGGGTGCCATCGCGTTCTTCGGAGACAAGTACGGCGAACGGGTCCGGGTCCTGCAGGCCGGTCCGTCGCTCGAGTTCTGCGGCGGCACCCACGTCCGCAACGTGGGTCAGATCGGCGCCGTCACGGTCACCAGCGAGAGCTCCATCGGCTCGAACATCCGTCGCATCGAGGCCACCACCGGTCTGCGAACGATCGAACGTCTGCGTGCTGACGAACGCGTTCTGTACGGCGTGTCGTCGCTGCTGCGGGTCAAGCCCGAAGATCTCCATGACCGCGTCGGCCGACTGCTCGACGAGCGCAAGGGCCTCGAGAAGGAAGTCGAGCAGCTCCGTCGCCAACTGGCGGGTGGTCGTGCTCAGACCCTTGCGGCTGCCGCCGTCCGCGGTGTCGTTGTCGCTCGGGTCGACGACGTTGCCCGCGAAGACCTCAAGGACCTTGCCATCGCGGTGCGCGACGTGCCCGGCGTGAACGCTGTAATCCTCGGGTCGGCACCGTCGGCGGGAGGGGTCGCGCTCATCTCGGCCGTCCGGAAGGACTCGGGATTCCACGCATCGGAGCTCATTGCCGAGGCCGTGAAGTCGATCGGCGGTGGCGGAGGCAAGGCGGCCGACGTTGCCCTCGCGGGCGGACGCAACCCGGACGGTCTCGACGACGCCCTTGCCCAGGCACGAGCTGCCGCCGGAATCGCGTAAGCGGGCGTGACCGACGATGGCACGTGTGCTGTCCCTCGATCTGGGGTCCAAGCGCATCGGCGTCGCGTCGTCGGACCTCACAAGAACACTTGCCTCACCGGTCACCGTGGTGCTCCGCGGCCGGTCGCATCGAGATGATCACGATGCGATCGCCAAGATCGTTGACGAGTACGAACCCGATGCCATCGTCGTCGGACTTCCGGTCGGCCTCGACGGCAGGGAAGG
The DNA here is from genome assembly GCA_031368215.1 of Acidimicrobiia bacterium. Lineage (GTDB taxonomy): Bacteria > Actinomycetota > Acidimicrobiia > Acidimicrobiales > JANYDT01 > JANLQX01. The sequence continues at coordinate 72,601 of JANLRD010000276.1, read as the reverse complement.
GCACGCAGCAGCGCTCATCCGAACCGAGGTTGCCGAGTTGGCTCTGCGCTTCGCCGTTCCCGTCGTCCTCCACGACGAACGGTTCACCACGGCAACAGCGCACCGTGCGCTCCAGGAGCGCAACGTGAAGGCTCGCGACCGTCGCCACGTGGTGGACAAGGTCGCCGCCGCGGTCCTCCTGCAGAGCTGGCTCGACGGGCAGACGGACACCCGCGACTCGGGGCCCGTTACTGCCGTGAGGAATTCCGGTGAAACGTACGAGCATGCACCGGGACCCGCGCCAGACTTCTCCGGTCGGTCGGGACGAAGGGCAGGACGATGACCAACGATCCGTGGGAAAGCGAGAGCGCGTGGGACTCGCCGCCCATCCGCCCAGCCGACCGTCCAGCCCCGCCGCCGCCCTCCGACGACCCAGCACCGCTCCCGAAGCTCGTGGTCGCCGCGCCGCGACCGACGCCGGTGTCGACGCCGACACCATCCGTAGCGGAGCCGAAAGGCCGGCGCTCGAAGCGCCGTGGCGTTCTCGATGACGATCTCGACGGAGACGACATCGACATCGAGGATTTCCCCGCACCGCCCGGGCGCGGGCGTGGACTCCTCGTCTTTCTGGTGTTCTGTGCTATTGCGATCGCGGGAGCGCTCTATGGCGTCCGGTGGCTGCAAAAGCAGATCGACCCCCCGGGGCCGGTTGGCGAAGCTGTCCAGATCACCATTCCGAAGAACACGCCGACGAAGCGGATCGGCGAGATCCTCCACGACGAGGGGATCATCGGCGACCCGCGTGTCTTCCGGTACTACGCGCAGTGGAAGGGACGGGGAGGGTTCGATGCGGGCCGCTATACCTTCCGCAAGAACGACACCTTCGACTCCGCTCTCGAGACCCTTACGCGCGGACCGCAGGTCCCCAACGAGCAGAAGATCACCTTCCCCGAAGGGTTCCGGCTGTCCCAATTCGCTGACCGTGTGGGTGCGCGCCTTCCCGGTCGCACCGCTGCTCGCTTCATGCAGGTGGCGACCAACGGCACGATCCGGTCTTCGCTGCTGCCGACGGCATCGGAGAACCTCGAGGGCTTCCTGTTCCCGAGCACGTATCAGTTCTCCCTCGACGACGACGAGGAAGCTGTGGTCGCCCGTCTCGTCGATGCGTTCGACGTGGCCGCCGACGCCGAGGGACTCACCAACGCGAACGCCAAGGTCGGACGATCGCCCTACGAAGCGCTGATCGTCGCATCGCTGATCGAACGCGAAGCGAAGATCGACGAGGACCGCGGCAAGGTGGCGCGGGTGATCTACAACCGGCTGGCGGCGGACCAGGCATTGCAGATCGACGCGACGCTGATCTACGGAATGGGAGGCAACGTCGACCGGGTGCTCTTCGAGGATCTCCAGAAGGACGGGCCGTACAACACCTACACCCGCAAAGGTCTGCCCCCCACCCCGATCGCTTCGCCGGGACGCGAATCCATCCGGGCGGCGCTCAACCCGACACCCGGGGACTGGCTCTATTACGTCGTGATCGACGCGCAGGGCCATCACGCGTTCGCCTCGACGTTCAAAGAGCACAAGAAGAACATCAAGATCGCGGAACAGAACGGCGTCCGATGAGCCGTCGGGTTGTCCCGGCTGCGCGGTGGACGCGTCGGTGATGATGTCGACGCTTCGTTCCTCGCCTCAGGGCACCACATCGGTCTACGGCGTGATCGGCGATCCCGTGCGGCATTCGTTGTCCCCGACCCTGCACAATGCGGCGTTCGCGGCGAGTGGGATCGATGCTGTCTATGTTGCGTTCGCGGTCGCCGCGGGGAGTGCGCCCGAGGCCCTCCGGGCGATGCGGGCGATGAACATCGGCGGCCTCTCGGTCACGATGCCGCACAAGACCGCCGTCGCTCACGCCGTGGACGAGGCGAGCGACGACGTCATCGCGCTCGACGCCGCGAACACCGTGCTTCGCGTGCATGGTGGACGGCTCCGGGCGGAGTCGACCGACGGTCCGGGCTGTGTCGACGCGCTCGTTGCCGCGGGCTGCGACCCGGCCGGCAGGCGGTGCATGGTCATCGGCGCGGGTGGTGCCGGCCGTTCCGTCGTGCTCGCGCTCGCTCGCCGCGGAGCCACCGAGATCGCGGTCGTGAACCGTGATGACGGCAGGGCTGCTGCGGCGCTTTCGCTCGCCGGTCCGCTCGGGGTCCGGCGATCGGTCGACGCCGTCACCGATGCGGAGATCATCATCAACGCAACCCCTCAGGGCATGGGGGACGCAATCGATGCTCTGCCGCTGGACCCCGAAAGGCTGTCCGCCGGCCAGGTCGTCAACGACCTCGTCTACCACCCGCTCGAGACTGCGCTGCTGTCGGCGGCGCGTGCCCGTGGCCTGCTGACGGTCGATGGACTCGGCATGCTGCTCCACCAGGGGGCGCGCCAGTTCACGTTGTGGACCGGCGAGTCGGCACCGATCGACGAGATCAGCGACGCGGTACGAGCCGAATTGGCCCGGCGTTCAGCACGGTGATGGCCCGCTGCGTTGTGAGGGTCCGCCACCGCGGGCTCGCCGCCGCCAACGGGTAGCCTCGGAACCCGTGTCCGCGGTGTGGGGAATTGGTGCGGGTGTTCTCGCGGGCGTCCTCTTGGCCCCGTTCGCGTCGATGATCGTCGCCCGCCCGCCGCTGCTCGACGCCACCGAGCGACTCACGCTTCCTTTCCGGTGCGACGCGTGCGCCGTGCGGCTGCGCATTGCCGACACCGTCCCGGTGGTGTCGTTCCTGACGCGTCGCGGCAGGTGCCGTTCGTGCGGGGCCTCGATTCCCCTGCACCAGCCGGTGAGCGAAGCGCTCACGATCGCCCTGTCGGCGTTGATCGGTTGGCGGGTCGGTTGGACCTGGCCCCTTGCCGCCCACCTGGTGCTGGGCTTCGTCGCCGTCTGTGTCGTGATCATCGACTACCGGCTGCACAAGATCCCGACGAAGCTCGTGTACCCGGCGGCCGCTGTCGCCGCCGCCGCGCTTCTTGTCGCCGCGGTCGCCGACGACACGATGTCGTCGTTCGTTCGTGCCGGGCTCGGTGGGCTGCTGGCGAGCGGGTTCCTCTGGATGCTCGTGCTGTTCGTCCCGGCGGGAATGGGCCAGGGCGACGCCCGTTTGAGCTTGCTCGTTGGCCTCCTCCTCGGCTGGCACGGCTGGCCGCAGATCTACGTCGGCCTCCTTGCCGGATTCATGTTCGGATCGGTCTTCGGCATCGCGCTGGTCATCGCCAAGCGACTGTCGACTCGGACGAAGGTGCGCGACGGCTTGAAGATCCAAATCGCGTTCGGGCCCTACCTGTGTGCCGGGGCCCTGTTGTTGTCGCTGTGGCCGGGCCTGGTCGGCTGATCGGCGCCTCTCCCAGCGCGCGACCGGGGGCTCGTAGACTCTCGGGGTGCTTCGTTATCTGACCGCCGGTGAGTCCCACGGGCAGGCCCTGACCGTGATCGTGGAGGGCCTGCCGGCTGGTCTTGCCATCACCACCGAGGAGATCGCGGCCGAGCTCGGCCGACGTCGACTCGGCTACGGCCGTGGGCCGCGGATGCGCTTCGAGCAGGACGAGGTCACGCTTTTGGGCGGTGTCCGCCATGGGCGGACGCTCGGATCGCCGGTGAGCGTGATGATCGCGAACACGGAATGGCCGAAGTGGCAGGAGGAGATGAGTGCCGGACCGGGGGCCACCACGAAACCGCTCACCCAGCCCCGTCCCGGTCATGCCGACCTCACGGGCATGCAGAAGTACGACTTCGACGACGCCCGCAACGTGCTCGAACGAGCGAGCGCACGGGAGACAGCGGCCCGGTGTGCTGCCGGTTCGTTGGCGAAGGCCCTTCTCGCGTCGATCGGGGTCGACGTGCTCTCCCACGTGATCCAGATGGGTCAGGCGCGGAGCACGTCGGAGCGACGTCCGAGTCCGTCGGATCTCTCCCGGGTCGACGAGTCGCCCGTTCGGTGCTTCGATGCAGCCGCCGAGGCGTTGATGATCGAAGAGATCAAGGCGTGCGCAAAGGATGGCGACTCACTCGGCGGCATCATCGAGGTGCTGGCGTACAACGTGCCCGTCGGGCTCGGGAGTCATGTGCACTGGGACCGCAAGATCGATGGTCTCCTCGCCCAGGCGCTGGCCTCGATCCAGGCGGTCAAGGGCGTCGAGATCGGCGATGGCTTCGAGGTGGCCGGTCGCCGCGGAAGCGCAGCGCATGACCCGATCGTGTGGGACGCGACCACGTCGACCTACCGGCGCGAGTCCACGTTCGCCGGGGGCACCGAAGGCGGCATGACCACCGGCGAGTTGCTCGTCGCGCGTGCAGCGATGAAGCCGCTCGCCACCTTGAACAGGCCGACCCTGGCGACGGTCGACACGGCGACCAAAGAGGCCACGGTGAGCTTCAAGGAGCGCACCGACGTGACCGCGGTCCCTGCACTCGGTGTCGTTGGCGAAACGATGGTCGCATTGGTCCTGGCCTCCGAGGCCCAACGGAAGTTCGGTGGCGACACCGTGGCGGAGTTCGTCCGGAACCACCGGTCCTACGTCGAGTACCTCGCGGCGAAGCAGTAAGCGCCCACGACATTGCGGTCCGCCTCACGACGAAGGCCCGTTCAGCCGGCCTCGCCTCGCCACATCTCGCTCGTCGGCATGATGGGATCGGGGAAGTCAACGGTCGGTCACGCGCTGGCGCGGCGAATCCGCCGCCCGTTGCTCGACACCGACGCCGAGATCGTCGCTTCCGTCGGCATGCCGATCGCGCAGATCTTCTCGACCCACGGCGAGGCGTGGTTCCGGGCGAAGGAGTCCGAGGTGATCTCCGACTGCCTGGCCACGCAGACTCCGGCTGTCCTGTCGCTCGGCGGCGGGGCGGTGATCGCCGAGCACAACCGGTTGCTGCTCCGCTCGTGGTCGGACGTGGTGTGGCTCCGTGCGTCGCTGGAAACCCTGGTCACCCGCGTCGGGACGGGAGCCGGACGGCCGGTGCTGGCGGGCGATCCCGAAGGAGTGCTCCGGCGTCTGATCACCGAACGTTTCCCGCTCTATGCCGATGCCGCCGGCATCATCGTGGATGTGGATGACCGTCCGACGCAGGTGGTTGTCGCTCAGATCATCAGGGCCGTCGAACAGGCGAGGCGCTCCAACGATGCCGTGTAGCGCCGAGGGGCGAATCTGGCGCCGTCAACTGTCTGCTCAGTTGGGGGGAAGCTCGATGGTCAGCATGGCCGCGGGAGTGGCCGGCAAGATGTCGCCGACCGGGACGGCCTCGGAGGGCCGGGCCTCGAGCCAGTCGAGGAAGGCCGATGCCGACATCGGTCGGGCGATGAAGTAGCCCTGTGCAGCATCGCAGCCGAGCTCGGCGAGCGCGCTGAGCGTCTCGCCGTCCTCGACACCTTCGGCGACCACCGAGAGGCCGAGGTTGTGGCCGAGGTCCACCGTCGATCGCACGATCGACCGGTTGACCTGGTCATCGGTGAGCGTCTTGACGAAGGAGCGGTCGATCTTGAGCTCGTCCACCGGCAGGCGCTGGAGGTACGACAGCGACGAGTAGCCGGTGCCGAAGTCGTCGATCGACAGGCGGAAGCCGATCGAAGCGAGTTCGTTGAGCACCTCCAAGCCGCGTCGATGATCGCTCATGACCGCACTCTCGGTGAGTTCGAGTGTGATGTACTCGGCTGGCGCGTCTTCTTCGGTGACGATGCGTCGGACCCGCTCGACGAACTCGCCCTCGGTGAGGTTCGCGGCCGAGATGTTGACCGAGACGGACAGCTGCCGGCCCTCCTGCATCCAGATGCGGAGCTGACGCGCCGCCTTGCGCAGCACGTCGTCGGTGAGAGGCGCGATGACTCCGGTCTGCTCAGCGATGCTGATGAAAGTGTCCGGTCGGATGGGGCCCTTCGTCGGATGGGTCCACCGCAGCAGCGCTTCGACACCCATGACCTCGTCGGTCGCTAGGTTCACCTTGGGCTGGTAGTGAAGTTCGAGCTGCGGCGTCCCGATGGCCAACCGCAGATCGGAGAGCAGCTCGAGACGGGCAGGGTCGCTGGGGTCGTTCTCGACGGCGTAGCGAACCCACGGCAACCGGTTTCGCTTCGAGTTGTACATGGCCACGTCGGCGCTGCGCAGCAGCCGCTCGGGATCTTCTCCGTCGGCGGGGAAGCGGGCGATGCCGATGCTCGCTCCGACGGTGATGAGGAGTCCGTCGATCGAGACCGGTTGACTGAACGCGGCGAGCAGCTTCTCGGCCACCTCGACATCGCCGGACGGACTCGACGTGCTGATCACGACGGCGAACTCATCACCGCCGAGTCGGGCGATGGTGTCGTTCTCCCGAAGCACGCCACGCAGCCGCCGAGCGATCTCCACGAGGAGCCGGTCGCCGTTCGAGTGGCCCAGGGCGTCGTTCACTTCCTTGAAACGATCGAGGTCGAGCACCATGAGGGCCACCTCAGCGCCCGGGGCGCTTCGCTTGGCGTGGAGCACGGCCTGCTCGAGGCGGTCCTTGAGGAGTCGGCGGCTGGGGAGGCCGGTGAGCTCGTCGGTCAGCGCCTGTTCAAGGCGGCCGCGTTCGCTGCGCGCCGAGGACCGCGCCATGACGAGGAGGAACAACCCAGTGAACAGCGGGCCGAAGGTCGACGGTCCGAGTCCGTCGAGGAGGGAGTTCTCGTTGCGATTCTTGACCGCGACGACCCAGTCGTTCTCGTTGCCGATGGTGTTCGCCCGGATCCAGGAGGTGCGGCGCGCGTCGACGTCGAGCGAGCCGCGCACCGCTGCTGCGGGAACACGCAGGACGAAGGAGTCGGCGTCAGGAGCGGGCTCACGTCGCATGGTCTCGTTCGCCGCGGACCTCGAGTCGATCTCGGTGGCTCCCGTCGCGGCGTTGATCAGCAGTGTGGGATACACACGTCCGCCGAGGCTCCGACGCAGTCCGTCCAGGCGGGTGCGGGCTTCGAGGACGCCGACCTTGCGGCCGCCCTCGGCAATCACGGGAGTGGCGACGGCGATCACCGGTTCGGCCGTCCCGATGCCGAGCGGCTTGGAGATCGTGATCGTGCCGGGCGCTCCCCAGAACGCCGCGCTGATGTGGAGGGGGGTTCCCGGTGCACCTGCGACGTCCGCTGCTGCGGAGGGTGCCGTGATGGCCGCACCGGTGACCGAGGAGTTGCCCGTCGTCATCATCGCCGTTCCGTCAGGGGCGAACACCGTGAGCGAGACGAGGCGCAACGATGAGATGCTCTGCAGATAGTCCAGGCTCTCTTCGACCCGGCGCAGTCGAGCGGCCGACTGCGCCGCCGTGAGGGCTGCGCCGGTCGAGGGGCGCAGCGCCCCGGCGAGGTCCGCCTGCCGGGCGGTGGCGCGCAGAGCAATCGAGATTCCGGTGTAGAACGAATCGAGCTGCTGCGCTGCGGTGTCGACCTCGGCGGCGAGGACCCGATCGAGGTTGTCGATGGCCTTCGGACGTTCGAGAAGTGCTCCGTTGGCGATGCCGCCCACCAGCATCACGATGCCGACCAGCGATGTCAGGTTCCGCCGGCTCCGGGCCTGCAGCCGTTCGGTGACCAGTCGGAAGCGGCCGTCGGGAGATGACACGGACGAAGTATCGGCATCCGGGGAAGAACACCTAAGGACTTTCTCGCTCAGTGTGGCGACCGAACGCCGAGGGAAGCCGAGTCGAAGAACCGGGAACCGGATTCCCGCCGGGCGGCGTCCTACAACCGAGCCGGTTGAACGGCTAGAACACACCCCGTGGGCGTAGGGGACCGGAAACCACACGTGAACGTGGGACCCGGTCCCGTCGACGAACGGGCCACGACAAGGACGGCTATGACGCAGGATCGCAGTGACCAGACCACCCGCGTACTCGGCTCGACCGCCGAAAAATCCGGGAAGCGCCGCCGCGGGCCAGCTGCCATGGCCGTGCTTGCCGTGTTCCTGGCGGCCGGCGCCCTTCCGCCGGTCGCCCATGCGGCGAGCTCCACCGGCTCGTCCGCGGCCGGAACGATCGGTGGGTCGTACGCCAAACTGCAGGTACCGAAGGCTGATGCAGCGCTTCGCGTGGCGCTGGCGACCCCGACCGGCCGTCTGCGCACAGCCGATCGGACGGTCCTGCGCTGGCTGTTCGACCGGCCCGTGGCGGCGCTCGGCGACATCGGCGGACAGCTCGATCCATCGCCATTCGTGAAGATCACCCCGCCGGTCGTCGGGGCCTTTCGATGGGCGTCCACCCGCACGCTGCTGTTCGAGCCGAAACGCGCGCTCCCACTCGCCACGGCCTTCACCGTCACCGTGAGCGGATTGAAGGCCCTCGACGGCACGACGCTGGCGACTCCCTCGACCACCACATTCGAGACGCCGCGTCCACAGTGTTCCTTCTCCGGTGCGGAAGGCGTTCAGACAGCCGACGTTGGACTGCGCACGCTCCGGCTGACGTGCGTTCCGAACGTCCGAGGCGAGGTGCTGGCAGCAAACACGACGATGGAGTTCCGGCCCGTCAAGGTGAGCATGGATCGGTACCGTCCCACCGTCGACGAACTCGCGGTGATGCGGGCCAAGGACCCTGCCGGCACGCAGGCGTTCGAGGACCGCCTCGCCGCCACCGCCACGCGCACAACGGTGGCGTCGAAGGTGTCGTTCCTGCGCGACGAGCGGTGCAACGTCGATGACCCGCAGTCCGGGGTCTGCACGGTGGTCTCGCTCGAGAAGAATCCGCCGGCAGATGCCCGCATCTGGGCGGTGCTCGGTTCCGGGATCGTGTCCGACGCCGGACCTCTTGCCGCGCTCCCTCGCGCGGTCGCCGGTCCGGCCACGCTCCGAACCCCATTCCTGGTGACCCGTGGCTGTCGAAAGGGTTGCGACCCCGAGTCGCTCAAGCCCTTGGACATCCTCGGCGTGAGTCCGCTCGGTCGGGCGCTCGACGGAATGATACGTGTACGTAACACAAAGACAAATGCGGTCACGACGTATGTGACCCCGGCGGACGCGTCGGACGACCTCTCGAGCAGCGACGTGTTGCAGCTCAACTGGGCCACGTTCGAGCCTGGTCGGTCGTATGAGATCACGGTGGGCAAGGACACGCCGACGCTCGACGGCACCCTCGGCTACGACGCCGTTCGGCTCGTCACCTTCGGTCGGCTGTCCACGTTCACCCAGGTGCCGGGCGGTGAGCTCGTCGTCGAGCCCACGGTTTCGTCGATTCGAACGAGGGTCCGCAACGTGACCTCGCTCGACGTGATCTCGCGCACCGTCGCTCCGGCGGACATCGTCCAGATCGCCCGGTCCTACGCCGGTCTGCCGAAGGCGAAGCCACTGTCGCTGGCGAAGGAGACGCCGCGGGCGATTCCGATCGGCAAGGCCGCCGATCAGACGGGTATCCAGTCGGTTCGTCTCGGTGGAGCGGCCAAGGACGCCACTGCGAAGAAGGAACGTGGAGTGTTCCTCGTCGCCGTGCGCCCGGGAGCGATCGTCCCGGGCTCGCGCTACAACGGCAACGGGACACCGTTCGTGACGCTCGGCTCGCGACGTGACCGCGACGTCGGCGGCGTCACCGGATGGCAGGTCATGCTGGTGCAGCGGACCGACCTCGGCGTGACACTCAAGGCCTCGCGGTCGAACGTCGTCGTCGCGGTCACTTCGCTGTCCACGGGCGAACCGGTCAAGGGTGCGTCCATCTCGCTGTTCGCCGAAGGCAAGGCCTCTTACTGGTCGGGCAAGACGAACGCCGACGGTGTCGTCACCGCTCCGCCGCATCCTGACCGCGGCTGCGGTTCGTGCGACGTCGTCGCCATCGTCGAAGCAAAGACCGATGGAACCGACGACACGGCATACGCCCAGACCCGCTGGCGGACGTGGGGCGACGACTACTCCTACGAGTTCGACGAGAGCTCGGCCTCGGCCCAAGAGCTCGCCGATCGAAAGGAGCGACTGGCCCTCGATGCCAAGCTGACCCCCGGTGCCACGCTCAAGGGCTCCATGTTCACCGACCGCGGCGTGTACCGCCTCGGCGACCGCGTGCATGTGAAGGGTGTCCTCCGCATGGAGGAGCTCGAGAAGCTAAGCGCGCTTCCGAAGTCGATCGTGGAACTCCCGCTGACCGTGCAGGACGGTCGTGGTGCACGCATCGTCCGGCGATCGGTGAAGGTCTCGCCGGCGGGATCGTTCGACCTCGCCTTCGCCGTTCCCTCCGGGGCATCCCAAGGCGTGTACTCCGTGAACGTTCCCGGCGCGTACGCCTCGTTCCTCGTCACGTCGTTCCGTCGACCGGACTTCGTGGTCGACGTGAAGGCCGGCGCGCAGGCCATCCGCGGCGACGACCTCAGTGCCACGGCGACCAGTCGATACCTCTTCGGCGCGCCCCTCGCTGACGGATCCGTCCGCTGGAACGTCGGCATCTACGCGTCCTACATGTCCCCGCCGGTGAAGGTCAAAGGCCTCGACCCGAACTCGTTCTCGTGGGACTACCAGTGCTTCTACGACGTGAACAACACATGCGCACCGGACACGCCGAACGAGCTGACGAACGCGTCGCTCCCGGAGACGATCGGCGCCGGCGGTGTCACCACTGCCACCGGTTCACTTCCCGTCGAAACCCGACGTCACCGTCCGCTCGAAGTCACCTTCGAGGCGGAGGTCTCCGACGTCAGCCGGCAGGCCTTCGCCGCCCGGGCCACGACCATCGTCTACCCCGGTGAGTTCAGCTTCGGCGTCCGTCGGACCGGTTCGTTCGCCCGCGCCGGCAAGGCCCTCACCGCAGAGATCGTTGCGGCCACGCCGAAGGGTGCCGTGATCGGTGCGGTCAAGGGCACGGCGAAGCTGTTCCGGTGGGACTGGGTCTCGGTGGAGCGGGTTTCGTCCAACGGCGACCGGGTCAGGGAAGGTGGATGGCGCGAGAAGGAGATCGGCTCGAAGGAATTCACGTCGACGGCTGATGCGGCGACCACGGTCGCGTTCACGCCGGACAAGCCGGGTACCTACGAGATCCGGGTCTTCGGTTCCGACGCCCGGCAGAACTATCTCGAATCCGGGTTGATCGACTACGTGATCGGTGCCGGCGAAGTCGCGTGGGAGGAGAACAGCGACTCGCCGACCGTCGAACTGGTCGCCGACAAGCAAACCTACGCCGCCGGCGACACGGCCAAGATCTTGATCAAGTCACCGTGGACGAAGGCATCGGGTCTCCTGACGCTCGAGCGCAATGGTGTGGTCGAGGCCCGGCGATTCGAGGTGACGAGTTCGGCCGCGGTGATCGATGTGCCGATCGCCGCCGAGTTCACCCCGAACGTCTACGCGTCGGTCACGCTGACGAAGGGGCGGACGGAACCGATGGCGTCGACCAACGGTGACCGGGGGAGACCCGCGGTGCTCACCGGTTCGGTGAACCTGCCGGTGCCGCCGACCGCGCAGAAGCTCAAGGTAGCGGTGTCGGCCGACCGCAAGGAGTACCTCCCCGGTGCCGAGGGCACCGCCACCGTCAAAGTCGTCGGTGCCGACGGCAAGCCCGCCTCCGGTGAAGTGACCCTCTGGGCGGTCGACGAGGGGGTGCTCCGGCTCACGAACTACCAAACACCCGATCTCCTGAGCGCCTTCTATGAGCAGCGCAATCTCGACGTGAGCACCAGCGACAGCCGCATGCGACTGGTCAAGGTCGGTGCCGACGAGTTCGCCGACGCCGCCAAGGGCGACGCCGCGCCGGCGTTCTCCCCCGAGCCTGGTGGTGGCGGCGGTGAGGACGACACTGGCAACGGCGTCCGAACCGACTTCCGGATCCTCGCCGCCTGGTCTGCTTCGGTGAAGGTCGGAGACAACGGCGAGGCCACCGTGGCGCTGAAGCTGCCAGAGTCCCTCACGGCCTACCGCGTGATCGCCGTGGCCACGAGTGGCGCAGACCGCTTCGGCTCCGACGATTCCGAACTTCGCATCTCGACCCCCTTCCAGGTTCGTCCGGCGCTGCCTCGCTTCGTGTCGATCGGCGACCGGTTTGAGGCCGGCGCCGTGGTCCAGAACCTTTCCGGCACCACCGGGCCGGCCACCGTCACCCTCGACCTTCCGGCCGACAGCCCCCTCACGCTCGATGGACCGAAGAGCATCACGCTGCCGGCGTTGGGGTCCTCACCGACGGAGGTCCGCTTCACCCTGCGAGCAACGAAACTCGGCGATGCCGCGCTGACCTTGCGCGGCACCTTCGGCGACGGTTCGTCGCCCGGGACGAAGGACGCCGCGGCCGCATCGATCCCTGTGCTGCTCACGCAGCGCTTCGATACCGTCGCCACGTCCGGACAGGTGAAGGCCACAGCCGCAGGCGCGGTGGGTCCGGTCGAGACCGTGAAGGTGCCGGCCGGAGCCATCGCCGGCGTCGGTGGACTGACACTCCGGGTGTCGTCGTCGAACCTCGCCGGTCTCCAGGAATCGGTCGAGTCGCTCGTCGACTATCCGTACGGATGCCTGGAGCAGCGCTCGTCACGATTGAAGGTCATCTTGGCGCTGTCGTCCCTGGAGGGCCGCTACGAGCTGCCCGGGTTGGCTCCCGCTGCCCTGAAGACGCGCGTCCAGGCCGAGCTGAACAACCTGACGCAGTATTGGGCCGACGACGGAGGACTGTCGTACTGGCCTGGCGGGACGGTGAGCGACACGTTCCTGACCGCAAAGGTGCTCGATCTTCTGCTCGAAGCCCGGGCAGCGAAGTTCCGGACGCCGCCCGGCATGATCGCCCAGCTTCGTGATCACCTCAGTGGCCAGGTCCGCGATCTCACCACCGGTGACGGTCAGGAAGGCGCCGGCGACATCACCACGGCGCGAGCCACGGTGGCTGCGGTACTCGCTCGTGCCGGTCGGCCCGAACGTGGTCTCGTCACGACCCTCGCCAATGAGCTTGCGGCTGACGACTCGGTGCCCTACACCGAGCAGGTTGCGCTGCTCGATGCCATGCTCGCGGCAGGTGACACCGGAACGGTCCCGGAACGGCTGTTCCGCGACCTGCTCGCCTCGGTGCGCCTCGACGGCGACGAGGCGTCGGTGGAGGCACCGGAGGACTGGTACGGCTCGTGGTTCTCGTACCGGGGCTCGGGCTCCGTCGTGGCAACCGCCGACCTTCTCTCGCTGCTGACGAAGGTCGACCCCTACCATCCGCTCATCGCGCCGATGTCTCGTTGGTTGTTGAACAAGCGGACGAACGGCACGTGGGGCGACACCTACAGCAACGGGGCCGTGCTCCGGTCGTTCACCGACATCGCCCGGTTCAGCGAAAAGGTGAAGCCGTCGATCGATGCCCTGGTCAAGGCCGGCGCAGTCGCCCTCACCGAGAAGCTCGGACCGACCTCGCTCGACGTCGTGTCGACGCAGTTCCCCTTGCGTGACCTCGGCGCGGCGAGCTTCCCGCTCGCGGCCGCGGCGAAGGGCCAGGGCACGCTCCACTGGTCCGCGCAGCTTCGCTATGCCCTTCCTGCCGAGACGCTCAAAGCCCGCAATCAGGGGTTCAGCGTCGAGCGCTCGTACTTCCCGTACAACGGAGTCAAATCGATCTTCGGAAGGCCGGCGACGACGTTCGCCGCCGGTGACCTGGTAACGGTCGAGTTGATCGTCACGACGCCCGACCGTCGCAGCAACGTCGTCGTCGACGACGCGCTCCCCGCCGGTTTCGAGGCGCTCGACGCCAAGTTGGTGTCCACGGCGACCGGATCGACGGAGGGCAGCGGCGACACCGGGTCCACCCCAACGGTCGACTCCACCGATGGCGTCTCGACCGCGGAGTCCGCAGGTGTCGATCACACCGAGGTGCGAGACGATCGCGTGCTGCTCTTCGCCACGCAGCTCGAGCCCGGTACGTTCCGTTACACCTACACGGCTCGGGCCACTGCTCCGGGACGGTTCGTCGCCGCGCCGACCCATGCCGAAGAGATGTACCGGACAAGTGTCTACGGCCGTTCGGCGCCAACCGTTGTCACGGTGACGGCGCCGAAGCGCTGAGCGGCACCTCCGCTCCGGACAGTGTCGGGACTGGGACCATGACCGGTACGCCATCTCCATCGCTAGCTCTATCGCCAGTGGCAGCGTCACCGGTATCGCCCTCGCCCTCACCCGAGGGCGGGCCGAGTCCGGCGGCTCCTCGCCGTCTGCGACGCCGGCGGTGGGCGCGCCGCAGCGCGTTGGCCGCTGCCGTGCTCGTCGCGACGGGGTCGCTCGTTCGGCTCGGCCCGGTTCCGGCCAGCGTGCGTGCGCCATCGGTCGGCATCGCCGTGCTGGACCGCCACGGCGTCCCGCTCGACGCAGTGTCGGCGCGCGTCCTCGGGCTCGCGTCGGCGGGCGCGTCGGCCGGAGGATCGTCGGGCCGATTCCCGCTTTCCCGGCTGGCACCTCGGTTGGCCGCGGCCACGATCGCCGCCGAGGACGAGCGATTCGCGTCGCATGTCGGCGTCGATCCGTTTGCCGTAGGCCGAGCAGTGGCGGCCGACGTGCGCGCCGGTGCTCTGGTGCAGGGGGGATCGACGATCACCCAGCAACTCGTCAAGGTCCGCAGGACCGCGGCGAGGGGCGGCCGGGCCAACCGGGGGATCGCCGAGAAAGTACGCGAAGCGCTCTACGCCGTGCGGTTGGAGCACCGTTTCAGCAAACAAAAGATCCTGTCGTCGTACCTGGCGGAAGCACCGTACGGCGGTGCCGTCGTCGGGGCGGATGCCGCCGCCCAGGCCTACTTCGAGATCTCGCCGTCGCAGCTGACGTGGGCCCAGGCGGCATACCTGGCGGCGATTCCTCAACGGCCGTCGCGCTTCGATCCCCGGCGTAGTCCGACCGCCGCGTTGACCCGTCAGCGATGGATTCTCAGCCGACTGCGCGGGATGGGTGCCATCTCTCGACGCGAGGAGACGGCGGCGCGCAAAGAACCGATCCGGATCTCGGCCTCCCTCCCGACGCCGATTGCGCCGCACTTCGTCCGAGCTGTCCGCGACGGATCGATCTGCGCTTCGGTCGTCTGCCCGAACCCGGACAGAGGCTCCGGTAAAGCTGGGCCCAGCGATGCTACGCGCACTGATAATAGGCCCCTGCATAGTAAGCGTACAGATAGTAAAGGCTTGGATGAAAGCACGCGTATCGTCACCACGATCGACGCCGCCCTGCAGGCCGATGTTGCCGGGATCGCTGCGCACCAGCGAAAGCTGCTGGCGTCCTATGGAGCGGCGAACGTCTCGGTCGTCGTTCTCGACAACGCCACCGGCGCGATTCGCGCCTACGAGGGAAGCGGAGGGTGGTCGGGCGCTCTCACCGCCGATCGGGGCGGCATGATCGACGGCGTTCGCCAACCTCGCCAGACCGGCTCGATCATCAAAGCCTTCGTCTACGCCCTGGCTTTCGACGAAGGAGCGGGACCAGGCGACCTGGTCGACGACGCACCCTTCGTCGCTACCGGTGCGTCGCGAGAATTCCGTCCACGGAACTACGACAAGCGTTTCCGCGGTGAGCTGACGCTTCGTGAGGCACTCGCGCAGTCGGTCAACGTCCCCGCAGTCCGGGTCTTGGCCGAACACGGACCGGACGATCTCGCCGCCCTCTTGCGGAGATCCGGGATCACGCTGCCGAACTCCACCTACGGGTTGTCCATGGCTCTCGGTGCGGCCGAGGTCGATCTCCTGCATCTCACTGCGGCCTACGCCTCGTTTGCCCGCGGCGGACGCTCCCTGCAGCCGGTGATCAGTGAGCCTGCGCCGGTGCAGGAAGGGGAACGTGTCGTGTCACGCCAGGCGGCATTCCTGGTCACCGACGTGCTCGCCGACAACGAGGCACGCGCACCGGCCTTCGGTCGATCGAGTGCGTTGCGTTTCGACTTTCCCGTTTCGGCGAAGACGGGGACGTCGTCGGACTTCCACGACAACTGGGTGATCGGTTCGTCGGGGCGGGTAACGGTCGGCGTGTGGGTCGGCAACTTCGACCGGACGCCCTTGCGTCGGGCGAGCGGGGTCACCGGCGCCGGGCCGGTGTTCCGGGCGGTCATGCTGGCGGCCGACGAACGCCTCCGCAACGACCCCACACGAGCCCTTCTCCCCGAAGCCCCGGGTGGGCTGGTCCGGGCGGCGGTGTGCCACCGCTCGTCGTGCACCGAGCGGGTGGAGGAGTGGGTGCGCGCCGACGATCCGCGCCAGGTGGCGGTGGCGTCGTCGAGCGACGATCCGGCCCGCCCGGGTGCGGCGTCCGGAGCGAAACCCGGCGACAAGGTTCGAACGGCGCCATCGGCGCCGCTGAGCGTGCTCTCACCCAGCGGCCGCGGCATCTACGTGCTCGATCCGACCCGTGCGCTCGCGCAGGAGCTCGCCCTCCGGGCCATCGGAGGTTCGCCGCCGTATTCGTTCACCGTGAACAGGGCTCGGGTCGACGGCGGCTGGTGGCGTCCCGTCACCGGCCGACATGAGGCGTGCGTCGTCGACGCCGCTGGCACCCGCGCGTGCCAGCGGTTCACGGTCCGGACCTGATTCGTACGGCCTCGCGCCTGCGCTCGGCCTGCACCGCTGACCGCTGCTCGACCGTCCGGGTGACGACAGTCACCGGTCTCGTCGATGGTGCGCGCGATCGCTTGGCTACGGTCGGAAGTCGCGTTTCCCGGCCGCCTCTTCGGCAGCCCATCCGTCCCTTTCATCAGGAGTTGTTTGTGCTTGCCTCTCTCGCTCGGTTCTGCTTCCGCCGACGTCGCATCGTTCTCGGGCTCTGGGTGATCGCCTTTGTCGTCATCGGCGCAGCGCAGGGTGCCGTCGGCCCGAACTACCGAACCGAGTTCGGCCTGAAGCGGACGGAGAGCACCAAGGGCTTCGACGTGCTCCGCAAGGGTTTCGGGATCGACTCGAACGGGTTCGGTGGGCAGATCGTGGTGAAGACGGACAGGAGCTTCGACGACCCGGCCGTGCGCGTGCCGCTGGAGAAGCTCTTCGCAACCGTCGCGAAGATCCCTCAGGTGACAGTGGCGTCACCCTTCTCGCCCCGGGGCGCGGAACAGATCGCGACGTCGGGTCCGAATGCTGGAAGGGTCGCGTATGCCAACGTCGACCTGGCGCGCGGCGTCGGCCAAGAGCGCGTGAACAAGATCGGCAAGGCGATTCGTGCGGCGGTTCCCCAGATCGAGGGTACCGAGGTCTTGCTCGGCGGTCAGACGTTCGCCGAGTTCAAGCCCCCGGCCTCCGAGCTCATCGGTCTCGCGTTCGCGGTGGTGATCTTGATCCTGGCGTTCGGGTCGGTGCTCGCCATGGGTCTGCCGATCGGGACCGCGATCTCGGGCATCTTCGTGGGTTCCGGGATCGTCGTGCTCCTGTCGCGCGTCATCCAGATCCCCGATTTCACGTCGTTCGTGGCGATCATGATCGGTCTCGGCGTTGGCATTGACTACGCGCTCTTCATCCTCACCCGATACCGCGACAACCTGCGCGCCGGGATGTCGTTCGAGGATGCGACAGTGGAGTCGATGGACACCGCCGGGCGCGCCGTCGTGTTCGCCGGCGTGACCGTGGTGATCAGCGTCATGGGCATGTGGCTGATGGGCCTCAAGTTCATCCAGGGGCTCGCAACGGGCGCGGCGATCACCGTGCTGGCCGTGCTCGCGGCCACGATGACCCTGCTTCCTGCGCTGCTCGGCTTTGCCGGAGCGCGGGTCGCCATCACACGTTGGCGCGGGATCATCTCGGCGGGTTTCCTCGCCGTTGCGTTTCTCGGGCTGGGCGTCAAGATCAACGCGGTCGGTCTGATCGGAGTCGTCGGCATTGCCGGCACGTTGATCGCCAGCTTCTTCGTTCCTGCTCTTCGGCGAGAGCTTCCGCACCGGGCGGAGAAGCCGCTGCGCGAAACGATCTGGTATCGCTGGAGCCGTGTGGTCCAGCATCGGCCGTGGCCGATGGCCATCGTCGGCTTCATCGCCCTCGGACTCCTCGCCGCCCCCGTGCTGTCTCTGCGTCTCGGCTTCGCCGACGAGGGCAACCTGCCGAAGGGCACCGACGCCCGCGTCGCGTACGACACGATCGCCGCATCCTTCGGCCCCGGCTTCGCGTCTCCGATGCTCGTGGTCGCCGAGATCTCCGGTGCCGACGACTTGGCGCTGCTCGGCAAGGTCAGCACGGCGATCAGCGCTGATCCGAATGTCGCATTCGCCTCGCCGCCGATCCCGAACAAGCCGACCTCGCCGACCGCCGCACTCGTCCGCATCGTGGCGAAGAGTTCGGCCCAGGACGAATCCACGGAGGGACTCGTCCATCGGCTTCGTGACGAGGTGATCCCCGCGGCAGTGGGAGATGCCACGCTCACGCCCTACGTGACCGGTTCGACCCCGTCGAACATCGACTTCTCGGGCTACCTCGCGGGCCGCACTCCGGTGTTCTTCGGTGCCGTGCTCGGCCTGTCGTTCCTGTTGCTCATGGCGGTATTCCGCTCGCTGCTGGTGCCGCTCAAGGCCGTCATCATGAACCTGCTGTCGATCGGCGCGGCGTACGGTGTGGTGGTCGCGGTGTTCCAGTGGGGTTGGGGCGCGTCGCTCGTCGGTGTGGGCAAGGGCGGTCCGATCGAGCCGTTCCTGCCGATGATGCTCTTTGCCATCGTCTTCGGGCTTTCCATGGACTACGAGGTGTTCCTCCTCTCGCGGATGAAGGAGGAGTTCGACCGCACCAAGGACAACGCGTCGGCGGTCGCCGACGGTCTGGCGATGACGGCGCGCGTGATCACGGCGGCGGGGGCGATCATGGTCGTCGTGTTCGGGGCGTTCGTGTTCGAGGACACCCGAACGGTCAAGATGTTCGGCATCGGCCTCGCTGTCGCGGTGTTCCTCGACGCCACGATCGTCCGCATGCTGTTGGTGCCCGCCACGATGGAGTTGCTCGGCGACAGGAACTGGTGGCTGCCGAAGTGGCTCGATCGGCTCCTGCCGAAGGTCAACGTGGAGGGCCACCACGCGGAGCCTGAAGTGCTCCAGCCCGTTCCGGTGAGCGTGTAGCCGCCACCGCACCGAGCTCGAGGGCCGTCGGCCGGAGGCTGCGAGGTAGCAGCGGCCCGGAGTCACCTTTGCGGTGCTTGACTCGTCTGCCGTGAATGACACCGCCCCTGCGTCCGAGCTGACCTACGCCCAGACCTTCCATGCCGTCGCCGCCCAGCTGACGGCGCCCGGCGCGCCCTTCGAGGTCGCGACGGTCGACGTCGGTGGCCTGGCAACGAAGGTGTTTGTCGATGCACCGAAGACCTTGTGCGAGGTGTTCGATCGGGGTCGGGCAAACGGTGACGATCCCTTTATCGTCTACGAGGAGGAGACGCACTCGTTCGCCGAAGTGATGTCGAGCGTCGACGCGTTGGCGGCCGCAATGATGAACGACTTCGGGATCAAGCCGGGTGACCGTGTCGCGGTTGCCATGCGCAACTTTCCCGAGTGGATCATGGCGTTTGCCGGGATCATCTCGGCCGGTGGCATCTCGGTTTCCATGAACAGTTGGTGGACCGAAGACGAGTTGGCCTACGCGCTGGAGGATTCCGGCGCTTCGGTGCTCATCGCCGACGACGAGCGTCTCGACCGGGGCATGGCTGCCTGCGATCGGCTCGGCATCAAGATAATAGGCGTACGTATGAAGTCGCCGCGTCCCGGCGTGGTCGCGTGGAACGACGCGGTGGTTCCGGGAACGCCCGCGCCGAACGTGAACGTCACGCCCGACATGGATGCCACGATCCTCTACACGTCGGGGACCACGGGCCGGCCGAAGGGCGCGGTGTCGACGCACCGGGCGATCTGCCAGGCACTGATGGCCTTCCAGATGCGCGGGGTCATCGAGTCGATGCGTCCCGGTGCCGCGCCGCCTTCAGCGTCGAAGCCGTCGTTCATCCTGATCGTGCCGCTGTTCCACGTGACCGGTTGCGTGCCGGTGATGCTGTCCTGCTTCGGCGGTGGCCTGAAGCTCGTCGTCATGTACAAGTGGGATGCCGAAAAAGCGCTGGAACTCATCGAGCGTGAGCGGATAACGAACTTCACCGGTGTGCCCACGCAGAGTTGGGATCTCGTCAACCATCCGCGCTTCGACGAGTTCGACACCTCATCGCTGCGCGATGTCGGCGGTGGCGGCGCGCCGGCGCCGGCCGCGCTGGTGCGGAAGGTGGCGGGCTCGTTGAAAGGCGGCGGACCCGTGCTCGGCTACGGCATGACCGAGACGAACGCGTATGGCCCGGGCAACCGCGGCCGGGACTATCTCGAACACCCGACGAGCACCGGCCGCTGGGTCCCCGTCATGGACCTGGAGATCCGCGGGCTGGATCGCCAGCCTCTGCCAGTGGGCGAACGGGGTGACATCTGGTTCCGCGGCCCGAACTTGATCCGGGGCTACTGGAACAAGCCAGAGGCAACTGCGGAGACGATCGTCGACGGGTGGCTGATCAGCGGCGATATCGGTCGGCTCGACGAGGACGGGTTCCTGTACATCGAGGACCGCGCGAAGGACATGATCCTGCGCGGCGGCGAGAATGTCTATTGCGCAGAGATCGAAGCGGTGATCTACGAACTGCCGGGCATCCACGAAGCTGCGGTGTTCGGCCTCGAGCATCCCCGTCTCGGCGAGGAGGTCGCCGTCGCGGTGCACATGCTTCCCGGGGCCACGCTCGAACCGGCGGTGCTACAGGCCCATGTGGGGACGAAGCTGGCGTCGTTCAAGGTGCCCACGAAGGTCTTCGTGATCGACGAGCCCCTACCCCGCAACGCCGCCGGGAAGTTCCTGAAACGCGAGCTGACCAAGCAGTTCGCCGGCGCGTAGAGCGGTCTCCCGTCCTTTGCGCGCAGGTCGTGCAGTTTGGCGCGCACCTTTCCTGAAATTTGTCGGCAGGCTCGTCGTCTTCGACGATCTGCGTGTGAAGCCGGTCGACGTGCGCGCCGGCGCGATTGGCGATAAAGCCGATGGTTTTTGTCGGGAATTGCCGATAGGGTGGAGGTATGCGTCCGACATGGCTCCGATTTCCGGCGACGGTGAATGAGAAGGCGGCGCGGGTTGTCGCCTCCGGCGTCGTCGCCCAGGCCGTTCTGTTCCTGGCGTTCCGCTGGTCATTCTTGCTGGTCACGCTGGCCTTCGGGTTCCTCGCCCGGGTGATTGCCGGCCCGACGTTCTCGCCGCTCGCCCGCGTCGCCGTCCACGTGATTGCGCCTCGCCTCGGTGAGCCGAAGACCGTTGCCGGGTCGCCGAAGCGCTTCGCCCAAGGGATCGGCCTCGCCGTCTCGTCGGTTGCGGTGCTCGGCTGGTTTGCCGGTGCTCCGACCGTTGCGGTCGTGGCCATGGCGGTCCTGGTGTTCGCCGCCTCCCTGGAAGCCGGCCTCGGCTTCTGCCTCGGCTGCTGGATGTACGGCCACCTGGTCCGCCTCGGCGTGTTGCCGGAGTCGTCCTGCGTGGAGTGCTCCGACATCTCGCTGCGACGTCGCCCGACGAGCACGAGCACCGTCAGCACAACGGTCAACGCCGCGTAGATCAGCGAGGGGCTCGGCGCGAGCTCGCCTAGCGGATCGGGGTGAGCGGGGGCTGGTGGTTGAGAACGGCGAGGCAGTTGCGGACCGCGAGCACCGCCATCGCGGTTCGGGTCTCGACGGTGGCCGAGCCGAGGTGGGGGAGGAGCACCACGTCGTTGCGGTTCACGAGCCCGGGATGTACGGAAGGTTCGTGCTCGAACACGTCGAGCCCGGCGCCGGCGATGATCCTCCGCTCGAGCGCATCGACGAGCGCAGCTTCGTCCACGATCGGACCTCGGGCGGTGTTGACCAGGAACGCGTGGGGCTGCATCCGCGCCAGTCGGTCGGCGTTGAAGAGGTGATGCGTGGCCGGTGAGTACGGGCAATGGATCGACACGACGTCGCTGGTGGCGAGGAGCTCGTCGAGTGAGACGAACCGCGCGTTGAGCGCGCTCGCAACGTCGGGGTCGACCGGACGACCGTTGCTGTACGCAATCGTCATCCCGCACGCCCGGGCCCGTTGCGCCAGTGCCTGACCGATCGCTCCCATGCCGACGATGCCGAGTCGCTTGCCGGCGATGCCCGTGCCGAGATGGAACGACATCGCCCACTTCCACGGTTCGCCCGAGCGGATGATCCGTTCGCCCTCGCCGAGGCGTCGGGTCGTCATCAGGATCAGGGCGAGGGCGATGTCGGCAGTGGCATCGGTGAGGACGCCCGGCGTGTTGGTCGCTACGGCTCCGTGTTCGTGGATCGCCGGCACATCGAGGTTGTTGTAGCCGACGGCCACGTTCGCGACAACACGCAGCAGCGGTCCCGCGGCGCGCAGCACTTCTTCGTCGACGCGTTCCGTAAGCAGGCATACGATGCCGTTGCAGTCGCGGGCACGCGCCAGTAGTTCGGCGCGTGGCATCGGCTCGTCATGGTCCCAGGCATCCACCACGACCGGCACGCCGTCAACGGTTCCCGCCCGGAGCAGGGCGAGCGCCGGTGCGGGAACGGGTCCCGTGACGAGGATGCGAGGTGTGCCGCTCACGGCGTCCCCCCACCGACGATCGTCGAGGCGATGCAACGGTGTTCCGGACCCGAGTTCTGCATCCATCGAGCTTGGACCAAACATGGCAGTGAGATCAGCAATTGCGCCGATGTCGACGAGAATGTCCCCATGCCCCTGCTTCCCATTGACGGCACCGACATCTGGTTCGAGGTGCACGGCGACCCGGGCCTCGCCCCCGCCGTCGTGATGGGCGGATGGGGCACGTTCGCCCACGGCGCAATCGCCGGGGTACCGCAGGCCGTGCGCGACCGGTGCCAGGTGTTGGTCTGGGATTACCCCGGGGTCGGTGACTCGGGCTTCGACGGGGCGCATCAGCCGTCGATGCGTCGCTACGCCAAGATCACCGCGTCCCTTTGCGATCACCTGGGCTGGTCGTCGGTGCACCTGATCGGGATGGTCGGCATGGGTGCGTGCATCGCTCAGGAGGTGGCAATCGCCAGACCTGACTTGGCCCGCAGCCTGTTCATGACCGGTTGCTGGGCCCGGCCCGATGCCCGTCTCACCGACGTACTCGTGCTGTTCCGTGAGGTGCACCGTCACCTCGGGTTTGAGGCGTTCCAGACGATGGCAGCGAGCTTGTCCTTCGACCCGGCGTTCTATGACGCCAATCGCAGCCGACTCCTTGGTGCCAAGGGTGCCTGGGGCGAGTTGCGCGGTCGCCTCCCCGCCCACGAGCGACTCGTGCAGGCCTGTCTCGACCACGACGTGCTCAGTCGTCTCGGACAGATCCGTTGCCCGACGCATCTCGTTCACGCCGGCGCCGACGCGATCACACCCCCGTCGAACACACTGCCGCTCGAACACGGGATCCCCGGGGCCACGGGCGAGCTGTGGGCGGACCTGCCGCACGCGATCGCCGGTAAGCAAACCAAGCTCCGCTTCGACAAGATCCTCGGCGCATTCCTCGACCGCCACTGACCGGTTGCAGCCTCGAGCGCCCACGATCGTGGGCCAGCTGGCTGGCTTGGGCCGGGAGGGATTGGTTTTCCCCGCCGATCCCGGCCCACGCCGGAGCCGTCGGTAAGGCCTACGAAAACGCCGTGACCGGGCGGCCGACGGGGTGGCCGTCGACCTCGATGTCGACCTTCTCGTTGTAGAAGCTGACGAGCCCGGCGATCTTGAACGCTTCCGGGATCGGGTCGCGATAGCTCCACACCACGTCGGGATGGGTCGTGCCGTTGACGTCGACGGACCAGTACTCGGCCACGCCCTTGTACGGACATACCGACGACTTCGCCGTCGGCGTGAGCAGGTCCGTGCGGACGTCGAGCTTCGGCAGGTAGTAGCGGGCCGGGAGGCCGGTCTCGAACAGCAGGCGGGGGTGGTTCGATTCGGCCACGACGACGCCATCGATGCTCACGCGTACATGTCGGCTCGAGTCGCGCACATCAACGCGGTGATACGGGTCACGGGGATGTCCGAAGGCCTCCTCGTCTTCCTCGAACCACGCATCGACTCCTTTCCAGTCGATGCGGGTGTATCCGTCGATCCCGATGCCGTCGCTGAGCGCCGCGTCAGGGAGGAGCTCGCTCTTCACCGAGGCGGTGGGTACGTACCACCACGGGTAATACGGATGCTCCCAGACGTAGATCGCCTCGGTGGTGTCCACCGCAACGAGGCCGTCGTGCACGACCCGCACTCGGCGCTGGCAGGATTCGTGATGTCCGGTTTCCATGGGTGGAGTATGGCTGAACGGATAGAGGAAGGGAACCGGCCGGCCAGCAGGCGCCCCACTCCCAACGTTTGCTAGACACATCGCCATGGCTGCCCTCATCGTCCTGTTCAACCTCAAACCCGGCGTCTCCGAAGCCGACTACGAGGCCTTCGCGACCACTCTCGACGTGCCGACGGTGAAGGGACTCAAGAGCGTTTCCGACTTCCGCGTGTTCCGCATGGCTGGCGTGATGGGCACGGAGGACCCGGCGCCCTACCGCTACGTCGAGGTGATCGACTTCTCGTCGATGGACGAGCTCGGCGTCGATATCGGCGGCTCTCCGGCCATGGCCGAGATCACGTCCAAGTTCGGTGAACTGGCGGACGCGGTGTTCATGCTCGGCGAGGCGTTCGCCTAATGAATCAGCGGGTGTCGCGCCGATTCACCGCCACCAGAAGAGGAGCGTTCGCGTGAGGGGTCGTTTCGACGGGAAGGTCGCGATCGTCACCGGCGCGGGCCGCTTCAAGGGCCTCGGCGAGGCGATGGCCCGCCGGCTTGCGACGGAAGGCGCGTCGATCGTCCTGACGGACAAGGGGACGCTCGACGGTGACCGCTTCCCGGCACACGGCATCGGTACGAGCGAAGAGATGGAGAAGGTCGCCGAGTCGATCCGTGCGGAGACGGGCGCGAGCGTCCGCACGCAGCCGTGCGATGTGCGCCTCGAAGACCAAGTCGCGGCCATGGTCGCCAACACCGTCGAGACCTTCGGTCGGGTCGACTTCCTCGTCAACAACGCGGGCATCGGCTACCTCATGACGCTCATCGTGGACACGCCGGTCGACGACTGGGATGCGGTGCTCGGTGTCAACCTCAAGGGCATGTTCCTGTGCACCAAACACGTCGCCCGGCAGTTGCTCGCCCAGGGTCAGGGCGGACGCATCGTCAACATCGGCTCGCAGGCGTCGAAGAGCGGGTTCGCCAACGCCAGCGCGTATACGTCGTCGAAGCACGGCGTGGTCGGGTTCACCCGCTCCGCCGCGTTGGAACTCGCGCAGCACGGCATCACAGTGAACGCGATCTGTCCGAACCACGTGACCACGGGACTCGGAGCCTGGCAGAACTCGCACTTCTCGGCACTCGGCGGCCAAGACGTTGACGACTACCTCACCGCAATGAAAGCGCGCATACCGATCGGGCGAACGGGCACGCCTGCCGACATCGCCGCGGCATGTGCGTTCCTCTGCTCGTCCGACGCCGACTACATCACCGGCGAGTCCATGAACGTCTCTGGCGGCGAGGAATACCACTGAGCTTGTTGGTCGCCAGGCCCCGCCTAAGAGCGTCTTCGGCACCCGGTTTGGCATCCCACATCGGCTACTCGGACGTCGAAAACTTGCGGAATCGGGCGATGTGGGATGTCGAGGCGCGGCATGTGGGATGCCGGGCTTATGCGCTGGCGCCGGTCAGCCAGTTTCGGACGTTGTCGCCGAGGGACGGCACGTGGTAGCCGCCTTCCTGAAGGATCACGAGCGGACGGCCGAGCGCGGCAACGAGTCGGCCGTGGGTCTCGTAGGACTCGGTTGTCACCCGGAAGTCGCCGAGTGGATCGAGTTCATGGGTGTCGACACCGAGCGAGACGACGATGACCGACGGATCGAACGCGTCGACGCTCTCGAGTGCCCGAACCAGGGTTGCCGTGAAGTCCTCGTCCGAGGTCTTTCGGGGAAGCGGGAGGTTCACGTTGCTCCCGAGTCCGCGCCCGGTCCCCGTTTCCTCGGCGTGGCCGACGAAGTAGGGATAGGCAATGCGAGGGTCGCCGTGCAGCGACACGTATTGCACGTCGTCGCGTTCGTAGAAGATCTGCTGGGTGCCGTTGCCGTGGTGGTAGTCGACGTCGAGCACCGTCACCCGAGTGCCCGTCGTTGAGGCAATCATCTGCGCACTTGCTGCTGCGTTGTTGAAGTAGCAGTAGCCGCCGTAGGCCGAGCGCGGTGCGTGGTGTCCGGGCGGTCGGCACAAGCCGTAGGCAGATCGCTCGCCGCCCAGGACGAGGTCCGCCGCCGTGAGCGCGACGTCGACTGCTGCCCTCGCCGCGGCGTAGGTTCCCTCGACGAGGGGCGTCATGGTTTCGAAGCACCAGTAGCCGAGCTGCGCGTGGACCGCCGACGGGAGCGGTGCCGGGCCCATGCCTTCGCGGATCGACGGGTGGACGAACGTGTCCGGAAAGACCTCGCGTTGCTTCTTGATCGACTGGAAGTCGCGCCAGGCGCGTGCAAGGAAGTCGACGAGTCCCGGATCGTGCACGGCGTCGAGCGGCGCCCGTCCATGATCGGTCGGCGGCACGAACGCGAACCGATCCTGATGGCGGCGCAATGCGGCATCGATGACCTCGGCTCGCACCGGCGCCTCCCAGTGCCCCTCCGGAATGCCCCATGTCACCTCTGTTGTGTTGGCATGGCCGAGGTGAGCGGAACTGGCGACAACCTTCATGGTCGACTGACGCTACCGAACCCGGAGGCGGGCAAATCGCTGGGCAGCGGACCTGATGACGTCTACCGTTTCGAGTATGCGAACGGTCACCGGTGTCTGCCATCACGACTGCCCCGACTCCTGCGGTTGGATCGTCACGGTGGCGTCCGACCCCGAAGGCGGGCCAGACCGCGCCACCAAGATGCGCGGCAACCCCGAGCATCCGTTCTCCCGGGGCGAGCTGTGCGCGAAGGTCAACCGGTATCTCGATCGGGTCTACAGCCCTGACCGCGTGCTGACCCCGCTGCGACGGGTCGGGGCGAAGGGTGAGGGTCGGTTCGAGCCGATCTCCTGGGATGAGGCGCTCGCCGAGATCGCCCAGCGGTGGACGTCGATCATCGAACGTGACGGCGGCGAGGGAATCATGCCGCTGTGGGATGCCGGCAATCAGAGCGTGCTGGCCATGCACGCCCACCAGCGACTGATGGACCGTCTCGGCGCGTCCCGGATGGTCGATTCCGTGTGCGGACAAGCGGCAGGCGTTGGTACGGCGGCGACGTACGGTTCCGGGCGTGCCGCCGATCCCGTGGAGGTCCGCCATGCCAAGTGCATCGTGTTGTGGGGCACGAACACGAGGCTCACCAACCGTCATCTCTGGCCCTTCATCGAAGAAGCGCGCGCTAAAGGTGCGTCAGTCATCTGTATCGACCCCCTCCGTACGATGACGGCCGAGAGCAGCGACGTGTTCGTCCAGCCTCTTCCCGGCACCGACGTCGCCCTGATGCTCGCGCTGATCTACATCTTCGTCCGCGACGCCCGCATCGACCACGCCTACGTCGACAGTTACGCGTCGGGGTACGACGACCTCGTTGCCGAAGCGGCGAACTGGACTCCGGCACGCGCCGCAGAGGTATGTGGGCTTACGGTCGCCGAAATCGAGGACTTTGCCCGGGTGGTGGCGACCGCCCCGCCGGTTCATTTCCGGACCGTCATCGGTGCCGAACACCGCGAGCACGGCGCCCAGTTCTTCCGCCTTCTCGCCGCCCTGCCGGTGCTGCTCGGTTCGTGGCGCCATCGAGGCGGCGGCATGTCGCGCTCCGTTGGGACCTATACCAGCGATGCGATCGGCTCGATTGCCGCCCCGAGCCTCAGGGCTGCCACGCGTTCGCGATCGCTTTCGCAGAACCAGGTCGGACGCTGGCTGACTGATGACACACTGACGCCTCGTGTTTCAGCACTGGTGGTGTGGAACTTCAACCCGGCGGTGACTCTTCCGAACGCCGACGCCATCCGTCAAGGTCTCGAGCGCGACGACCTCTTCACCGTGGTGCACGAAGTGTTCATCACCGACACTGCCCGTTATGCCGACATCGTCCTGCCTGCGGCAACCCACATCGAGGCGAACGACATCACGCCGTCGTGGGGATCGATGCACCTCAATTGGAACCAAGCCGCGATCGCCCCGCTCGGCGAGTCGGTGTCGAACAGCGAACTGTTCCGCCGTCTCGCGGGAGCGATGGGCTACACCGAACTCGAACTCTTCGCCACCGACGACGAGCTGCTGGAGCTGGCGTTGGCCTCCGGACACGAGTTCGCCGAAGGCGTCACCCTCGAACGTCTGCAGGCAGAAGGGACGGTTCGCCTCAACATCGCCGAGGACTACCGACCGTTCGAGAAGGGGGGCTTCGCGACCCCCGACGGACGGGCCCAGCTGTCATCCGAGGCCATGGAGCGGTCCGGCCTCGGTCTCGTCGCCACGTATGTGCCGTCGATCGAAGGTCCTCACGGCGCGGGAGCTTCCGAGTTCCCGCTGTCGCTCATGACTCCGAAGGTCCACACCCGCTTCCTCAACTCGTCGTATGCCCACCTGCCGAATCACGGCGGCCGCGAAGGTGGGCCGTACGTGGAACTCTCCGACGCCGACGCCTCGGCCCGTGGGATCGCCGCCGGCGACACGGTGCGCGTCTTCAACAACCGCTCGTCCCTCACGCTCACGGCGCGTATTGGCACGACGGTGCGTCCCGGTGTCGTGGCGGTGCCGTTCGGATGGGCAAGCACGGATCATTCCGATGGGAGAACGGCGAACTCGCTGACCAACGACACCCTCACGAGCTTCGGTGGCGGGGTCGCGTATTCCGACACGCTCGTCGAAGTGACGCGCTTGTAGGACTGCCCGTCGCAGACCCCGGCGGCGACCGGCATCCGTTCGGATGAGTCGACGCGCGTCGACTTCACAGTGATAAGCAAGGGCCCGACGACCCTTCACGGGCTGGGGCGTCGAACCGCCACGCCGAGGCCCGCGCACACAGGTCCGAGGGGGACTCATGAGCAAAGACGGCTCTTCCAATGCCGATAGAGACCGATTGCACGAACTGGGCTATGCCCAGGAACTTCACCGAGGCATGGGGACGTTCTCGAACTTCGCCATCAGCTTCTCCATCATCTCGGTGCTCGCGGGTGCACTCACGAGCTTCTCGCTCGGCATGTTCGCCGGCGGCCCACGCGTCATCCTCCTCGGTTGGGTGATCGTCGGCATCGGCGCGCTCGCCGTGGGCGCGTCGATGGGGGAGATCTGCTCGGCCTATCCGACCGCAGGTGGTCTCTACTACTGGTCAGCCAAGCTCGCCCGCAAGAACGGTGCGATGTGGTCCTGGTTCACCGGGTGGTTCAACCTCGTCGGCCAGATCGGCGTCATCGCGTCGGTCGACTGGGCGCTTGCCAACTACGTGCTCTACAGCTTCAAGCTGCTCGGCTGGGACGATCTGCGGCCGACGAAGTGGACCGTCTACGTCACCTACCTGATCCTGCTGGCGGTTCACGGTCTGCTCAACACCTATGGCGTGAAGCTCGTGAAGCTCCTGGGTGACATCAGCGTGTGGTGGCACGTCATCGGGGTGGCGGTGATCGTCGGCGCTCTTCTGCTCGCGGGAAAGAACAAGACCGGTACCACGGGCATCTTCGACTTCAAGAACACCACCGGCTGGAGCTTCCCCGGATCGGGCCTCTACGTTGGCCTGGTCGGCCTTCTTCTCGCCCAGTACACGATTACCGGCTTCGACGCTTCGGCGCACGTCAGCGAGGAAACCCACGGCGCCGCCACCAGCGCTCCGAAGGCCATCGTGCGGTCGATCTGGATTTCGGCGATCGCCGCTCTGCTCATGAACGCCGCGATGCTCATCGCCATTCCGAAGGGCAAGTACGACGAGATCGCGGCCGGCGGCATCCTCGCCGGTGCGCTGGTGTTCACCATGTCGATCGCCGGGTTCCTCGGCAAGCTGCTCGTGATCATTGCGACAGTCGGCCAATTCTTCTGCGGCATGGCATCGGTCACGGCGAACAGCCGAATGATCTACGCGTTCTCTCGCGACGACGGCCTGCCGGGTTCGAAGTTCTGGCACCGCATCAACCCTCGCACCCGCACGCCAACAAACTCGATCTGGTTCGGCGTGGTGCTCTCGGCGATCGCCGGTTCGCTCACCTTGATCCAGACGAAAAAGGCCATCCCGGTGGCGTTCTTTGCCCTGACGCTGATGTGCGTGATCGGGCTCTACATCAGCTACATCATTCCGGTCTACCTCCGGCTGCGCAATCCCGACTTCCAGAAGGGACCGTGGCACCTCGGCAATCGCAGCAAGGCCGTCGGCTGGTTCGCGGTGATCTACGTGCTCGGGATCTGCCTCATCGGTGTGCTGCCGCAGTTCGTGCCGTGGAACAAGTGGGAGACGGCAAACCTGACGCTTCCGGTGGTCGGTGGCATCGGAGTCCTCGTTGGCATCTGGTGGTTCGCGTCAGCAAGGAACTGGTTCCACGGCCCGAAAGTCCAGGGAACCCGGGAAGAGTTGATGGCCATCGAACATGAGCTGTCGTCTCTGAGCTGACTGCGAACGCAGAGATGGTGCGTCCGGTCGCTTCGAATTGCCCGGACGCACCATCTTGCTGACTGACCCCAGGTGCTACTCGACCGGAGTGAAGTTCGGTGCTTCGGTCCTCGTGCGCTTGAGTTCCCAAAAGGCGT
Organism: Acidimicrobiia bacterium; assembly: GCA_031368215.1. Lineage (GTDB taxonomy): Bacteria > Actinomycetota > Acidimicrobiia > Acidimicrobiales > JANYDT01 > JANLQX01. The sequence goes on along the minus strand of JANLRD010000276.1, from coordinate 41,985 downwards.
CGATCCCCGCCATGGCGATGATCCCGTCCCACATCTGGAGCGCGTCGTAGTGCTTGAGCCGTCGGCTGATGACGGGCCCGAAGAAGCCGACCTTCTTGCCGATGTCGTTCTCGAAACCGAGGATCGGTGTGCCGACATTGTCGCCGGTGAGAGCGAGCCCTTCGTCCATCGATGACCGGATCGTGGTGTCGAACGAATCGTCGGTCATCGCCGCGGCGTGGTGGGCCGGGAGATCGCAGGCCTCGAGCGACGGCGCCGGATCGATCAAGCCCTCGCCCTTGTCGTGGATCCTCTCGCCGAACGAGAAGTAGAGCTTGGCCACGGCACCCTCGCCGTGTTCGGCTCTGACGGACTCGAGCACCCGCAGGAGCTGGTGATTGTGGAAGCTGCGCTCGTGCCAGGGCGAGTCCGGCTGCACGTTGTTCTTGAAGTACAGGCTGATCGGCCGCCAGCGGATGATGAGCTTGCGATGCGGTGCGACGTCGACGACCCACCTGGCCGTCAGCCAACACCACGGTCAGACAGGGTCGATCCAGAAGTCCAATTCCACCCCTCGTGTTTAGCCGAGCTGGACCGGTTCGGCGCGACGTTCCCCGGCGGGACTAGAACTTCCGTCATGGACAGCCCTGCCCACTCGACCCGCCCGCACCTCGCCATCCACGAACTGCGTGAGGGAGTGGAACGCAACGAGATCGACACCGTGCTCGTCGTGTTCCCCGATCTCGCCGGATCGTGGAAGGGCAAGCGCATGACCGGCCGGTTCTTCCTCGACGACACCGTTCTCCACGGCATCGAGGCGTGCAACTACCTGATCGCCACGGATGTCGAGATGAATGTGCTGCCCAATTACCGGTTCGCCAACTGGGACGCGGGGTACGGCGACATGCGCTGCGTGCCCGACTTCGCCACGCTTCGGCTCATCCCGTGGTTGGAGAAGACCGCACTGGTGATCTGCGATCTGGCCGACGACAACGGCCCCATCGAGGTGTCACCACGCCAGATCCTCAAGCGCCAGCTCGCCCGGGCGGCGGCGATGGGGTTCACTGTGAAGATGGGAGCCGAGCTCGAGTTCTTCCTATTCAAGGAGAGCTTCGAGTCGGCCGCGGCGAAGGGCTACGCCAACCTCACGCCGGACTCCAACACGATCCAGGACTACCACATCCTCCAGACGACCAAGGATGAGCACATCATCCGGGCCATCCGCAACGGCATGGAAGGGGCGGGGGTCCCGATCGAGTGCTCGAAAGGTGAGGCCGGCTTTGCCCAGCACGAGATCAACCTCCGCTACACCGAGGCACTCGAGATGGCCGACCGCCTCGCGATCTACAAGAACGGGGCCAAGGAGATCGCTGCGCTCAGCGGGCGGGCGATCACGTTCATGGCGAAGTACTCCATGGCCGACGTCGGGTCGTCGTGTCACATCCACACGTCGCTGTGGAGCGCCGAAACCGATGAGCCGGCCGCTCCGGGGCACGGCCCGCACCATCTCTCCGACACCTTCGCCAGCTACCTCGCTGGCATGGTGGCAACGGCACGCGAGCTGTCGTGGATGTTCGCACCGACGGTGAACTCGTACAAGCGCTACCAGCTCGGCTCGTGGGCGCCCACTGCGGTGGCGTGGGGAAGGGACAACCGGACCTGCGGTCTTCGCCTTGTCGGCCACGGCGCCGGTACCCGCGTCGAGTCCCGTATTCCGGGAGCCGACGCCAACCCGTATCTGGCCTTCGCCGCGGTGATTGCCGGGGGTCTGCACGGAATCGAGCACAAGCTGTCCTTGGCCGACCCGTTCGTCGGCAATGCCTACGAGTCGAAGGACGTCGCCCGGATTCCGTGGAACATCGTGCAGGCCATCGAGCTTTTCGAGGGCTCCGCGGTGGCCAAGTCGGCGTTCGGCGAGGAGGTGCACCACCACATGCTCACCACGGCGCGCCACGAATGGTCGCAGTTCAACAAGGCCGTCACCGACTGGGAGCTGCGACGCAACTTCGAACGTTGGTAAGCGCGCCTAGCACTAACGCCCACTTGCTGGTGGCTACGAGTGATTGGCCGCGCGGCTCCGACGTTTGAGATGGGCGGCGATGCGATGCGACGCCTGCAGAGACGCTCCCGGCACCAGGAACTGCACTGCAGTGGTCGTGATCTCGGCGTCAGCGGCGGTGGGGCGTTCGTGCTGACGCTCGTGCTCGGACCAGGTCGAGACGGTGAACTGCTCGATGAACGTGCCGGGTTCCTCGACGTCTTCGAAGAGTCCCCACTGCATCGCACCGTCGCGTCGGCGCAGGCGTCGGATCGGGCGCATCGCCGCGATGAACTCGTTGCGGCGCTCCGGGTCGATGCGCCACTGCAACGAAACGAGCACGGGCCCTTCGTCGGGGTCGATCGGGATGACGTGGTGGAGCGCGCCGAGTGGCATGGGGGTGAGGTCGAGTTCGGCCCGGGAGGCGAGCCGGATCGGCAGGGTTGCTACCCCGAGTGCGGCCGCAGTGATTCCGGCACTGACGATGGCGGTTCCGGAGCCGACGCCGGACGCGATCGCGCCCCAGCCGAGAGCAGCGGCCATCGAGGTGCCCTGGAAGACGAGCATCGCCGTGGCCAATCCGCGCCCGCGCACCCACCCCGGGAGCACGCTCTGGATGACGGAGAAGACCGTGGAGAACGCGGTGATCTGCCCGGCACCGCTCAGCGCCGCGCCGACCATGAGCATCGCGAGGTTCGTCGCCGTGCCGACGAGGACCAGCCCGAGTCCGAGGACGCCGGCACCGAGAAGGACCAACCGGTCGACGCCGAGGACGGCGCGAAGGCGGGGGAGGACGGTGGCGGCGCCCACCGCCGTGACGCCCATGGCCGCGCCGATCAGTCCGTACTCACCAGCGCTGACCCCGATCTCGTTCCTCGCGACCAGGGGAAGGAGCGCAGCCAACGCAGTTGCCGGTATGGCGATGGCCGAGACCCGAACGAGAAGGAGGAGCAGGCCTACCTGATTCGACACGTAGCGAACTCCGGTCCGAACCGCCGCGGCGACGTGTTCGGCCGGCAGCGTCGTGTCGGGGACGTTGCGCTTCCATCGGAACACCGCAAAGATCACCGCAAGGAAGCTGACGGCATTCACGATGAACACCCAGCCGGCTCCAGTCGATGCGATGACCAGACCGCCGAGCGCAGGTCCGAGCGCGCCGGCCAGGTTCATCGAGATCGCGTTGAGAGCGCCCGCACTGGCGAGCTCGCTTCGCGGAAGGAGCTCTGGCGCGAGCGCTACCCAGTTCGGCATCTGCAGCGTGCCGCCGACGCTGAGGCCCATCGTGAGCAGGAACAGCAGGAGCAGTGTCAGTGAACCGCCGAGCTCGAACACACCCAGGGCGAGGGCGACGCCGAGCATGAGGACTTGGGCCGTGATCAGCAGGCGCCGCCGATCGAGCACGTCGGCGAGTGCGCCGGCGGGAAGGGCGAGAAGGAACGACGGGAGCGCCGTCGCCGCGGCCAGCAATGACACGGTGGACGGCGATCGCGAAAGCGAGGTCACGACCCAAGCCGCGGCGACGCCGTGCATCGCGGAGCCGACGTTGGACAGCAGGCCGGCAAGCCAGAGGCTGCGGTAGACGGGATTGCGCAATGGCGACCACGCGGAGACGGCGGTGCGGGGGCCCGTGGCGCTGGTGTCGGACATCCACCCATCTGACCACGGTGTGACGCAGAGAACGTGACCCCTTGGTGTCCAAGCGGCCACAATGGAGGCCATGACTTCCCCCGTCCCCGGTGGCCGGACCACCGACGCGGCAGACGCGGTTGCCGCTCCACGCCCTGCGGTGTCGACGAAACGCGCGGGGGCTCGTCCGCTCATCGGAGTGAGCGCCCGTCCTCGCAAACCCGGTGAGGTGTCCGGCTGGCCCGACACCCATTCGTCGGTCATGCAGCACACCTACTTGGACGGCGTGTGGCGGGCGGGGGGGATGGAGGCGATCATCGCCCCGCGGGCGCTGTCCGACCACGAGGCCGACGACCTGGTGTCACGCCTCGACGGCCTCATCCTCGTCGGTGGCGGCGACGTCGATCCGGCGCTCTACGGCGCCGAGCCCCATGAGCGTGTCTACGGCGTCGATGCGGCGAGCGATGGTTTGGAGATTGCTCTCGCGAAGGCAGCCGTGCGAGCCGAGTTGCCCCTCCTGGCGATCTGCCGGGGGATGCAGGTGCTCAATGTCGCGCTGGGTGGCACCCTCGATCAGCACTTGACCGGTCGCCCCGGCCTCATCGACCACGGCCAGCCCGGTGCCGGCAAGGCGCTCCACGAAGTGGCCGTCGAGTCGGGGTCGCTGCTGGCGAAGACGCAGGGTGGTGCGACGTCGATCGCGAACTGCTGGAGCTACCACCACCAGGCCGTCGAACGCGTGGGTGAGGGGCTTGTCGTAAGCGCGCGTAGTAGCGACGGCGTCATCGAGGCGGTCGAATTCGCCGACGCCGGCGAACGCGGGTGGATGCTGGCGATCCAGTGGCACCCGGAGCGCACCGCCGCCACCGACCCCGCCCACCAATCCCTCTTCGACGAACTGATCCGCCAGTCCTCCCGCTGACCGGCGCGCGGCTGGGAGAGAGGTTGCCCCCGTATATGGGGGCAGAACACCTCCCAACTGCGCTGGGAGGTGTTTTGCCGCAGCTGCGCCAACCCGAGGCCTAGATCGCCACCCGGATGCCGGATGGAATGCATCGACGTAAGGCGAGGCTGGCGAGCACACCGAAGGTGGCGAACGCGCCGGCGACGACCCAGACACTGCGGAGGGATTCGTCCATGAGGACGCCGCCCATCGCCGTCGCGGCGCCCATCGATCCCTGGAACACCATGGCGGCGAGACCGAAGTACCGCCCGACGAGTTCGCGGGGCGCCAGTTCGGCGGTCAAGGGTTGACGGACCGCGGCGAGCACCGTTTCACCGAAGCCGCCAACGCCCTGCGCGAGGGCCATGATGGCGATAGCGACGCCGATCGATGTGTCGATCGTGAATGCCGTCATCACGAACGCCAGCAGGAACATGAAGTTCATGAACGCGAGGCAGTTCATACGATCGCGTCCACGGACCCACCGCAACATCGGGATCTGGAAGATCACCGCCGAGATCGCCCCGACGAGGAACACGAGCCCCACGGTGGACTCGTTGACGCCGATGCGCGACGCGTAGGCCGGCATGATGCCCCACGCAAAACCGAACGAGAAGGAGATACCGAGATCGGAGACGATCAGCAACAGGAAGAAGCGGTCGCGTAACACCTCGGCGAAGCCACCCGAGGGTGCGTCGCCCTCCTCCCGCTTGAACCGGCCAGACGGAAGCGCCGGGAGGCAGGCAAGGAACACGATGTAGGTGGCCATGTTGAGGAAGAACATCAGCTGGAACGAGCCGAGCCGGTTCTTGTCGGCGATCAGGCCGCCGAGCACGCCGCCGAACCCGGCGCCGAGGTTCAGGGCCGTTCGCTGGAACGCCATGACGGTCGAGCGCATCTCGCTCGGCACGATCACCGACAGCAGCGCGGCTTGCGAGGGAAACCAGAGCCCGTTCGCGATACCCATTGCGGCGGACGCCGCCAATGCGAGAAGGACCGAGTCGACGAAGGCGAACGTGCTGCTGGCCAGGATGGACACCACGCACCCGATGGCGAGGATGCGCCGGGGGCCGAAGCGGTCGCTGAGATAGCCGGCGTAGGGCGTCATCACCACGGTTGCCAACGGAGTCGCGGCGGCGATGAGACCGCTTGCCGTCCCCGAAAAGCCGCGGACCTCGTCGAGGTAGATGAACAGGAAGGCGAAGATCATCCCGGAACCGGTCATGTTGATGACGGTGGCGAACATGAATCGCTGCAGGGCCGGGCTGAACGAGCGAAAACCGGTGCCGGACACGGGCGGTCACCCTACTGATCCGGACCCGGGACGAAGCGGGATTTCCGCGCCGGCCGCTGCCCCGTGCGCGCCGGCAGGTGCGGCCTGGGCTGGTCCGCACGCCGGTCCGGGGCTACGGTCCGATCATGAGCCTGATCGCCGACACCGAGGCCCTGATCGCCGAGCACTGGTTCGACAGCCAGACGCTGCGCGGATGGTGGGCGGCCTGCGCCGATGCCGGGCTGGCGTTCCCCGATTGGCCGGTCGGCATGGGTGGACGAGAGGGCACGGTCGGCGACGCGATCGCGGTCGCCCGCGTCATGGGTGCGGCAGGCGTCGTCGGTCCGCCGCCCGGGCTCGGCTCGTTGATGGGAGGGCCGGTCGTGCGCGAGTTCGGCACCGACGACCAACAGCGTCGGTTGTTGCGCCCGCTCGCGGACGGAACGGAGGGCTGGTGTCAGCTCTTCTCCGAGCCGGGCGCCGGTTCCGATCTCGCCGGACTTCGTACGCGCGCTGACCGTGATGGCGGTGAGTGGATCGTTCATGGCCAGAAGGTGTGGACGAGCGGAGCCGATCACTCCCGGCGCGGCATGCTCGTGACGCGGTCGAACTGGGACGCCCCGAAGCACCGGGGTCTCACGTACTTCATCGTCGACCTCCACCAACCCGGAGTGGAGATCCGTCCTCTCAAGCAGATGAACGGCCGGTCACATTTCAGCGAGGTGTTCCTGACGGAAGTGCGGGTCAGCGATGAGGACCGAATCGGCGATGTAAACGGCGGCTGGGCGGTGACCGTCGCGACGCTGGGGTATGAACGCACCGGTTTGGCGTCTTCGAAGGTGCCGGGTCTGTATCGGGCGCATCCGGGTGAGGCGACCGGACAGCTGGATCGTCCCGTCAGCGAGATCGTGGCCGAGGCCGACGCCCGAGGCGAAGGCGAGGACGAAGCGGCTCCCGGGCAGTTCGACTCCCTGCTCGGACTCGCGCGCCGCTCCGGGCGCGACGGCGATCATGCGATCCGCCAGGATCTCGCCGCCGCCTACGGACACGAGCGAATTGCCGGCTGGTCGGCGCTACGGGCCCGCCTCGCCGCGCCGACGGGCGCGCTGGCCAAGCTCCAGTGGACGAACGGGCTTCGACGATCGAGCCAGCTCGGGCTCGAACTACTCGGCCCGGAAGCGATGCTGCGCGAAGGCGAGTCGACGGCCGGAGGGCGATTCGTGCAGTTCTCGCTCTCCGTGCCGAGTGCTTCGATTGCCGGGGGCAGCGACGAGATCCAGCGCAACATCATCGCCGAGAAGGTCCTCGGACTCCCGAAGGACATCTCGGTCGACACCGATGTGGCGTTCCGCGACGTGAGGAAGAGTGGCTGACATGACCAGGATCATCCGTGGACGTACGGTTCGGCCGACGAACGCCGACTACAACGATCCGGGCGGCATCCACGACGACGCCACCGCTCAGGGCCTTGGCTTCCGTGGCGGAACGATCGCCGGGTCCTCGCACCTTGACACGTTCGTCCCCGTGCTCCTCGACGCATTCGGTGACGAGTGGTTTCGCTCGGGTTCACTGTCGATGTACTTCCGCCACGCCACGACCGATGGCGAGCCGACGCACACGCTCCTCGAGGTGCCCGACAATGCGACGATCCCGCTGCGGGATGCGCTGGTCCGCGCCGTGGTCGAGATGAGCGACGGCACGCTTGTCGGCGAAGGAACCGCGGCGGTCGGCTCGCCGACGGAACCGACGGCGCTGGACGCGCGTGATCTGCGCCATGACCCGAGTGCGGCGCGTATTCTGCGCGACGTCGCGCTGGGGGAGGTGCTCGGCCCCGTCAGCGCGTCGGTGGACGGCGCGCGTCTCGCCCGCGGCTGCGAACGTCGCATCACCGAAGTGCTCGAGTGGTATCGGGGGCCGTCTCCCTTCGGTGGGGCAGTCGCGCCTCCGAGCGCGCTCATCGACCTGTTTGCCAACGTCGCCAGCGCCGCGCTGCTACCGAGACTGGGTGCGGCGGTGGGCATGTGGGGGGCAATGGAAGTCCGTCACCACAACGGCCCGCTCTTCGTCGATTGCCCGTACGAGATCACGGTCACCGTGGCTGCGGTCGGCGACAGTCCCAAGACCGAGATCCTCTGGTACGACGCCGCCGCGCACGATGCGGGCACTCTCGTGGCAACGGCCCGTGTCCTCAGCCGTTTCGTGAAGGCTTCGTCGCCGCTGTACACCTGAGAGCCTTGCCTCGGCTGAATCCGCGGCGCAGTAGGATGTCGTCCCCTCTATGCCGCCGTTTGTCGTCAACGTCGCCGATCTGGTGCATCGCCCTGCCTCCCGGCGGACCGAACACCTGAGCGGTCCCACGGCCGCCATGCTGGTCACGGAGACCACGGTTCCCGACGGCGCAACCCTCAAGATCGATGCCGTTCTCGAGGCGGTCTCCGACGGTGTGCTCGCCACGGGCGAGACCCACGTGGAGTGGGAGGCCAATTGCCGGCGGTGCCTCACGCCGATCACCGGCCTGACCAGCTCGTCCTTCCGGGAGATGTACAGCGCGCATCCGGTCGAAGGGGAGACCTATCCGCTCCGCCACGAAAGCGTCGATCTCGAACTCGTCGCTCGGGAGGCTATTCTGCTCGACCTGCCTTTGGCACCGCTCTGTGGAGATGAGTGCCTCGGGCTCTGCCCCACCTGTGGGGTGGACCGCAACGAAACGTCGTGTGACTGCACGCCGCCCGCTGCGGATCAGCGGTGGTCAGCCCTCGACGGGTTGAACACCACACTCACCGACGCGTCGTCGGCTGAGTGAACAGCAACAGACAAGGAAGGCTCTGCTTCTTGGCGCTGCGCTTCTGCGCTTCGCTCCGACTGCTCGCAACACAGCCTTTCCGACACAAACAGCACTAGACAAGGAAACCCGTCATGGCCGTCCCCAAGAAGCGCAAATCGCAATCCAAGGTTCGCATGCGTCGCGCGGCGAACTGGAAGCTCGCCGCCCCGGCCCGGAGCAACTGCCCCAACTGCGGAGTGGCCAAGCTGCCGCATGTGGTCTGCAAGGACTGCGGCTGGTACAAGGGCCGCCAGGCCATCGACGTCGCCTGATTTCTGTCGCCCCTCAGGTCCGTTCGTCTCCAGAGCGCACCCATGGCTGATCTCCAACTCCCCGTCGCCCTCGATGTGATGGGCGGTGACAACGCGCCTTCGATGATCCTCGAGGGGGCGCGTCAAGCCGTTGCGGCCGGCATCCCGGTGATCCTTGTCGGGCGTTCGGCAGAGGTCGGCGACACGTACGGCATCCCGCTTTTCGAGGCGTCCCAGGTGATCGCCATGGACGACGATCCGGCGAAGTCCGTACGCACAATGAAGGACTCGTCGCTCGTACGTGCAGCCGAACTCGTCCGAGACGGCAAGGCAAGCGCATTCCTCTCGGCCGGTAACACCGGCGCCACGATGGCCAGCGCCCTGTTACGCATGGGCCGCATCAAGGGTGTGGCAAGGCCGGCCATAGCGACGCCGATCCCGGTGATCGGTTCGACCCCCACGGTGTTGCTCGACGCCGGTGCCAACGCGGAGTGCACCGCGGAGTTCCTGGTGCAGTTCGCCCAGATGGGGTCGGTCTATGCCCGCCAGCGCTATGGCATCGAGCGTCCCCGGGTCGGTCTTCTTTCCATTGGCGAGGAAGATGGCAAGGGCAATCCCTTGGCCAAGGAAGCCAATGCCATGCTGCGCGCCGGGGCCGCGGGCGACTCGGTCAATTTCATCGGCAATGTCGAAGGCCGAGACGTGATGTCGACCGAGGTCGATGTCGTCGTCACCGACGGATTCACCGGCAACGTCGTGCTGAAGACCCTCGAAGGCGGAATGAAGTTCTTCGCCGGCAAGATCTTCGAGGCCTTCCTTGCCAACGACGAGACCAAGGCGGCGGCCAAGGTGCTCCTGCCAGCGCTGCTTCCGCTCACCGAAGCGCTCGATCCCAACACCTACGGCGGGGCCATGCTCCTCGGCGTCGACGGAGTGGCCATCATCAGCCACGGCTCCTCGAACGCGCTGGCGGTTCTCAATGCGTGCAAGGTGGCCCGCGACATGGTCAACGGCGGGTTGGTCGAGGCGCTGCGCACGGCGGTCCGCCCGGCCTAGGCAGAGTCAACGGCGGGTTGGTCGAGGCGCTGCGCACGGCGGTCCGGCCGGCCTAGGCAGAGTCGATGGCGGGTTGGTCGAGGCGCTGCGCACGGCGGTCCGCCCGGCATAGAGCGCTCGCCCGAACGGGCGTCAGGTCCGGAGAGAATCCGCGTCACGAACTAACGTGTGCGGCCGTGAGTACCCTCGACCGTCCTGCTGTGTTGACCATCGTCCGTGATCGCCTCGCCGACATCCTCGAAATCGAGCCCACGGCGATTGCAGAAGGCGCGTCGTTCGTCGACGACCTCGACGCCGACTCGCTGGCGTTGATCGAGTTGGTCGAAGCGCTCGAAGAGGAAATCGGCCGCACGAAGCCGGGCTTCCACATCGACGATGAGGACCTCCAGGACCTCAAGACGGTTCGCGACGCAGTGGACTACGTCGTCGCCAAGCTCTGAGAAACGACAGCCCCTCCTCGTGACCCAGACCCGCCCGACGTCACCACAGGAGTTCGCCGCCAACCTGGGATATGACTTCGCCGACCAGACTCTTCTGCGCCGGGCGCTGGCGCATCGTTCCTGGTGCGCGGAGAACGGCGAGGAGAGCAACGAGCGTCTGGAGTTCCTCGGCGACGCTGTGCTCGGGCTGGCGGTCACCAACCACATCTACCGTAGGTATCCCGGCCTTCCTGAAGGTGACCTGGCCAAGCTGCGGGCGGCCGTGGTCAACGCGCAAAGCCTCGCCGAAGTCGCGGATGACCTGGGGCTGGGGGACCGGTTGCTGCTCGGGAAGGGTGAGGATGCGACTGGTGGCCGGACGAAGCCGTCGATCCTCTCCGACGCGCTCGAAGCGGTGATGGGCGCGGTCTACCTCGACGGCGGCTGGGAACCGGCAGAGCAATTGGTGCTTCGACTCCTCGGCGATCGCATTCACGATGATTCCTCGGGACCGGGGGGAGGCGACTACAAGACCCGGCTTCAGGAACTCGTCGCCCGACGCTTCGAACAGTTGCCGAGCTATCGCGTCCGGGGTGATGGGCCGGATCACGCCAAGTCGTTCGTGGCCGAAGTGTTTGTCGCCAGTGTTCTCCGGGGCACCGGGGAGGGGCGCTCGAAGAAGCAGGCTGAGCAGGCCGCGGCACGCGTCGCCTGGCATGCCTTCGAGTCCGGCGAGGCCACGGTCTGAGGCTTCGGCGCTCGCCGCCGTCGAACCCCGCATGTGATGCCTGAGCTTCCCGAAGTCGAAACGCTTCGACGTGATCTCGAACGGTCGGTTCGTGGCGCCACCATCGTGACGACCACGCTCGGGCGCTTGCGGTCGGTCCGTCGGTACGACGACCCGCAACGGTTCGTCGATGAGACCGAAGGTGTTTCGTTCTCGGCCTTCGGCCGGCACGGGAAGTATCTGTATGCGCACCTATCGTCGGGTGAGACCCTCGTCGTTCACCTACGGATGAGCGGACAGATGCGCCTCGTCGAATCCGTTGACGCTCCTCTCGCCGCGCACACGCACATCCGCTTCTCCCTGGGCGACGGACGCGAGCTTCGCTTCATCGACCCGCGGACGTTCGGCGAGATGTGGGTGACCTCCGACGATGTCCCGGAGCTCGGTCACCTCGGTCCCGACGCCCTTGTCGCCCTCGAAGATGCGCCGGGTTTCCGCGAGTCGTTGCGTCACCGACGGTCCGCCGTGAAGGGTGTGCTCCTCGACCAGGCAACGCTCGCCGGGGTCGGGAGCATCTATGCCGACGAGGCGTGCTTTCTTGCCGGTGTGCGGCCGACGACATCCGCGACGACCCTTACCCGCCCGGCCGTCGAACGCCTTCGGGTCGCGCTGCTCGAAGTGCTCCACGAGGGCATCGAAGCCCGGGGATCGACGCTGGGCGACGGGCAGTACGTCGACCTCTGGGGACAGCCGGGCGCCTACGGGGCCGGCCACCGCGTGCACGCCCGCGCCGGGCAGGGTTGTCCCCGCTGCGGCGCCGTTTTGCGTCGGGTGATCGTTGCCGGGCGCTCGGCGGTGTTCTGCCCGAAGTGCCAGCGCTGAGGAAGCGTGACCTTCTGCCGCACATCGGGCCCAATACTCCGCACATCAGGCCTTTCCCGCCGCAGATCAGCCAGAAACAGCTCTCCAACTGGGGTTTTCGGTTGATGTGCGGCAGGGGAGGGTCGATGTGCGACGGACTGTTTTCCACAGGTCCATCGCCGTCATCCCCAGGATGGTCAACATGTTGGGCTGTGGAAGGCTCTCCCGCTGAATGTTCCTCAAATCCCTGACTCTGAAGGGCTTCAAGTCCTTCGCGGAAACGACGCAGATCGAGCTCGAACCCGGGCTCACGGTCGTCGTCGGCCCGAACGGGTCCGGGAAATCGAACATCGTCGACGCTGTCGCCTGGGTGCTCGGGGCTCAGGGCGCCCGCACGATCCGGTCGAACAAGATGGAAGACGTCATCTTCGCCGGCACCTCGAAGAAGGCGGCGCTCGGCCGCGCCGAGGTCACGCTGACCATCGACAACCACTCCGGCCGGATCCCGGTTGATCTCCCCGAGGTCACGATCACCCGCACGCTGTTCCGCACCGGGGAGAGCGACTACGCCCTGAACAACGTTCCGTGTCGGCTGCTCGACATCCAGGAGCTGCTCTCCGATTCCGGTGTGGGTCGCCAGCAGCACGTCATCGTCAGCCAGGGTCAGCTCGCCGCGATCCTCGATTCGCGGCCTGAGGATCGTCGATCCGTCATCGAGGAGGCGGCCGGCATCCTCAAGTACCGCAAACGGCGCGAACGGGCGCAGCGTCGCCTCGAGGCGACCGAGGCGAGCGTCGTACGTCTGAACGACGTTCTGCGTGAGATCCGACGCACGCTTCGGCCGCTCGAGCGTCAGGCGGAGTCGGCGCGTCGTCACGAGCAGATGGGCCATGAGCTCGCGGCGATCCGTTTGCACGTCGCCGGACGCGAGTTCGCAGGGCTCCGTGTCCGCGCCGAGACCGGGGCGCGGGAGAAGTCCGAATTCGCCACGAGGGAAGCGGCCTTGCGAGCGGCGTTGTCTCGGCTCGACACCGACGTTGCCTTGGCAGAGGCTGAACTGTCGGTGTTCGGTCAAGGCGGGGGAGCTAGGACCGAGGGCGTCGACGACCCGTTCGCAGGAGAGGACATCAACGACGCGCTCACTCGCGCCGAATCGTTCTACCAGAAGGCCCGTGGCCAACTGGCCTTCCTCGGGGAGCGCCGTCGTTCGATCGAGCGCGACCGGAACGCCTTCCTCGACCAGGGCGTGGTGGAAACGTTGTCGTCGGAAGCGGCGCGTGTCACTGTTGAGCTCGAGGAGGTCGAACGCGTTGCGTCGGACCTCCCTCCCCGCTTCGACGAGCTCGACGATCAGGAAGTCGCGCTCTCGACTGCACGCAGTGACTTTCTGGAGCAGTGGGGCGCCGACACCGACGACGGAGACCGGGAAGGTCCGACTGCTGCGCAGGTCCGTGGCGAGTTGAACGGTGCGCGGTCAGCGGCAGATCGTACGCGCGCTGAACGTTCTCGAATTGACGGCCGTTACGTTGTACTGAGCGACCGGGTGGGCCGACTCGACGAGCAGACCACCAAGCTCCAGGCCGATCTGGTGGCGTTGGTTGCCGCTGTCGGCGAAGCCGGGGGAGAGTCCCCCGGGGACGCTCCTGCAGTCGCCGCGGCCACGTCGGCCCGCGTCGGGGCTGAAGCGGCGATGACCGACATCGAGGTCTCGGCGATGGCAGCGGAGGAGTCACTGCGTCAGGCCGAGGGCGAGCGGCGGGCGTGGCAGGCCCGACTCGACGCCCTCACCGCCGCGCTCGACGAAGCCCGTGCGCGAGCCGGCGCGAAACGGCTCGCCGGTCTCGACGGGATCGTCGGGACCCTGCTCGATCTCGTCGAGATCGATCCCGGCTGGGAGTCGGCGTTCGAGGCGGCCATCGGCGAAGCGGTGTCGTCGGTGGTCGTGGCCGATGCCGACGCGGCCCGTGCAGCGCTGGCCCGGCTCCACGGTGGCAAGACGACCGGGGCCGTGCTCGCCCTCGGTGCGGTCCTCGACACAACCGAGGTCGGCCCGGCCTCGGTCATCGGTGGCTCTGCTGTCCGAGCCCACGTGCGTTCCTCGCATCCGGCCGTCGGCCCGCTCCTCGACGCATTGCTGCGGTCGGCCGTGGTCGTCGACGGTGCCTGGACCGAAGCACTCGACGTGGCGCTGGCCAACCCGACTGCCGTGGTCGTGACCCGCACCGGCGATCGCTTCAGCGTGGCCGGATGGCGCGCCGGAACGGGCTCCTCCGGGGCGACCGGAGCGGCACGCGAGGAGGCGTCGGCGAGAGCGGCTTCGGCGGCAGCCGACGCGGCCGCGGCCGCGGCCGCGCTCGATGCGGCCCGCGCCGCGCTTGCGGCTGCGCGTCAAGCGGTCACGGAGGCCCGGAGCGTCGAGCAGGAGCGTCTCGGTGAACACCAGCGGCTCGTTTCCACGCTCGCCTCGCTGCGCACCGCCGAGCCCCGACTGATCGCCGATCGAGCCGAAGCCGCGGCCGAACTGGAGAGCCTCGAGTCGCAACATCTCGAACTCACCGAGCGGTTGGCGGCAGACGAAGATCGCATGACGCGCCTCGAAGCCTCGCTTCCTGCACTCGTCGCGGTCGAAGCCGAGATCGCCGCGCGTCAGGCGGCGCGCCGGGAAGCTGCCCAGCGCCTCGACGCGCGGACTGCCGCGGTCACCGCGCTTCGCCGCGAACTCGAGGTGCAGGCAGCCGGTATCGAAGAGCGTCGCCGGCTGCTCGGCTCGCGGCTCGACGAGATCGAGACCCGTCTTTCCCATCTCGTCGAAGAGCGTGAGAAGGCCGAAGTCCGCCGCCGCGAGCTCGATCACCTCGCCGAGCACACCGAGTCGTTGCACGCCATTGTGATGGAGCGTGCCGAGCAACTCGAGGTCGGAATCGTGGTCCTGCGCGAATCGCGTCGTCGTCAGAACGAAGCGGCTCGCGCCGCTTCGGGCAGACTCGACATTCTTCGCAAGGAACGCCATGCCGCCGAGCAGGAGCTGGGACAGCTGCGCGAGCGCATCCAGCGCTCCGAGATCGACGACGCAGAGACCCGCCTGCGCCTCGAGACGCTGCTCGCGTCCATCCGCCGCGAGTTCGATGTCGAGCCCGATGTCGCTGTCGCGGCACCGTGCCCGCCTATGCCCGATACCGCCACGTCCCCGACGACTCGTGTCCGCGACCTCGAACGTGATCTTCGCCTCCTCGGCCCGATAAACCCGCTTGCGCTCGAAGAGTTCAACGCTTTGCAGGAGCGCCATGCGTTGATCGAGAGCCAGCTCGACGACGTGAAGGCCACCCGGCGCGATCTCGTCAAGGTGATCAAGGCGATCGACGACGAGATCGTCACGGTGTTCACGGCGGCATACGCCGATGTCGAATCGAACTTCGAGCAGCTGTTCGCAACGCTCTTCCCCGGCGGCCACGGTCGGCTGCGGCTCACTGACCCCGACAATCCTCTGGAGACGGGCATCGAAGTGGAAGCGCGTCCGAGCGGGAAGAACGTCCGCAAACTCTCGCTGCTCTCGGGCGGCGAGCGCTCGCTCACGGCGATGGCATTCCTGTTCGCAGTCTTCCGGTCACGACCGTCGCCGTTCTACCTCCTCGACGAAGTCGAGGCGGCACTCGACGACGTCAACCTCCACCGCTTCATCGCGCTGCTCGACGAGTTCCGGGGTGAAGCGCAGCTCCTCGTGGTGTCGCACCAGAAGCGCACCATGGAGGCCGCCGACTGCCTCTACGGGGTCACCATGCAGCCGGGCGGCTCGTCGAAGGTGGTCAGCGAAAAGATGGGCGCGCGCGCCTGAGTCCGGCCGGTTGCTCTGCTCAGCGAGCGGGAGCGATTGCCGTGTCGAGCGCGAGGCGGACCATCGACACCAGTCCGGTCTGACGTTCCTCGCTCGACATGACCTGGTGGTTGAGCAGATGATCGCTGACTGTCGCCATGCAGAGGGCCCGCGCCCCTTCGCGTGCGGCGATCGTGTAGAGCGCCGCGCACTCCATCTCCACGGCGAGCGTGCCGTGCTTGCCGAGGAGCTCGAATGTGGTGATGTCGTCGTCGTAGAACGCGTCGCCGGTGAGGATCGGTCCGACGTGGTGGGCAATCCCCGAAGCGGCTGCCGTGTCAGCCGCCGCACGGACGAGGTCGTAGGACGCGGTCGCGGCGTAGTCGATGTCGTGGAAGTAGCGCCGGTTCATGTTCGACGTCGTATGCGCACTTAGGGCAATGATCACGTCACCCAACTTCACCGACGGGAGAATTGCTCCGCATGACCCGATGCGGATGGCCGTCTTCACGCCGTAGAACCGCATGAGTTCGGTCGTGTAGATGGAGATCGAAGGCATGCCGATGCCGGTTCCCTGCACACTGACCCGGACCCCTTGGTACATGCCGGTGAAGCCGAGCATGTTGCGGACCCGGTTGTAGCAGGTGGCGCCGTCGAGGAAGTTCTCGGCGATGAACTGGGCACGCAGCGGATCGCCCGGCAAGAGGACGATCTCGGCGATCTCGCCCGCGGAAGCTTCGAGGTGGGGGGTGGGGATGCTCACATCGGCCACGCTATCGGCGCGTGCCGGGGATGGGTGCAACCCCGCTTGTGTGGGCGGTTGGCGCCGCAGTGTCGGGTTCCCGCCATACGCGTAAGCGGACAACGTGGCGCCAACCAGCCCCTCGTTGTGTGGGCGGCGGCGGGGAAGCTCCCAGAGGACCCGTAGGCTCGTCGGCCGTGGAAGTGCTCCTGATCGGTCTTTTTGTCGCGGTGCTGGTGGTCGCGGTCGTCGGTGTCGCCGTCGTGCGGTCCCGTCGCGCTGGTGCGCTCCGAGCGGAGCCGCCCCGTCCGGTCGAGCCGCCCCGACCCCGGTCGGTGCCGCCGGAGATCCGGCCCGACGCCGCGGTCGATGCCGTAGCCGACCTGCTCCCTGTCGACGTCATCGACACGCCGGAGGAGCCGGCCTCTGCCACCCCGGAGCCCGCGGAGAAGCCGAGCTTCCGTGACCGGCTCAGTCGGGCCCGGTCGGCATTCGGGGGAGCGGTCGGCTCCGTTCTCGGACGGTCGAAGATCGACGCGGCGTCGTTCGACGACCTCGAGGAAGCACTGCTGCTCGCCGACGTCGGTGTCGGCACCACGACGGCCCTGCTCGACGATCTGCGGCGGCGGGTGAAGTCGGAGTCGATCTCGACGTCGGAGCAGCTGATCGAGGCGCTCAAGTCGGATCTGAAGAAACAGCTCGTGTCGGCCGATCGCAGCTTGCGGTTCGAGCCGGGTCGGCCCAACGTGTGGCTCTTTGTCGGGGTGAACGGTGTCGGCAAGACCACGACCATCGGCAAGGTCGCCAAGCAGCAGATCGAAGCGGGCCGATCCGTCGTCGTCGCCGCCGGTGACACCTTCCGCGCCGCGGCAGCCGAACAGCTCGGTATGTGGGCCGAGCGCACCGGCGCCACCCTCGTGCGCGGGGCGGAGGGCGGCGATCCCGGCTCGGTCATCTTCGACGCCGTCGAGAAGGCCGCGTCTCGCAGCTTCGACCTCGTCCTCGGCGACACCGCAGGACGTCTGCAGACGAAGACGAACCTGATGGAGGAACTCCGCAAGATCCGACGCGTCGCCGATCGCGAACCGGGGAAGGTCACCGAGGTCCTTCTCGTGCTCGACGCCACAACCGGGCAGAACGGCCTCGTGCAGGCCAAGCAGTTCGCCGATGTGGCCGACATCACCGGTGTGGTGTTGACGAAGCTCGACGGCACGGCGAAGGGCGGCATCGCCTTCGCCATCCAGACCGAGCTCGGTATTCCGATCAAGCTCGTCGGTCTCGGTGAAGGCGTCAACGATCTCGTGCCGTTCGACCCGGACGACTACGTCGATGCGCTCTTCACGCCCTGATCGATCTGTGCCCTGCGATGATTCCCTATGCCGTTCTCGCTGCCGTCCTCGTCTTCATCACCGCGGCGGTGATGATCGGACGGGAAACCCGTCGACTTGACAACCTCACCCCCGAGCCGGTCTTCGACCTGACCGAGGCCGTTGTTTGGATCGAAGCACGCCTTCCCGATGAAGTACGCGCGCAGATCACCTATGGAGACGTCCGCGACATCGTCGACTGGCATCTCAGCGATCTCGGCATGCGTGGCGTCGCCACCTCGCTCGGACCCGACGGAAAACCAGTCGTCGTCGGCGACGAGGACTCCGTCGACGCGCTGGTGATGCGGATGCTGGCCCTCGGCCGTGACATCGACCCCGCCCACGTGAAGGCGGTGCTCGACGGCGAGCTGAACTATCTCGTGGCCATCGGAGCGATCGGGCCGTCGGCGGACTCAACGACGTAAAATTCCTGGCATCCACCCATCTCTGGTGGCAGTATGGCGACACCAGAGAAAGGAGGTGGTCCAAATTTCCGCTAGTCAACTGTTTGGGACCCTGGAGGTGGCTGGCCGCTAGTCGGCACAGCTGGACCCGCTGGCGAATCCAACGCCGGCCACCCTCACGCTCGCTGTTCGGATGCTGGTCCCCTCCGATGCCGTTGGCTCACGCGTGAGTCATTACCAGTGCAGTACTTGGATCGGGAGCGCGCCTTCGGGTGTGCTCCCGGTTCGCGTTCGCCCCACTGCCGATTCGAGATCGGCCCGGTGCCCCGTGCGAGACTGGACCCATGTCCGGCCGTCCCACCCGTTTCGAACACTTCCGCTATCTGGGCGACAAGCGCACCCAGATCGTCTACGACCTCGATGACGCGGCCACGCCGAAGATCGTGATCGACGACATCGTCGAAACCGGGCAGGGCGCGACCTTCGGCCCCGACTCGTTGGCCGAGGCCCGCAACCGGAACTACAAGGCGTTCAAGCCCAAGCGCTGAGCCCGTCGACGGCGGTCAGCCGACCGCTGAGGTACTCCGGTCCAAGTCGGTCAAGGTCGCAGCCGGTGTCAACGGGGCTTTGCGCCACCGCCCACCCGAAGGGTCTCGCCGCTGATCCACGATGCTCCGGGTGAGCAGAGGAACAACACCGCCGAGCCCATGTCCAGCGGCGTCCCGAGTCGGCCGAGGGGGATGTTCCACTGTGCTTCGACCCGGGCGAGATCGTCGTCGTTCTCGATGCTGAGTGCTTTGCGGAAGATCTCGGTCGGGACCACGCCGGGGGCGATGCCGTTCACCCTGATCCGGGGTGCCAACTCGGCGGACGCGGTTTGTGTGAGTGAGTTGACCCCCGCCTTCGACGCACCGTAGTGGCCGCTTCCCGGCACCGGTCCACTTCCAGCCCCGGAGGAGATGTTGATGATGGAGCCGCGTTCCATGTGCTTCGCCGCCGCGACGATGCCGACCCACACCGCCGTGAGGTTCAAGGCGATGCAGTGGTCCCAATCGGCCCGGCTCAGCTCGGTCATCGGGAGCCGAGCCGATGAACCGCCGGCGTTGTTCACCCAGATGGTCAGGGCGCCGAATGCGTTCTTCGCCGCGACCGCGAGCGCATCGACAGCCGCATCGTCGGTCACGTCGGTGACGATGGCAATGGCCTCGCCCCCGTCAGCGCGGATCTGGCGGGCAACGGCCTCCACCTCCTCTTCGCGGCGGGCCGCGACCACGACCTTGGCACCGGCCGCGGCGAGCGTACGGGCGATGCCTTCACCGATGCCCCGTCCGCCGCCGGTGACCACGGCTACGTCGCCGGCAAGGGAGAAGAGTTCACTCGGACGGGGATACTCGGAGGTGAACGGCTGACTCATGGCGTTGCTCCTGTGGAGATGATGTTGCTTCTGTAGAGATGATGCGGACTGTTCCAGCGGATCCGTCGACCCCGACGACGGAACCTTGGTCAGGAGGCGCTCAGAGCAAGCGCGGGTCCGGGGCTTCGGTGTTGATGCCGGCTGCGGCGATGGCCTTGGCCACGCTCTCCGGCCCGACGCGGCCATCGAGGGCGAGGGCGTGGAGCACTCCGACGACGATGTGGGCGGCGTCGGTCTCGAAGTGGCGACGCAGCGCCGCCCGGGTGTCGGAGCGTCCGTAGCCGTCGGTGCCGAGCACGTGGAAGCGAGCCGACCCTCCGGGGACGAAGCGCGAGATCTGGTCGGGCAGGGACTTCATGAAGTCGCTCACGGCCAGGATGGGTCCTGGCGCGTCGCCGAGAAGCGACGCGACGACCCCGGTGCGCGGTGCCTCGTTGGGGTGCAGACGGTTCCACCGTTCGACCTCGAGTCCGTTCTCCCGAAGGGTCTTGTACGACGTGGCACTCCAGAGCTCGGTGGCCACGCCGTAGTCGTTCGCCAGGATCTCGGCCGCCTCGGCGGCG
Source organism: Acidimicrobiia bacterium (assembly GCA_031368215.1). Lineage (GTDB taxonomy): Bacteria > Actinomycetota > Acidimicrobiia > Acidimicrobiales > JANYDT01 > JANLQX01. The sequence continues at coordinate 21,687 of JANLRD010000276.1, read as the reverse complement.
GCGAGGTACGCGGTTCCGCTGAAGACGATGGTGGCGGTCGGCTGGTCGCCGGCACGGTCGGCGGGCGCGGGCCGGAAACGATAGAGGCCACGGGTGATGTCGGCACTCGACACCTCGGCCGGCCGGGCGGGCATCACCATGTTCTCGTTGTAGAGCGTGACGTAATAGAACACGTCTTCGGGCTCGGCTCCGTACATGCGGTGGAGGCCGTCGGCGATGATGGCGGCGAGCTCAAAGGCGAATGCGGGGTCGTAGGTGACGACGTTCGGGATGGTCGACGCGAGAATCAGCGAGTGTCCGTCCTCGTGCTGGAGCCCTTCGCCGTTCAGCGTCGTGCGGCCGGCGGTCGCGCCCAGCATGAAGCCGCGGCCACGTGCGTCGCCGAAGGCCCAGGCGAGGTCACCGGTGCGCTGGAAGCCGAACATCGAATAGAAGATGTAGAACGGGATCATCGGCTGGCCGTGGGTGGAATACGCGGTGCCCGCCGCGGTGAACGACGCCATGGCGCCGGACTCCGTGATGCCTTCCTCGAGGATCTGGCCCGACTGGATCTCGCGGTACGACAGCGCCATGCTCGAGTCGACCGGGTCGTACTTCTGACCGAACGCGGCGTAGATACCGACTTCTTTGAACAGGCCGTCCATGCCGAAGGTGCGGGCTTCGTCAGGGATGATCGGCACGACCTGCTTGCCGATGGTCGCGTCGCGCAACATCGAGCGGAGCATGCGGGTGAACACCATCGTGGTCGACACGGCCACCTTGCCGGACCCGCCGTCGAACTCGTTGAACACCGGTCCGTCGACGGGCGGCGTGTCGAGCGGTTTGGCGCGCACGATCCGCTTCGGGACAGAGCCTCCGAGGGCGCGGCGACGCAGCATCAGGTATTCGTGCTCCGGCGATCCGTCCGGGAAACGCACGAACGGCGGCTCGCCGTCGGCGATCTCGGAGTCGGAGATCAGGTCTTCGAGGTGCAGGCGTCCGCGGACTTCGAAGAGGTTCTCGGTGCCGAGCTTCTTGATCTGATGGGTGGAGTTGCGGCCTTCGACGTCGGCGCCGAGCGTCCAGCCTTTGATCGTCTTCGCCAGGATGACCGTTGGCTGGCCCTTGTGCTCGGAAGCAGCCTTGTAGGCGGCGTAGAGCTTGCGGTAGTCGTGACCGCCGCGGGGCAGGCTGCGGAGGTCTTCGTCGGAAAGGTGTTCGACCATCTTGCGGAGGCGGGGATCGGGGCCGAAGAAATTCTCCCGGATGTAGTTGCCCGACTCGACGGAGAACTTCTGGAACTCACCGTCGACGGTGGAGTTCATCTTGTTGAGCAGGACTCCGTCTTTGTCCTTGGCGATGAGCTCATCCCACTTGGATCCCCAGATGAGCTTGATGACGTTCCAGCCGGCGCCCCGAAACACGGTTTCGAGCTCCTGGATGATCTTGCCGTTGCCGCGGACCGGACCGTCCAGGCGCTGCAGGTTGCAGTTGACGACGAAGATCAGGTTGTCGAGACCTTCTCGGCCGGCGAGCGAAAGCGCACCGAGTGACTCGGGCTCATCGGTCTCGCCGTCGCCGAGGAACGCCCACACCTTCGAGTTGCTGGTGTCGGCGACGCGACGATTGAGGAGGTAGCGGTTGAACCGGGCCTGGTAGATCGCGTTGATCGGGCCGAGGCCCATCGACACGGTCGGGAACTCCCAGAAGTCGGGCATGAGGCGAGGGTGCGGATAGCTCGACAGGCCGGTGCCGTTGATCTCGGTGCGGAAGTTGTCGAGGTGCTGTTCCGTCAGGCGGCCTTCGAGGTAGGCCCGCGAGTACACGCCGGGGGCGGCGTGGCCCTGGAAGTAGATCTGGTCTCCGGAGCCGCCGTCGTCCTTGCCGCGGAAGAAGTGGTTGAAGCCGATCTCGATGAGCGAGGCCGACGAGGCGTAGGTGGCGAGGTGACCGCCGATGCCTTCGGAGCGGTGATTGGCGCGCACGACCATGGCCATGGCGTTCCACCGGATGACGGCGCGGATGCGGCGCTCGAGGTCCTCGTCGCCGGGGAACCACGGCTCCTGGTCGGCCGAGATGGTGTTGATGTACGGGCTCGACACCAGCGACGGAAGCCCGACCTGCAGCTCACGGGCGCGGCCGAGCAGCCGGTTCATCAGGACCTGGGCGCGGGCCTTGCCGTGCGTGGAAACGATGGCATCGAGCGAGTCGAGCCATTCCTGCGTTTCCGTGGGGTCAACGTCGGGAAGCTGTCGGGCAAAGCCATCGAAGATCACGCCGAACAGTCTTCCATCGTCAGGACCGATGAGGGAACGCTTCCCGTGCTGTCACGTGTGTTGGTGCTGGGAGAGAGGTTGCCCCCATCTATGGGGGCAGAACACCTCCTAACGACGCTCGGAGGTGTTTGACCCCCACGAATAGGGGCAACCTCTCTCCCAGTCCGTGGGGTCGTTTGGGTTGCGAGCAGTCGAGCGGAGCGAGCGGCGCAGCGCCGAAGGAAAGAGGGGCAACCTCTCTCCCAGTGCGTTACTCGTAGCGGTCGATGGCCGGTGGGGCGGGGACGAGGACGCCGGCGGTGCCGACGGTGGACCGGAACGCCTCGGCCCACTCGCCCGTGCGGATCATGTCCTCGAGCGCATCGTTGACGAACGTGCGCAGCTCGGTGTCACCCTTCGGCACGCCGATCCCGTATGGCTCGGTGCGGAACGGGTTTCCGGTCAGCCCGAAGCGCTTGTCCTGCAGGGCCAGACCCAGAAGGATGACGTCATCGGTCGTCATCGCATCGACGCGTCCCTGGCGCAGCTCCTCGAAGCACTCGGAGTACTTGTCGCGGGTGATCGAGATGTCGGCCTTCGGTGCCGCGCTCTGGAGGTTGAGCAGCGATGTCGAGCCGTTGACCGAGCAGACCTTACGGCCGTTGACGTCATCGATTCCCCGGATCGTCCCGTTGTCGATCAGCTCGCGTCGCGTGAGGACATCCTGTCCGGCGATGTAGTACGGCCCGGCGAAGTCGACCAACTGCTTGCGGGCATCGGTGATCGTGTACGTGGAGATCACGAGGTCGGCGGCCCCCTTCTGGAGCATGGCTTCCCTATTCTTCGACAGCGCCTCGACGAACCGTACGCGGGTGGCGGGGTCCTCCTCGGGAAAGAGCCGCTTGGCGATGCCCTTGGCTATCTCGATGTCGAACCCTCTCAGCAGCCCGGTCTTCGGGTCGAGGAGTCCGAACAGCGGGACGTCTTCCTTCACACCGACGGTGATCGACTTGTTCGCTCGGATCGCGTCGAGGCGACTCATCCGATCGACTGGAGCCGGTACCGGAAGGGCGAGGGTGTTCGCCGACGGTTTCGACGAACTCGAACAGGAACCGAGCGCAGCCGCAGCGACCGCGACTCCGAGGAGGACTGCGCGTCGACGGTGCAGACGCAACACCGCAGGCGACCGAAGCATGGGAGACGAGGGCGGCAAGCGCTGCGCTACAGGATCTTCGAGAGGAAGTCGCGAGCGCGATCGCTCTTCGGGTTGTCGAAGAACTCGCTCGGCGTGGCGATCTCGACGAGGCGTCCGTCGTCCATGAACACGACGCGCTTGGCCGCGGACCGGGCGAAGCCCATCTCGTGCGTGACGACGACCATGGTCATCCCCTGCGACGCAAGCTCGAGCATGACGTCGAGGACTTCGTTCACCATCTCCGGGTCGAGTGCGCTGGTCGGTTCATCGAACAGCATGACCTTCGGGTCCATCGCGAGTGCGCGTGCGATGGCAGCCCGCTGCTGCTGTCCGCCGGAGAGCTCCGCCGGATGACGGTTCGCCTTGTCGCCGATCCCGACTCGCTCGAGAAGGCCCATCGCCTTGACTCGTGCAGCGGCCTTGTCCATGCCGCGGACCTTCACGGGTCCGAGCATCACGTTCTCCACGATCGTCTTGTGGGCGAACAGGTTGAAGGACTGGAACACCATACCGACGTCGGCACGCAGCGCCGCGAGCTCCTTGCCCTCTTCGGGCAGGGTGGCGCCGTCGATGGTGATCGAGCCCTTCTGGAACCGCTCGAGGCGGTTGATGCAGCGGCACAGGGTGGACTTGCCCGATCCTGACGGCCCGATCACGACGACGACTTCACCGCGGGCGACCTCGAGGTTGATGTCCTTGAGCACGTGATGATCGCCGAACCACTTGTCGAGCTTGTCGACGACGATCAGCGGTGAGCTTGCGGTGTCGGTCATCGGTCTTCCTTGGTGGCGGTGGTCATCGGGAGCTTCGGGCCTGTCGGCTCTGCAGTCGGTTCGCCGATGACGTGAGGATGGCCACGACGGTGATGTACATGAAGCCGGCGACGACGAAGGACTGCAGGAAGTTGCTACCGAACTCTCCGACGATCTTCGCTCGTGAGAGCAGCTCGCTGTAGGTCACAAAGACCCCAAGCGAGGTGTCTTTCAGCAGTGATGCCGACTGCGTGAAGATGTTCGGAAGGGATCGGCGCAGCGCCTGCGGGAGGATCACCAGGCGCATTGCGCGGGTCTCCGTAAGACCGATGGCCAGCGCGGCCTCGCTCTGGCCCTTGGGCAGGCTTCGAATGCCCGACCGGATCACTTCGGCGAAGACGGTCGAGTAGTAGAAGGTGAGTCCGCTGACGACGGCGACGAAGGCGTAGGTCCCCAGCGTCCAGCCGCGAAAGCCCGGCGTCTTCGGAAGTTGGAAGAACGAGAACTTGATGAGCAGCACAAGTGCACAGGCGCGGAAGATCTCGCTGAACAGCGTGGCCGGGATGCGCTTGCGCTTCGGCGAGCTCGCCCGCCACATGGCGAGAACGATGCCGAGGGTCAACGCGAACACGAGGGCAACGCCGGCGGCCTTGAGTGTCTGGCCGAGGCCGAGAAGCAGGTATCGCCAGATCGCCCATTGGCGGAATGGGCGCCAGAGCTCCGGAGCGAACTGTCCCTTCACCTGGAACCGGCGGATGATCCACGCGAACGCCGCGACAACGAGGGCGGAGGCGGCGGCGGTTCCGATCAGCGCGCGCCGTCGGCCGCGGGGGCCGAGTTCTTCGGTGATCTGGAGTTCACCCGGTCTCGACGGTTTCACGTCGAGCAACCATGAGGAGAGAGACGTCATGAGCGACCCCTATCGCTTGATCGCGACACGTTGGTCGAGCCAGCCGGCGAGTGCTGCGGTCGTGAAGCCGAGCACCATGAACACCAGGAACGAGAACACGAAGAACGGGTACTGCTTCGCCGTCTCGTCCGACAGATCGGAGCCGGCTTTCACGACTTCGGCAACTCCGATGATTCCGGCGACCGCAACGTTGCGGTAGTTCGCGTTGAGGAGAACAGCGAGTGGTCCGATGCTCGAACGCAGTGCCTGCGGAAGGATCACATGCCTGAGTGTCTGGCTGAACGTGAGCCCGATCGCCCGCGCTGCCTCCGCTTGACCGTTTGACACGGAGTTGAATCCCGAGCGCAGAGCCTCGGACATGTAGCCACCGAGGTAGAGACCGACGGCGACGAGCGCGCACTGGAAGTTCGTGAGGAGCGCACCGAGCTTCGGGCCGCCGTAGTACGCCAGGAAGACCAGGAAGATGAGCGGTGAGTTCACCATCGTGCTGACGTAGGCGGCGCCGACGATGCGGAGCGGTCTGACCGGACTGACCCGGAACACGGCGATCACGATGCCGATGACGAGGCCCATGAGAAAGCCTCCGATGGTCAGCTGGAGGGTAACTCCGAGCCCACGGAGCAGCCGAGGAAGGTTGTCGAGGACGATCTGCAAGGAGGTCTCTTCCCGAAGCGAACTGGATCAGCGCAACTCTGGTCGATCGTTCACGATCAACCAACTCGCACAACGAGGGCCGCGGTCACCCGCGGCCCTCGTCGCACCAATGGTTCAGTACCGCTCGACCTTCGGCGGCTCCGGGGTCTTGAGTCCACCGGTACCGATAGTCGACTCGACCGCCTTCTTCCAGGAACCGTCCTTGAACGACTTCTCGATGATGTCGTTCAGGTAGGTGCGGAAGTCGGTGTCGCCCTTCTTCAGACCGACGCCGTACTTCTCGACGGAGAACTGCTTGCCGACGAGGGTGAATGCCGGGAACTTCTCCGCGAAGCCAGCGAGGAGGGTGTCGTCGGTCGAGACGGCATCGACGCGGCCGTCCTTCAGTGCTTCAACGCAGTTCGCCGTGGTCGGGAGGTCGAGGACCGAGGCGCGCGGTGCCGCAGCCTTGATGTTCGTGATCGACGTCGAACCCGTCTGCGCGCATACCTTGCGACCGTTGAGGTCCGCGGCGGTCTTGATGCTGTCGGCCTCGATCTTGTAGATCAGGAGGTCCTGGCCGGCGATGTAGTACGGACCGGCGAAGTCGACCTGCTGCTTGCGGGCGTCGGTGATGGAGAACGTCGACAGGATGATGTCGACCTTGGCGTCGGTGATGAATGGGATTCGGTTCGCCGAGATGGCCTCGACCCACTCGACCTTGCCCTTGTCGGTGCCGAAGATCTCCTTGGCGATGATCTTGCCGATCTCGACGTCGAAGCCCTGCACATCGCCGCTGACGGGGTTCTTCAGACCGATGAGCGGAACGTCCCACTTGGTGCCGATGACGATCTTGCCGCGCTTCTTGATGGCTTCGAGCGTGGCGCCGCCGCTGGCGGTGGCCGGCGCTGCGGGTGCGGCCGTCGTTGCCGGAGCCGCGGTGGTGGCGGGGGCCGCGGTGGTCGCCGCCGTCTTCTTGACCGTCGTCTTCTTGACCACGATCTTCTTCTTGGTCGTCGCCGCCGTGGCGGGAGCGATGGTGCCCACGATGGCGGTCAGAGCGACCACCGACACGAGAAGGGTGCGAGCTCGCATATGCGTTTCCTCCAGAGGTGTTGTCCCGTTGATCGACGTGGTGCCGCGGGTTGGTGCAGTCCACGCGCACGGGTGACCTCAGTCACCGATGCGCGACACGAGTCATCCACAACATGAACGGGAAGTGAAGACCGGTCGGACGAAGTTGCACCACGCTTGTCCGGTCCTTAGCCGGTCCTTAGCGCAACTCGGGTGGAGCACCCCGGACGCCGGCCGGCGCGCTGACAAGCCGTGCCCGGTACGCTCACTCCGCAGTGGCCAGCCTCGTCATCATCGAAGATGACCTCCGAGTCCGTACCGCGCTCACGAAGGCGCTCGAGCAACGCGGCCATGTTGTCATGCAGGCCGACTCGGCGATGGCCGGGCTGCAGCTCGTGGTGGCCCACAAGCCCGAAGTGATCGTGCTCGATCTCGGCCTTCCTGATCTCGACGGGACGGAGCTGCTGCGCATGCTCCGTCCGGTGTCTGACGCGGTGGTCATCGTGGCCACCGCCCGGGTGTCGGAGGAGGAAATCGTGCGCACGCTCGATGCGGGAGCGGACGACTACGTGACAAAGCCGTTCTCCCCGGATCAGCTCGACGCCCGCATCCGCGCGGCGCTCCGCCGCCTCGGCGGTACCGCCGAGCGAACCCGTGACGTGGTGGTCGGTGGTCTCCGGATCAATGCCCGGACCCGTGAGGCGTCGCTCGACGGCCGGCCGCTCGAACTTGCGCGGAAGGAGTTCGACCTCCTCCACTACCTCGCCCGACATGAGGGGCAGGTCATCTCGAAGAAGGTGCTGCTGGCCGAGGTGTGGCACCAGCCGTTCTTCACGACCGACAAGACCGTTGATGTCCACGTCTCGTGGTTGCGGCGCAAGCTCGGCGAAACGGCGGATCGCCCGCGCTACCTGCACTCCGTTCGCGGCGTGGGTATTCGGGTCATCACGCCCCCGGACCGCTGATGCCCTTGCGCGCCGCCTGAGTTCCTGTGCGCCGTTCGCTGTTCATCCGCTCGTTGCTCGTCAGTGTGGTCATCGTCTCGGTCTTCGTCGTACCTCTGGCGATCCTGATCGCCCGGACCGCTGACGAACGGGCCATCACCGCGGGCCGCTCCGACGCGCTTGCACTCTCGCCGATCCTTTCACTGGCCGGCGACCCGCGGGTGACCGGCGCGATCGTCACGGTCGGCCAGCGGGCGCGACCTCGCGATGTCAGCGTCGTATTCCCCGATGGCTCGGTCCTCGGTCTCGGGGCGGTGCTCGATCGGGATCCGATCGCTGATCCGCCGTCACTCCAGCGGGCTCGTTCAGGCGAATCGTTCGTGCATCGCATCTCCGGGGGCAAGGTCGTCTACCAGCCTGTGCTGCGCTCGAACGGCTCGATCGCTGTCATCCGGGTGCTCGTACCGGACTCGCTCCTCGAACGCGGCGTCCATCGTTCCTGGGCGATCCTGGTCCTGCTCGGTGTCGGTCTGATCGGACTCGCGGTGTTCCTCAACGACCGCCTCGGGCGATCCGTCGTCCGTAGCGTCGACCGGCTGGCAGAGGTCGCCAACCGTCTGGGGAGCGGTGACGTCGATGCTCGCGCCGAACCGGCCGGCCCGCCCGAGGTCCGGGCTGTGGGGACGGCCCTGAACCGGTTGGCCGACCGCATCGACGAGCTTCTTGGGACGGAACGAGCCGCGCTCGCCGACCTGCAGCACCAACTGCGCACGCCGGTGACCGCGCTTCGCGCTGAGCTCGCCACCGTCGATGACCGGCAGGGCCTGCTTCGCATCGAGCTCGGGCTCGAAGAGCTCACGAGCACGCTCGACCGCATCATCAGGGAGGCGGCGACACCGACGCGTCACGGCATCGGAATCTCGACCGACCTCGCCGCGGTCGTTCGTATGCGCACATCATTCTGGCTGGTTCTCGCCGAGGACGAGCATCGACCATTCGTCGTCGAAGTTCCGGCCGAACCCGTTCCCGTGGCGATGGTGTCGACGGATGTCACGGCGATCGTCGATGTCCTCGTCGACAATGTGTTCTCCCACACCGCTGAGGGGATAGGACTCTCGGTCCGTGTTCTCGGCAGCGGGCAGCGCGTGGCCCTGGTCGTTGAGGACGACGGACCCGGCTTCCCCCACGGATTCGACCCCTTGCGGGGCGATAGCCCGGCGGGGTCGACCGGGCTCGGCCTCGACATCGCCCGGCGGCTCACGGAGTCATCCGGTGGACGCTTCACCATGATGACGAAGTCTGGCGGAGGTGCGCGGGTGCGCATCGAGCTGGCGAGAGCGGGGGCGGACCCGTCGCTCGGTGCCCCGGACTCGTAGGCACCGTCACCCCGGCGACCTCTGAACTCGGCCAGGCTTGGACACCATGGCTGCAGAATCGGACGAGATGCTCATCGCCTACACCGATGGTGCATGCGCAGGGAACCCCGGTCCCGGCGGCTGGGCGTGGGCGATCGATGGGGGCGCCTCGGCGAGCGGCGGTGAATCCGTTTCGACCAATCAGCGCATGGAGGTCAATGCCGTGCTCGAAGCGCTCCGCACCCTGCTTCCGACCACCGGAGTCGTTCGCATCGTGAGCGACTCGACCTACGTCGTGAACTGTTTCAAGCAGCGGTGGTGGGCAAACTGGGAACGCAACGGGTGGAAGAACTCGCAGAAGCAACCCGTCGCCAACCAGGACCTGTGGAAGCCGCTGGTCGAGATCGTGAAGCCCGAGATCTCCCGTATCGAGTTCGTCTGGGTGAAGGGACACAGCGGAAACCCGATGAATGACCTCGTCGATCGCCTCGCCGTGGCCGCGTGCAAGGTGATTGCCGCGAACGCGCTGTTGCCGAGTTACCTCCCGGTGATGACCGGACCGGCCGACGATGCCGCCGATGCCGAGACGCCCGCTCAGCACTCCTTGTTCTGAGGGCTCTCCAGATGCCGGCTCACCGGTAGCCGATCGCAGAGCAAGCTCACCGAGTCGTCGCGTAGCTCGATGAGGAGCTCCAGGTAGAGCGGGCGGGGGATGGCCCGAGCGCCCATCGACGCAAGGTGATCGGTGACGAGCTGCACGTCGATAAGGCCGGCTCCTCCTTCGTGCAGGCGCGACCCCAGCTCGACGAGCGCGACTTTCGAGGCGTCGGTGACGCGGTGGAACATCGACTCGCCGATGAACATGCCGCCGACGAGCACGCCGTAGCAGCCGCCGACGAGCTCCTCTCCGGCCCAGATCTCCACGCTGTGCGTCCAGCCCATGTCGTGGAGCTCCACGTAGGCCGAGCGCATCTTCGGGGTGATCCACGTTCCCTCCCGCTGACGGACGGAGCAGGCATCGATCACATCGCCGAACGCCGCATCGACCGTCGCCGTCCAACCGCTTCGACGCATCGTCTGGCGGAGGGTTTTGCTCATGGCGATGTCATCGAGGGGCAGCACGCCTCGCGGGTTCGGCGAGAACCACGGGAGGTTCCGCTTGCCGTGCGGCCACGGGAACGCGCCGTGGCGATAGGCGTGCACGAGCGTTGCCGGTGCGAGGTCGGCGCCGATGGCCACGAGACCGTCGTTATCCGCCGCGCGGGGGTCGGGGAAGTCCCAGACGCAAGGTCCGGGATCGACCGGAGCCGTGCTGCGGCGATTGGGCATCGTCGACGTCACTGCCACCATCGAATCACATCGACGGGCCGTGCACAGCCACGAGAGGCGGGGTGCGGTTGGGTGGTCGGCTGCGGTGGATAGTGCCGTCCGGTCGGGACACTAGTGACGCAAACGCCTACGGCACCGTGACCGCAGGGCTCTGGTTCGTGATGATTCCGTCGGGCCGTGTTGCTTGGACCCGGTAGCTCGCTCCCTGCCCGGCAAGGAGGTTGGTGTCGGTGAACGTCAGGACACTCAACGATTGCGCGATGACCTGGCTCTGCGCATCGCCGGTCCTGAACCGTCCGAGTCGGTACGTCACGCCAAGGGTCGCGTCGGATGACCACACGCACGTGATCGTGGTCGGGTTGGCTCGCGTGCAGCTCATCGTCATCGCCGTCGGAATCGGTCCCTGGACGGCTGCGGTCGTGGTCGTCGGAGCGATCGTGGTCGTGGAAGTGGGGCTGGTCGTGGTGGTCGTGGTGGCCGACGTGGTCGTGATGGGTGGCGTGGTCGTCGTGGCGGGCCTTGTTGTCGTAACCGTTGAGGCAGGCGTGGTCGATGTCGCCACAGGCGGAGGAGCCGTCGTTGTGATTGCCGCCGTCGTCGCCGTGGGTTTGAACACTGCGGTCGGCGGAAGTGCGGCCGTCGTTGGTACGGCACTTGTCACGGCGGTAGCCGCTCGAGTCGTCGAGGTGGCGATGCGGGGAGCGGATGTCGTCGGCATCGCGCTCACGGGTGTGGTCACGATCGGTTCGATGGGCGTTGACGTCGATGCAACGACCGTCGTGGCAGTGTCTGCGGGGTTCGTCGGTGGCGACGTGTCTTGGAACGGCACATCGAAGACGAGCTCGTCGCCGGAGGGAGGGATGATGGTCGCCGCGATCGTTATCGGTGGCGCCGTCAATGCGATTGTCGTAGCGGTGGTCGGCGCCGATGGCTCGGTGGTCGTGGTCGGTGGCTGGTCGGCGTTGATGATCCCGGGTATGGCGCCTGACGTGACTGCGGCGACGGCCGCCACCGCGCCGACCGCGACCGTTCCCGCAAGGACGGCCAGGCGTCCGTTGATCGAACGTCGAACTGCGGGCTGAGGAACAGCTGCGTCGAGGTCCAACGTGCGCAGACGCTGATCGAGCTTGCTGAGGAAGTCTTCGTCGGGACTCGGAGGCGTCTCGGCCTGAAGCGCTTGCAACCCCCTCGCCACATCGTGGCGGGAGGCGCGTTCGTCCTTCTTCTTGAACCGGATCACGAGAGCACCTCGTTGCTGGTCGCGACGAGTGATTTCCGGAGCGCGCTCACGGCGCGGTGCAAGGTCACCGACAGGGTGGCCTTGCTGCAGCCCATGGCAGTTGCGATCTCGTCGAGCGAGCACGACGCGAAGTACCGGAGGCGTAGGGCTTCTTGATATCGGGGGTGGAGCATTGCGAGTGCAGCGCGCATCGCCCCCGGGTCCACATCGCGAGTCGGCTCGTCTGGTTGATCAGCTGACCGTTCTGCGAGTTCTCGAAGGATCATCTGTGCACGTGGTTTCGATGCCTTCTGCTCTCGGCGGTACCACGCCGACGTCTCCGTCGCGGCAATCCGCAACAGCCACGGGTGGACGCCTCCACCCTTCCAGGTGAACGTATGCAACGATCGCAGCGCCCGCTCGAACGTGGCCGACGTGACTTCATCGGCGATGTCTTTCGACCCGGAGGACCGGTACGCAAAGGCGTGCACTCCCCGCACGTGGCGGCGGTACAGCTCCGAGAACGCCTCGCGCTCGCCGGACTGGCTCCGCTCGACGAGCGCTCTGTCGACGGCGTCGTCGGACTCATCGCGTCGGGTTGCGGAAGCGGAGGCGTCTGCCACGGCTGGCATCAGGGGGCGTTTCTATCGGGTGGCCGATGCCGACGGGAGGATGGTCGAGCAGTTCGATGACGGCATGTTGCGTCGAGGCAGGCGGACGCCGGGCCGATCACGATGACAAGGAGCACGTGATCGGCCCACACCGCGCGAAGTGTGAAAGGGTCAGGCCGCCGGGATCTGCACGGAGACGACCGGGCTTTGCGCAATCGAGCGGCCCGCGACGTCGAGGGCGATGAGGTAGTACTGGTTCACGTGCGCAGTCCGATCGCTCGGCGGGTTCAGAAGGCCGGTCTCGCTCGGCGGGTTGAGAAGAACACGCTCGCTCGGGTCGACGACGGTGCGGAAGCTCGAACCAGTGACCGGTCCGAAGCCGTTGTCGGCAATGGCTTGGAAGTCCGGCGTGAGGATCACGTGATCGAGGTCGAAACGGATCGCGTCCTTCCGGGTGCCGTCGCCACGAAGGATCGCCCACGAAGCGAAGCCGGTCGGCTTCGGCGTGTTCGAGTAGCAGAGCACGGTGCGGTCGCTGGCGGTGAAGCGGCACGCCAACATGAGGCGCGCAGTGACCGGGCTCACGGCGGGCGGCGCCGTGGTCGCAGCCTGGGCCACGCCGGCGGACAACACGGTGCCGGCGCTCACGGCCACGACAGCTGCTGCGGTGAGGAAACGACGAACGGTGCGGGGTGCGAAGTTGTTGTTCATTGCTGTAGCTCCTGAGGAAGACGCCCCGTTGTTGGGGTGTCCATCTCCAATGCCGACTCCTGCGGTGGGATTACACCGCGGAGAAGCAAATCATCAGGATTGATGAGATCGACCTACGTCGAGGTGTCGCGCCGGTGGAGCCGCCCGTCCTCGAGGCGCAAGATACGCGAACCAACCTGCGCCGCCTCGTCCTGATCGTGGGTGACGTAGAGCGCCGCCGTGCCGGTCGTGCGGATCACCCGCACGATCTCATCGGCGATGCCGAGCTTGCGGTCGGCGTCGAGGGCGGACAGCGGTTCGTCGAGTAGAAGAAGCGACGGCGAGGGTGCAAGTGCACGAGCCACGGCGACGCGTTGCTGCTCGCCGCCCGACAGGGTCTGCACGTTTCGCATGGTCGCGTCGCCAAGGCCGACGAGATCGAGCAGCTCACGGACCCGCTCACGGCGAGCAGGAGCCTTCATTCCCCGCCGACGCAGCCCATACGCGATGTTCTCGCCGACGCCCAGGTGAGGGAACAGGGCGAGGTCCTGGAAGACGAACCCGATGTTGCGTTGATGCGGCGGCAGCATCGTGGTGTCGCGGCCGTTGAGGAGGATGCTTCCGTCGACGATCGGTTCGAGGCCAGCGATGGCGCGTAGCAGCGTGCTCTTGCCGCACCCGCTCGGTCCCATGACGACGACGAGCTCGGACTGTTCGACGTCGAGCGAGATGGTGTCGAGCACGGTCCGAACGCCGAAGCGGACGGTGACATCGCGAACGGAGAGCGCGTTCATCGCGTTCATCGCGGTCGTCGGGTTCGCTCGGCAAGTCCCACGCACAACATCGTAAGTACACCGAGCACCAGGGCGAGGGCCGCAGCTTGCCCTTGCACGACTTGTCCGGGGCGGCCGGACAGCCGGGCGATGGCGATGGGCATGGTCGGCGTCTGTGGGCGGGCGAGGAAGGAGGATGCGCCGAACTCGCCCAACGCAACCGTGAAGGCGAGTCCGATCGCCACCCCGATCGAGCGACGGGCTACCGCGAAGTCAATGGACCACCACGCCCACCACGGCGAGGCACCGAGCGTCTCTGCGGCATCCGAGAGTGCGGGCGGCACGTCGGTGAGCGCCGGGAGGATGGTGCGCACGACGAAGGGGAGGCACACCACGGCCTGCACGCACGGCAGGAGGAACGCTGAACGCCGCCAGGCGAACGGTTCTGACGAGAACCCGAGGAGCACCCCGAGTCCGAGAGCCACCGCCGAAGTGGCGAGCGGCAGGGTGCCCAGCGCGTGCATGGCGCGCCGGGCGGTGAGCGAGCGCGAACGCGTCGCGGCGACCGCGACGGCGGTGCCGACGACGATGGCAATCACGGCAGCAGCGGAGGCGGTGCGAAGACTTACGACGAGGCTTGTGATCGGTGTGTCGACGAGACCCGATCCGCGGGTCACCTTGGTGAGGGCGCGGAAGTTGTCGAACCCGAACGAGCCGTCTGCCTGTCGAAGCGCGCGCCTGGCCAACGCGACGAGCGGGGTGAGAACGACACCGACCAGGACCGTGGCAGCCGCGAACTGCGCAACGAGCGGCATCGCCGCGCGACGGTTGCGGCTGCGAGTCGATGCAGGGGGAGATTCGTGACGCAGCGTCCAGACCAGCACGGCCCCCACCACGGCGAACTGGAGCACGGCGAGGGCGGCGGCGCGGTCGAGGCGCAGGGCCTGGAGCGCTTGGCGGTAGATCTCGACGTCGACGGTCGCATAGCTGGGACCGCCGAGGAGCAAGACGGTCCCGAACGACGTGAGCGTCAGGGTCCCGACGATCGACGCGACGGCGAGGACGTACGGCTGAAGCTGGCGGAACGTGATGGTCCGCCACGCCACGAACGGCGACGCGCCGAGCGTGCGTGCAGCCTCCCACGGAGAGCCGTCAAGACCTTCGGTTGCCGTCGTCAGCACTCGTGTCGCCATTCCGACGTTGAAGAAAATATGTGCACATATGATAGCGAACCATCCCTGGCGGAGATCGCCGGGAAGGGTGGCCAGGAACGCGGTGCCGACTACCACGGTCGGAAGCGTGAACGGTGCAGCGGCGAACAACATGGCAGCGCGACGACCGCGAAATCGGGAACGGCTGAGTACGGCCGACAACGGCAGTGCAAGGGTGACCACTGCGGCCGTGGAGAGCGCGGCCTGCCATATCGTGAACCAGGCGATGCGGCGAATGCGCGCGTTTGAAACGATGTCTCCGACGGCCGACGAACTCAGACCGTCGATGAGGAGGCGGGCGAACGGCCACATGACGAAGAGCGCGACGAGCGCAACGGCGGTGAACTGCAACACGCCGATCTGTGGGAGCGCGCGGCGCGTCCGCGCCTCGCCTCGCTCTGCGCTCGTCCAGCTCACTGGGCACCGCAGCCGGAAGCCCCGACAGCGTCGCCGCTCGACCGGCGGCTCGGCGACGACCTCATGTCACCAGATTCGTCCACTCGTCGATCCAGCGCTCGCGGTTCGCCCCGACCTGTTCGGGTGGGAGTTCGGCGGCGTTGGCCGGGAAAAGCGCAAACGACGTGAAGGCCTTGTCGATCCGTGCCTTGGTGTTGGACGGGAGCACGAACATGTTGAGTTGCATGTCCTCCTGCACCGCCGGGCTCACGAGGAAGTCGAGAAGCCGGCGGGCCTCGTCCTGTGCCTCGCCCCGCAGCACGCCGGCGAACTCCACCTGGCGGTAGCACGTGTCCTCGATCACCCCTGTAGGTGCCTCGGTCGCCGCCGGGTCGGGTCCGAAGAGGACTGCTGCAGCCGGCGACGTCGCGTAGGACACGACCAGGGGCCGGTCACCTTTGCCGCCGCCTGCGCTGAACCACGTTTCGTACGCCTCCGTCCAACCGCTCGTGACCTTCACATCGTTGGCCTTCAGGCTCTTCCAGTAGTCCTGCCAGCCGCCCGGCTGCTTGCCACCGAACCGGGCGACGGTCGCCAGGAGAAAGGCCAAGCCGGGCGACGATGTCGACGGGCTCTGCACGACGAGCATGCCCTTGTACCTCGGGTCGGCGAGATCCTCGAGCTTCGTCGGCGGCTCGACCCCCCGGCGGGCGAGTTCGGCGCGGTCGTAGTTGACGCACACGTCGCCCCGGTCGACTGGCGTGACTTCGTCCTTCGGGGCCAGTGCCCGCAAGGCCGGATCGAGGTCGTCGGCCAGCTTCGACGTGTAGGGCGAGAAGATCCCTTCCTTGATCGCCCGGCTGAGGAACGTTGAGTCCACACCCCAGAGAACGCCACTCTCAGGACTGCCCTTGGTGAGGATCGCACTGTTGATGAGCTCGCCGGCATCGCCCTGCGTCACGACCTTCACGGGGATTCCGGTGCTCTTCGTGAATCCTTCGATCACCCCTTTGGAGAGGACGAACGAGTCGTAGGCCAGGAGCACGATCTCGCGCGGCTTGTTCGGCTTGGCCACCCCTCTCGAGGAGCAACTCGTGACTACAAGTGCACCTATTAGTGCGGCGGCGGAGGTTCGGAGCAGTTTCATGAGTGGTCTTCCAGGGCGTGCGGTCGGACGATGGCAAGGCACCCAGCGGCGACGGAAATCGTCGCAGCGGTACCGGACAGGACGTTCGAGACGCCGCGTGTCGAGAAGGGAGACAGGGACTCGTCCCGTAGGGGATACGTGAGTCCCGCCGTCGACACACCCTTGGCCTCGCCGCCGATGGCGAGAAGCGTGACGAGTTCGCCGGCGCGGCCGCGGATTGCGACCGTGCGGGTCGGGTGAACGATCTGGACGCACGCGCGGCCGAACCACGCCAGCAGCTCGGCGTCGGCGTACTTCGGCGCCGCGAGCAGGGCCAGCTGGGAGAGGAGGTGGTCGATGCGTTCACCGACATCGGGGGTGGCGACCACGGTGATGCGGAGTGCTCCGGTGTGTCCCGTCACCGCCCGATCGAGGGCGAGCTCGAGATCGGTGGCGTCCTTCTCCGGCGAGTGCGCTTCCACGCTCACTCCGGTGGCCCTGGCCTGTTCGAGGTCGACCGGCGCGAGCGAGTCGAAGTCACCGATGAGCACGGTCGGGGTCAAACCGAGCGTCAGGGCGTGGGCGTACCCCCGATCGGCGCAGATGACCTGGTCTGCCGGACGGAGCAGCGCCCGCAGCGCTTGCGGTGGCGACGCTCCTCCGCCGATGACGAGGACATCGGTGTGGCTCTGGGCTCCGTCCCCATCAGGGGGTGCCGTGCCCGGAGGGGCCGTGGCGGGGCGGGACGGTTGTGGTGGTGACGCTGGTTCGAGCATGAGCCGATCCCTTTCGCCGGCATTACCCGGATCAGGTTCGCGGGTCGGTGGCGATGCAGCCACCCTCTCAGCCCGATCGATCGAGCTCCCCGTGGGTTGTTCCGAAACCATAGCGCGGCGCGCACCGCTATGACCGGTGCGAAACTGCAGGGGTGAAGACGAGGAACCTGATCATCGCCGCCGTGATCACCGGAGCGCTCATCCTCGGGGCGTTCATCGTGCAGTTCGCCACCGATCCGCGGTTCCTCGGGGGCTGAGCGCTTGCCGTCGGGGGACGTCGGAGGTCTGCAACGCGTTCCCGAGGCGATCGGCTGTCGCTGGGCGACGCAGTTCGGGTCGGTGCTCCGGCGGTGGCGATCGGCATGACGTCGTTGCCCGCCCGGGTCACTCGTCTGGGCCGCGTTCGAGTCCGCCGACCGGGTGGTTGCCGAGGTTCTCGCCACGCGCTGATGGCCTGACCCGAACTCGATGCAACGTCACGCCGCCTCCTGTTGTCGGCTGGGCGGTCCGGTGTGCATGGTTTGACCGTTGGGAAGTTCGATGGTGAGCGAACGATCGAGGCCAAGGGTGAAGCGCCAACCGCCTTCGTGGGCGGCGTGGTGGTGTTGGCTGCACAGGGGCAGCACCTTGACGAAATCGGTGGGTCCGCCGTGGCGCCACCAGTGCACATGGTGTGGTTTCGTGTGGTTGAACGTGACGTTGCAGCCGGGCACGGCGCAGGTGGCGTAGACGGCACGCAGGCCGCGTCGTTGGGCGCGGTTGGCGAGTCGGGTGGTGCGGCCGAGGTTGAGTTCGCCGTCGGCATCGATGACGGCGCCGTCGCGGGTGATGACGGGTCGGATGTCGGCGTTTCGTCTGAGGTCTTGGATTCGTGACCACGGGATGGTGATCGGGATGCCCCAGTCGACGGTGGGGTTTCCGTTGGGGTCGAGGTGGGTGGTGTCGATGACGACGGTGAACTCGGGCCGCCCGAATCGTTTTGTGCCAGCACCGGGGGCCTTGGTGTAGAGGTCCCATTCGTCTGCGCGAACTGTGTCGTCGTCGGTGGTGGTGGTGTTGTCGCTCCGGGTGTTGCCGCCCGAACCATGGGCATAGTCGGCATGGTCGGCGTGCTCGGTTGGAGCGGTGTCCGGGTTCGGTTCGCCACGCTGGGTGTTGGGGACACCGGTGCCAGTGGTGAGGGCGAGGAGGGCGAGGGCGCGGAGGTGGTCTTGTTTCTCGCCCGGATCGGTCGGCGTAGTCGATGGGATCTTTGTGGCGAACATCGCGGCCATGGCGGCTTCGAAACGGCCGTGGATGCGGGCTCCTGATTCGGGGTCGAACGATCCCGACAGCCGCCACATACCGCTGGCCCGGTCGGTCCAGGCTCGGAGGCGGGTGGCGCGGCGTTGGCGTTCGAATCGGCTCATGCCGCCGTCGCCGGCGATGCGCTCCGCGGTGGTGTGGAGGCTGGCGGCGAACTCCTCGGGTGTTGATCCCGATGCTGCGGCTTTCTCGATGAGCTCAGATGCAGCGTCGGCGAACCCGGTCTTGACCTCACCGTCGAGAGCGGCGAGGACCTTCGTGAATACGTCGACATGGTCACCACTCAACGAACCAGCCTCCAACGCCGAACTGAGTGAGGGTGTGTCGGTGAGCGCAGCGGCACGGGCCAACACCTTCGAGCCGCGACGGTTCGATCGCTACGCCGACGTTGAGATATCGCGTTCTGGTGTTGGTGAGGTGTCTTTGAGCCGCCCGGCGATCTCCGCTTCGACGCCGTCGAGACGAGCGCGGACACGGCGAATATCGTCGAGGGCTTGGCGAAGTTGCACCGACGTGGCCGAGGAAAGGTCGACGCGACGGAACCCGCTGATGAGTTCGGCGGGGTCGACAACCTTCATGCGTACAAGTGTACGAAGGGGGTGTGACAATTTCGGCGGGTTGTGAGATCACTCTTTGAAGAATTCCGAAGATTCCTTCGCGTCCTCGACGCACCTGGGATCAAGCGCGGCCCGGGCGACGAGGTCTCCCATCGTTGACGCGAGGGTGCGCTACCACTCAGAGCCAGGTCAGTGCCTCGGCGATGGGTGCGAGCGGTGCGGGGGAGTGGGGCGCGGGGAGATACACGATGCCGACGTCAGCTCCGGCCGCGGCCCACATCTCGGCCTGCTCGACGACGCCGCCGACGCCCTTTTCCGGCACGTAGTGGAGGTTGACGGAGCACTCGATCTCGCTCGGATCGCGATCGATGTCGGCGCAGTGCTGCAAGAGGATCTCCTTGCTTTGCTTCCACGAATCGACACTGCGGGATATCGCGTTCCAGTGCTGGGCGTACCGGGCGACGGCTCGCAGCGTCCGTTTCGGGCCGGTGCCGCCGATGGCGATCGGGGGATGAGGACGCTGCACCGGCTTCGGCTCACAGCGGGCGTCGCGGAGTTGGAAGTGCGCTCCGTCGAAGTTGGCGACCTCGTCGCGCAGGAGACGGATGATGACCTCGCACCCTTCGTCGAACTGGTCGAAACGCTCTTTGAGCGGCGGCAGGGTAATGCCGAGCGCGGTGCACTCGTCCTGGTTCCAACCTGCACCGAGCCCAACGATGAGTCGGCCGTTGCTGATCACATCGACCGTCGCCGCCATGTTCGCCAGAACTGCGGGATGGCGGTAGGGCATCCCGGTGACCTGACATCCGATCCGGATGCGCGAGGTCGCCACTGCCATCGCCGCGAGCATCGACCAGCCCTCGAGGCAGGGGCCGGTTCGGTCGGAGAAGATCGGCTCGAAGTGATCGAAGTTCCACGCACTCTCGTAGAGCTCGATCCCGTCGGCTTCCTTCCATGTGGCGAGCACGTTGGCCCACGTCGTGTTCATGGGCGCTGTCTTCACTCCGAATCGCATGCTGCGACTCTCCTACCGGCGACGCCAAACCGCAACCCCGAAGGGAAGCTCAGGCCCGCGCCAGGCCAACCCGGACGATCTCGATCAGCTCGTCGAGCGAATCGCACGAACGCATCGTCGGCGAATCGACGAGAATGTTCCAAGAGCCGCGGTCGGTCCGCTGCCACGCGCCGGGCAGCACCTGGCCGACGATGGACGAGTGTGCCTCACTGAGTTCGTCGCGGTGCAGGAACGAGACGGTTGCGTCGAGCGAGGCAATGAACTCACGCCACTTCGACTTCATTCCGGCGAACCCGAACGTCACGGCACAGAGCTGGCAGTCATACGTGCTCGGGCGGACGATCTTGTGGACGAAATCTTTCGCCTTCCCGGAGATCGTCCCGTCGGCGTTGTAGACGAAGACGATCTCCGGACCCGGCATCAGACGCGGGGGAGGTCGACGAGTGCCGCAGCGATCGCCTCGGCAGGGTAGTCGTAGTCGACCAGTCGTCCGTGGATGTAGTTCTCGTACGCAGCCATGTCGAGCATGCCGTGACCGCAGAGTGCGGTGAGGATCACCTTCGACTCACCCGACTCCTTGCACCGCAGGGCCTCCTCGACCATCGCCGCCAATGCGTGGGTGGGTTCCGGAGCGGGGATGATGCCCTCGGTGCGGGCGAACTGGACGCCTGCGGCGAAGCAGTCGAGTTGATTCTTCGACATCGCCTCGATGAGGCCGAGCTCGTAGATGTGGGAAACGAGCGGACTCATGCCGTGATAGCGGAGGCCACCGGCGTGAATCGGATCGGGGATGAAGTTCTTCCCGAGGGTGTGCATCTTCATCAGCGGGGTCATGCCGACGGTGTCCCCAAAGTCGTATGCGTACACACCTTTCGTCATCGACGGGCATGCGGTGGGCTCGACGGCCACGATGCGGGTCTTCGCCCGACCGGCGATGTTCTCGGCGAGGAAGGGGAACGTGAGCCCTCCGAAATTCGACCCGCCGCCAACACAGCCGAAGATGACGTCCGGATACTCGCCGGCCATCTCGAACTGCTTCAGGGCCTCCTGTCCGATCACCGTCTGATGCATCAGAACGTGGTTGAGCACTGACCCGAGCGCGTAGCGGACCGAATCGCCCGACGACGCAGCGACCTCGACGGCTTCGGAGATGGCGATGCCGAGCGAACCCGGCGTGTCCGGCATGGCGGCGAGGATCTGACGTCCGGCATTGGTCACCGTCGACGGTGAGGGGTGCACCGTGGCCCCGAACGTCTCCATCATCAGGCGTCGATAGGGCTTTGCGTCGTAGGACGCCCGCACCTGCCAGACCTCGCATTCGAGACCGAACTGGGCGCATGCAAACGCCAGAGCCGTTCCCCATTGGCCCGCGCCGGTCTCGGTGGTGAGCTTCTTCACGCCGGCCTTGGCGTTGTAGTAGGCCTGCGGGACCGCCGTGTTCGGCTTGTGGGACCCGGCCGGGGAGTTGCCCTCGTACTTGTATTAGAGGTGCGCCGGGGTCCCGAGCGCCTTTTCGAGTCGGTGCGCACGGTTGAGGGGAGTGGGCCGCCTCAACTTGTAGACATCGCGGACCGGGTCGGGG
>JANLRD010000258.1:0-55323 GCA_031368215.1 Acidimicrobiia bacterium | reverse complement strand
CAGTAACGTCGACGCCGTGCCCAGCCCCAAGACCAAGCGAGTTGTCGATCGGGACCGTCCGCTCCTCGGGACGATCCGCCAGACCAACCCGGCCGCCGCCAAAGCGTCGGCCACCCGCGGTGCGGGAAGCGTGAAGGAAATAGCCCAGCTCTCGCTGACCTACGTCAAGCAGGAGACCAAGGTCCCGCTCCAGGGCCTGGGACGTTTCCTCGGCTTCGGGCTCGCCGGGGCAGTGTTCCTCGGCACGGGCGCAGTTCTGTTGACCCTCGCTGTTCTTCGCGGCCTGCAGACCGCGCTCAGCTACGAGCGGGTGAAGCAGTCCGGTGAGCGCTTTGTCGTCGACCGGGGTCCGCTGAGCGGATCGTGGACGTGGCTGCCCTACCTGCTGACTGCACTCGTCGCATTGCTGATGATCGGGCTCATTGTCCTGTCATGGATGCGAGACACCAAGAAGACGACCCGCTGAAAGAGTTCGACATGGCGAAGAAGACCCCCCCGAAGAATTCCCAGCCCGGCGTTGATCGCCCAGTTGAGCGCAGCGACATCGAGAATCGGCTTCGCGACGTCCGCAACGACTTCGAAACGGTGAAGTCCTCGGCAGTCGGCGCCGGTGTCGCCGCCGGTATCGGCCTTGCGCTGCTGCTCGTGCTGATCGCGTTCATCATCGGCCGCCGACGTGGCCTGGCGAAGTACGCGTTCGTGGAAATCCGCAGGGCCTGATGGGTCCGGTGCTCCGAGCGCTGGTGCGAAAGCGCGTCCTCGACAGGGGCCTCCGAGACGGATCATCACTCTGGCTGGTCGTCGGCGCGTTCAGCCTGCTCGGTCGCCTCTATCGGAGGTCGGCTGCGAAAAACGAGACGCTCCGCCTCCGCGCTCCGCTCCGACCGGGCGACGATCTCGTCGTTCGCTATCCGGGCAAACCGGATCGCAAGGTGCGCAAGGAGAGCAAGCTGGTGAAAGCCAGGCGTGAAGCTGCCGCTGTTGCGTTCGAGAAAGAGCGCGCCGCACTCGCAGAACGAGCAGCTGGTAGCGGTCGACGCGCCCGCAAGGCGTCACGTGCGCTGGCAACACTCCGCGAACCGCGCGTCTGATCTCTATGTCGCGTCCCCTCCTCGCCGGTGAGAAGGTCGTCCTCGTCGACGCCAAGCGTCGCCGTTACCTGTTGAACCTCAAGGCCGGGGCGGAGTTCCACTCGCACGCCGGATTCATCACCCACGACGAGATGATCGGTGCCGAGGAAGGCACCGTGACGCGCTCGACACAGGGGGCTCGCTACACCGTCATCCGGCCGACGCTCGCGGAGTTCGTTCTGAAGATGCCCAGAGGAGCGCAGGTGATCTACCCGAAGGATCTCGGAGCGATCCTGATGCTCGCCGATATCTTCCCCGGCGCTCGGGTGCTCGAGTCCGGTGTCGGATCCGGCGCTCTTTCGATGACAATGCTTCGCGCTGGTGCCGTCATCACCGGCTATGAGCTCCGCGAGGATTTCGCCACCAAGGCCAAGGAGAACGTCGCCGCGTTCTTGGGCCCGGAGGCGCTGGAGCGCTACGACGTGCAGATCCGAGACACCTCGCTCGGCATCGACGAGCGTGAGTTCGACCGAATCGTGCTCGACCTTCCCGAACCATGGCTCGTCGTCCCCCACGCCGCGCAGGCGCTGCGAACCGGTGGGATCTTCCTGGCCTACCTGCCCACGATCACGCAGGTGGTCACCCTGCGGGCCACGCTTCGAGACCACGGCTTCGCCATGGCGGAGACCCTCGAGGTGCTTCACCGTGGATGGCATATCGAGGGCATGTCGGTCCGGCCGGATCACCGTATGGTGGCCCATACCGGCTTCCTCACCTCGGCCCGATATCTCGCGCCGGACGCGACCGCCCTCGTCGGTGCCAGCGCGCCCGCCGAGAGCGAGGGATGACGATCCGAAGGGCTCCTCGGGGGAGTAGGGGCCGAACCGGTCCCGGCGGGCGCTGGGGGGCGTTGCCGCCGGCGGTCAGGCCCGATCGGAGCACGCCGAGTCGATGAGCGCGCTCGATGTCGCCCTCGGCGTCGCCGGTCTGACGGCGTTCGTCGGCGGATATCGCACGGGGTTGCTCGTGCGGATCTTCTCGTGGTTCGGACTCGGACTCGGCCTCGTGCTCGTTGCCACGAACCTCGGAGCGATCCGTCGAACCGTTATCGCCGCCGATGGCATGCCGGAGGTGTTCGTGTTCGGTCTGGTGCTCTTCGGCGGGGCCCTGGCCGGCAAGACCGTCGGGTACTTCACCGGCCGCTGGGTCCGGCACAATCTCCCGGGCACAACACTGGCGCGTGCCGACCGTCTCGGCGGAGCCGCCGTCGGCGTGATCGGCGTGTTGTCGCTGTTCTGGGTGGTGCGTCCCCTGCTTGCTCTTGTTCCCGGCTGGCCGAGCGAGATCACCCGTGACTCGTTCGTCGCGGATGCCTTCGCCCGGGACCTACCGCACCCTCCCGACGTACTTCGCAAGGCCCGCCGCAGCCTGTCGACCGGGCTGTTCCCTCAGGTCACCGACCTTGTCTCGCGATCACTTCGGTCTGGTGCACCGCCAGTGACGCCGACCATCGACGCGGCCGCGATCGCCGTATCCCGTCGGGGCGTGGTGAGCATCCGGTCCCGGGCCTGCGGGGTGACGGTGACGGGTTCGGGCTACGTCAGCGGGAAAGGTGAGGTGACGACCGCGGGGCACGTTGTCGCCGGGAGCTCGTCGATCGAGGTCATCGATGACGACGGTCGCCGCCGCCCGGCGACGATCGTGGTGTTCGATCCCTCCCTCGACCGGGCCGTGCTTTCGGTTGACACCGGCGGACTGCTCGTGCTGGCCGCGGGCACGGCCGAGGTCGGCGACGAGGTCGCCGTGTTCGGCTTCCCGGGCGGCGGCAGCCTGAACGTCTCGGGCGGCGGTGTCCGGGAGCGAGTGCAGTCGTCGGGTCGCGACATCTATGACCGGCGGACCGTCGAACGCACGATCATCGTGCTGGCGGCCGATCTCGCTCCCGGTGACTCCGGCGCCCCTGTGCTGCGTCCCGACGGAACCGTCGTCGGGATGGCCATTGCCGTCGCCCCGGACCGCCCGGACACGGCCTACGCCATCGATCCGCGGAGCCCCGCACTGGGTGAACGCCCCGCCCCTGGCCGCTGCCTGGCCGTCTGAGAACGCGAAGCGACCGCCTGCTCGAGGCGGTCGCGGGCTTGGAGATATTCAGCCGGAAGCGCTCGGTTGTGGACCGAGCCGAACGGCTACTCCATCTCGATGAAGATGCACTCTCCCGGGCACTCTTCGGCCGATTCGATCGTTCCGTCGTGATCCTTCTCGGCGACGTTGGCAAGACCCTCCGGGCCACCCGGGTCCGAGAAGATTTTCGCTCCCTCTCGCACATAGGCCAGCCCGTCGTCGAGCAACGTGAACACAGACGGCGCGATCTCCTCGCACAGGCCATCGCCGGTGCACAGGTCCTGATCGATCCATACCTTCATACCCATGGTGCGCAATCTCCTCTTCGCAATGCAGGTCCGACCAACGTAGTAGCTCTTGTCATGTAACTAAAGCCACCAGGTTCTGCCGATGGCGGAACAGATGCCGCTGTACAGCGTTCCGCGCCGTTTCTGGCGGGACCGGATAGGGTCGTTCAGAAGGGCACACTGGTTCCCACGGAGGCCGCACGAATGCCGAACGAGCGAAAAGCCGAGACCGAATCGAAAGCGAAGGCACAGGAGCGAGAGCTCGCTGAGCTTCGCGAGACCGCCCGGCTCCTTGAAGACGAGGTCGTCGATATCCGGCGCAAGCTCCAAGACGCCCCACGGCGGGTCCGGACGCTCGAGGAGCGGCTGCTCGAGACGAAGGGCCAGCTGGCCCAGGCGATGAGCCAGAACGAGAAGCTCACGTTCACGCTCCGCGAGTCGCGCGACCACATCGCCGCGCTCCGCGAAGAGGTCGAGAAGCTGACCCAGCCGCCGTCGGGCTACGGAACCTTCCTCGGGCGCAACGACGATGGCACCGTCGACGTCTTCACTGCGGGCCGCAAGATGCGGGTATCGCTCCACCCCGAGCTCGACGAGGTCGCGCTTCTCCGTGGGCAGGAACTGGTGCTGAACGAAAGCATGAACGTGGTGCGGGCACGGCACTTCGACGGGAGCGGCGAGGTTGTCTCGCTCAAGGAGGTCCTCGAAGACGGACTTCGGGTGATCATCACCGGACGCGGCGATGAGGAACGGGTCGCCGAGCTGACCGAGACGATGCGCTCCGAGAAGCTCCGCAGCGGCGATTCGCTCCTGTTCGATCCCCGCTCGAACCTGGTGCTCGAACGCCTTCCACGCGCCGAAGTCGAAGAACTGGTGCTCGAGGAGGTGCCGGACATCTCCTACGAGGACGTCGGTGGCCTCGATGCGCAGATCGACCTCATCAAGGATGCGGTGGAGCTTCCATTCCTCCATCAGGACCTGTTCCGAGAACATCGACTTCCTGCTCCGAAGGGCATCCTCCTCTACGGGCCCCCGGGCTGTGGCAAGACGCTCATCGCGAAGGCTGTCGCCAATTCCCTGGCGAAGAAGGTCAGTCAGGTGACGGGCAAGCCGGCGGCGCGGAGCTACTTCCTCAACATCAAGGGTCCCGAGCTGCTGAACAAGTACGTCGGCGAAACCGAGCGCCAGATCCGACTCGTCTTCCAACGTGCCCGGGAGAAGGCGGAGGAGGGTGTTCCGGTGATCATCTTCTTCGACGAGATGGATTCGCTGTTCCGGACGCGCGGCACCGGCATCAGCTCCGACATGGAGTCGACGATCGTGCCCCAGCTCCTCGCCGAGATCGACGGCGTCGAGGCCCTTCGCAACGTGATCGTGATCGGCGCGTCCAACCGTGAGGATCTCATCGACCCGGCGATTCTGCGGCCAGGACGGCTCGACGTGAAGATCAAGATCGAGCGCCCCGACGCCGCGTCGGCCGAGCACATCTTCCGTCGCTATCTCACGGCAGACCTGCCGCTCGACGCCGATGAGGTCGAGCGCCTCGGGGGCGGCGACCCGGAGAAGGCGGTTCGCGTCATGACCGAAGCCGCCGTTGAGGCCATGTACCGGACCAACGACGACACCAAGTTCTTGGAGGTCACCTATCAGAAGGGTGACAAGGAGATCATGTACTTCAAGGACTTCGCGTCCGGGGCGATGATCGAGAACATTGTTCGGAAAGCGAAGAAGCTCGCCATCAAACGCCAGATCGCGGGGGAGGGGCGGGGCATCCGTACCGACGATCTGCTCGAGGCCACGCAGCACGAATTCAAGGAGCAGGAAGACCTGCCGAACACCACCAATCCCGATGATTGGGCCAAGATCTCGGGCAAGAAGGGCGAGCGGATCGTCTACGTGCGCACGATTATCGCCAAGGGCGACAAAACCGAAGCGCACGGTGGCCGGGCGATCGAACGAGCGGCGACCGGTCAGTACCTGTAGCCGATGAGGTGGTCGGCTCGCAGGAGCCGATCTCGCTGCGGTTCACCCCGGCGCGGGCTCATCGCTGTAGGTTGCAACCTATGGCGATTCCCAAGGTCTGCGGTATCGAGACGGAGTTCGGGATCTTCAACCCTTCCGCGCCCGACGCAAACCCGATCCAGCTCTCCAGTTTGCTGGTGAATGCCTACGTCACCTCGCTCGACCGCCCGTCGTCAAAAGTCGCGTGGGACTTCGAGGATGAACACCCGGGGAACGACGCGCGTGGATGGAGTCTCGGCGGTTCGATGCCTCCCGAGGTCGAGACCCACCTCGTAAACGCCGTGCTCACGAACGGCGCACGGTTCTATGTCGACCACGCGCACCCGGAATACAGCGGTCCCGAATGCCGCGACGCCCTCTCCGCCACCCTCTACGACCGTGCGGGTGGGCGGGTTCTGCTCGACGCGATGGCGGCTGCCCGCGATGCACTCCCGCCGGGCCAGGAGATCGTGATCTATCGCAACAACTCCGACGGCAAGGGCAACAGCTACGGAACGCACGAGAACTACCTGATGGACCGCGCCGTCCCGTTCACCCGCGTCATCGGTGCCGTGATTCCGTTCTTCGTGACCCGTCAGGTGTTCTGCGGCGCCGGCAAGGTCGGCAGCGAGCTGCCCGGCGCACCCGATGTCGAGTTCCAGCTCTCGCAACGGGCCGACTTCTTCGAGGAGGAGGTTGGTCTTGAGACGACGCTCAAGCGGCCGATCGTCAACACGCGCGACGAACCGCACGCCGACTCATCCAAGTACCGCCGTCTGCACGTGATCGTCGGCGACGCGAACCCCAGCGATGTGGCCACGCTGCTCAAGATCGGCACCACGTCGATCGTGCTGGCGATGATCGAAGACGGCGTGCTGGATTCCGGCTCGTTCTCGCTCGCCGCGCCTGTTCCTGCAATCCGTGCGATCAGCCGTGACCCGTCCCTGACCCTCACCGTCGAGATGGCCGACGGCTCCCGCCGGACAGCACTCGACATCCAATGGGAGTACTTCGAGCGGGCCAAGAAGTGGGCGGCGAGCCATGGCCTCGAGAGCGTGGGCGAAGCGGTCGGCGCCGATGTACTCGCGCGCTGGGAGTCCGTCCTGACGGGCCTCGAGAGCGATCCGGTGTCGCAGGCGCACATCGTCGATTGGGTCGCAAAAAAGCGTCTGGTTGACGGACTACGCGATCGTCATCAGCTGCCGCCCCGAGATTCGCGGCTGCGGGCAGTCGACCTGCAATACCACGACATCCGCCCGTCGAAGTCGCTCTCGGCCCGTGTCGGCCTCGAGACACTATTCGCGCCAGAAGCCGTCGATCTCGCCGCAACCGAGCCGCCACGCGATACCCGGGCCTATTTCCGCGGGAAGTGCCTGCAGAGATTTCCGGCGGCGATTGCCGCTGCGAACTGGGATTCCGTGGTGTTCGACCTGGGAACGGACCCGCTGCGGCGCGTGCCCATGCTCGAACCGTTGAAAGGTACGGCCGAGATGGTCGATACATTGCTAGAAGGCTGCAACAGCCCGGCTGAGCTTCTCGCTCGTCTGGGAGCCTGAAGGAGGAGCCTGCGATGAGCGAACGTGAACAAATCCGCCGGACACCGAAGGAGCGCGAGGACGACGCCGTCGCCGAGGTCGCGCCCGCCAAGCAGGGTGAGAAGCTCAAGGCCGACCTCGATGACCTTCTCGACGAGATCGACGAGGTTCTGGAGACGAACGCCGAGGAGTTCGTCAAGAGCTACGTCCAAAAGGGCGGGCAGTAGCAGCCGGCCCGTGGTCTCCGAGGCGCTCAGCGTCTCTGGCGGGCCTGCGGCCGTGGGTCGACCGCAACCGGACGGCCCGGCTGTCTCCTAGTGTCGGTTTCGTGTCTGCAGACCTTCCTTACCACTCGATGACCGTCGATCACGAGCGCCGGTCGAGCTTCGCCGAACTCCTCCGCCATGAGGGTCTGACCCCGTTCGCCGGTATGTCGGCCGGCGTCGGTGCGTCCCTGGCGGCGCCGGGCTTCGAACTGACTCACGCCACCACGATCGTCGCTCTGCGCTACGCCGACGGCGTCGTCATGGCGGGCGACCGCCGGGCCACCGCCGGCAACGTGATCGCCCATCGCTCGATGCAAAAGGTCTTCCCGGCTGACCGATGGAGCGGCGTGTCAATCTCCGGGGTGGCCGGCGTCGCTTCGGAGATGGTGAAGCTCTTCCAACTCGAGCTGGAGCACTATGAGAAGGTCGAGGGGACCGCGCTTTCTCTCGACGGCAAGGCAACCCGCCTGGCCAACATGATCAGGAGCAACCTGCCGATGGCCATGCAGTCGGGTCTGGTGGTGATACCGATCTTCGCGGGCTATGACCTCCGCCGGAATCAGGGACGGATCTTCAACTACGACGTGACCGGAGGTCGGTATGAGGAGATGGAGTTCTACGGCACAGGTTCCGGCGGAGGCTATGCGCGCTCACTGATAAAGCAGCAGTGGAATCCGCAGCTGGATCGGCGGGCCGCTGTCACCCTCGCCGTTTCATCGCTGTTCGAAGCGGCCGATGAGGACTCCGCGACCGGTGGGCCCGATGTGATCCGCGGCATCTATCCGACGTGCGCCACGATCACCGCCGAAGGCTACGCGGAAGTGCCGGAAGAAGAGATCGCCGAGCGGTTCTCCGACCTGCTGCGCACACGCGGGCTCAGCCGATGATCGCGTCCGCGGGCCAATCGTTGTCTCGGGAGGTTCAAACGAGCACGCTGCGGTGCTCGTTGTCCACGTCGTTTCTGGAGGTTCGACCATGAGCATGCCGTACTACGTCTCACCCGAACAGGTGATGAAGGATCGCGCCGACTACGCGCGAAAGGGTATTGCCCGCGGCCGCTCGCTCATCGGGCTCACCTATTCCGATGGCGTGCTCATCGTCGCGGAGAACCACTCACGCTCGCTGCACAAGGTCAGCGAGATCTACGACCGTGTGGGTTTTGCCGCCGTCGGCCGCTACAACGAGTTCGATCAGCTGCGCATCGCCGGTGTCCGCGCCGCCGATCTGAAGGGTTATTCCTACAGTCGCGAGGACGTCGAGGCCCGCAGTCTGGCGAACGCCTACGCGCAGATGCTCGGACAGGTGTTCACGCACGAGATGAAGCCCCTGGAGGTGGAGATACTCGTGGCCGAGGTCGGCCTCACTCCTGACGACGACCGTCTCTTCCACATCCTCTACGACGGCACGGTGATGGACCAGGAAAGGTTCACCGTGCTCGGCGGCGATGCCGAGACGATAAGCGAACGTATGAAGGCCACGTATGCCGAGGGCCAGCCGCTGAACGCTGCCCTGCGTGGAGCCGTTGCGGCGCTTGCCGGGGCTGACCGCACGCTGACGCCCCGCGAGCTCGAAGTCGCGGCCCTCGACCGCACCGGAGCCCGTCGCAGTTTCACTCGTCTCGAGGGAGACGCGCTCACCGCGTTGCTGGGCTGACGTGGTCGGTTCGCAGACGCCACTCACGAAGGCAGGCGCCGAACGGCTTCTCGCTGCGATCGACACCGAAGCGTTGTTCGACGCCGTTGTCGGCGCCTTGCGATGGGTCCTCGGTCTCGACGCGACGGATGCTGACGATGCTGTTCTCGCCCGAGCGGTGGAGCTGGCCGGGTGGAGTGGAGAGCGGGCATCGGCGCTTCGGGCGAGGAACGCCGACGAACTCACATCGATCGCCATCGACCTGTGTGAGTTGCGTGTCCTCGCACCGGAGCGCCGCTCCACCGGCGAACAGCACTAGGTTCGCTCACACATGGAACGTCGCATCTTCGGGATCGAGAACGAGTACGGAGTGACCTGTACCTTGCGCGGGCAGCGTCGACTCAGCCCGGATGAGGTCGCCCGCTATCTGTTCCGTCGCGTCGTGTCCTGGGGACGGAGCTCGAATGTGTTCCTCGAGAACGGTGCTCGCCTCTACCTCGACGTGGGATCTCACCCCGAGTACGCCACTCCGGAATGTGACTCACTCCTCGACCTGGTCACCCACGACAAAGCCGGGGAGCGAATTCTCGAGAGTCTGCTGAGCTCCGCCGAGGCGCGTCTACGCGAAGAAGGGATCAAAGGCGACATCTACCTGTTCAAGAACAACACCGACTCGGCCGGCAACAGCTACGGGTGCCATGAGAACTACCTGACCAGCCGAGACGACGAACTCTCCACGTACGCCCAGGTGTTGATCCCGTTCTTCGTCTCCCGGTCGATCTACTGCGGGGCGGGAAAGGTCCTGCAGACGGCGCGAGGCGCGGTCTACTGCATGACCCAGCGCGCCGAACACATCTGGGAGGGCGTCAGTTCGGCTACCACCCGGAGCCGACCGATCATCAACACCCGGGACGAGCCGCATGCCGATGCCGAGCGTTACCGTCGCCTGCACGTCATCGTCGGAGATTCCAACATGAGCGAGTACACGACGTTTCTCAAGGTCGGCGCCTCTGCGATCATGCTGCGGATGCTCGAGGATCCGAGCGTTGTGCTGCGCGACATGGCGTTGGAGAACCCGATCCGTGCCATCCGCGAGATCAGTCACGACATCACCTGCCGCCGGCGGGTTCGACTCCAGAACGGTCGGGAAGCCAGCGCTCTTGACATTCAGGCGGAGTACCTTGCCCGCGCCATCAAGTTCGCCGACCAGAAGGGCCTCCCGGACGAGGAGATGCGCGCCCTAGGCATGTGGAAGCACTGCATCGAGACCATCGAACGCGATCCGCTCCTCTTGGACCGGGAGGTCGATTGGGTGATCAAGCACAAGTTGATCGAGGCGTACCGCGAGAAGCACGATCTGCCGCTCGGACACGCAAAGGTGGCGCTGCTCGACCTGCAGTATCACGACGTGCATCGCGAACGTGGCGTGTTCTATCGCATGCAGCGCCGGGGGCTCATTGAACGTATGTGTACGGATGAAGATATCGACATTGCCGTCGACCAGCCGCCACAGACCACCCGCGCCAAACTTCGTGGTGACTTCATCCGCCGGGCAAAGGAACGCAAGCGTGACTTCACCGTCGACTGGGTGCATCTGAAGCTGAACGACCAGGCGCAGCGGACAGTCCTTTGCAAGGACCCGTTCAAGTCGAAAGACGAACGGGTCGAGAAGCTCATCGCATCGCTGTGATCTCCGATTCTCGTCGGCCCGGGACTCGGCCTCGGGCCGCGACGAGGGGGTAGCGATGCCCACGTATCGTTCGGGCGTCGTCTCGGAGATCATCGGCGAGCGCGACGGGCTGCAGCGAATTCTCGTTACGTTCGACGATCGCGGGGATCCTCAGCGCGCGTACAGCCTGACCAAGTTGACCGGAACCGTCGCCGTCGGCGACGAGGTTGTCTGCAACACCACTGCGGTCGAACTCGGGCTCGGCACCGGTGGTTGGCATGTCGTTCACTGGAACCTGGCCCGTCGCGACCTCGAAGTGCCGGGCGACGGACACATCATGAAGATCCGGTACACGTCCCTGCAGTCGAACACGGGGTCGGCCGAGGAGCACGTCGGTGACGTGACGACCGATCTCGGCGGTGTGCCGGTAGTTGCTTGCACGCTGCACAGCCAGGTCGGCGTGGTCGCCGCGGCGTTCGGTGCCCGACGACCCGACGCGAGGCTCGCCTACGTCATGACCGACGCCGCCGCGCTCCCTCTTGCGTTGAGCGATCTCGTCCACGAGCTCGGTGAGCGAGGACTTCTCTGCGGAACGGTCACCGTGGGCCATGCGTTCGGTGGCACGAGGGAGGCCGTCACGATGGCGAGCGGACTCGCCATCGCCCGATCGGTGTTTCGAGCCGACGCAATCGTCGTCGGGATGGGTCCTGGGGTGGTCGGTACGGGAACCCTGCTGGGACACACCGCCCTGGAGCTGACCGAGATCATCCATACCAGCGCAACGCTTGGCGGACGGGCCATTGCATGCCTGCGGGTGAGTGACTCCGATCCACGCGAACGGCATCGCGGCGTGAGCCATCACAGTCTCACCGCGCTGGCCCACGTTCGGCCGGGCACTCCGTATGTCGTCGCCGTGGCCGAGGAACACCCGGGCATCGATCTCTCGGTCCTCCCGCCGGCGGTCGGCCGTGTCGACGTCGACGTCGGCGATGTCGGCGCTCTGCTCGAGTCATTTTCGCTCCGGATCACCACAATGGGCCGAAACGTGGACCAGGACAGAGCGTTCTTCCGATTTGCGGCGGCGGCGGGGTTCGCAGCTGCCAGCATGGTTCCGTGATCGGAACGACCCTCGCGCGAGCCCTATGAGCCGGATCGAGCGGTTGATCAACTTGAGCGCCGCCCTACTGTCTTCTGAACGACCCCTTCGAGCCGATGAGCTCCGCGAGCGAATTGCCGGATATCCAGAGGACAAGGCCTCGTTCCGTCGTCAGTTCGAGCGTGACAAGGAAGCGCTCCGTGAGCTCGGGCTTCCGCTGGAGACCATCGTCGAACGGCGAGCCGGGGAGGAGGTGATCGCCTACCGGGTGAACGCGGACTCGTACTACGTGCGAGACCCGGGACTCGAACCCGATGAACTCTCGGCGCTCCACCTCGCGTCACGTCTGGTCGAGATCGAGGGTCTGGACACCGGGTCGGGCCTGTGGAAGCTGAATGCTGCCGCCCGGGCCGAACGGATCCGTCGTCACGGCCCGGCGGCTCTGCTTCCCGACCCTGAGGAACCAACCGGCGGCCCGACGGCGACGCTCCCTGCCGATGAGCGGCTGACCGACCTCTTCGGTCTGATCGCGTCCGGTGCTTCGGTTCGCTTCCTCTACCGCGGGGAACAGCGTCACGTGCAGCCCCGGCGATTGTCGTTTTCCCGCGCGCACTGGTACTTGATCGGCTACGACCTGGCGAGAGCCGATGACCGATCGTTCCGACTGGACCGGATGGAGGGCACCCTGCAGCCCGACCATGCCGAGGCAGTTCCGCCGCCGTCCACGTCGCGCCGGGCGGGCTTCTCACGACCGTGGGAGCTAGGCCCAGCCGAAGGCGAGCTGACCGCCAATGTCCTCATCGACGCGGCGCAGGCGCCCTGGGCGATCCGTCACGTCGGAGCCGGATCGGTCATCGATCGACGACCCGACGGTGCCGTCGAGCTCGCGTTGGCCGTTCGTAACATCGAGTCGTTCCGAACGTTCGTGCTCGGCTTCCTTCACCACGCCGAAGTCGTCGCCCCACCAGAGCTCCGAGCCGACCTTGTCGGATGGCTGCTCGACGTTTGCGACCGAGAGCGCAGCTGATGTCCACCGAGGACCGTCTGAAACGAATTCTGGCCATGGTGCCGTGGATCGTTGCCCATGACGGACCAACGGTTGAAGAAACCTGTGCTCGGTTCGGATGCACGCCTCCGGAGCTCATGCGCGACATCCAGCTTCTCTACATGTGCGGCCTTTATCCGTACACGCCCGACGTCCTCATCGAAGCCTCCGTCGCCGACGGCCGGGTGTACATCGAATACGCCGAATACTTCAGCCGACCGCTCCGGTTGACTCCCGGCGAAGGGCTCGGGCTCGTCGCTGCCGCATCGACCCTCCTGGCCGCACCGGGCACCGACGTGAATGGTCCACTCGCCCGTGGTCTCGCCAAGCTCGCCGCCGCCCTGGGTGGAGACGAATCGGCGTTTGACGGAACCATCGACGTCGATCTGGGCGCGACGGATCCAAATGTGCTGACGATGCTGCGCGACGCCGTAGCGCGTCGGCTGCAGGTTCGGATCCGGTACTACTCGTTCGGCCGCGATGACGTCGACGAACGCGTCATCGAACCGGTCAGCGTCTTTCGCTCGGTCGGCGAATGGTATGTACACGCATGGTGTCATCGCGCCCGTGACGAGCGCACGTTCCGTGTTGACCGGATCGAGAGGGCCACCCTGCTCGACTCCGAGCGCACCGGTCCCGAAATCACCCCCAGCACCGGCCTGTTCGTCCGATCGCCCGAGTCCGGCTTCGTCGTGCTCGCACTGGACCCGAGCGTGCGCTGGGTGGCTGAGCAGTACCCGGTCGAATCGCGTGCGGAGTTGGCAGACGGTCGGCTTCAAGTACGCCTCGCTGTCTCGGAGTTCGCCTGGCTCGACCGTCTCGTCCTGCAGCTCGGCCGTTCCGCCGAGGTGCTCGATTCCCCACCCGGCTGGACCGGAATCGTGGCAGCAGCGACCAAGATCCTCGACCGCTACACGCGAGGCCCGGCGACCGGCTCCCCGGCGTGAGGGCAATCGTTCGATATCGTCGCACGCCGTGACCTCTCCCGACGCCGCGCTCGTCCAGCCCGGCGCGGAGACCGATCAATCACGCACCAACGGCTCCGACCTCGGCGGGCGCCCCCGTCTGCGGGGAAGGGCGCGCCGCAAGCGCAGTGGCGTTGCCGTTGTACTCGAGTGGGTGATCATCATCGCGATGGCGCTCGGTGTTGCCCTTCTCGTGCGAGCGACCGTCGTACAGACCTTCTTCATCCCGACACCCTCGATGGTGCCGACGCTCAAGGTCGATGACCGCCTGCTGGTCGACAAGCTCACACTGCACACACGCGATGTCCGACGCGGTGACATCGTGGTCTTTGAGCGCCCGGCGGCGTTCACGGACACGACGATCAAGGATCTGATCAAGCGGGTGGTCGGGCTGCCCGGGGAAACGATCGAAGGCCGCGAGGGTGCGGTGTGGGTCAACGGCAAACGACTCAGCGAGCCCTACCTTGTCAAAGGCGTCACAACAAGTGATTTCGCTCCGGTACGGGTCGCTGTCGACAACTACTTCGTGATGGGCGACAACCGCCCGGAGTCGTTCGACTCGCGGTTCTGGGGAACGGTTGAGCGCGAGAAGATCATCGGTCGGGCACTGATCCGCGTCTGGCCGCCGACTCGTTTCGGTCCGATCTGACGCTTCGACTTCAGGCGTCGAAGACGGGTGCGTCATCGACGCGTCCGATGGTCGCCATCATCAACTCGACATCGTCACAGTAGAGCGCATCGATCTCCATGGACTGGAGCCCCAGAAGGATCCGTTCGTGCTGCGCGTCCCAGCCGAACGTGAAGAGTGAGAAGCGGTGGAACAACGTGGTGAGACCGAGCGTCCAGTCGGTGTGGTGCATGTTGATGCCATCGATCCCGGCCTCGTACAACCGGGACGCGTGTCGTTCGGCTCCGTCGGTCAAACGTTTCAACCTCGTCGAGTCGATGAGCTTCACATCCGTGAACGTGGATCGCTGCGCCGCCAACCGTTCCCAGCGCGGGTCGCACAGCCACAAGTTGGCCGGCGCATTCCCCCCGACCGCGCGGGCGACCGCAACAGTGGCGTCATACGCCGAGGGATCCTTCACATCGAGCGAAAGCGGAACATCCGGACCGCAGATTTCGTAGAGGTCGGCGAGCGTCGGGATGTGCGAAGGGAGCGCGGCGCGCCTGACTTCGGCGATCGGCCGTTTGCGAAACGCCGTCTTGACGATGCCGTCATGGTCGAGCACCGGTTCACCGTCGGCGGTGAGCCACACATCGCTTTCGATTCCGGTGGCACCGAGGCGCACTGCGAGGCGAAACGCCTCGCGCGTGTTCTCCGGCGCGTGGGCGCGTGCGCCTCGGTGGGCGAACGCGATGGGCGGGGAGATTCTGGCGACCACGTGACCTACGGTACCCAGCCTGGTTCTCCAGAGCGGATTCCCGGCAGAGAGGGGTCTCGTGCCGCCCCCCGGCCCAACGTCTGCGGTTTGCGGCCATGGGCCCCCCGACTCATTGCAGGGAACGCAAGACCCTTCTCGCTTCAGCGCCCGGCAGCGGTCCCCGATGACCTCATCGTCAAACGCAGCGGTGTCGTCAATGCACTGCTGCCGGGTTCGTCGTCCGTTCAGCCGAGGTGCAGCACATGACCAAAATTCGAGCTCGTTGCCCACGATGCGGGGATGTTGAATTCGGAGTGGCGAGCATCGTCGTGCTCACCGACTCCGGGTGCTCGACCGCCTACCGGTTCTGCTGCCCGACGTGCGGCGACCAGGTGTCTCGATCAGCCGTCCCCGACGTTCTCGCCCTGCTCCGCAGCGCCGGCGTCCGCGAGGAATCCACGCCCGCTCCGGTCGAACCGCAGCTCACCGAGGTCGACGTCGAATCCTTCCGTCGCCTGCTCGACTCCGACTTCGTCTGGGATCGCCTCCAATCAGCCATGCGAACCGGCGACGAGGCCAACCCGTAAGGCCTTGCAACGCCGCCGGCACCGCGCCGGAATCATCGGGAATGCTGAGCCGGGCGGGAGGGACCACTCCGGACCCCCGGGTATGCTCTGAGCCGTGTTGAACCTTGGAGGCGGCGAGATCCTCGTCATCCTCATGATCGCGTTGGTCGTTCTCGGGCCGAGCCGACTCCCCGGAGCAGGCCGTCAGATCGGACGGGCGCTGGCGGAATTCCGACGCATGTCGAGCGGCGTCCAGGAAGACCTCCGTGAAGCAATGAACGTGGAGGGCGTTCGCGAAACCGTCAACCAGGTCCGAGAGGCACTCGACGTGCCGAGGGCGATCCGCGACGAGGTTGCGTCGGCGATCTCGTCGGTCGGCACCACCACGGTGGCCACCAGCCCCCGCGCAACGCCCGATGCTTCGGCCGCTCTTGCGCCGAGTCCGCTCGGCGACGAGTCCATTCCGTCCCCCGACGGCGTGTTCGCTGGTGACGTCACCAGCGGTCCGATCGGCGTCGACGTTCCGGCTCCGATGCTGTCCATCGACGACGAATTCGGCCCGGGACGGTGACCGCGGCGAACGTAGGCGAGACCGACGGGCGGATGACGCTGGTCGGCCACCTCACCGAGCTACGCACGCGCTTGTTCCGTTCTGCGCTGGCCATCGTCGTCGTGTCGATCGTCGCCTTCACCCAGTACGGCCATGTGCAGTTGTGGCTGCTCGACTACTACCGCGAAGCGGTCCGCGACGGAACCAAGAAGTTCATCACCCTGGGACCGCTCGACGGCTTCGGAGTCCGTTTGACGCTCTCCTCGTACATCGGTCTCTTCGGAGCGTCGCCAGTGTGGATTTGGCAGGGCTGGCGGTTCATCTCGCCCGGTTTGAAGTCCACCGAGAAGAAGTATGCGGTTCCGTTCCTCCTGTCCAGTGTTGTGCTGTTCCTCTCGGGCGCGGCCGTCGCTCTGATCACGCTGCCGCCCGGTCTCGAGTTCCTCGTCAACATCGCCGGACCCGGCCAGGAGCCGTTCTTCACCCAGGACAAGTTCGTCAACCTCATCACCCTCGTCGTTCTTGCGTTCGGCTTCGCGTTCCTGTTCCCGGTGGTGCTGGTGTTTCTCCAGCTCGTGGGAGCGGTAACCCCGGGCCGACTTCTCCGTGCGTGGCGCTATGCCATCGTCATCATTTTCGTCATCGCTGCGGTCATCACACCGAGCCAGGACCCGTTCACCCTCTTCGGCATGGCGATCCCGATGGTCGTCTTCTACTTCGGCGCGATCGGGGTCGGAAAACTCTTGAAGAAATGACGGAGCGCGCACCCGGGCCTAGCAGCTCAGCCTTCCTGACTCCGCAAACCTCGACGTCGCGTTCGTCGGCGCGGACCGTGTTCGAGGCACAGCTGCCCTTCCGACTCGACGATTTCCAGATCGAAGCGCTCGACGCCGTCGACCGCGGATCCTCTGTTGTGGTTGCGGCACCGACCGGATCGGGGAAGACGATCGTCGCTGAGTACGCCGTGCACCTCGCGCTTCGCGAAGGCTCCAAGGCGTTCTACACCGCACCGATCAAGGCGCTCTCGAACCAGAAGTACGCCGACTTTGTCGCGCGCCACGGCTCGGCCAATGTCGGGTTGCTCACCGGTGACACCTCGATCAACTCCACCGCGCCGATCCTCGTGATGACGACGGAGGTGCTTCGCAACATGCTGTACGCGAACTCCTTGACGCTGGCCGGGCTCCGCTACGTCGTGCTCGACGAGGTGCACTACCTCCAAGACGCCTACCGGGGACCGGTGTGGGAGGAGGTCATCATCCACACGCCGCCCGAGGTCGACCTGGTGTGCCTCTCGGCCACCGTGTCGAACGCCAACGAACTGGCATCGTGGGTCACGTCGGTTCGGGGGCGGACCGAAGCGGTGATCCATGAGGAACGGCCGATCGAGCTCCGCCAGCTCTACCTCGCCGGAACCCGTGACGGGTCGGTCACGATGCTCCCGACCTTCGTCGATGGCCGGCCGAACCCGCGCGCGCAACGGCTCGAACACGAGGCCACGATGCCGGGATCGCGAGGCGGGCGAGGCTCGACGATCGAGACGCCTCGCCGGCTCGACATCATCGAAGCGTTACGCGACCAAGACATGCTCCCGGCGATCTACTTCATCTTCAGCCGCGCCGCCTGCACCGATGCCATGCACCATCTTCTTCACTCGAAGATGAAGCTGACGCTCCCAGACGAACGCCGGGAGATTCGAGCAATTGTGGAGAGCAAGATCTCGACGCTCAGCGCTGATGATCTGCGCGTGCTCGATTACCAGCGATTCCTGAGTTGTCTGCAGAACGGCTTTGCCGCTCATCACGCAGGGCTCATCCCGCCGTTCAAGGAGGCCGTTGAGGCGTGTTTCCTCGAAGGACTGGTCAAAGTGGTCTTTGCCACGGAGACTCTCGCCCTTGGCATCAACATGCCTGCCCGCACGGTCGTCATCGAAAAACTGACCAAGTTCACCGGTGAGCGCCACGACATGCTCACGCCGGGGGAGTACACCCAGCTCACAGGGCGTGCCGGTCGGCGCGGCATCGATCCGGTCGGCTATGCGGCGACGCTGTTCACGCCGTACATGTCCTTTGATCAGGTCGCTCAGCTTGCCTCTCAACGCTCCTACGAACTCCGTTCGGCGTTTCGACCGACGGCCAACATGGCAGTCAACATGGTCCGTCGCTATCAGCGCGAGAACGCCCACCATCTCCTCTCGCTCTCCTTCGCCCAGTTCCAGATCGATGCATCGCTCGTCACCCAACGGGCACGCCATCACCGGCTGAGCGCCGAACTGGCCGAGACCAACGAGCGAGTTGTGTGCGAGTACGGCGACGTGGAGTCGTATCGCACGGCGCGCGAGAAGCCGCGCCAGACACGCGACGTTGACGAACGGGGAGTCGCCGCCGCACTCGACCGGATGCGTCCGGGCGACGTCATCGGACCGATCGGTGGAGGCACCGACGCCACCCCGATTCGCAACGGCCGGCCGGGCGACGGTTGGTCGGTGGTGATCACCACCACCAAGCGACGTGGACGGGACACGACGCTTCGAGCGTTGACTCCGAATGCCCGCATGCTGTCGCTGACCCCGACCGACTTCGGTGCGGTTCCGGAGGTCATCGCGCATGTGAAGCTCCCCGTGCCGTTCCAGCCCAACAGTCGGGCGTTCCAGCAGCAGGCCGCCGGGTCGCTCAGCAAGGCCATTGCGCGCGCATCGCGCGTCGGCGAAGGAACCACCCATCGGCGCCGTGACCGCGACGAACGCAGCGCACGTGCCGCCAAGCACCCGGTGGAGCGTTGTCCCGATCTGCGATCTCACCTCGTCGCCGCGAGCCATGCGGAGCGGTTGCGTGCGGAACTGGCCCGGATCGACGCGACCACGATCAGCCGCGAGCATTCCCTGACCGACCAGTTCGACCGCGTCCTCCACCTGCTCTCGACGATGGGCTACGTCGACGGATGGTCACTCACGCCGTCCGGCGTCATGCTGGCCGGCCTCTATCACGAGTCCGATCTGCTGATCGCGGAGGCGATCCGGATCGGGCTCTTCGATGGACTCCAGCCGGCTGCACTTGCCGGTCTCGCATCGGTGTTCGTCTACGAAGCACGTGGCCCCGGGGCGGCGGCCGCCCGACGGACCGGACGTGAAGTCGCGCAGGAGCGAGGGCGCGGCGAAGACGGGCGCCGCAACCGTGACGGCGACCTTCCGGACTCGTTCCCGCGCCAACTCGCTTCCCGCTGGTGGAAGTTGTCCGATCTGGCTGAGTCACTTGCGAGCACCGAGGCGACGATCGGGGTGCCGTTGACGCGCCGCGTCGACCCGGGTTTCGTCCACCTCGCGCAGCGGTGGGCCCGGGGTGACCAGTTGGACGTCGTTCTCCAGGACGAGGAGATCAGCGGCGGCGACTTCGTGCGAACCACGAGAACGCTGATCGACCTGCTCCGCCAGATCGGCATCGTCGCTCCGCTGGTCGAAACGGCCGCCGCGGCCCGATCGGCGGCCGATGCGCTCACCCGCGGCGTGATCACCGCGTCGTCGGTCCCTTCGGCCGCGAAGGCGGCCGTCATGGACGCTGACGTGGCCACCGTGGACGCTGAGGTGTCCACCGGGCGCGCAGTATGACCATCGGACCGGGGACCGAATGGAGCGTGCCCGGACTCCTCCCGCCCGACGCGCCCACGTTTGCCACCGATGCTGCGCTGTCCGCCTTCGTCGAGGACCGTCGGAGGAGCGGGCAGCCCCTCCCGATCGTCGGGCTGACCGGTGGCACGCTGTTCGACACCATCGGCGGGAGCAGCGTCATCGGACGACTCCGCACCGACCGGGCCCGGCGCTACCCGGTGGACGTCGTGCGCGCCGACATCGACGGCACGTCCCGTTGGTTCGTCGCCACGCTCGTGGCCCGCACGCGTCGGTGGCGTGACGTCGTCGCCGTGATGAACACCCCGTGGGTGCACGCGCTGCGCCTGGGACCCCGTTCGCACCCCGGTGACGCGCTCCTCGACGTCATCGAGGGCGTGGGCTTGGGTCTGGACGACCTGCGTCGGATCCTCCCGCGTGCCCGCCATGGCGCCCATCTACCCCACCCGAAGCTCCGCGAGACTCGGATCGCCGAGGCAACCTGGGAGTTCGATCGTCCTCGACGTCTCGTGATCGACGGGCAGTCCGCCGGTCGGGTCCGGCGTCTTGCGGTGTTCGTGGAGCCGGACGCGCTCACCGTGGTCGCGTAATGCGTGGAGACACACGGGTAGCACGCGCGCGCCGACCGGAAGGGGACCTCCCATCCACCAACCGTCTCACCCCCCGTCCCTAGAGTCGCTCCCGGTGTTGATCACGACTCCCGAGACGTTCTCCGCCGCCGAACAGGAAATCCTGCGGCGGTACTTCACGAACCTGGACGAGCCCGTCTTCGCGCTCGTCAACCTCCCCGAGGTCGTGAAGGGAGCGTTGTTCGCCCGTTACTCACGATCGGCGAAGAGCCTCCGTCGGCTGTTCCTCGACGAGTTCGTCGACGAGTTGGACGTCAGCGGAGACCGTGGAGTCGACGCCACGGTCGGACTTGACCGGGCCGAGAAGCTCTACGAGAAGGTCTTCCTGGAGTACGGCGACGACTCCGTGGCCCAGCTCGGCGGAGTGCACCTTGCGTGCGAGCAGGCGTCGAACCTGCTCACCAAGATTCTCGAGCGTGGCCGCCTGATGAGCTACCTGGAGCAGAGCACCCGGTACATCGCGTACGACGCCCGGCTCGAGGGTCGGTACCGCTACCACCGCGATGCCGATGTGTTGGCCTCGTCGCTCGGCACCCGGTACGTGGGCGACATGGACCGCCTCTTCGACGCCTACAGCGAAGTGTTCGCCGGGGTGGTCGAACACTCCCGACGCGCTTTTCCGAAGGACCCCGACGACTCCGACATGGTGTGGCGCTCGGCCATCCGAGCCAAGGCGCTCGACGCCAGCCGCGGCATCCTTCCCGCCGCAGCACTTTCGAACGTTGGGATCTATGCCTCCGGGCAGGCCTACGAGGCGCTCATCCTCCGGATGCGCGCCCATCCGCTCCCCGAGGCGCAGGCGTACGCCGAGCTCATGCTGCTAGAGCTCCGCAAGGTGATCCCGTCGTTCCTGACGCGCCTCGACCGGCCCGAGCGGGGCGGCGCGTGGGTCGACTACCTCGCGACGTCACGTGAGGACACCGCGCTCATCGCGTCGGAGCTCTTCGCTGGAGAGCTCGATGATGCCCTGGACGAGACCGCTCCACCGCAGGTGCAGCTCGTCGATTTCGACCCCGACGGCGAAGACAAGGTCATCGCCGCCATGGTCTACGAATCCGTCGACATCGCCGAATGGCGGATCTACGACCGTGTCCGAACGATGCCGGCCGAGGACAAGGCGAGGATCGTTGCCGCCTATGTCGGGGAACGCCTCAATCGGCGTCACAAGCCCGGCCGGGCGTTCGAGCGGACCGACTACCGCTTCGACGTTCTGTCGGACTACGGGGCGTTCAGGGACCTGCAGCGACACCGGATGCTCACCATCGAATGGCAGCCCCTCAGTCCGGCGCACGGCTATGTGCTGCCGTCGCTCGTCGCCGAGGCCGGAGAGCGTCCACGCTTCGAGGCGGCGATGGAGCGATCGGCGGAGCTCTTCGACGCCATGGTCGACCGTTTCTCGCATCAGGCGAGCTACGCCGTCGCACTGGCGTACCGCATCCGCTACGTCATGCAGTTCAATGCGCGCGAGGCCATGCACATGCTCGAGCTCCGCTCCAGCCCCCAGGGCCACCCGGAGTATCGCCGCGTGGCGCAGTCGATGCACCGACTCATCGCTGAGCAGGCCGGCCACAAGATCCTCGCGGACAGCTTCTGCTTCGTCGACCACAGCGACATCGAGCTCGAGCGGCTGGAGTCGGAGCGCCGGGCTGAGCAGCGCCGCCAGTCACGAACCTGAGTCCGTTCGGTCTCGCCGCGCCCGCCGGGTCGCCGCAGATGGACGCGCCAGCGCCGCAGATAGGGCCTCTGGTGCCGCACATGGTCGAAAATCGGCCCGTTCGAGTCCGGAATCGGGCGATGTGCGGCAGGGACGGGCTGATGTGCGGCAGAGACGGGGTGATGTGCGGCAGGGACGGGCTGATGTGCGGCAGAGACGGGGTGATGTGCGGCAGGGACGGGCTGATGTGCGGCAGGGACGGGCTGATGTGCGGCGGAGACGGGTGATGTGCGGCTGATGGCCGGTGATGTGCGGCAGGGACGGGGTGATGTGCGGCGGAGACGGGTGA
Organism: Acidimicrobiia bacterium; assembly: GCA_031368215.1. Taxonomy (GTDB): domain Bacteria; phylum Actinomycetota; class Acidimicrobiia; order Acidimicrobiales; family JANYDT01; genus JANLQX01. The sequence goes on along the minus strand of JANLRD010000258.1, from coordinate 32,902 downwards.
TGTGCGGCGGCGGGGGTCCGCGGATTGTCACTGCTGTTCCGTAGGGTGGTCTGGGTGAAGATCGTGGCCATTGGCGATGCCCATCTGGGACGCAGCGCCACCACCGCAGTCGCGTCCGACGGGGTGAATCAGCGCGAGCGTGATTTCGAGCTGTCGTTCGAAGACGCCGTGACCGAAGCGCTGGCGTTGTCGCCCGACGTGTTCGTCTGGCTCGGCGACGTGTTCGACCATCCCCGGCCGAGCTACCGCAGCTTCCGCGTCGCCATGGCCGCACTGTCGCGCATCCGGGCGCACGGGGTGCCGCTCGTGGCCATCAGCGGCAATCACGACACGCCGCGTCTGCCGGGTGCCGGCAACCCGTATGCGGTGCTCGCCGATGCCTTCCCCGAGTTCCGGTTCGCCTATCAGATGCGCTACGAAGCGATCGATCTGCCCGGCGTGCGCATCCACGCCGTGCCGCAGGCACGGACCGCCGAATCGGCTGTCGAGGCCCTGCGTGAGGCGGGACGCTCCCGATCGGCCGACCGGGTCAACGTGCTGCTCACCCATCCGCTCGTCCACTCGGTCGAGCGCAAGTACGCCGACGTCAACGAGATCGAGGTCGACGACGCTGAACTGCAGTCCGATCTCGTCCTGCTCGGTCACTACCACATCCACACCACCGTCCGACCGGGGGTCTGGTACGCCGGCTCGACCGACACGTTCGGGTTCGCCGATGATCCCGGTCGCCCGAAGGGTTTCCTTTCGGTCGAGACAGAGTCCGCAAAGGCGACTCATCACGGCCTCGGTGGACAGCGGGTCCTCTACACCGCGCCCGTGATCCCGGCGTTCGGCATCGGCCCGGTCGAGCTGCAGGCCGCTCTCGCCGAGGCGTTCGCTGGGGCCCCCGCCGGGTCGGTGGCGCGGATCGAGGTCGACGGCGTCGATCCCGACGTGTACCGGCTCGTCGACCTCCACGCAATCCGCGACGCGGCGGCACATCTGCTGCACATCAACGTCACGCCCCGATTCGGTACGGTCGTCGCGGCCGTCGAAGATCTGCCAGATCTGGCCACGCTCGCGGCCCGTTGGCAGTCCTTCGTCGCCGGTCAGGTACTCGACGACATCGATCCCGAAGCTGTGCTCCGCACGGGCAGCGACTACCTCGAGAAGGCGATCGATCGCGCCCTCGATCAGGGGTCGGAATGACTCGTTCGAAGGGGCAGACGTAGTGGAGGTCCGATCGATCTCACTGCGCAACTTCCGCGTCTTCGAGACCCTCGACCTCGAGGTTCCGCCCGGACTCGTAGGCATCTACGGTCCGAACGGGGCGGGGAAGTCGAGTCTGCTCGAGGCCATCACCTGGGCGCTCTACGGCCGGGCCCGCACCCCCAAGCAGGGCATCGCAACCTCCGGTACCACGGGCGAGTGCGTGGTCGAGCTCGGTCTCGACCACGACGAGCATCACTACGTCATCCGCCGAACCATCAGCGGGATGAACCAGACGGTGAAGGCCCGGGTCACCAGCGCTGGTCAGGTCGTCGCCGACGGCCCGACCGAGGTGGGCCGCTACGTGCGGGCGCTGCTGGGCATGGACGAGAACTCGTTTCGTTCCTCCGTCTTCGCCGAGCAGAAGCAACTGGCGGCATTCAGCGATCACACTGCCGATCAGCGTCGTCGTCTCGTGCTCTCGCTGCTCGGGATCACACCCATCGAGAAGGCACGTGACGAGGCACGCGCCGACGCCCGCTCCGCGGAGAACGACTATCGGCGTCTGGTCGGAAGCCTTCCGGATACCGACGAGATGGAGGCCCGGAAGGCCGAGATCGATGTCCTGGCGCTCGCCCATGTCGCTGCGGCGGCCGTCGCTGCGGTTGCGCTCGACACCGCGAACGTCGAACGCCGTGCGCTGGTCGAAGCGATGCGGGCATCGGAGGACGCCCGACGGCGGGACGAGGTGATCCGCAACAGCGGCCTCGCGGCCCGGCGGGAGCGGGATGCAGCGCTTTCGCGGATCGCCGAGCTCGACGTCGAGCAGGCGGAGATCGTTGCTGCGACAGAAGCGCTGCCGGCGCTCGAAGACCAACTTCGCAGCTCCGATCCGGTCGCCACCGACCACCGGATCCGTGTGCTCGGTGAACTCGCTGCCGCTCGCCGCAGACACGACGCATTGGCGGCGGTCGCCGGGCGCGAGCAGGTCACCGCCGCGCCCGACCCCTCAGCCCTCAGGGCGGCCGAGGGGCTCGCTGCCGCATGCGGTGTCGATGTGGCCGAGGCCCGCGCCGCTCACGACGCGGCTCAGCGTGAACTGGCCTCAGCCCGGTCTCGGGCGGCGGCCTCGGCGTCGTTGCAGGACCAGGTGTCGTGCCCGACCTGTGGCCAGGAACTCGCCGGCGGGTCCCAGGCGGTGATCGCCCATTTCGAGGCTGAGGGCGCCGCCGCCACGCGTCGGGAAGCGTCGGCGAAGTCGGTCCTCGCCGACCGGCAGAAGAAGCTGTCACGGGCCGACGCCGCCGTGGTGAGCACCCGCCGGGCGCTGACCGCCGACGAGTCGGCCTGGGAGACAAGCCGCTCGCGCCGGGCGGCGATCAGCGCCGCTCTGGAGCTGGTGGCGCAGGCGGAAGTGGCGGCGGCGGGCACCGACGGTGGCGTCGTGCCGGCATCGGACGTCCTGCAGGCGGAGATCGAAGCACTCCAGGCGCGTGTCCGGGCCGCTGCCGCGGCCCGGCAGGAGCGAGACCGCCTTGTCGGTCGTCGTGAGCGCCTCGATCGTCTCGCCAGCGAACGGCGCGATGCCGTGGGCCGGTTGGCTGACGCCGACGAGCGTCGTCGACAGCTCAAGGTCGAACTCGACTCCGTCGCCTTCGATATGGCCGAACATCGGGCACTGGCAGACCGGGTCGAGGCGGTAGAACGTGTTGCCGACGACGCCCTGCGTCTCTCGCGCGAGTGCGATGCAACACTCAACGCCACGGCCCGGGAGCAGACGATGCTCGTGGCCCGGTTGGACCAGGTTCGTGAACAGCGGCTACGTCTCGGTGAGCTCTCCACCCGAGCGGTGCTTCTGGGCCGTACGGCCGAACTGCTGTCCGGATTCCGCGCCGCGGTTGTTGCCACGGTCGGGCCGCGGCTGAGCGCACAGGCATCGGAGCTCTTCGGGTCGCTCACGGGAGGCGACTACGACGGCCTCCAGGTCGATCCCGAGACCTACGAGATCCAGATCATCGACCAGGGCGTCGCGCACCCGACCTCGCGGTTCTCCGGTTCCGAGGTCGACCTGGCGAACCTCGCTCTGCGCGTGGCGATCAGCGAGCAGGTCCGGTTCCAGGCAGGTGGCCAGGTCGGCCTGCTCGTGCTCGACGAGGCGCTCGGGAGCCTCGACGGCGACCGCAAGGACAGAATGCTCACGGCCCTCACGCAGCTCTCAGGCCGGTTCCGTCAGATTCTCGTCGTGACGCACGCCGTTGAGGTGAAAGAGCAGTTGCCCGAGGCGATCGAGATCGTCAAGATCGGGCGGCGTCGGTCGACGGCGCGCATCCTCGGGAGCGCTTGGTGAACAGCGATTCATCGGTTCGCGGCGGTTCGGGCGAAGGTCCTCTGATGCCCGCGACCAGCGCCGTTGGCTACGTGGTCGTACGTCACGTGGGCAAATCAACTGATTGGCGCGATAGCGCCCGAGCACAGCGTTACACTCCGCGCTCCCCAAACCGGCTGGATTTCCATGAGTGACGACGATCTCGACGAAGAACTAGAACTCGAAGAACCGATCGAACCCGATGCCGAACCCTTCGGCGATGGTGAGGATGTCGATCTCGACGCCGACTTCGAGCTTGACGAAGAGCTCCTCGAAGGTGGCGACCTCGAAGACGACATCGACCCCGATCTCGACGACGACCTGGTTGTCGGTGAGGAGCTCGAACTCGACGTCGACGTCGACGTCGACGTCGAAGTGGCTGCCGAAGAAGCGCCGGCGATGCCCGACGCTCCCGGCGCGGCCGACGACGAGGAAGAGGAAGATCTCACCGATCCCGATGATGTCGAGGCGAGTCTTGACGACATCCTCAAAGATCGCCTGGTCATCGAGGACGACGGACCCGACGACGATGACGACGAAACACCTGACCTCGACGACCGGGGAGAGGGAGCGTCCGTCGTCATTCCCCGTCGGCCTGACGAGTTCGTCTGCCAGTCGTGCTTCCTCGTGAAGCATGTGAGCCAGATCGCGGACGACGCCAAGCAGCTCTGCCGCGACTGCGTCTGAGGACTCGCGACCGGTCATGTCCCGTCCCGACCGTCCCGAGGAGCACCCTGGCGCCACGGTAGGCGGGGCGGTGAACGGTGACGCCTCGCCCACGGCAGCGCCGGGAGCGTTGCCACCGCCCGAGGTGCTCCGTGATGCACAGCGGGCGGCGGTCGACCTCCTGGTCTTCGCTCCGATCGGATTCGTCAAGCGGGCTCGGTCGCTGCTGCCTGATTTGATCCGCGAGGGCCGGTCGACGGCGGCGTCAGCGAGAATGATCGGGAAGTTCGTCACGCCGATCGCCCGCCAGCAGGGCACCAAGCTGGTCAAGGCCAAGGTCGCCGAGCTGAGTCGTTCGGCATCGGCGGTGAGGTCGTCGAGTACGCCCCCGGTGGCCGAGCGCACCGATGAGCGTCCCGGTGACGCGTCAAACCCCAAGTCGAAGGTCGCCCGGAAGCGCCCGCCCCGACGGGGGGAATCCTCACCGAAGGGATCGTCGGTCCGGCACGAACCCTTTTCCGGCTACGACCACCTCGGTTCGGCCGCGGTCGTGGCCCGGCTCGGTGAGCTGTCGAAAGCCGAACGTGCCGCGGTGCGTGCCTACGAGACGTCGAACCGTAAACGCCGCACCGTCCTCGGTCGCCTCGACCAGCTCGATTCGTCCCGGTAGCCGGTGGACGTCTTCGTGCGGCCCGCGGTCGCGTTCGACGTCGACGTGATCACCGACCTGATCGAAGCTGTTCATGCCGAGCTCGCTCCCGAACGCGGCGGTGCCTCGTGGCTCGTCTCCGAAGCCCGCGCTTTTCCGCTTCGGCCGTCGATCCAAGGCGACATCGCCGCACCCGACGTCCACGTGCGGGTGAGTGGTATCGACGGCGTCGTGCTCGCCGTCGCAGTCACCCGATTGCGGGAGCGCCACGACGCAAGCCGGGTGGCGCTGGTGAGCGAGCTCGTTGTCGACCCGGGGGCCCGAGGCGTCGGTTTGGGTGTCGGTCTCCTCGACGATGCGGTGGTCTGGGCGCGTGAGATGGGAGCGGTCGGGATCGAGTCCACGGCGCTGCCGGGACAGCGCGCAACGAAGAACTTCTTCGAGGCGGCCGGAATGAAGGCACGTCTGCTCACGGTGTACGCATCGCTCATCGACGACGAGCCTGCGACCGACGCGCGTCCACCGGAGGACGCCGACATCGAGCATCACCCCGGGTGAACGCGTTCCGACGCCCCGAGATCTGTGTGGGCGCAATCGCCCGCCGCGGCGATGCGCTGTTGCTTATCGAGCGCGGCCGTGGTGCCGCGGTCGGGGAGTGGTCGATTCCGGGGGGCCGGGTGGAATTCGGTGAGACGCTCGCCGAAGCGGCGCGGCGCGAGGTCGCCGAAGAAACCGGGCTCGTGGTCGTCGTCGGCGAGGTCGTCGGATGGGTGGAGCGCATCTCGGCCGAACATCACTTCGTCATCGTCGATTTTTCCGTAACCGTGATCGGGGGAACGCTCCGCGCCGGTGACGACGCCGCCGACGCGCGGTGGGTGGCAGTCAACGATCTCCATTCGGTGACGCTGGTCGGCGGCCTTCAGGCATTCCTGCGAGAGCACGGCGTGATCGACGTCTGAGCCTCCTCGCTCCGCGGTGCCGCTTCGGTCTACGCGCGTTGGCGGGGGCGTCGCCCGATCACTGAGGATCCTGAGCCTTGCTTGGCCAGCCGGGCGTCGACGAGTGCTTTGCCGACCACGGCGCCGAGGATGATGGCGCCGCCGATGAGGGTGGTGTTCTTCGGTTGTTCGGCGAACCAGAGGTAGATCCAAACGGGCACGAAGACCGTCTCGGTCTGCGCGAACACGATGGACGCAACTGCGGGAAGATGGCGAGTCGCAGCGTTGAAGGTGAGCATGCCGATGACGATGATTCCGCCGCCGTGCACAAGCGCGAGGGCGATGTCGGCGGCGGGCGGGAACAGCGAGTTTCCCTGGACGAGGCACACCGTGGTGACGATCGGGATGGCAATCGACGAGGATCCTGGGAGGGCCGGCGACCAGTCGGTTGAGGGATCGCTTCGGACACACACGGCGTAGCCTGCGAAGCCGAACGCCGTGATGACGGCGGCGATGTTGCCCCTCATGTTTCCGATGCCAAGGTCGCCGTTCACCATGACGGCGAGCCCGCAGAATCCGAGGGCAACAGCGACGATCGTCACCGCGTTGAGTCGTTCGCCGAGCACGACGCGCGCCAGCACCGCGACGATCAGCGGAGCGAGCGAGGAGAGGAAGGCGGCGTTCGCTGCGGTGGTGTGCTTGAGCGCGTAGATGAATCCGATGGACGCAATCGCCAGGCAGGCTGAGGCCGCGATCATCGTCCACCCAGAACTGTAGGCATCGCGGATTCCCGAACGCACGACGTTGCCGAGGGGTCCGCGCCGTCGACGGACCAGCAACTCGATCACGACCAGTATCCCCAGCGATCGCCACAGCAGGTACTGCCATGCGTCGGCCTGATCGGCCAGGCGGGCGATGAGGGCGCCGAGGCTCCACACCACGCCGGCGCCGAGGGCCATCAGCGAGGGAATGAGGACCGACCGTTCGGGACCTTCGATGAGTCCCCTTTCGGCGTGCACGGGTAGCGAGCCTTCCATACGTCTCCTGGCCGCCCAGATGACCGCGCTCGGCAGAGGTCTCTGGGTCGGCTCGCCGGCGTTGGGTCGGGGTTGGTGCGCAGACACCGTTGCCGCCGACCCAGCGCGGTTCAGCTGACCCAGGAAAGGGCGAGGCCGAGATTGGCCGTGGTGCCGCTAGCGGCCCTTCCAGTTGGGCTGGCGCTTCTCGATGAAGGCGGTGAGGCCTTCCTTCAGATCCTCGGACGACATAATGCGGCCCATCGCCTCGTTGGTGAGGCGTCGGAGGTCGGCCTCGGTCTCGTACTGGCTCGCCAGCACGACCTTTCGGCTCTCCCAGACAGCCATGGGTGCAGCTGCGGTGACCTGTCCGGCGAGGCGCATCGCCTCGTTCTCCGCCTCGCCCGGTGCCACCAGACGGTTGACGAGCCCGAGCTGGTGCGCCCGCTCGGCCGTGATCGGCTCGCCGGTGAGGATCACTTCCATCGCCGCGGAGGTCCCGATCCGCTGCGGGAGGCGGTAGAGCCCGCCGGCGCCGGCGACGAGGTTGCGCTTGACCTCGGCGAGCCCGAAGGACGATCGCGTCGTCGCGACCACCAGGTCCGCGGCCAGAACGATCTCACAGCCGCCGGCCGTAGCCAGACCGTCGACGGCAACGATGATCGGCTTGACCCGTTCGCGGTAGGCGAAGCCGCCGAAGCCACCCTTTCGGGTGTTGAGCGATGCGCCGTTCCCGGAGTTGATCTCCTTCAGGTCGGCGCCAGCGCAGAACACCGGCCGCTCGGGCGTCGTCACGGCGCGCAGCACGCCGACCCACACGTCCGCGTCGGCTTCCAGGGCGTCGATGGCGGCCTCCATCTCCGTAGCGACGGCGCCATTGACGGCGTTGCGCGCTTCGGGACGGTTCAGGGTTATCAGGGCAATGTGGCCCTGTACTTCGTAGTCGACCATCCGGCCACGCTACGGCGTGGTCGTGGGGACCGACCAGTCGACGGCTCCCTACTCCGCCGCCGCAGTCTCCGCCGAGTCGTCGATCGGCGCGGCTGCCTCGACCGGCACGCTGAGGACAGGCGGGGCCTCCTCGGCGAGGAGCACGGCTTCGGCCGGCGCAGCCGGAACCTCCGCGGTGACGCCGTCAACTGGGGCAGGTGCTGTCTCGGCTACCCCAGGAGCGGCAGCGGCGGGAGCGGCCGGCCGTGCGGGAGGGCGCGGGGGTGGCGGCGGCGTCATCCGCCGGGGCGGCGGAGGCATGGTGAGCCCGAGCACCTTGAGGAGTGCGGGAATCCGGTTCGACGCCTGCGCCGCCGTTTCCTTCAGCGACTCGGAGGCGTCGGCTGGAATGCCGACCGGCACGATGTCACGGCGGAACGGGGCTTCGGCGGCGGCAGCGATCAGTGCCGCCCAGAGGTCGCTGCTCGCCGTTGGCGACAGCGCCTGGTTGGTCTGTTCGATGAGGTGGGCTTGTACCTCGGCAGGCAGCTTCGCCGCCGGATCGGGAGCCTTGGTCGTGAGACGAAGCGCCCGGACGAGCTTGCCAGCGGCGATGGCCTCACTGATCTCGGTCGTCCACGCGGTGCGGTCACCCTCGACCCGGCCGTTCATGGCGTCGCGCAGACGCGCCGACATGGCCCGGCTGGCGTCGTCCTTGGCGACGGAGTCGGCCTGGGTCACCAACGCGCGAAGGTCACGCATACCGGTCGCCGAGCCGGCGGCCAATGCAGCCTCGGCTCGATCGCACCAGTCGGCGGAGCGGGTCTTCGGAAGAAGGTCCTCGGCCAAGGCCAGCAGCGCAGCGCCTGGCACTTCCGGCTCTCCGGCGGATCGGCGAGCGGCGTTCTGGTCGATGATCGCCTGTCGCACGGCGGGGATACCACCGCGGAACAGCTGGTCGGCGACGACACGCTGCTCGGGGGTCAGCGAGTCGATCAGGGCGTCGCGGTTGGCGCGTCCGGCCGAGAGGCGCTTCGGACGGTCGGTGCGCTCGGGACGTGCTGGACGGGCGGGACGCTCGGGACGGTCCGGACGGTCGGCGCGTGGGGGACGTGCAGGACGGTCGGGCCGTGCGCCGTCGCCGGCCGGTCGATCGCGAGCGGGACGATCCGGGCGCGGACCACGGTCGGGACGCGGCCCACGGCGCTCGCTGTCGTCACGACGCCCGCGGCCACCGTCCGCGTATTGGACCCGGACCTGGGGTCCCTCGAGCTCCTTGGCGCGGATCTCGATGGTCTCGGCCCTGGCCGCGCCGGCGTTGCGGGGCGGAATGACCGACACGATCCGGAGCCCGTCGAGGAAACGCTCCGCTTCGGCCCGAATGACGTCACCGACCCCGGCTCCGGGATACAGCACGGATGATTCAACGCTGCCCTTCGGCTGCTTCGCGCCAGCGGCGCGCCAGGTCCAGACCTCGCCGTTTTGACTGGTGAGTTCAATGTCGATGCGGTGAGACATAGGCCGTGAAGGCTACTCGCTGGGCATTCCCCGTCCCGTCGAAAGCGAGACCATCCGGGTTTTTCTCTCCGGGAAGTGCACCGCCGGACGAACCCGCAAGGACAAGGTTGGCGGCCACTTGCCGGGAGACAGGGCGATGTGCCGACGTGCAGCGCTTGGTGTGCGTCAGACTACGAGAATGAAGCAGTCGTCATCCGTACCGGTTCCCGCCGTCGCCATGCCGAGGGGGTACTCGGTACATGTTGCCAACATCGGGATCAAGGACGACACCGACGACATATGCATCATTGCCTCCGACGTGCCCGCCTCCGGAGCCGGGGTGTTCACCCAGAGCCGCTTCGCCGGTCCGAGCGTGAACCTGAGTCGACGATCGGTTGCCGACGGCTCCGTACGGGCGTTCTGTGTGATCTCGAAGAACGCCAACGTGGCCAACGGGCGCGTGGGGGCGGAGAACGCCGAAGAGGTGCTCAAGTCCGTGGCCGGAGCCGTCGGCTGTGCCCCCTACGACGTTGTCCTCGCCTCAACCGGTGTGATCGGCCGTCCGTATCCAATGGACAGGATTCGCGCCCACATGAACTCGCTGCAGTACCCGTTCGGTTCCACGAATGCGACCGACGCGGCGCGCGCGATCATGACCACGGACACCGTTGCGAAGGTTGCCTACGAGACGGTCGGGGAGGGCAATCAGCAGGCCCGCATCGTCGGCATCGCCAAAGGTGTCGGGATGATCGAGCCCAACATGGCCACACTCATCGCCCTGTTCTTCACCGATGCCCGTCTGTCACCGGGGGAGCTGCGCCCGATGTTCAAGTCGGTGATGGACAAGACCTTCAATTGTCTGTCGATCGACACCGACACCTCGACGTCGGACACCGCGGCGATCATGGCGAACGGCGAGTCCGGTTTCGTCGACCGGGTGGCCTTCGTCGAAGGGCTGGAGCGCGTCGCCCTATCGCTCACGAAGCAGATTGCCCGCGACGGTGAAGGAGCGACCAAACTCCTGACGGTCACCGTCGACCGCTCACGCGACGACGCTCAGGCGAAGCGGGTTGCCAAGAGCATCGTGAACTCGCCGTTGGTGAAGACGGCCGTACACGGCGCCGATCCGAACTGGGGCCGTGTGGCGATGGCGATCGGCAAGTGTGAGGGGGATAGCGATATCAGCCCGGACCGTGTCGTGATCCGCTTCGGGACGCAGGAGGTCTACCCGTCGCAGGTCGACGCGCTCGGGCTCGAGCGTCTCGCGGCGTACATGCGTGGCACCGATGTCACGATCAGCGTGAGCCTGATGACGGGGAACGCCTCGGCCACGGTCTACGGCTGCGACCTGTCCGCCGGCTACGTGCAGATCAACGGCGAGTACACGACCTGAGCGTCCGTCTGATGCGCGCCGAGGTCTTCCTCATCGTCGCACTGCACGATCCGGCACTGTCGTCATGAAGGCGGCTGTCTACGAGCGCTTCAGCGGACCGATCACGGTGCAGACCGTTGCCGATCCGGAACTTGCGCCGGGCGAGGTGGTCGTCCAGGTACTTGCCGTCGGCTTGTGCCGAAGCGACCTGCACGGGTGGCACGGGACCGACCCCGACATCGTGTGCCCACATGTCGGTGGTCACGAGTTCGTGGGGCGTGTGGTTGCGGTCGGCCACGGGGTGACACGTGTTGCGCTGGGCGATCGCATCGTGGCGCCGTTCGTTTGCGGCTGCGGGCGGTGTGAGCCGTGCATGGCGGGCCAGCACCAGGTGTGCCGGAACCAGGAGCAGCCCGGCTTCACCCGGTGGGGCGCTTTTGCCGGCTTCACCACGATTCCGTTCGCCGACGTGAATGCGGTCAAGGTTCCCGAAGGCGTCCCCGACCACGTCGCCGCGCTCGTCGGGTGTCGGGTCTCGACTGCCTATCGCGGGGTCGTCGAACGCGGTCGGCTCGCGGCCGGGGAAGTGCTGTGCGTGCACGGCTGCGGCGGTGTCGGTCTGGCGGCGATTGCTCTCGGCCGGGCGTTGGGCGCTCGTGTCCTCGCCGTCGACGTGAACGATGATGCGCTCGCGTTGGCAAGAACTATGGGCGCTGACGATCTCGTCAACGCTTCGAACGTCGCGGGGGTAGGGGCCTTGGTCCACGAGTTGACGGGTGGCGGCGCCCATGTGTCGGTCGACTGCCTCGGGCACGAGTCGACGGTGTCTTCGTCGATCCTCGGACTGCGACCGCTCGGGCGCCATGTGCAAATCGGCCTGTTCCCCTCGCCGACCGCCGACCTCCCGATCTCCCGGGTGATCCGTGACGAGCTCGAAGTGCTCGGAGTGCACGGTCTCTCGTCGTCGCGCTTCATCGAGGTGTTCGCCCTCATCACGTCCGGACGGCTCGACCTCGCGCCGATGATCACCCGGACGATCTCGCTCGACGATCTGCCCGACGCCCTTCCCGCCATGAATGGGTTCGCCAACCCCGGCGTGACCGTGGTGACGAGCGGGCTCGGCGGCCACTGATCAGGCGCAGCAGCGAGGACCACGACGGGCAGTTGCAGGTGACCGGATCACGCCCCTGATACCGTCGGCCCATTCCACCTGGAGGGCCACTCATGGACACGGACACGACCGCCGAGCCATTTCTGTCCGGCGACTTCGACATCGCCGACCCCCGCTACGTCGAGGATCCATTTCCCCACTGGGCCGAGGCCCGGGGATGCCCGGTGCACACCACGGGGCAGCGAAGTGGCGCGCATCTCGTCACCGGATACGCCGCGGTCATCGAGGCGGCCGGCAAGGTACCGAGCCTGACCTCGTCGCTGGGTACCTCGGTGTTCCCGACGCTCGACGACCGAACCGACCCCAACCGTCCTCGTTCGATCATCGGCTCGGATCCGCCGATCCACACGCCGGTGCGCCGCACGATGCTGCCGACGTTCGCGCCGGCGATGGTCAAGGAGTACGAGCCCATCACCCGCGGCCTGTGTGAGCGCTACCTCGATGAGCTCGGCGACCGCACTCATGTGGACGCCGCGGTCGAGTACGCCCAGCGCATTCCGGCGCGGGTCATCGGGCTCATCCTCGGGGTGGACGAAACGATGACCGACACGTTCCTCGGCTGGGTGCGCGACGTCCTCGAGAATGTTGCCGTTGATCCTCAGCGGCGCGTCGAGGCATTCATGGAGATGACCGCGTACTTCGAGGCCGAGATCGCGTCACGAAGGACGAATCCCACCGACGACCTCACAACTCGGCTGCTCGGCGCCACGTTCGAGGACGGCACACCGTTGGAGCACCGCGACATCATCGGAAATCTGGTCCTGCTCCTGATCGCGGGCATCGACACCACGTGGTCGGCCATCGGGTCGTCACTGTGGCATCTCGCCCAGCACCCCGAGCATCGGCGTCAGTTGCGTGACAACCCGGACATCTGGCCGCAGGCGGTCGAGGAACTCCTTCGGGCGTACGCACCCGTGACGATGGGCCGCATCGCGCTGGAAGACACCGAGATCGCCGGGTGTCCCGTGAGCGCAGGAGATCGGGTGTTGCTGGCGTTTCCCGCGGCCAACCGCGACCCGGCCATGTTCAGCGATCCGGATGTCGTGGACTTCCACCGGGCGGAGAACCGCCATGTTGCGTTCGGCTCGGGTATCCACCGCTGCGCCGGCTCCAATATCGCCCGTATGGAGTTGCGTGTCGCCCTGCAGACGTGGATGGCCCGCTTCCCGGACTTCGACCTCGAACCCGGCGGTGTCACCACATGGGCAGGCGGGCAGGTGCGGGGGCCACGCAACGTGCCCGTGGTGCTTCACCGCTGAGAGATCGCATCGTCGAGGCGGTCACTGCGACGCAGGCAAGGGTGCAGTCGCTTCACCAGTTGGGTGAAGCTTCTCGCCGTTCGGGGTAGCCGCCTTCGGGCAGCGCGGAGATCGGGCCCTGGAGGATGAGCCCGCCGTCGACGAAGATCACCTCGCCGGTGACGAAGCGTGACGCCGGGGAGGAGAGGAACACCGCGGCGTTGGCGATGTCGCTCACGTGCCCGGCGTAGGGGAGTGGCTGCCCGCCGACGCCGTCACCGACACCCTCGGCGTAGGCGTTTTCCCAGCCTTCGGTGCGGAACTGTCCCGGCGCGACGCAGTTGAGCCGGACCTTCGGACCCCACTCGAACGACAGCGTGCGGGTGAGTTCGAGCACACCGGCGCGGGCCGCGGCGCTGTGGGCGATGCCGGGCATGCCGCGCCCCACCAAGGTGATGATCTGGCAGATCGTGCCGCCGGCACCATCGAGCATGGCGTTGCCGAACGCCTGGGTCATGTTCCAGGTGCCGTTGAGGTTCAAGTCGATGACGCTCCGCCAGCCGTTGGCGCTGAGGTCACGCGCCTTGGACGGGAACTGCCCGCCGGCGTTGTTCACAAGCAAGTTGACATCGCGGTGTCGTTGCGCCAATGCGTTCACGCTCTCCACGTCACGGATGTTGACCTGGTCAATCTCGGGTCGAACCCCGGTGAGCGAAGCGATCTCCTCGGCGGCCGCTTCCAGCACCTCGGTGCGTCGGGCAGCGATGGTGACGTGCGCCCCCGTCGCGGCAAGCTCGGTTGCTACCGCTTTGCCAATGCCGGTGCCGCCGCCGGTCACCAGAGCACGGCGTCCGGCGAGAAGGTCCGGTGCGTAAAGGGACTTGTAACTGGGCACCGGCGAACACTAACGGCATGTCCGGCAGAGAAAACTAACCGCGCGATCAATTCGGGACCTTGGACCCTGGGAACCGCAGTGATCGCGTTGGTACGGTCACCGGATGAACGCACCTGACGTCGCGGTGGATCCGAGGAGCTTCGCTCCCTTCGACCCCGAGATCCAGCAGTGTCCGTATGACCACTACCGGGCGATGCGTAACGAAGCGCCGGTGTTGCGCCTCGACGGGGACCGCTTCGGCCGGCCGGGGGAGGAGGTGTACTGCGTCTCCCGGCTCGACGATGTGCTTGCTGTCCTGCGTGATCCAACGACATTCTCTTCGCGCTTCGGCACGCCCGCGGCGAAAGTGTCGCCGGAGCTCCTCGCCCGGCTGCGCGAGGTCGATGCGCAGGGCTGGCCGAACGTGTCGACGATGCTGACGGAGGACCCTCCGTCACACACTCGGTACCGCCGGCTCGTCTCCGCGGCATTCACCCCGAAACGCATCGCCGCCCTCGAGCCGGCGATCCGGGCGATCTGCAACGACCTGGTCGACAGATTCGCCGGTCGCACCGAGATCGAGTTCATCGCCGAGTTCGGTGTGCCGCTCCCTATTCGTGCGGTCGCAGCCGTTCTCGAGGTACCCGACGATCATCAGAGCGAGTTCAAACGGTGGGCCGACGCATCGGTGGCGGCGATCGGACGGTTGATCTCCGACGATGCGCGCGTCGAAGCGCAACGCACCATCGTCGAGCAGCAGCACTACTTCGCGTCGCAACTCGCGGCGCGTCGAGAACACCCTCGTGACGACTTCCTCACTGATCTCCTCCAGGCCGAGCTCGCGGCCGACGAAGACGGCGGCAGCGGCGGACCGCTCGAGACTGCGGAGATGCTGTCGATCATCCGCCAGATCCAGGTCGCCGGAAGCGAGACAACGACGAGCTTGATGGGTGACCTCCTCGTGATCTTCGCCGAGCAACCGGACCTGATGGACACGTTGCACGACGATGCGTCGCTGATCCCGTCGGTGGTCGAGGAGGCGCTGCGGTATGCGAGCCCGAACCAGGGCATGTTCCGCATCTGCCGTGAGGACGCGTCGCTCGGAGGAGTGATGGTCCCCAAGGGGGCGACCTTGTGGGTGATGTTCGGTTCCGCCAACCGCGACGAGTCGGCGTGGACTGAGCCCGACGTGTTCAATCCCGACCGCAGCGATATGAGTCGCCACGTCGCGTTCGGCAAGGGCATCCACGTGTGCCTCGGCGCCGCGCTGGCTCGGCTCGAAGCCCGCGTCGCAGTCGAAGTCCTCACTTCGCGACTGGCTTCGGTGTCGCTCGATCCCAATGCTCCGCTCCGCTACGCGCCGAGCGGGATCCTCCGCGGCCTCGAACGCCTCGACGTGCGTGTCACCTACCGTTGAGAGAGTGGCCCCACGCTTCGCCGGCCACCGCACCAGAGAGGTCGGGAGGAAGGCCGGTCGAACCCGCTGCCACCCGTGGACACCGAATGTTCCCAGAAGCCCCCGGCGCTCCGAAGACGGGTCGCGTCGTCCGCGTGGCTGCTCAGCAGGCCGATCGGCCGGATCGGAGTGACCTTCTGCCCTTTCGCGGAAATCGCCCACTCCAGAGACTCAAGGTTGTTCACCCACAGCACTGGAGTTTTCATCATGCGCCGATTCACTGTCGTACTCACCGCCGGACTCCTGGGAATGGGATCCCTTGCCGGATGTTCCAGCAGCAAATCCTCCGACACGACCGTCGCGCCAGCAACCGGGACAGCGGCAGCAACCGAAACAGCGGCAGCGGCCGAAACAGCTGCAGCGGCCGACGGCCTGACCGTTCCGGCGACGGCTGAGGGGACTCCGGTTGCTGTTTCCGTCGGGGAGACCTCGGACACCGAGATGTTCATGAAGCTGGGTACGGCGTCGGTTCCCGCCGGCAAGGTGACCTTCACGCTGACGAACTCCGGCAAGAAGCCCCATGAGATGGTGGTTCTCAAGACCGATGAGCCGATCGACAAACTGGTCGTGACCGGTGACAAGGTGAGCGAAGCGACGACAAAGGGTGAGATCGGTGAGACGGCAGCCGGTGCGGTCGGCACGGTCACTCTGGATCTGCCGGCGGGGAAGTACGTGCTCGTCTGCAACATCGAGAAGCACTACGCAATGGGTATGCGGGCGGCGTTCACGGTCACCGCGTGACCTGGCCCCGGGCCCTCCTTTCGGGGACGGCCATCGTCGCACTTGCGTTCGGACTGTTGATCGTCGTACCGAACCTTCTGCTGACCAGGCTTTCGAGTCTGCACCGCAGCGGCCGCGTGACGGTCACCACCATATGGTTCGCGGTTGCGTTGTCGGCCCTCCTTTGGGGACTCCGGCGCCTGCAGGCCCGGCGAGTGATCTGACGGTCCGACGTGCCCGCCGCTTCTGACGTGCCCGCCGCTCCCGATGCGCAGTGGCTCTGGGACAATGAGCCCTGCCGCGCTGCATGCCCCGTCCACACCGATGCGGGCGCGTACGTCACGGCGATTGCCGAGGGCCGTTTCCGTGACGCGTACCTGATAGCTCGTGCGCCGAATCCCTTCCCATCGATCTGTGGGCGGGTGTGTGCTGCACCGTGCGAGTCGGCGTGCCGACGGGGCACCATCGACGCGCCTGTCGGGATCCGCGCCCTCAAGCGGTTCGTGAGTGAACGCTATGGCGTGGAGAGTTTTGCCGGTAGTGCGCTGTGGCACGAAGCGCACGGCCCGGTCCCACCGGCGGACCTCGAGTCGGTCGCCGTGATCGGTGGCGGCCCCGGAGGACTTGCCGCGGCGCACGACCTCCGACTCGCCGGGCACCGCGTCACCGTGTACGAAGGTGAGGAACATCTCGGCGGGATGATGGTCTACGGAATCCCGGAATATCGGCTGGCCCGACAACTCATCGAACGCGAGGTCAACGCCATTCTCGAAATGGGGGTCGACACCCGCCTCGGTTGTCGGATCGGTCGCGATGTCTCCTTTGACGAACTGCTCGCCGAACACGCCGCCGTGTTCGTCTGCGTGGGCACAGCCAAAGGGCGTGGCCTCGACATTCCGGGTCATGGGACCGATGGGGTCTTCAAAGCGGTGGAGTTCCTCCTCAACGTCAACCGCGGATTCTCCGTGGATCTCGGGCGACGTGTCGTGGTGGTCGGGGGCGGCAACGTCGCATTCGACGCGGCACGAACCGCGTTGCGGGCGGCGGCCAACAACGAATCGAACCCACCGTCGGAGCCCGGCACGATTCGCAACCGGCAGAGCGCCGATGAAGCCCGACGCGGCATGACGACAACGTTCGACGTGGCCCGTGCGGCGATTCGCGCCGGTGTCAGCGAGGTCACCGTCATCGCTCTCGAATCCGAGGCGGAGATGCCGGCGGCGGCCGAGGAGATCGAGGAAGCGGAAGCGGAGGGAATCCGCATCGTGTACCGCCGCGGCCCGCATCGGGTCGTGGGCGATGGACACGTGACCGGCCTGGAGACCATTGCCGTGGCCTCCGTGTTCGATGCCACCGGCCGCTTCGCCCCAACCTTCGTCGAAGGCTCGCTCGAAGTGATCCCTGCCGACACGGTGATCCTGGCCGTCGGTCAGGCTCCCGACGTCGGATTCCTCGGAGCCGGAAACGACATTGCACGAACGAGGGCCGGCGGTATCCAGGTCGACGCCGACCTGCGAACGACCCATCCGCGGGTCTGGGCCGGAGGAGACGTGGCCTTCGGGCCGCGCAACCTCATCGATGCCATCGCCGATGGCCGACGCGCCGCCGCTTCGATCCACGGAGTCCTGACCGCCAATTCAGACGGCCGACCGTCGATTTCTGCCAACAACGAGGTGCGGATCGAGTTGATCGCCAAGCCCGGATTCCGCCGACTCGCGACCGGCTACGACGCCGTGCCCCGGGTGGCGGTTCCGTCGGTGCCGCTCGATCGACGAATCGGCTTCGCCGAGGTCGAGACGGGCTATGACGAGGCGCACGCCGTGCTGGAGGGCCTGCGCTGTCTCCGCTGTTTCGACAACATCATGCTGAAGCCCGAACTCTGCATCCTGTGCGGACTCTGTGTTGACGTGTGTCCGCATGACTGCATCTCGATCGTCCGAGCTGACCGTCACGGTCTGGGCACAGTGGACCAGTCGGCCCTCCTGATCGATGAAACAAGCTGTATCCGCTGCGGGTTGTGCGTGAACCGCTGCCCGCCGGCCGCACTCGTGATGGTCCACGCGAAGGAGGTAGCCCGATGAGTGAGCGCACCGACGGAACCCGTCTGGTCGAACAGGTTCCCCGTGATGCGCTCGAGCCCGACGTGTACCCGGTGCCCGAGGGTCGGGTTGCACGGATCCGCCATGGCGAAGCCTGGCGTTCGGTCTTCCGGCATCCCCCGCTCGACACCCCGCGCGGTCGGGCCCTGCAGTCGTTCTCCAACGTCTTCCTCCACGTGTACCCCGTAAAAGTGCCGGCGCGGGTTCTCCGCTGGAGGTATTCGTGGCGACTCGGTTTCATCTCGACCGTTCTGTTCGCCATCCTGGTGACAACCGGCGTGTACCTGATGTTCTTCTACACGCCCACGGTCACGTCCGCGTATGGCGACATGCAGAAGCTGAAGACGGGAGTCGGCTTCGGTCAACTCGTACGAAATGTGCACCGTTGGTCGGCCCATCTCATGGTCCTGGTCGTGATCATCCACATGGCTCGGGTCTTCTACGCCGGCGCGTACAAGAAGCCGAGGCAGTTCAACTGGGTGCTCGGCATTGTCCTTCTGGTCATCACCCTCGGGTTCTCGTTCACGGGGTACCTCCTTCCATGGGACCAACTCAGCTACTGGGCCGTCACCGTCGGCACGAACCTCGTGAGCTACGTGCCGTTGATCGGCTCGGTGTTACGGGACCTGCTCATCGGCGGCGAACAAATCGGCCAGGCCACGCTGCAACGCTTCTACGCGCTGCACGTCGCCGTCCTGCCGCTATCCCTGGCGCTCGTGCTCATGGTGCACATCTGGAGGGTCCGCAAGGACGGATTTGCCGTGCAGCGTGGAGGCACCGGTGCGTTCGCCGAGGAAGCAACCGAACCGGTCCCGGCCGCTTCCGTTTCCACGATCGGTGACGCCGACGCCGTCGTCGACGTGGTCGCCAAAGGAGCGCGTGTCCGCCTTCTCGGCGTGGTTGATCGCGAGTCGGTGACGGCGGAAGAACGCTTGACGGATGACATGGTGTTCACCTGGCCCCATCTCCTTGTCCGCCATGTCGTCGCCGCTCTCGGCGTGGCCGCGACGGTGCTGGCACTCGGCGTCGCGTTCGCCGCACCACTTCGCGACATCGCCAATCCGAACCTGACGCCCGAGCCGGCCAAGGCCCCGTGGTATTTCGTGGGTCTCCAGGAACTGCTGTCGAGATTCGATCCCTTGGTTGCGGGGATTCTCGTGCCCAGCGCCGCGTTGATCGTGCTCATGGCCCTTCCCTACATCGATCGCAATCCGGCAACGGAAGCCCGCAACCGCAAGGTCGCCGTCACGGTCTTCACGGTCGTTCTGGTGATCGCCGCCACCCTCACGGTGATCGGTGCACTCTTCCGAGGCCCCGGTTGGAAGTTCGTGCCGCCGTGGCAGCACAACTACCTGGAGCTCTGAGGCAACCGATGTCCGTTCTTCGACGGAAGGCTCAACAGCTCGCCAGGCGTTTTTCCCGGCGGGATCTGCTCCGCAAAGGTTGGAAAACCGGGGGAGGTCTCCTCGCCATCATCGCGGGTTGGACAACCACGGAACTGCTGCGGCCGTTGACGAGCGGTACGGCGGGCGGAAAGCTGAAACTCGCCGATGCCGCGAACTACAAGGCGGGCACCGCCACCTTCGTCAATGCGGGCCGACTGTGGGTGGCGAACGCCGACGGTCATCTCTTCGCGTTCTCCCAGAAGTGCCCGCATCTCGGCTGCCGGGTGCCGTTCTGTGAGAGTTCCGGTCGCTTCGAGTGTCCGTGCCACGGTTCGGTCTTCGATATCGGTGGCGAATGGATCGCCGGCCCTTCGCCCCGCGGTATGGACCAGCACCCGCTGAGCCTCGAAGGCGGACGGTTGGTCGTCGATACGAGCAGGACCGTGACCGGACCCGATCGCGGAGCGTCCAAGTTTCTTACGCCCCCAAAGGGCCCCCGATGTACCGGACAGTGAAGAGCTCCCATGCCTAAGCGCCAAGCTCCCAAGGACTTCGAACCTCCATGGCTGGAACGCAGCCTCGATCGCCACTATGCCTGGGGGTTGGTGTTCATGGTCGTGCTGATTGTGGCCTTTCCCATCTACCGATGGCGGGAGCCCCATCTCCGGGCCGACGCGAAGGTGGAGCAGCAGACGAGCTACACCAAGAGCGGGACCGTCCTCTTCTCCCAGAACTGCGCCTCGTGTCACGGCAACGAGGCGAAGGGCGGCAGTACCGCCCCGACCCTTCATTCCAAGCAATTCCTCGCCACGACGAGCGATGAGCAGATCAGCATGCTGATCGCAGGCGGCGTATCCGGCACCTCGATGTCGGCGTGGAACCTCGACTTCGGAGGGCCCCTGACCGAACAACAGATCGCCCAGATCACGGCCTACCTCCGGAGTCTCGAAGCCGACGCGCCGAGCATCCCGGACTGGCGTGCGAGCGCGAAGGCGCCGTGACGCCTTCGCCCGTCCGCAAGCTCGTTCTCATCACACGTATCCTCTGGCGGACCCTTAACATGCTTGCCGATGCACGAGCAGAGATCTGATAAGACCCAAACACACGCTGGGCCAAGGTCCAAGAGCCCGCTGACAGCCTTGTTCTTGACGATTTTTATCGACCTCGTCGGTTTCTCGATTCTCATCCCGGTCTTTCCGCTACTCATCGGTACGGCCAAGAGCCAGGCATTCCGTGTGACCCCCCTGTCATGGAGCCCGACCACCGGTCTGATCATGCTCGGTTGGTTGCAGGCGATCTATCCGTTGTGCATCTTTCTTGCCGCCCCCATCCTGGGTCAGCTCTCCGACCGGATGGGACGTCGGCCGATTCTCGCTCTGTCGATTGCCGGCACCTCGTTGGGGTACATGATCTTTGCCGTCGGGATTGCGACGAAGAACATCCCGCTGCTGTTTCTAGGCAGAGCAATCGATGGGATCACGGGCGGAAACCTCGCCGTTGCCCAAGCTGCGATTGGCGACGTCTCTACTGACGAGAACCGTTCCAAGAATTTTGGGCTGATCGGAGCGGCGTTTGGATTGGGGTTCATCCTCGGCCCTTACATCGGCGGACGTCTCAGCGCTCCGGGCGTAAGCTTTTACCACCTTTTCACTACGCCTAGCTGGTTCGGTGCGACTACGCCGTTCTGGTTCGCTGCTGCACTGGCTGCCGCGAACGCCACGTTTGTGTTCTTCACCCTGCCGGAGACACTGGCGACGCGTCGGACGGAAAGGATGAACGTTGCCGCGTCGGTCAGCAATGTCAGAGCAGGCTTCGCGTCTGAGCGGCTGCGTGTGGTGCTGTCGGCCACCTTCTTTTGGACGTGCGGATTCACGTTCTTCACCACGTTCTTCGGGATCTATGTGGCAAACAAGTTCGGGTTCTCGCAGTCAAAGACGGGTGATTACTTCGCCATCGTTGGCATCTTCATCGCTATCGTCCAGGGCGTAATCGTTGGCATGGTGGCCAAAAGGATGGCTGACTACCGAATCCTTCGTTTTTCGATCATCGCCCAAGCTGGTGCGTTGGCCGCATATTTCATCGTGACCAGGTCGATCCTGCTGTACGCCTTCATTCCCGTTCTGGCGCTGTTCCAAGGGCTGTCCCAAGCAAACTTTTCCGCGTTGATGTCGCGGTTGGCCGAACCAGGTCGTCAAGGTGAAGCGATGGGCATCTACTCCAGCATCTCCAGTCTGGCCCAGGTCCCGGCCTCCATTCTCGTGGGCTACATCGCAGGGTCAGTCACCTCTACAGCACCGCTCATCGCTGCATCGCTACTCACCGTCATCGCCGGGGTTCTGTTCATTGCATTGTTCCGACCTACGTACGTTTCGACCTCGACCCGCTCACCGAGTTTCGCCGAGGCACACTAGCTAAGCTAGAGGCGGGAGTGTCTTGATTGAAGGCATCGGCCGAAACGATGGTGGCCGGTCGAATGAGGCCAGACTCGGGTCCGCTCCGCTCGCCGAGATCAATTCACCAAACCGATCCTCGCCGGATCACCATTCCGATCGACTGACGGTGCGACGCGCCACGGCGTTCACCACGTGATCCGACGGCACGTTCCGATAGATACCATCGAGCGCCTCGGTGACGCCGCGATCTTCACGCAGGAGCGCCCGCAACCCGTCTGCGTAGAGCTCACTGCGGCTGATGCGACTGCGTTTGGCCAACTCCTCGGCCTCGTTGAACACGTCGTCAGGAATCGAAACGGCAGTCCTCACGCACGAGGTTTAACCGGGTAGGGAGATTCTGTCGGACCGATCACGGCTCACGCAACGGCGCAACAGTCCGGGTTTGGGAAGCGCCCGCGAACAACGGCAGGGCCGTGTCCTACGAGGGTCCTTTGTGGTCGGCGGCCGTAAGGGCAGACAGCACCTCGTCGCACGCACGGTAAGCGGCGTGCAGCGAACCTTCCACATAGCCCTGGTGCACGTTGGACATTTCCGTGCCGGCCCAGTGGAGGAAGCCGATCGGCGTCGAGAGGTCCTCGTAGCCGGCCGTCATCACCCCGGGCGGGGCGTAGCAGCAGTACCCACCGCCGATGGTCGGCTCGGTGAGCCAGTCATGATCGAAGTAGTCGATCGGCGTGCGGGCCTCTTCGCCGAACACCTTGGCGAGGTTGTCGAGGACGATCTCGCGGCGATCCTCCGGCGTGCGGTCACTCCACGCCACGGCGTCATCGCCGCCGATGAACGCAACCAACGCGACGTGTCCGTCGTCGACAGAACTCGCATCGAGTGCGTGATCGATCACGAGCGTGTCGGGGTCGAGCGGCGTGACGACCCGACCTCGCCAGAACGGTCGGTCATAGATGGCGAAGCACTTGATGACCGCGCCCATCTCGAGTCGTTGGAGCAGCCACATCCGTCGGCGGGGGAGCATCGGGTCGAAATCGATGCGCTGGATCTGATTCGGCGGGAGAGCGATGATGACGCGGTCGGCCTCCACCATGATCGAGTCGCCGATCACCCGGACCCCGTCGTCGCGCTGCACGATGTCGTAGGCCTGCGCGCCGAGCACAACGGCATCGTCGAGCTCCTCAGCGATACGCGTACATAGTGATGCCAAACCTTCCACGACGCGCAGGTTCTGCGCGCCGTCGGTGCCGACGTCGAGCATCGTGGAGATGCCGCCGTTGATCTTGAGGGCGTAGAGGAAGTACAGCATCGAGACGTCCTTCGGCTCGAGCGTGTATTCCGTCCGGATCATCTGATCGAAGATTCGCTTGAGGAGATCGGAGTCGAGGTTCGACTGCTTCCATTCCTCCAGGCTCACCGAATCGAGGTGGTCGGCGTCGGGGGAGTTGGCGAGGACCTTCGTGTCGATCGACTCGGTGAGCTCGTCGAGCTTGGCCATGAACCACTGCCACTCCGCGTTCATGATGCGCGGCATGTCGGCGAACGGCTGCGCGGTGTAGTCCATGAGTGCGTCGTCACGTTGAACGAAGCGCTGCAGGCCGAGCTCATCGATGAGTTCGTTGACGAGCGGCATGTGGTCGCGGGATGCAATCCACTGGCCGCCGAGGTCGAAGACGGTCCCGTCAGAGAGTTCGTGGCTCAGGAGCCTTCCTCCGACCCGGGTCGACGCTTCGAGCACCAGTACCTTGCGTCCGGCGGCACGGAGGCGCCGGGCTGCGGCGAGACCGGAAATGCCTGCCCCGATGATGGCAACTTCGGTGGATTCGAAGCGGGTGGCCATGCCACCAGCGTACGCCCCGCCCTGAAGCCTCCGAGGGAGCCCTCACGAGTTCCCGGGTGGCCTGAGCCTTCCTCCGCTCTACCCTCGGGCGATGCCTCGCGGCGGGACCAGCGAGGCGATCAGTGTGAGGCCGGAGCCCGCCCGCCGCCCGTACGCGTCATCATCAGAGCATCACAACTCCCGAACACATTGCGTCGAACCCTGATGCTGGACTCACCACTGATCGAGAACTCATCGGACGGGAATCCCATGCGCAGTCGACTTTTCACAGCACCCGCCGCAGTAACCATGCTGCTGCTCGGACTGTCCGCGGACCCGTCAAGTGCACAGACGCCCTCGACGGTCTTCGTCGGCGTGGTCACCGTGACGAGTCCTCCGGTCATTGGGGCACCGCCGACCCCGAATCCTCAGATCACCGGTGCTCGCCGAACCGTCTCGTGTCGCACGTACTACGGCGGGCACGGGAAAAGCAGACTCGTGACGAAACGCAGTTGCCGAAAGCTCCAGGTTTTCTCGGCGTCGACCCGCCGTACCGTGCAAACGGTCTCCGTCCCGCAGCCGACGTTCGTGGTTCCGCCGCCTGCGACGTTCGTGGTCGCACCCCCGCCGCCCACGTTTGTCATCGCGCCACCACCGCCGGTGATCATCGTGAACGTGGCGGCGCCTCCGGTTGTGAAATACGTCGAGCGAGACGACCACGACTCTCGCGGCGCGAAGCGCGAGAAGAAGAGCAAGTCCCGTGGCGAGGGTAAGGAGAGGGACAGGTCGAAAGGCAAGGATCGCGGACACGACGACTGATCCGTCGTCGCAAAGCGCGTTGCCTCTCCGGCGGGCGAGCGTTGCTCAGGGTTGGCGGTACCGCAAGATGTCGGTGCCACTGATGGTCGAACCTGCCGCAACTGCCGCGGCGGCGATGTCGGGGTCGGCGAGAGGTGCTGTGTCGAAATAGTCGGCCGCATACACGACCCACCCGTCGGCGTAGCGGCGCACGCTCGTTCCGCGAAGCATCATCGTGCGGGTGCCGTCAGGAGCGACAGCCATCTGTTTCCACTCGAGGACCGACGTCGTTCCGTTGAACAGGGGCTTGCCGAGCGGCTCGAAGGCCAGGGCGCCGGCTCGGGGCATGATGTCGGTCAGCCAGGCCCTGATCGCCGCTTGACCGTGGAACTCGCCGAAGAGCGGGTCGATGTATACGGAGTCGGTTGGATGGAACAGGTCGCTCATCAACTCGAAGTCGTAGCCGGCGTCCGGGTCGTGGGTGAGGTTGTGGAGATCGGCGTGGCTCAGGCTGCTCCGAGCTTCGACGAGGGACTGCTGTTCCCGAGCGTGGGGGGCGCGTCGTTGTGCAACCCACGCCGCTGCCGCCGCCGACAGTGGGGCTGGGACGACTGTCGTGTCGGTGGCCCATTCGACGCGCGGCCACGGCGGCAGGGGCGGTGGCGGTTCGATCGGCATACCGGGCATGTCGGCCATCTCGGGAGGGGGAGGTTGGCGGAATGCAGCGGTGTCGTACACATCGCAGGCCCACGTGATCCAGCCGTCGCGGTAGCGGCGGACGCTGACACCGCGCGAGAGCGGGATCTTGGTGTCGCCGAGGTTCATGATCATCTGCCATTCGTCGAGCGTTGTGCCGCCCTCGCCGTCATCGAAAGAGACGGATTCGGCCGTCGGCGCGAAGTCGATGAACTCGATGTCGGCCATGGCCGGCACCAACCACCCGCGAATTGCATGCTGGCCCCGGTACGCGCCGAAGATCGCGTCGAAGTAGATCGATTCCTCTGGTGCCATGAAGTCGGCCATGAGGGTGATCCCGAGGCGGCCGAGGTCGGGATGGGCAAACGCCGCCATCATTTCGGGGGCGTCGAGCCCACTCGGTACAGTGACGAGACGACTCAGGTCCATGGCCTGTCCCGTCATCTCGGCGAGGTAGGACTTCACGAACTCGTCGGCGGGGGCTCCCATAGGCCAACCGTACTGGTGGGGGCGTGGAAAGCGCATTCGACTTCAGCCGTGCTGCGAACCGGTCACCGACGAAGCAAGATCGACGCGATGCTTGTCCAACCTTCCGACAGTTCCGGTCTGGCCGATACACGTCTCGACTATCTCGTCGATGCGTATGTCCGATCGTTCGACGCCACCGTGCTGGCCGTCGATGATGGAGACGGATCTCCGTCGAGCCCGGTCCGCCGGATCGCGCTCGACCGCACGCACTTCTACCCGACTGGTGGTGGGCAGCCGAATGACACGGGAACATTGGCAGGTCTTGCGGTCACCGATGTCGGCAAGGAGGGCGCCGTCGTCTGGCACACCGTGGGGGAGGGACCGCTTCCGTCCGTCGGCGATGTGGTGCACGCCGAGCTTGACTGGGATCGCCGACATCGGTTGATGCGCACCCACACGGCGATGCATGTGCTGTGCGGCGTGATCTGGCAACGCTGGGGCGTGGCCGTCACCGGCGGCAACATGGAACCTCTACGTGCACGTATGGACTTTGAGTTCGACCCGCTGCCTGAGGGCTTCGCCGATGAGGTCGAACGACTCGTTGCGGAGGAGATCGTCGCCGACCGCCCCATCGAGGTGAGCGTGTTGCCCGTGGATGCGGCGAACGCCGACCCGGACCTCATCCGGACCAAGGTCAACATGATCCCCGGGCACGTCACCGAGATTCGACTGGTTGACATCGTCGGGCTCGACAAGCAGGCCGACGGCGGCACCCACGTGGCCTCGACCGGGGAGATCGGTGGCTTTCGCGTCGTGAAGACGGAGTCCAAGGGGAAGGGCAACAAACGACTTCGGATCGAGGTCCTCGATACCTGACCCGAGTGGCGACGCCGGTGCGATGGCGCCGTCGAAGCCGGCAGAAGGGGAGAGGGTGGTCAGCGTTTTGCGGAACCGGCGAGTGGACGCTCGATCTCCAACGGATGAAGGGCTCGTGCTGTGGCGTCTTCGTGGCTTACGAGCCCCTGAGCGACAAGCCGGTTCATGCTCATCTCCAACGTCATCATGCCCTCGCTCTGGCTGGTCGTGATCACGTTGCGGATCTGGCGCGTCTTGCCTTCGCGGACCAGGTTGCGAACGGCATGGGTGGCGAGCAGCACTTCATACGCAGCGATCAATCCACCGGTCGCTGTCGGCAGAAGCCGTTGGGCCACAACACCGGTCAGGGCGCTCGCCAACTGCATGCGGATCTGGGCCTGGCGTTCGGACGGGAACACGTCGACAATGCGATCGAGCGCCTGTGCGGTGTCGTTGGTGTGCAGCGTCGAGAAGACGAGGTGGCCGGTCTCGGCGAGGGTCAGCGCAGCGGCAATCGACTCGGTGTCGCGCATCTCGCCGAGCAGGATCACGTCGGGATCCTCTCGTAGGGCAGAGCGGAGAGAACGCTCCCACGACAACGTGTCCGAGCCCACCTCGCGCTGGCTGACGATGGACGTCTTGTGATGGTGCACGTATTCGATCGGGTCCTCGATGGTGAGGATGTGGCATGCCCGGTTCACGTTGATCCAGTCGATCAGCGCGGCCATCGAGGTTGATTTTCCCGAGCCGGTCGGACCGGTGAAGAGCACGAGACCCTGGGGGAGCGACGCCAGCGCCCGGACAGACTCCGGCACGCCGAGCGTGTCGAAGTCCGGTATCACCTCCGGGATGATGCGAAGGGCGAGCGAGAGCTCGCTGCGTTGGTAGAACGCATTGCCGCGCAGGCGTGCCTTGTTCTCCCACGAGAGCGCGAAGTCGAGCTCACGGTCTTGGTCGAGCGATCTCCACTGCTCGGCGTCCAGGTATCCGTGCAGGGCCGTGGCGATCTCCGAACCGCTGACGTATTGCTCGCCCTCGAGCCGTTCGAGACGGCCACCGCACCGAATCAGCGGGGGACTGCCGGCAACCAGATGGAGGTCGGTCCCGCGGCTCTCCCACAGGATCCCGATCCATCTCGTAAGCGCGCCTTGAACGGTGATCATCGCCAGACCGATCGGCATACCGGGCCCATACCTGAGATGTGCGGACCATTCCGGTTCGTCGGAGCCGGCCGCCGCTAACGTCCTGCGGGCACTATGCGGACCCTGCTCATCGGATGGATCGCTGCCGTGGGCCTCTGTGTCGGGTCATTCCTGACGGTCGTCATCTCGAGGGTTCCGATCGGTGGTTCGATCATCTCCCCTCCCTCAGCTTGCCCGGGGTGTGGTGTTCACATCCGGTGGTACGACAACATCCCCGTCGTTTCCTGGATCGCTCTGCGTGGGCGCTGCCGTCACTGCCGGACGACCATTCCGCTTCGGTATCCGGCGCTCGAACTGGGCGTAGGAACGGTGTTCGCATTGGTCGCGCTCCTCGCCCCTGCGCTGGCCGTTCCGGTTCTGTTGGTGACGGCGACCGGCCTGATCGCCACGGCTACGGCATGGCTGATGCACGGACGGCCCAGTGGCAAGATTGCCGCGGTCAGCGGTGTGTCGGTCGTGGTGTTCGCAATCGGTACCGTCGGTGCGAGGTTCTTCGCTCTGGGGTGAAGCGTCGTGGACCGGTCCGTCTCGAGCGTGACACGTTGTGGTCAGCCCGGGGTTTGTTCGGCTGGTTGGCCGACAGGGAGGGGCCGCCAGGCCAGCAGATCGTGAAAGAAGCCCGCCGGCGGAGGTGGGCCTTCGGAACCCGCGGGGTAGGGGTCGGGGCGGCCGTTGCGGGACCACTCGTCGAGCACGGGTTGGACGATGTGCCAGGCCTGCTGCGCCTCATCGCCCCGGATGAACAGACTCGGGTCGCCGGCGAGCGCGTCGAGGATGAGTTGCTCGTAGGCGGAGTACCCACCGGTGCTGGCCTGGGCATCGGTGGCCGACAACACGATTCGATCCGTGGTCAGACCGAGTCCGGCCTTCTTTGCGATCGCGTCGATCTCGATGGTCTCGTCGGGTCGGATGCGCAGGACGATCCATGATGGGGGCGGGTGTTCGTCGTCGGGGCTGTTGAACAGAGCTCGTGGCGGGTTTCGGAGCTCGAGGGCTATCTCGGTGAGATCGCCGGCCAACCGCTTGCCGCTGCGCAGCAGGAACGGCACGCCCTGCCAGCGCCAGTTATCAACGAACAGCCGTAGGGCTGCGTACGTTTCCGTCGCCGAGGTGGCAGGGATGTTCTGCTCCTCGAGGTACCCCGGGAGCGCGTTCCCACCAACGGTGGCGGCGGTGTACTGACCGCGCACCGTCGCACGGGCCACGTCCCCAGGTCCGATCGGCCGTACGGCGCGCAACACCTCGACGCGGTGCTGGCGGACCACTTCACCGTCCCATACCGCGGGCGGCTCCATCGCACAGATGGCGAAGAGCTGCATGAGGTGGTTCTGCAGCATGTCGCGCAGCGCGCCAGCCTGGTCGTAGTAGCGCCATCGACCCTCGAGACCGATCGTCTCCGATGCGGTGATCTGCACCTGAGCGATGTTGCCGGCGTTCCAGATTGCTTCGACAAAGCGGTTGGCCAGCCGGAACACGAGGATGTTCTGCACCGTGTCCTTCCCCAGGAAGTGGTCGATCCGGTAGAGCTGGTGCTCCTCCCAGTGATCGCGCAACTGCTGCTGGAGCACGGCGGCCGAGTCGGCGCTGGTGCCAAAGGGCTTTTCGATGATGAGGCGCCGGAACCCGGACGCCTCTTCGGCCAGCCCCGCCACACCCAGGCTCGTTGCAGCCTGCGAGAACAGGGTCGGAGGTAACGCGAGGTAAAAGATCGCCGGACCGGTGACCACTTCGGACAGCGCAGCGACCTTCTCCGGGGTGAGATCACCCTGGATGTACTGCGCATGAACCGTGAACGCCGCCCACACCTCCTCGTCGACCCCATCTCCGAATTGGGCCACGCCCTCGCGCAGGTGGTTGACGAACTGCGCCGTGGTCCAGTCCTCGATGGCGTACCCGATGACCTTCAAGGTCGTCGCGACGCGTCCCAGCGCCATGAGGCGATGCAGGGCGGGAAACAGGAGCCGACGAGTCAGGTCTCCACTGCCGCCGAGGATGACGAAGGTGGACGCTTCGGCAGGTGCGGGCAACTGGGCGCCAACGGGCTCGGCCATCTCTACTCCTCGCAACGGTTGCCCCGACCCTAACGGCTGATCGGTGTTGACCGAACGCTGACGCGCGCCAGGCGGTAGGTTGCACCGGTGCGTCTTTGGCCTCGTCATTGGCATGCCGAGACGTGGGTCTGCTCGCTTCGGGGCCACGTCGCCCCCGCCCGGTTCGCGGCGGAGGTTGGGCCATCGGACCGGATGATCGCACTCGACGTGGGCGACGGTCAACGCATGGCGCGCTGCATCCGATGCGACTGCTGGATCGAGCATGCAGCACCCACCGGGCCGGAGGTGAAGTATGCGCGCGTACCCCCTCTCGCAGAGATCGACAAACCTCGTCGAGGCGAGCAGCTGAACGAGGCGATCGTGATGCGCATCATCGCCCTCAACAAGGCGCTCCATGCGCTCGCCTTCTCGATCTTGGCCGCCACGCTGCTGCTGGTCCGTTCGAACTTCTCGGCGTTGCAGTCCGTGTCCAAGGCGATGCTCGATGGCGTGCAGGGTTCGCTGGACAACACCGGACAGGGAGCCAGCCACTCCTGGCTCAGCGATCACCTCCAGAGCGTTCTGCACCTGCGCCGGCACACCGTGCTCGTGCTGACCGCTGTGGCATTGGCCTACTCCGCCGTCGAATGGACAGAGGCCGTCGGCCTGTGGCTCGAGCGCCGATGGGCCGAGTACCTCACCGTGGTGGCCACCGCCGGGTTTCTGCCGCTCGAGATCCACGAACTGCTGAACCGGGTGACGGTTCTGCGGGCTGGCGCGCTGATCGTCAACGTGGTGCTGCTGGTGTGGCTGGTGTGGAAGAAGCGCCTGTTCGGGTTCGGCGGTGGTGTCCACACCGAGCAGATCGACTGGGACGCGGTGCTTGCCGTGCCCAGCCCCTCCGGGATCGACGGGCTGCCCCGCGTGACAGCTGGTGCGCACGATTGATGGAGGATGCGGTTCGCTCCGACCGCTCTTCGCATCTCTCGCAGACCGGGCCGTCGTACTCGAACTGGCAGCTGAAGAACCTTTTGTAAAGGCCGCCGGTACTGTGGACGACATGTCTGTCGAAATTCGAGTTGCCTTTCTCGGCAACTGCATTGAGCGGGGGACAGGGCTCGACGCTGGCGCCTCGTACGCCGAACTCATCGAGGAGTCGGTTCGGCGCCGGAACCAGGGCGTGAAGGTCACGTTCGTGCACCGCGTCGTCCCTCACCCGAGCCTTCTGGCCGCCGCGGTCGACCGCGTCTTGGCGGACGGTATCGACGTCGTGGTGATCGGAACATTCACCAACGCATTACAAGGGCCTGTCGCCCTGAACCCTCTCTGGGGTACCGAGGGATTCCGGCAGGTGGTCTCGTTCGTTCACGCAATCGATCGCCGCGTCGCCAACGATCCCTTCCTCCGCCGACGATTCGGCCAACTCCTGCGGGTGAACCATCCGCTGCGAACGAAGCTGCCCCAGCTCTCCATCGACGCATACCGAGCGCATTTGGAGTCGGCGATCACGCGTCTACAGGCAGGCGCCGTATCGGTGTTACTCCGCGGTTCGATGGGGATCAGCGCTCGGGCCGGCCAGAGCGACTCTACGGGCCAGGCGAGGCTCTACGAGGAGATCTCGACCCGGCTGGGCGTTCCGGTCGTGCTCGGCGAAGAAGTGTTGAACGGCCCGGTGGAGGTATTCTTCGGTGAGGGAGGACGGATGTCGGCTGCCGGTCATCGTCTCTATGCCGAGGCCTTCGAGGGGCTCGTCGCTTCGGCGATCCGAGATTCCGTGCACCGTCGCATCGCCGGTTCCCAGGGAACGTTGATCCGGTAGCGGTAATATCGGGTGATGTGTGACTTGACGAACCCATAATGACCTGGCATAATAGACGACATGGAACACATGTCGATCATCTCGATCGCCAACCGGATCACGAACGAGGAAGAGGCATACCTCTACCTTGAGGAACTTCGCTGGGGGAAAGACCTGTCCGGTCAGGCGTGCCCGCACTGCACGGCACAACGCAAGTTCTACTTCCTGACGCCGAAGACCGGCGCTCGACGCACCGGCGCAAAGGGCCGGGCGTCAACCACGATGCGACGGGTATGGAAGTGCGCCGACTGCCGCAAGCAGTTTTCTGTGACGACCGGAACCATCTTCCATGCGTCACACGTCAGCTTGCGTGTCTGGCTGATGGTCATCTTCGAGATGTGCGCCAACAAGAACGGCGTCGCCGCCCGTGAGATCGAGCGGAAGTACGACCTGACGCCAAAGACGGCCTGGTTCGTGTTGCACCGTATCCGTGAGGCCATGAAGCGTGAACCACTGGCCGGGATGCTTAAGGGCCGTGTCGCAGCCGACGAGACGTACATCGGTGGGGCGTACGCCAACATGCACCCAGCACGCCGTGCGTCACGGCCGAAGAAGCCAATCGTGTTCACCTTGGTCGACACAGAGACGGGCGAGGCACGTTCACGGGTTATCCCGAACGTGACCGGCGCGACGCTTAAGCGTGCCGTCCAGGCCGACGTTCACCGTGCCACGGTGCTGGTCACGGACGAGAACCAGGCGTACATCGAAGCGACGCGGAACCTTGCCGGTCACGTCACCGTGAACCATGCCAAGGGCGAGTACTCCCGGGACTCGGGTAAGGTCACGTCGAACGCCGTCGAGGGCTACTTCTCCCAGCTCAAGCGGTCAATCGATGGCACCCACCACCACATCAGCGCCCGCCACCTGCCGATGTACCTCGCCGAGTTCGACTTTCGTTACTCGTCCCGGAAACTGTCTGACACGGCCCGCACCGAGAAGTTGCTCGGCCAAGTCGCCGGTCGTCGACTCACCTACCGGCCACTCAAAAAGAGCTTGTAATTCGCTGGAAGCTAGTTTCCGATGTTTAACTGCCCTTTTTCTTGGGGAACGAGTATTGTTGGCGGCACAAGTTGCCGATACTGTCGTCGAGCGATTTATTAGGGGCCTTCGATGAAACAAACCCACGTTTCCAACGTGCCTGCGTTGCGAGAGCCGTCCGAGTCCGACCTTCGTCGGGTCTTCGGTGACGACCGATTTTCGTGGCTTGATCGGC
>JANLRD010000072.1:0-3877 GCA_031368215.1 Acidimicrobiia bacterium | reverse complement strand
GAAGGAACTGCCGGCGGCTCTTCGCGTCGCGCAGAACGCCCGAGGCGGCGCAAGCTCAGCGAGATCGAGCTCACCCCGAAGAAGGTCAAACGCGAAGAGGTGATGATCTTCGCCCGGCAGATGTCCTCGTTCGTCAAGGCCGGCATTCCGGTGATCGACGCGCTCGGGATCATCGCCGAGGACTCGGAGGACAAGAAGCTCAAGGCGGTGCTCGAGGAGGTCGCGGCCAACCTTCGTGGCGGCTCCAGCTTGACGTCTGCGCTGGAGAAACACGCCGCGTCATTCCCGAAGTACTTCATCAGCATGGTGCGCTCCGCCGAGTTGACGGGTCGCCTCGACGAAGTGCTCGACCAGGTCTCAATGTATATCGAGCGCGATGTCGAGACGCGCCGGAAGGTGAAGTCGGCGATGACGTATCCGTCGGTCATCTTCATCATGGCCATCGGTACGATCGTGGTCCTTTCGGTCTTCGTGCTCCCGAAGTTCACCGTCTTCTTCGACTCCTTTGACGCCGAGCTTCCGTGGTCCACGAAGGCCCTCATCTCGCTTTCGGGGTTCATGGGCGCGTGGGGGGCGTTCCTCGCCCTCGTGGCACTGTGGTTCGTCCTCTTCCTTGCCCTGCTCACGCGTCGCGAGCGCGGGAAGCTGGCCCGCGACCGTGTCTTCCTGAACATCCCCAAGGTCGGGGTACTCCTGCGGACGGCCAGCATCGAACGGTTCTGCCGAATCCTTTCGGTGCTCGTCCGGTCCGGAGTCCCGCTCCCCGATGCCTTGGCCGTGGCCTCCGACACGACCGGCAACCGGGTGTACCGGAACGCGATCAACCGCATCCGGTCGGCCATCATGCGCGGGAACGGACTCGCCGGCCCGATCCATGACTCGAAACTGTTCCCTGCGGCGGCCCGTCAGATGATCCGTGTCGGTGAGAGCACCGGCACACTCGAGGATCAGCTGATTGCATCGGCCGAATTCTATGGCCGCGAGTTGGAGTACAAGCTGAAGCGATTCACGGATTTGTTCGAGCCGGCAATTGTTGCATTCATGGGAATTGTGGTCGGGTTTGTGGCGTATGCGCTGGTGTCGGCCATGTATGGCGTGTTCAACCAGGTGAATCTGTGAAGTCGCGGTGGGTGGACATCGTGGACATGGTGGACATGGTGGACATGGTGGACATGGTGGACATGGTGGACAAGGGGCAGAGCCTGTGCAACCAGGTGAACCCGTAGAGGTGTGCGCAATGGCGTCGCCACGAGCGGTGGAGGAGCGCGGCGACACGCTGATCGAGATCCTGATCTCGCTCATGATCCTGTCGTTCGGCGTGATGGGCATCTACAGCGCGTTGACCGGTTCGCTGGTCGCCGCCGATGCCGTGAAGGGACGCGCCGGTGCGAGCCAACTCGTCACCCAGGTTGCCAACGAGATCCAGCTCGCTGCGTGGGAATGCCTCGACAACCCGACCGACAGCTACGCCACGATCCTCGAGCGGCTGAAGCCGACGCGGGGCTGGACGATCGCCGTCACCACGATGACGCACTGGGGCCGTTCCCGATCGTTCGAGAACGGCTGCCCGGCGCCCCAGGACGACGCGGTCTTCCGTACCCAGAAGATGACGCTCCTGGTGAAGTCACCGGGAGGCCGCGGTCAGCAGACCGTTGAGCTCGTCAAGCGTCCCTGACCCAACCCTTTTCGGCCGTGTCGGCTGATCTCCGGACCGCCGGACTCGTCCAGCCGGGGCCTTCTGTCGCCGCAGCACCGGTTTCGGTCAGGTGAGACCGGATAATGCCGATCGGGGTTCTGACCGGCATTCACCGGCATCTTGACCATGATTCCTCCATACGTTGTGCGCGTCGTTCGGTTTCGGGACCTCGTTCGTTCGGCGCGCGCTCACATCGACGGACGGCGGGCTGCTCCGGCGAACGGGGAGAGGGGATTCACCCTGGTCGAGCTGATGGTGTCGATCATGATCCTCGGATCGATCGTCGGCGTGATCGGGCTGGTGTTCACCGTGAGCATGCAGAGCACCGAGAAGGTGCGCGAGATGCTGCCCGGTGCGCGGGCGGCCAACAGCATCGCCCTCTACCTGTCCTCTGACGTGTCGTCGGCCGTCCCGGTGGACCTCGACTCGTGGCTGTCGACGGACCCGAAGGCAGCCAGCGGTTGTTCCGGCGCTGGTGTCGATGATGGCGTCAACGTACTGCGAGTGCAGTCTCGGAGCGCGACGGACACGGCCCTCATCTACTCGGCGTCCTATCGTTTCGTCCCGCCTTCCGGCGGATCCGGGAAGGGCGAGGTGTACCGCGTGTTCTGTCGGTCGGGCGAGCTCGCGTCCAGCCGATCGAAGGTGGCCGAAGGCATCGATCCGAACGATCCGCCGATCGCCACGGTGTCTGACGGGAACCGCTCGGTGGAAGTGCTGTTCCGCGTATGGTCCAATGACTCGTCCGCGTCGATGGTGGCGGCATGCAAAGGCGCAACCCCGACGGCGACGGTCTCACCGCGTTGCCCCTTTGAAGTGAAGGTGCGAGCGGCGATCCGAACGCTGGATCGTGCGCCCGTTGTGGTGGCCGGAACGGCGACGACACTGCCCGCTCGAGAGCCGTGCCAGTTCGTGGAGGCGTCGATGAGCGTCCCGACCCGGGTCGGCAAGGACCCCGGTCCACTCGACGCGCCGGTCGCGGTCTTCGTGCGGACCAACGAGTCCAATGGCGCGCAGTGCCGCGCGTTGGTGGTGAAGGTCCCGGCCGTTGCCGGTGCCCAATGCGAGCTGACCCGCAAGGGAGCAGACGGATGGACCGGCTCCTGTTTCGGCGCCGAGACCGGTACGGTCTGGCCGAAGACTCCGTCGACGTTTGCTGCCTTCGTGTTCGACCGCGTGTATCCGGGGACGCCGAAATCCGATCCGGCCGACCCGCCGATCGACATCGACGTCCCCGGGGGTGATCTGACGCTGAGTGTCCGGACGCTCGTCGCACCGGTGGCGCCGACGGGACTCGTCGTGAAGGCGAAGGATAAATCTCTGCAGATCTCCTGGTTCGCACCGGTTCTGACACCCGACACCGCTCCGATCACGAGCTACGTCGTTACAGCATCACCCGGCTCGTCGACGTGTACGACTGCAGCGCTCACGTGCACGCTCACCGGTCTCACGAACGGCACGACGTACATCGTCACCGCGCGGGCCGTCAACCGAGCGGGCACCGGTCCCGGCGTGTCGGCGAACGGGCGTCCGTGGCCGCCGCTCGTGATTTCGGGAACGGTGTTCGAAGACGTCAACTACGGCGGCGGCGCGGGCCGGTCCAGGGCCGTGGCCATGGCCGCCGGAGGGACTGGCCGCGCCGGTGTTCTGGTCGAGCTGTATGAGGTAACCGCGGCATCGGCCGCGTATCTCGAGGGGACGAGCACCGATGCTTCCGGCAACTACTCGTTCCTGACGCCGAAGTGCACAAGCTGCGCCGTCCGGGTTGTCACCTCGTCGGTCACGTCGGGTCGCTCCGGCGCAACGGCCGGACTGCGGGCGGTGCTGACCTCGGTCGTTGCGCAGGCGGGAACAGGGACGAGCCTGCGGTCCGACCTGGTCGGCGGGACGAACCCGGCCGACACCGACGGGGGCGTCGGTGCAATCGGCACTGCGTTCTCGGTGTCGTCCGGCGCGTTCAGTGCGGGAACGAGTGGAACGGCCCAGGCGTTCACCACAGTCGACGACACGATCGCCAACGGCTCAGGGTTCGATTTCGGTTTCAACTTCGACACTGTCACCAACACCAAAGACGTCGGGCCGGGATCCCTCCGACAGGTGATCACCAACGCCAACGCGCTCGGTGGAGACGCCTCGTTGGTCGTGGACGGCCGAAACGGAGCCACCGAGCACGTCATCTTC
>JANLRD010000248.1:0-8885 GCA_031368215.1 Acidimicrobiia bacterium | reverse complement strand
GGCAGTTGCCGGAAAGCCTCCGTGAGCTGCGGAAACGGCATCCGTAATCGAGCCGGGTTGTGATGATCGCTTGACACATCGCCGCATCACCACGACGAATGCCGAGCCAGCGTGGCGCTATGCCTATCTGTCGTGGACCGGGGCCCTGTCCCCCCATTCCGACGATTCGCCGGAATTCAGCCGCTAATTTGGCGAGCGTTGCAATGTGGATTTAGAGGAGCCGATTCGCAGTCTTCGTTCCCCCGGATCCGACCACGACGGCGATCGACGCGAAGCCGCGTCAAGTCAGGTGGGGTTGCCGGCGAGCTTCACGCCGACACTGTCCGCGTTCTTGAATATGCCTTGCGGCGGGCTGATGTCCCGTGAGCCCGGTCTCGGCTGCGAGCTTGGCCAGTTCGGCTTTCCAGGCGCGGACGTGGTTCGCGGTGAGCCTCTGAGTTACGGTCGTTTTTTTGCTCGGATCGCGTCAAGACGGTGGTGATATTCGTCGAGGTCGATCTCGCCGCGGGCGAAGCGTTCGTGGACGATGTCTTCAGGTCCGGTGATCACCGGCGGTACTGGCGTTCCCGAGGGTATAGACCCGCTGATGTGGCTTCGATGTCGGAACATGCGAGTGATGATCCAGACGACACCGACCCAAAATGCAAGCATCATCAGCGCCATAACCATCCAGCCCCAGCCGCCGGGACCGTCATGCCATCCGTTATCCCAGTGCATCGTTGCCTTCGCTTCCCGCAACCCAACCGGTTGCAATTCGAAGCGTGACGGGAATCCGGGCGTAACGCCAGGGTCGAACGTCCCTCC
This sequence comes from Acidimicrobiia bacterium, assembly GCA_031368215.1. GTDB lineage: Bacteria > Actinomycetota > Acidimicrobiia > Acidimicrobiales > JANYDT01 > JANLQX01. The sequence continues at coordinate 8,081 of JANLRD010000248.1, read as the reverse complement.
CACTTCGCCAACGAACTGTTTCTGGTGCCGGCGTTCGAAGCGGTGCCAGGGTTTCGACTCACCCAGGAGTGGGTAGAGACGACCCGTTGTTGAGAGGCGCAATCGGGTTCACACGAACGGATCAGCGCAACCCCACGTCGATCTATTCGACACGATCGAAGGAAATCAGCGATGAAGAATAGTTCGCGCTCCGTCTTGTCACATGGCCGAAACCGCCTGCGACAGGTACGCGCTATCGGCGCGTTTGCTTTCGTTGTTCCGCTGCTCCTTGCAGGCTGCGGTTCGAACAAAGTCGCCGCACCGCCGCCGTCGTCGTCAACATCGGTGACTTCATCGGTGGCCGACGCGAGCGCGACGGATCGAACGTTCATGTTGAACGAATTCACGATCAAGCTTGGGTCGCAGTCTCTGCCGAGCGGAAAGGTGTTCCTCACCGCCAACAATGTCGGAAACGAGGAGCACGAATTGGTGCTCGTCCGAGCGTCATCGGTCACGGATCTTCCGACCAAAGCGGATGGATCCGTCAACGAAGACAAGATCGCCGAATCCGACAAGGTCGGCGAAATCGCCCACGTGATGTCCCACCAAACCAAATCCAGCAACTTCCAGCTCGACCCGGGAACCTATGTGGCGTTCTGCAACCTGATCGACCAGATGGGAACCGGATCGATGATGAACGGAAACATGGGCAGCGGTCATGTGCACTTTGCTCGCGGCATGTATCAGTTGATCGTCGTGAAGTAGCTGCCCCGATGCGAATTGCCGTCAACCTTGACATGGCGAAGGACCATGTCGACCACCGAGGAGATGTGCCGCCACGCCCGCAGAGCCAGCGCAGGAGCGACGGTCCGTGGAACGCGGCGCGCACATGGTCGAAGACAGCACAGCAGTCGTAACCGCTTGCTGGCGAGTCGCTGAGATGCGGCCGGAGAGTCCGACCACCTACGGGAGCAGCGGGAGACCGTCGATGCGCGACAGGTTGTCGATCTCGTTGTCGACGACCACGGTGAGCATGAGCATGAACTCGTCGAGTGCGGCGGGGCACGCGTTCATCGCCGCCCTCCGAAACGTTGCGGATCTTCGCGTCGCCGGGCGGGGCGGAATGGTGCCGTCGTGATCGCGCAGGCGGTAGCAGAGGCCCCGGTCCCAGGCGATGTGGCTGAGCCAGGCAACGGCCAGTGTCGTGACCGTCGTGTTTGCTGTGGCGAGACCAGCGGCGAGGAGGTCGGGAACAGGGCTTGTTGTTTGGTGCCGAGGAGACGGACTCGGCGCACGACGAGGCGTCGTGTCGGGTTGTTGTCGTAGTCGGTTTCGGCGATTTCGCAGTAGCCGCTGTCGGGGTAATCGGCGAGGGGGTGCCACTGGCAGTTGTCGCCGTTCGGGGCGACGTCATCGATGAGACGTCGTATCGAGGCTGTTTGGCGGACGGTGATCGAGTACTCCCTTCGGTTCTTGTCGCAGAACTCGATCACCGTCTTCGACCAGAACCCCGAGTCGCATCGCAGCACGACCGGGCTGGTCCAGCCGGCGTGACGGAGGTGCCCGGTGAGTTCTTGGAGGAACCGTTTCATGCCGCTGGCGGTGTTCGCTGAGCCTTTGCGCATACGGGCGGCCAGTACTTCACCGGTATCGGCCCGGAACGCGAGGAGCGGGTGATAACCACGAACTTTGTGTAACCGTATGTGGCGCCTTGTTTTTGGTGGCCGTAGACCTGGCAGATGGTCGAGTCGATATCGACAACCAACGGCTTCGTGATGTCTGGTCCGGCGCCGCCGGCCCACGCCCGCCGGAGGGCTTCGGCGTTCACGGAGTCGAGTTGACGTACGTTGCCAAATGTATGTCCACGTAGGAACGTGCCCAGTGTGGACGGTGCCATCACCGTGTGGCCGAGCACCGCTGACGACGACCCGGCGCGGAGGACGTCGGCGTCGTCGATCGAGTCGCCACCGGCGATTATCGAGTGGACCAGCGTCAATGCTTTGCGTCCAGGCCGCCACCCTGCCGAAGAATCTTGCAGGTGGACTTTGGTGTTGATCAACGCTTCGAGCCCGAGATGCTGGGCGAGTGTTGCGGGCAGGATCAGCCCGGCGTTGGCGACAAGATTGTCGTCATCGAAGATCACAGCAATGGTGTCGAGACTGCGCGAAGATCGCATCTGAAAAGTGCCCTCCTGAAGAGCGGAATAGGTTGGTGTAGAGACCCCTATTCTCGCTGCTCAGCGGGCACTTTTCGCGGACGCGCCACCCATCAACCCCAAACCGCCACGGTGGATCCAGGCTCAGCTGTAGATGGCCAGCCAGATGGCGATGTAGTGGCAGATGGCCGCGATGATCGTGCACAGATGGAACACCTCGTGATATCCGAAGACGGTCGGTGACAGCCGGGGCCGACGGGTGCCGTAGGCGATGGCACCGAGCGAGTAGAAGGCGCCGCCGACCGCGATGAGAACGAACGCGGCGTAGCCGGCCTGGCGGGTCAAATCGGGAATCACGAAAACTCCGGCCCAGCCGAGTGAGAGGTACGCAACGACGTTCAGCCAACGAGGCGCCGGAACAACCTCCAGGGACAGCAACAGGCCGACGAACGCTCCGGCCCAGACGACGATCAGAATGTTGCGGGCCGCTGAAGGTGACAGCGCGAGGACCGACATGGCGGTGAAGGTCCCGGCGATGAAGACGAAGATCATGGAGTGATCGAGCCGACGCATCCGCGCCCGACCGGACGGGGTCCAGCTGCCTCGGTGGTAGGTCGCGCTCACCGCAAACAACCCGACCACCGTGCATGCGTACACACCCGTCCCGATACCGGCACCGAGTCCGCGGTGGATCGAGGCCATCACCACAACAGGAACACCCGCGAGCCCAGCGACGACCGCCGCCCACGAATGCAGCACCCCGCGCCAGCGCGGCTTCGGCGAGGCCGATGTCGACGCGTCGCCGGTCTCTCGTCCGGGCACCACGACAGCAGCCATACCTTCACCGTACCGGTGTCGAGCTCTCCGTTGCAGAGGCCGTCAGGGCGTCGCGCCGGGGGTCGTTCGGCCCTTTCTGCGGTCCGATCCGCCCGTTGAGATTCACATACGAGGGGGTTGCGCTCTACTTTTGTGGTGTGACCAAGAGTCCAGGCAATTCCACTGTTACCCAAGACCAAGCCGAGCAGGCCGAGCACCGATTGACGACCGCGCCCAACTGCCTGTTGAGGCTCGCCGAAAGCCGCGCCATCTTCGAAGCCGGGGCGTTCGCCGCGTCATCCCCGATCCTGAGGCTCCTCGGCCGTGGCGACAACCATCCCGTCCTCGTTCTTCCCGGCTTCACCGCCGGCGACAGTTCGACCGTTGCGCTGCGTTGGACGATCCGTTCGCAGGGGTACTGGGCCCACGGTTGGAATCTGGGGGTCAACATCGGTCCGACGGACCGCATCTTCGACGGTATCCATGACCGACTCGCCCAACTGCATGAGCGCCACGGCAAACCGGTCAGCATCGTCGGCTGGAGCCTCGGTGGGATCTATGCGCGCGAGTTGGCGCGCGACAACCCCGGAGCCGTCCGACAGGTCATCACCCTCGGCAGCCCGTTCCGACTCACCCTCGTCGATCGTTCATCGATCTCCGCCCTCGTCGACCGCCTCTCACCGACCTGGAGTGACGAGGTCCTCCGACTCGCCATGGACGAAGCCGACAAACCGCCCCTCTCCATTCCGTCCACCGCCATCTATTCACGCACCGACGGCGTGGTGCGCTGGCACGCCTGCATCGACACGGTCTCCGAATACCACGAGAACATCGAAGTGCGGGGCAGCCACTCCGGCCTCGGTTTCAACCCGGCGGTGCACTACGCCATCTCCGATCGCCTCGCCCAGCCCGTCGACGACTGGCGCCCGTTCAAGGCTCCGATCACGGCGCGCTCGATGTTCCCCAAGCCGATCAGCTGGGACGACGCCCGCAATCGCCGAACCACCGGCAAGGCGCGCACCGCGTAAGCGAACTGAGCGTCCGCCGAGCCGGACCTGGCCTCGATAATCGAGGCGGTAGTCGGACGCACGGCGATCCGATCGGTATCGTCGTTGCATGGTAACGCCCGTCAGTGAACTGGACCTTCCCCTCGTCGACCTCATGGTGACGACCAGCCGCGAAGAACGCGAGGCGATGATCCGGGGTGCGCAGAAGAAGCACTGGTTGGCGAAGACCCCCCTGGGCTATCTGGTCACGCGATACGAGGATGTGAGTGTGCTGTTGCGAGACCGTCGCTGGCACCAGCTGGCCAAGCTGATCGCTCAACTCAACGGCATGGAAGACGAGATGAAGGATCGCCGGACGTCGATCCTGACGGCCGAGGGCGAGGAACACACCCGTCTACGCCGACTCGTAGCGCCTGCGTTCTCCCCCCGCTCCGCCGATCGTCTGCGGCCGTTCATGCGACAGGTCATCAACCGCTTGGTCGACGACGTCGCCGCACGCGGCTCCACCGAGTTCGTGCACGACATCTGCGAGCCGTACCCCATTCCGATCATCTGTGAGCTTCTCGGGGCGCCGAAAGAAGACTGGCGGCTCTTCAGCCGATGGGCCAGCGACCTGTTGCTGATCTTCAACAACAACCTCCGCGAGGACCTGCCGATCATGGCGAAGGCCCGCGTCGAACTGGATGCCTACGTCATCGAGCTCATCAACGAGCGAAGGGCCAAGCCGGCAGACGACCTCCTGACCGATCTCATCGCCGCCGAAGAAGCCGGCGACCGTCTTTCGGCAGAGGAGTTGCTCGTCATGGTGGAAGCGGTGATCGTCGCCGGAACCGACACGACCCGCAATCAGCTCGCATGCGCGATTGCTCTGTTCACTGACTATCCGGATCAGTGGAACCTGCTTCGGGAGAACCCGGCGCTTGCCTCGACCGCGGTCGAAGAGACCATGCGCTACCTCGGTGCGGTTCGAGGCACCGGGCGCTTCGCGTCCGAAGATGTCGAGTTCAACGATGTGCTCTTTCCCAAGGGTTCACTGATGTTTGTTTCCTTGGTCGCCGCGAACTTCGACTCTGCCGTGTTCGAGGCTCCGGCCACCTTTGACATCACCCGTCCCGGAATCGGTCAGCAGATGTCGTTCGGCACGGGGATCCACTACTGCCTGGGAGCGTCATTGGCACGGGCCGAACTCCAGGAAGCACTGCCCATCCTCGCCGAACGGATGCCGAACCTTCGACGAGACGGCGACATCACCTGGAAGCCGAACACCGCCGGCATCTGGGGACCGGAGCGGCTCCCAATCCGCTTCGACTAGCTCGACAAAGAAGAGGTGAGCAGTGAGGAATTGCTCCCGTCGGAGCACAGGTCGTACCGTGATCGTTCGATGGCGCGACGGACGAACGACTTCGCGATCGCCGGTCTCGGCATCACCCCCATGGGTCGGGTCTACGGCAGAACAGCGGCCGGATTCGCACAAGATGCCGTGCAACTGGCGGTGGCCGACGCCGGACTCTCGATGCACGACGTCGACGGTTTGCTCATCAACTCGCCGGGCGACCTGAACCTCCAGTTGCAAAGGCGACTGGGCCTGCGCGACGCCAAGCTCGTCGCCGAGTACCAATCCTTCGGCTCATCTGCCGGAGCCATGATCCAGTACGCCGGCCTCGCCATCGATGCCGGCATGGCCAACGTCGTGGCATGCGTCTTCGCCGATGCGCCACTGCGCGAAGGTGTGGGCGCCGGCGCGGCCTACGGTGCGCGGCGGCCCCAGTTGAAGGGGTTCCCGGCGATCCAGATGGCCTCCGGCTACACCGGCGCCAACCCCCGCTATGCGATGGCGGCAAGGAGACACATGCTCACCTACGGCACGACCAGCGAGCAGTTCGGAGCGGTCGCCGTGCAACAGCGGAACTGGGCCACGATGAACCCGATGGCGCAGTTCCGTGAACCCATCACGATCGAGGACCACCAGTCGTCGCGCTGGATTGCCGACCCGCTTCGATTGCTCGATTGCTGCCTGGTCTCCAACGGTGGGGTGGCCGTCATCGTCACCTCCGCCGACCGCGCCCGAACCGTGCAGAAGCCCCCGGTGTACGTCCACGGTTTCGGTCAGGCTCATCCGGGATTGATGCAGGAGAGAGGCTGCCGATTCGGAGAAGTGTCCGGTGCCGTGGAATCCGGAGCGCGGGCGTTCGCCATGGCGGGACTCGCTCCCGACGATGTGGATGTGTGCCAGATCTACGACTGCTACACCTACACCGTCATCGTGTCGCTGGAGGACTACGGCTTCTGTGCCAAGGGCGAGGGCGGACCGTTCGTCGAATCCGGAGCGCTGGGACCCGGAGGATCGTTGCCCACCAACACCGGCGGTGGTGAGCTGTCCGCCTATTACATGTGGGGCATGACACCGATATCCGAAGGCATCCTCCAGGCCCGCGGCACGGCCGGTGAACGTCAGGTTGCCACGCACGATGTGGTGCTCACCAGCGGCAACGGCGGCATCCTCGACTACCACTCCACTCTGCTCATGAGTCCCCACCGACCGACATGACCACGAACCCGCTCTCCCACTCCACCCTGCTCATGAGTCCCCACCGACCGACATGACCACGAACCCGCTCTCCCCCGTCGTGCGAGACGAGGCTTCAGCTGAGTTCTTCGACGGGACGGAGCGTGGCGTGCTGCTGCTGCGCCGATGCGTTGCCTGTGCTCACGTCCGGGCGCCGGAGATCCCTATGTGCACTGCCTGCCTCTCCGAAGCCTTCGAGTGGACCCCGGCCGCCGGCACCGGACAGATCGTGTCGTGGGTCGTCCTGCACGCCAAGCCATCGCTCGAAGGAACCGTACCCGAGCCGCGGATCATCGCTACGGTCGAGCTCGCGGAGGGGCCGTGGATCGCCAGCGCGCTTATGGGCGTCGAAGCCGATCGACTCACTGGCGGGATGCCGGTCGTGGTGGCGTTCGAACATCCCGACGACAGCGAGGCGATTCCGGTCTTTCGGCCCGCACCCGAGCGGTAACCGAGCGCACTCACTCACCAGCTCCTTCACCTTTCGATCGAGCGCCGCCCTTGCACGATGCTGCGCAGCAGGGTCCGGTTCGCTACCGTTCGAACATGCCCAAGCTGAGCGATCTCGACATCCAGGATGACCCGTTCGGGTACTACTCGCAACGCCTCGGCGTCTGCCCGGTCTGGCATGAGAAGGATGTCGACCTCTACGTCGTGGGAGGCATGGAGGAAGCTCGGGCGACCCTTACGGACTCCGTCACGTTCTCGAGTGCCCCGGCCCGCCGGACCGCCGGGGTGAACCCGGTCGCTGTCGCCTACGTTCGAGCGCTGGCCGAGCGCGGTTGGGGTCGCGCCGTCACGCTGCAGCGAACAGACCCGCCGGTTCACACGCGATACCGCAAGGTGTTGAATCGGGTGTTCACACCGGCTCGCGTCCGGTCGATGGTGCCCGCCATCGAGAGCATCACCCACGAGCTGATCGATCAGTTCATCGACACCGGACGGTGCGAGTTCGTGGCCGACGTGGCGCTTCCGCTTCCGGGCATCTTCATCGCCGAGCAATTGGGGCTCGATCGTTCGCAGTACAAGACATTCCGCCGTTGGGCCGAAGCGATGCTCTGTCTCGCCAGCCGTCCGCACATGACGATGGCAGAAGCCATGGCCGAAGTGGAGGTCGAACTCGAAGCGCAGCACTACCTCGCCGCCGAATGCGAGCGGCGACGCGCCGAGCCGGGCGACGACCTGATCTCGCTGATCGTCCACGCCCACGCCGACAGCGAACCGTTCACCATGAACGAACTCCAGGACCTCATGCATCAACTCGTCACCGGCGGATTCGAGACGACCACCGGTGGATTGGCCACCGCCATGCATCTGCTGGCCACGCACCCGGATCAGCAGGCGCTCCTTCGGTCCCGGCCGGAGCTGCTTGCGAACTTCATCGAGGAAGCGCTGCGCGTCGACAGCCCGGTGCAAGGGTTGTGGCGCACTTCCACCTGTCCGGCCCAGGTCGCCGGCGTGGACATCCCCGGCGGTTCATCGGTGATGGTTCGCTTCGGTGCGGCGAACCGCGATCCGGGTGTCTTCACGAGTCCCGACCGGTTCGACATCACGCGTG
>JANLRD010000245.1:0-6380 GCA_031368215.1 Acidimicrobiia bacterium | reverse complement strand
GTAACGCCGCCGCGGCATGCATACGGGTGGTGACAGATGGATCACTCGTCGGGATTTTCACCCCGTCCCAAACCGTTGTGCTCATGTATCCATTGTGACGTTGAGGGTATGACAATTTCGGTGCCGATACCGAAGAAAACCGAAGAAATCTGGAGGATGGCTTTGTTGATTAGCCGTCGTCGAGGGTCCACCCCGGGAGTCTCGATCAGTGCGCCGCGGCGGGGTCGGTTGACCCTGACCGGGCACGGGCCTCGCTGTTGCTCACCGTGAAGAAACAGATGAGCGCGCCGAGGGCGGCGAGGCCGGCGCAGATGACCATGGCCTTGGTGTAGCCGTCGCTGAGCGATGCACCTTTGCCCGTCGCTCCGGCGAGGGCGGGGAGCACGGCGATGGCGAGCAGCGACGCAACCCGGGCCACGGCGTTGTTGATCGCTGAGCCGATACCTACGTGGGTATCTTCCACCGCGGCGAGAACGGTGGCGGTGACCGGTGCCACCGTGATGACGAGGCCGACGCCGAAGACGAGGACGGCGGGCAGAACGCCGACGAGATACTCCGAGCCGGATTCGATGCGGGCCATGAGGAGGAACGACGCGCCGACGACCAGCGGTCCGACCGTCATCTGCAACCGCGGTCCGATTCGCTGGGCGAGAGCCCCCGATCTCGCGGCGAAGAACAGCATCATCACGGTGACGGGGAGGCTTGCCGATCCTGCTTCGAGTGCGGAGTACCCGAGGTCGTCCTGGAGATGGATCGTGAGGAAGAAGAAGACCGTGCCGATCGCGCCCCAGATCACGAAGGTTGCAGCGTTGGTACCGGCGAACAGGCGTGACCGGAACAGCGACAACGGCACCATGGGGTGCGACGAGCGGACTTCGATGATGGCAAACGCCACGAGAAGTACGACCCCACCGGCAGCGGCGACAACAGCGAGTGCCTTCCAACCCGCCGCGGGCCCCTCGATCAGTGCGTAGACGACGCCCGCCAGCCCGAGCGAAAGCGTGAGCGCTCCCGGCACGTCGATACGGGCGCCGTGATCGTCACCGCGGGTCTCGGGGACGAAGCGAAGCGCCACGACGATCGCCGCTGCCGCGATCGGCGGGTTGATCAGGAAAACCCACCGCCACGAAACGGTGTCGATCAGCCATCCACCGAGGAAGGGTCCGACGGCGGTCGATGCGCCCGCCAATCCGCTCCATGAACCGATGGCCTTCGCTCGATCGTCGGGATGGAACACCGATGACAGCATCGCCAGACTGCCCGGCACGAGGAGCGCAGCAGAGACACCCTGCAGGACGCGGGCGGCGATCAATACCCCGACCGAGGGGGCGAGGCCGCACATCATCGACGTGCTGCTGAAGCCGACGAGCCCGTAGACGAACATCTTCCGTCGACCGAAGAGGTCGCCCAGCGAGCCGCCCAGGACGAGAAGCGACCCGAGGGTGAGCAGATACCCGGTGACGACCCACTGCTGCCCGGCGAGGCTGGAATCGAACGTCCGCCGGATGTGCGGGAGGGCGCTGTTGACTACGCTTCCGTCGAGGAAAGCGATGCCCGATCCGAGAACCGCGGCGAAGATCACCATCCGCCCTTGGCGGGATTCGAACCGGATCGCTGTCACGCGTCGACGGTAGCGGTTCTCCCTTACGCCGAGGGAACCTGCGATGCCATCCACTGATCCTCGAGCTCGCCCAGTTCCGTCGACGGAGCCGCGGCGACCCATGGCCAGAGCTCGTTGGAGATCGCCCGCCAGTTCCTCGTCGCGTTGAGCTGTGCCAACACGGCGTTGAGGCCCCACTGGATCCGGTTCAGCACCACGAACGACGGCGGAAGGTTGAACGACTTCATCATCTTCGTGTGCTCGCCAGTTGGATCGAAGGTCCGCTTCAATGCCTCGCGGGCGTAGTCCTTGGTGTAGGTGAACGGCTTGTCGTCCATCACCGGGTGGTAGAACCAGCCGAAGTACTCCATGAGCTCGTCGTTGGAATAGGGGGCGTTGCGCAGCAGGAGTCCGGCGTCCTCGATGGCTTTGCGGTACAACGCAGGATCGGGGTCAGACACCTGGTGGCGGATCATCTTCCAGAACGTCTGCATCTCGGTGTCCGTGAACTGTTTCACGAGCCCGAAGTCCAAGAACGTGACTCTGACGCCGATCGGGCCGCCGCGCTCCACGAGGTAGTTCCCGGGGTGGGGGTCGCCGTTGAAGATGTTGTGGCCGTTGAACGAACGGAACACGAAGCGATAGATGATCTCGCCGACGAGGTCTCGTTCGTGTTGGGTCCAGCCCTGAGCGGCTTCGAATCGCTGACCGGTCGAAAGGTCGGTCACGAGCACATTGCCGGTCGAGAGGTCGTCATGCACCTCGGGGACGACAATCGCCGGGTGTCCCCGGTAGATGTCGGCAAACATCCGCTGTCGGCTCGCTTCGAGTTTGTAGTCGAGTTCTTCGCCGACGCGCAGACGGAGTTCCTCGATGAACGGCGCAGTGTCGAGACCCCGGAACACCACACCGAGGATCTGGGTGAGCAGTGCGGTGTTGTCGAGGTCGGCCCGGATTGCCGTCTCCACACCGGGGTACTGGATCTTGATGGCAACGGCGCGGCCGTCGAGTCGCACCGCGCGGTGAACCTGGCCGATCGATGCGCTCGCCAGTGGGGCATCGTCGAACGACGAGAAGAAGGCGTCGATCGGGCCGCCGAGGGCTTCTTCGAGCGTGGCGACCGCCAGATCCGCGCTCATCGGTGGGGCATCGGCCTGGAGGGTGGCGAGCTGCGCCCGGAACTGCTCGGGAAAGCCGTCATTGAGGTAACTCGCCATCTGGCCGAGCTTCATCAAGACGCCCTTCATCTGGCCGAGGGCCTCGGTGACCTGTTCGGCCGTCTTCAGTTCGTGGGCGGCGTCGAGCTCGGCCCGACGCTCGGACGATGCGGCCGCCCGGCGGACATGGTGGACCGCAGTCGAGGCCGCCGCCCCGGCCCCGAGCCGTGCCAGTTGCGCGTTGCGCGCCGATCGGGTGGTCTCGGAGAACACCGGTACCCCGGCGGTACGCGCCCTGGCCGACCGCTTCCGGGCGACGAGTGCGAGGGCGGCGGCAGCAACAGCCGCCGCGGTGAGGGAGCGTCGAGACACACGTCGACGCTACCGTGGCCCCTCTTCTACGAGCGCGGCGCCGCCTGATCGTTGAAGTGGTCGAGGATTGGCTGGTACTTGTCCAGCGCAGCCAACGCGGCGTCACGGTCGAGCGCAGGGAGTCCCAGGGCGGCGAAGGATGCGCCGCCGTCTGCCAGCCCGCTGAGGTGGGCGATGTCGGGACGGGCGCCGTAGATGCCGAGAGAAAGCGACGACGGGTCACGTCCGGCGTCCGTGGCGGCCTGGAGGATCTTCTGCCACGACTCGAGCAGCGGCCAGCGGCCTTCGATGGGCATCCACGCATCGCCGAACTCGATCAGGTGTCGAAGGGTTGTCGGTGTGGCGGCGGCGCCGAACACGATCGGCGGATGGGGCTTCTGAATCGGTTTCGGCCAAGCCCAGCTGGCATCGAACTTCACGAACTCGCCGTCGAACGACGCTTCGTCCTTCGTCCACAGTTCGATGCAGGCGAGCATCTTCTCGCGCACCAAGGCTCGCCGACGCTTCACGTCGATGCCGTGGTTCTCCATCTCCTCGTGGTTCCATCCGTATCCGATGCCGAGGATCGATCGGCCGTTCGAGAGATGGTCGAGGGTGGCAACCTCTTTGGCCAGCCACAGGGGATCGCGCTGGGCGACGAGCGTGATCCCGGTGCCGAGCTTCAGGTTCGTCGTGACCGCGGCGGCGGCCGTGAGCGCGAGGAACTGATCATGGGTGCGCCAGTACTCCGGGGGAAGTGGAGGGGCACCTTCTCGTCCGCCCCACGGCGTGCGCCGCGAAACAGGGATGTGCGAATGCTCGGTTACCCACAACGTGTCGTACCCCCGGGCTTCGAGCTCCTTGGCCAGCTCGATCGGCTGGATGCCGAGGTCGGTCGGAAATATCAGTGCACCGATCTTCATGAGCCTCACGGTACTGGCCGAGGACCCTTCCTGTCGTTTCGACAGCGTCGGCGACGACCGTCTAAACCGATCACATGGCTGAACGTCGTGTTGCCCTCATTGCTCCCGCCGGGTCCTACGTCGGACCCGAACTTGCCAAACTGCTCGCGGCCCGAGGACACGACCTCGTGCTCGCGTCACCGTCCGCCGGCCTGGCGGAATCACTGCGCGCCGGCGGTGCCCGTGTCGAGGTGGTCGGAGCGGAGGACGACGGGACGCCGACCATGGGCCGCTTCGGCCCGGAGATCGGTCCCGAGATGGTCGAGCGCGCGAAAGCGGTGTTCGGCACCTTTCACTCGGCGTTCTTCTCGTCGGGCCGCATCGCCCTCGGCAAGTTCCTCCGTATGTCCACGGATGATCTTCAAGCGGCCTTTCACGGCAACGTCGAGCTTCCCTTTCATTTCGTGCAGGCCGTCCTCCCGACCCTCGTCGGTCAAGGCGATGGACAGATCCTCGTTGCGACGAGTGCAACTGCGCTCCGTCCCACCCAGAGTGCGTCGGTGTACGCCGCCACCCGGAGTGCAGCGACGGTGCTGCTGCAGTCCGCCGCGCTCGAGGTCGCCGCTTCTGGGGTGCAGCTCAACGTGGTCGGCACAAACTTCATGGACTTCCCTGAGTTCCTCCGCGGGAACCGGGTCGAGACCCCTGAGGACCGCGCCCGCGTCGAATCGATGGTGCCGATGAAACGGCTCGGCACGATGACGGAGTTCGCCTCGTTCTGCGCGACGTTCCTCGACGGTTCAAGCCGCTTCGCCACCGCGCAATTCTTCCCCTACGCCGGCGGTTGGGCAACCTGACGTTGGTCGATGCCGCCGCTCACGAGCGGTAGCCCAGAGAAACTCCGAGGCATGCAAGGCACCCCTCGGCAGAGAATGGTTCATGCCATCACTTACGGTCCTAGTGCCGATGGGCGACGACACGGTGATCCGGAACTACACGTGCACGCCAGCCGACGCACTCGCCCTGAACGAAGCAGTTGATCAGAGCCGCGAACATCTGCTGCCGTGGATGCCGTGGGCGGCCGGTCCACCGATGACGCTCGACGAGCGGCTGGACCTGCTGGCCACGTGGGTTGCTCATGAACGTGACACCTTCCTCGGCGTCTTCGATCGCGACGGTCGCGTGGTCGCCGGGACGGGCGCGCACGATCGAAACGGTCCCGACGAACTCGAGATCGGCTATTGGGTTCGTGCCGACTCGGTACGCCGAGGACTGGCGACGCAGATCTCCGAAGCACTGACGACCGCCGTCTTCTCCCTTGCTCCGACGATAAACCGGGTGCTGATCAAACACGATGTCGCCAATGTGCCCAGTGGCCGGGTTCCCGCCCGACTCGGCTTTGCGAAGGTCGGGGAGTACACGCACGAGATCGAGGCCCCCGGAGAAAAGGGAATCATGTACGTCTGGGCGATGGAACGAACCAGTTGGGAGACCCGACCATGGACGCGAGGATTATCGACGTGACGACATCGTCGATGTTCCAGAACCCTCTTGTCGGTCGCTTTGTCCGGCTTGACCTCCTGCGGGCGGACGACGTACCCGAGATCGCGACCGCGGCGGCGTCGGGTGGGCGTGAAACCTATGGCTACGGGCCCGTGCCCTCAGACGATCGAACGGTGAACGGCGCCGAGGATGCGCCGGCGTACGTCGCCCGACGGCTCGCCTCGTTGGCCGAGGGCTCGTGGATCCCGTTCGTGCAGCGGCGGGCCGAAGATGGACTCGTCGTCGGGATGACGAATTACATCATGGTGGACGCCCGCCTCGATCGGCCGTCGCCACCGACCGCCATCGAGATTGGCGGCACGTGGTTGGCCCCGATGGCGCAGCGGACCCGGGTCAACACCGAGGCGAAGCTGCTCCTCATGACGCACGCGTTCGACGAGTGGCATGTTCTACGTGTACAGATCAAAACGGATGCCCGCAACGAGCAGAGCCGCGCTGCGATCCTGCGGCTCGGTGCAACGTTCGAAGGTGTGCTTCGCAACTTCCAGCCGGGCAATGGCGACATCGGGACCGGCGCCCAGCGGGACACGGCGATGTATTCCGTGATCGACTCCGAATGGCCGTCGGTCCGCGCCCGCCTCGAAGCGATGCTCGCCTGAGCCGACCGATCAAATCGTCCGGGCTGGTACGTATGTATGCTACGTACGTGCCGAATAAGACGATCAGTGTGCCGGACGATGTCGTGCCGATCATCGACACGCTCGGCGTTCCGTTCTCGACCTGGGTTGCCAATCAGCTTCGCCATCACGCCGCCACACACGCCGACGTGGGATTCGGCCAGCAATTGCTGGCCGACGCCGAGTTGGC
>JANLRD010000207.1:0-52742 GCA_031368215.1 Acidimicrobiia bacterium | reverse complement strand
CTCACGCCGTGGTCGCTGCCCGATGACGACCGTTGATCCCGACACCCTCGACGTCGATCGCGAAGTCCTCAAGGACATCATCCGGCGCTTCGACGGCAAGCTCGCCCTGAATGCCGACGTGCTCCGGGGCGGGACGATTCGCGTCGGTGATGTGGCAGCGCTCGTCCCGGCGGCGCGCTGACAACGACGGGCAAACAACGAGGGCCGCTCCAGCGGAGCGGCCCTCATGCGAAACGACGTCGGGCGCAAATCTGCGCCCGGTGCGGAACTAGTTGCCGCCCTCGTTGAGGGTGATCGTTGCCGGCTTGAAGCCCTCGCCCTTCACATCGACACCGGCGGCGGCCCACTCCGTGTTCGCCTTCTCGGCGAACTCGTTGGTATAGGCCGCGGCATCGACCGGCTTGGTGAGCACGGTGGCCCCTTCAGCATTCTTGGTCTCGGTGGCAACCTTCACCGTTTGATCCCAGGCGGCCTTATCGATCATGCCGGCACCGTTGGCGGACGGCCAGATCAGCTTGTTGATCTCGTTCATCTGCCAGGCCTGGTGGCTCTTGCCGAGCTTGGAGCCCTTGGCCACAACGATGTCGACACACTTGTCGGCATTGTCACGGCAGAACACCCAGCCCTGGATCGAGGCCTTCACGAAGCGTGCGGTCTGATCCTTGTAGGCCGGGTCGGCGAGCTTTTCGGTGTTCGCCCAGATCGCGTCCTGGAGCATCGCCGTTCCCTGGTCGTTCCAGTTCACGACATTGAACTTGTCAGGGGTATTCAGCTTGCCCGTGGCGGGATCTTTGGCCTCGAGCAGCTGGGCGTACTCGTTGTAGATCATTGCCTGGGCAGCGTCGATTTCTTTCTTCAGCAGCGCCTGCATGTCGAACTGCTGCTGCACCAGGGTGACGTCCTTGGCCGGGTCGAGGCCCGCCTTGGTCATACCGGCGAAGAGCTCGAATTCGTTGCCGAAACCCCAGTTGCCGATCTTCTTACCCTTGAAGTCGGCGGCGCCGCCGATCTTGGAATCGGCCCAGGACACCTGGAGGGTGCCGGAGCGCTGGAAGATCTGGGCAACGTTGGTGATGCCGGCACCCTGCTCACGCGAGGCGAGTGCCTTCGGGACCCACGAGATCGCGTAGTCGACGGCGCCGGTGGCGAGCTGCGTCTGCGGGACGATCTCGACACCGCCTTCGACGATCTCGACGTCGAGGCACTGGCCCTTGTAGAAGCCCTGATCGACGGCAGCGAAGTAGCCGGCGAACTGGGCCTGGGTAACCCACTGGAGCTGGAGCTTCACCTTGTTGGGGGTAGTGCAGTCAGCGGCGGCGGGTGCGGCTGCCGGGGCTGCGGCCGCGGTCTCGGCCGGCGCGGCTGCGGTCTCGACCGCCGCTGCCGCGGTGGTCTCCGCGGCCGCTGCGGTGGTCTCTGCCGCTGCTGCTGTCGTCTCGGCCGGCGCCGCTGTGGTGTCGGCCGAGTTGCTGCTGCAGCCAACGGCAGCGAGGCTCATGACGCCAAAGGCGGCGACGGTTCGGGTGATTCGGCTGGTTCTCATGTGCTCCTCGGGGGATGGATGTGTGGTCATGCGGGGGAAGACGTGGTCGGGCGTCAGGCCCGGTCCGCCGCCCGGCGCCTCGCCTGCCAGGGCATGGCGAGTCGCTCGAGGATAACGGCGAAGATGTAGAAGCACAGGCCGAGCGCGCATGCAGCGGCGACGTAGGCCCAACCCTTGGCGGTGGCCGAGAGTTTCATCGCGGAAGCGGCGCGACTGCCGAGTCCGTTCTGCAGCCCGCCAAAGTACTCCACCACGACAGCGGCGATCACCGAAAGCGACGCGGCAATCCGGATCCCGGTGATGGTGAAGCCGAGAGCGTTCGGCAGACGAACGAGGCGCAGGAACGCGCTTTCCGAGGCAGCATACGAACGCATCAGTTCAGTGTGGACCGGATCGACCTGGGTGAGCCCGCGCAGGGTGTTGACGAACACCGGGAAGAACGCGACGAGACCGATGACCACGCGCCGGGCCGTGTCGGAGGTCGAGCCGAACAGGTTGTAGAACACCGGACCGAGCGCGACGATCGGCATGGTGTTCAGTGCAGCACCCAGGGGTGCGATAAGTGCGCGTATGATCTCGAAGCGCTGCGCGACAAACGCCACGAGGAGTCCGACGAAGATGCCGGCGATGAGCCCGATCACCGCGTTCGTTCCCGTGTTGATCGCCGTCTGCCAGATTCCCGACCTGTTCAGCTTGAGCTGTTGCCAGATCGCCGATGGAGCTGGCAGGAGGAACGGCTTGATCTTGCGCCAGATGATGAAGCGCTCCCAGGCGAAGAGGAAGAGCGCGCCCCACACCAGTGGTGGAACGATCTGCGCGCTCCGATGACGGAGCGCGCGGGCAAAGTGACTCATCGGTCATCTACTCTGCTCATCGGCGCTGCGCTGCTCCGCTTCGCTTCACTGCTCGCAACACGAGCGAGCGCGCCACATCCCGCTCTCATCGGTCATCTACTCCGAAGTGGTGCCCGCCCTCGGCGCCCCGCAATGCCTCGCGGACTTCGGTGATCTTCTTGAAGAACTCCGCCGACTCCCGTACCTCGTCGGGGTTGGTGCGCTCACCGAGGTCCACGTCGATCACGTGCGTGATGCGTCCGGGTCGGGCCGACATGACCACCACCTGGTTCGAGAGGAACACGGCTTCGGGGATCGAGTGCGTCACGAAGATCACCGTCTTGCGGGTCTGCGCGCAGATCCGCAGGAGCTCGGCCTGCATGTGCTCGCGGGTCATCTCGTCGAGCGCGCCGAATGGTTCATCCATCAGGAGCAGCGGCGGATCGATGGCGAGGGCACGGGCGATGGCGATGCGCTGCTGCATCCCGCCGGAGAGCTCCCAGGGATAGTGGTCGCCGAACGTCGGCAGCTGGACGAGGCGGAGGAGTTCTTCGGAGCGGGCGCGCCGCTTCGCCTTGTCCCAGCCCCGGAGCTCGAGTGGAAGCTCGATGTTGCGGTGGACCTTGCGCCATTCGAAGAGACCAGCCTGCTGAAAGGCCATCCCGTAGTCCTGGTCCTTACGCGCGTGCGCCGCGTCTTTGCCGTTCACGGTGATCGTGCCCGAGCTGGACGATGTGAGATCACCGATGAGGCGCAGCAGAGTGGATTTCCCGCACCCCGAGGGGCCGATGAGCGAGACGAACGAACCGGGGGTCACGGTGAGGTTCACGTCGAGAAGGGCGTCGACCTGGTTCGCCCTACCCGGGTTGAAGATCTTGGAGACGCCGCTGACGTCGACGGCTGCCGCAGAGGGCGATGCGTTCATGCCAGCTCTGTTTTCGGGCGGTTGCGGAGGAGGAACTTCTCGAGCAGTGCGATCAACGCTGCCACGATGAGACCGAGCGCTGCGGCACCGAGGAACGCGGTGAACACCCGGGCCGGATCGCCGGTCGCCTTCTGGAAATAGTCGAGGATGAGGCGACCGATGCCGCCCGCCATGCCCGACGAGATCTCGGCGACGATGGCCCCGACGATCGAGGCCGCGGCCGCCAGCTTGAGCGCCGGCAGAAGGTAGGCGACCGCGGCCGGGAACCGGAGCTTGAGCAACGTCTGCCACGAAGACGCGGCATAGCTGTGCATCAATTCGAGCGAGTGCGGTTTCGGCGACTGCAATCCGCGCAACGCTCCAACGGCGACAGGGAAGAAGGACAGATATGCGCTCATCGCCGCAACCGACATCCAGGGCCGTCCCTGGAACCCGCCGATCCTGATCTGGCCGACCAGCCCGACGATGAGCGGGGCGAGGGCGATGAGCGGCACGGTCTGCGAGAGGACGACGTACGGCGACCAGGCCCGCTCGAGGATCGTGAAGCGCTGCATGACGACGGCAAGGAGCAGTCCGATGACGACGCCGATCACGAATCCGGCGATCGCCAGTCGGAAGCTGAACCACATGCCCGACCCGACCGCAGCGAAGACGGTCCGACCGTTCCCGCGCACTTCCGGTTCGGCGAAGCGACGCAAGACCGTCCAGAGGTGCGGCATCGAGGCGTCGTCGGTACTGATGGGCATGCGCCAACCGAAGACCGTCGAGTCGGCCCCGCCGAGGGCCTTGATGCCCTGCCACGCGATCACGAACAGAGCGACGCCCAACACACCGAGGCCCACGTCACGCATCTGACGGCGGCGCCGGGCCCGAGTGGCATCGGCCGCCGCCGCCAACGCGGCGGCACCCGACCGGACGGCATCGTCGGCACGCGGAAGCGCAGGAGGGACGTGAGCGGCCATCAGCCGCCCACACTAGCGAGACGGCGTGTTTCTGCGCTGTTGCGGACGTGTACGAACGGCTTGCGTCAGGGTGCGCTGAGCCTGGTCGTCCAGAACCCGCCCCACTCGTAGAAGTCGATCTGGACCTCGTAGTTGCCGGCGGAGGGAGCGGTGAAGACACCGGAGTCGGTGGTGTCGCCGTGGAGGGTCCAGTTGTTGATCACCTGGGTACCAGCCACTCGTACACGGATGCCGTCGTCGGACACGGTCGTGAAGGTCGTCGCTCCGGCCGGGAGCGACAGCGTGCCGGTCCATTGGGCGACCACGAAGTCGGGGTTGGCGCCGGCCAACGGAGCGCCGCCCGTCGCAAAGATGCTCGGGCGATTAGCGGCGGAACACGGCAACGACCCTGTCGGAGCACCGCCAGGGATGCCGGTCGGCAGAGCCGCCGAGGTGATGTTCCAGAACTTCACGGTCCATTGCCCGGTCGGGCAGGTCAGGGCACTCGGAGCGGAGGACTCGCCGGCGCTTGTGCACCCGCCCGTCAGCGTTCCGATCGACGGTTCGGTGTCCGAACCGGCGGATGCTCCCCCGGCCAGCGACCCGTACGAGATCGTGAAGGACCAGCCCTTCCCGCGGATGACGGCAGCTTCAGGTGTGCCGCTCACGGTGGCCGATGAGCCACCGGTTCGCCGGGCGTACTTCGGCACGACCTGCGCGTCGTTTGTCGGGTACAGCCCGTCGACATTGTCCGCCCGGTACGCCTCGAAACCGGTTCGGTAGACCCGGATCGCCGCCTGACAGGCCTGGACAACGCCCTTGTCCCGAAATCCGCCCGACGCCACAACCACGGTCGAGGCAAGCGCGCCGAGGATCAACACGACGATGAGCAGCTCGACGAGCGTGAAGCCGCTCTCGGAACGACGTCGTGGCGCAGAGATCATGACCGGCGGCCCCTCCGAGCCGAGCACGCGGATTGCGTACATGGCCCAATCGGCTGGGTCGTTGTCAAACTGCGGACTTCTCCCTCAATCCCGCGGTCAGGACTCTGCCCATTAGCGCTGCGCTGCTCCGCTGCGCTTCACTGCTCGCAACACAAACAATGGCACCACGCCAGTCCCGCGGTCAGGACTTTGCCGGCCCGCCCGCGTTGATCGCCGGGATCACCGCGTTGCCGTAGGCCGCCAACGTGGCGTCCATGTCATCGTGCTGGAGATAGACGGAGAACTGGTCGACGCCGAGCGCTCGTAGTTCCTCGATGCGGGCAATCTGCTGCTCGACGGTTCCGATCAGGCAGAACCGGTCGACGATCTCGTCGGGCACGAAGTTGGCGTGGGTGTTCCCGGCCCGACCGTGCTCGTTGTAGTCGTACCCCTGGCGACCTTTGATGTAGTCGGTCAGCGCCTTCGGCACATTTCCACCGCCGGAATCGCCGTAGCGCTCCACGATGTCGGCGACGTGGTTGCCGACCATCCCGCCGAACCAGCGGCACTGGTCACGACCATGGGCGTTGGCGGCGTCGGAACCGTCAGTCACGTAGGCGGGCGCGGCCACGCAGATGGTGATGGACATCGGATCGCGGCCCGCCGCTGCGGCGGCATCGCGCACAGCTTTGATGGTCCACGCCGTGATGTCGGGGTCGGCGAGCTGCAGAATGAAGCCGTCGGCGACCTCACCGGTCATGGCAAGCATCTTCGGCCCGTAGGCGGCCAGCCACACTTCGAGCTGCGAGCTGCGCACCCAGGGGAAGCGGAGCGTGGAGCCCTTGTAGTCGACGGCCTTGCCACCGGCGAGATCGCGGATCACGCCGATGGACTCTCGCGTCTCCTTCAACCCGACCGGAGCTCCGTTGATCACGCGCACGGCGGAGTCGCCGCGACCGATACCGCAAACCGTGCGGTTGCCGTACATCTCGTTGAGCGTGGCGAACACACTCGCCGTGACCGTCCAGTCACGGGTGGCCGGGTTGGTCACCATCGGTCCGACGATGACGCGCCTGGTCTCCGCCAGGATCTGGCTATAGATGACGTAGGGCTCCATCCACAGAATGTGGGAGTCGAAGGTCCACACGTGGGAGAAGCCGAACGTCTCGGCCCTCTTGGCGAGGTCAACGACGCGCCATACCGGCGGGTTGGTCTGAAGAACGACTCCGATGTCCATAGGTATACGTAACTTTCGGCTCAGTGCGTCTTCGGGAAGCCGAGGTCGACCGACGACTCGCGCGGGTCGGGCCAGCGGCTGGTGACCGCCTTCGTTCGGGTGAAGAAGTCGACGCCCTCCGGTCCGTACATGTGGCGGTCACCGAACAACGACGCTTTCCAACCGCCGAAGGAGTAGTACGCCACCGGCACCGGGATGGGCACGTTGATGCCGACCATGCCGACGATGCAGTCGTGCTGGAACTCGCGGGCCAGGCCGCCGTCGCGGGTGAATATGGCCGTGCCGTTGCCGTAGGGGTTGTCGTTGATGAGCTTGAGTCCGTCGTCGTAGGTGTCGACCCGGACCACGGAGAGCACGGGACCGAAGATCTCGTCGTCGTAAACCGACATCCCGGGTTTCACCTTGTCGACAAGCGAGACGCCGCAGAAGAATCCGCCTTCGTTGCCGGCCGGTGGTTGGAAGGTCGAGCCGTCGACCACCACCGACGCCCCATCGGAGCGAGCCGCATCGAGGTAGCTGACGACCTTGTCGCGGTGCACCTTGGTGATCAGTGGACCCATCTCGGCGGTCGGATCGGTGCCCGGGCCGACCTTCACGTTCGGTATGCGCGCTTCGATCTTCTCGACAAGCTGATCGCCGACCCCGCCCACGGCGAGCACGACGGAGATCGCCATGCAGCGCTCCCCCGCCGAGCCGAAACCGGCGGAGACCGCAGCGTCGGCCGCCATGTCGAGGTCGGCATCCGGCATCACCAGCATGTGGTTCTTGGCGCCGCCGAGCGCCTGCACCCGCTTGCCGTTCTTGGTACCCGTCTCATAGACATAGCGGGCGATCGGGGTCGAGCCGACGAACGAGACCGCGGCGATGTCGGGATGGTTGAGGAGTCCATCGACCGCGACCTTGTCGCCGTGGAGCACAGTGAACACGCCGGCCGGCAGGCCGGCCTCGGCGAGCCACTCGGCCATGAGGTTGGCCGCCGAAGGGTCTTTCTCCGACGGCTTGAGGATGAAGGCGTTCCCGCACATGATGGCGTTGGGGAACATCCACATCGGGACCATGGCCGGGAAGTTGAACGGCGTGATGCCGGCAACGACACCCAAGGGCTGACGAAGCGAGTACACGTCGACCCCGGTGGACGCCTGTTCGGAGTACGACCCCTTCAGCATCTGCGGGATTCCACATGCGAACTCGATGTTCTCGATGCCCCGGCTGATCTCACCGCCGGCGTCGGAAGGCACCTTGCCGTGCTCCGCCGTGAGGCAGGCGGCAAGCTGGTCCCGCCGGGAGGCGACGATCTCACGGAACGCGAACATGATCTGCGTGCGCTTCGACAGGCCGGTGTTGCGCCACGAGGCGAAAGCCTCCTTCGCACTCGCGACCGCCATCTCCAGTTCCTTCATATCGGCGAAGTCGACATGTGCGGCGACCTCGCCCGTGGCCGGGTTGAACACGTCGCCATGGCGCCCGCTCGCCGATTCGAACGACTTGCCGTCGATCCAGTGGTTGATTCGCTTCATGGTGAGGATCCTTTGTGGTGGTTTACTACGTACGCGTACGAACTGCGTCAGACGAGATACGACGAGAGGCCGCGCTTGGTGTACTTGCCGTAGCCAGCACGGCCGACGAACGCCTTGTTCTCGATCACCATCTGGCCGCGGCTCATCACCATGTCGCAGCGGCCGTCGATGCGTTCGCCTTCGTAGGCCGAGTAGTCGACGTTCATGTGGTGATACTCGACGCCGAGGGTCTGGGTGACGTTGGGGTCGTAGATCACGATGTCGGCATCGGAGCCAGGGGCGATCACACCCTTCTTCGGGTACAGACCGAACAGGCGGGCGGGGGTGGTTGCGGCCACCTCGACCCAACGCTCGATCGAGATGTGCTTGTCGACGGTGCCCTGGAACAGGAGGTCCATGCGGTGCTCCACACCGGCCATGCCGTTGGGGATCTTGGAGAAGTCGCCGATGCCCATCTCCTTCTGCTCCTTCATGCAGAACGGGCAGTGATCGGTCGACACCACGGAAAGATCGTTCATCCGCAGGCCCCGCCACAGCTCGGCCTGGTGCTCCTTGTGCCGCAGCGGAGTGGAACACACGAAGTTGGCGCCTTCGAACCCGTCGAAGCCCGGGCGAGCCAGGTCCTCGATCGAGCGGTAGAGATACTGCGGGCAGGTCTCGGCGAACACGTTCTGCCCGCGGTCACGAGCAATGAGCACCTGCTCGAGCGCCTCTTTGGCCGAGAGGTGCACCACGTACATCGGAGCGTTGGCGACCTTGGCGATCTGGATGCAGCGGAAGGTCGCCTCGGCCTCCATGGCCTCGGGGCGCGAGATCGAGTGGTAGTACGGCGCGGTCTCGCCACGGCCAATGTGGTCCTTGATGATCTCGTCGATCACGATGCCGTTCTCGCAGTGCATCATGATCATCGAGCCGATGCGACCGGCGTTCTGCATGGCCCTGAAGATCTCGGCGTCGGTGGAGTAGAGCACACCGGGGTATGCGGTGAAGAGCTTGAACGAGGTGATGCCCTCGCCGTGCATGACGTCCATCTCTTTGAGCGACACGTCGTTCACATCGGCCATGATCATGTGGAAGCCGTAGTCGATCGCACAGTTGCCCGACGCCTTGCGGTGCCACTCCTCGAGGGCCTCGGCAAGGGTGCCGCCCTTCTTCTGGATGGCGAAGTCGATGATGGTGGTGGTGCCACCCCACGCCGCCGCCCTCGATCCCGTTTCGAACGTGTCCGACGACATCGTGCCGCCGAAGGGCATCTCCATGTGCGTGTGCACGTCGACACCGCCGGGGATCACGTACTTCCCCTTCGCATCGATGATGCGGGCGCCGCTGGCCTGCGCCGCGACATCGTCGGACGAGCCGGGCTCGAGCAGCGCGGCGATTCGTTCGCCATCGACCACAACGGTCATCGGGTGGGTGCCCGTGGAGGTGACGACGGTGCCGTTGGCAATCACGGTACGAGACATTGGTGCTCCCTTTGCTGACGTGGCTTGATGTTGGACTGCGGACGAAGCGTGAAGAAGAACCTAGGGCTACTGCCGGACGATCTCACCGTAGGCATCGGGCCGGCGATCGCGGTAGAACGCCCACCGCTCGCGCACCGTCTTGATCAGGTCGAGGTCGAGGTCGCGGACGATGAGCTCGGGGTTGTACGGATCGCCGACCTCGCCGACGAACTTGCCCTCGGGATCGACGAAGTAGCTGGTCCCGTAGAAGTCGTTGTCGCCGAGTTCCTCGATGCCGACCCGGTTGATGGCGCCGATGAAGTACTCGTTGGCCACGGCGGAGGCCGGCTGTTCGAGCTTCCAGAGATACGACGAGAGCCCACGTGAGGTCGCCGACGGATTGAACACCATCTGGGCACCGTTGAGGCCGAGTGCCCGCCACCCTTCGGGGAAGTGGCGGTCGTAGCAGATATAGATGCCGACCTTGCCGACCGCGGTGTCGAACACCGGGTAGCCGCCCGTGCCGGGCTTGAAATAGAACTTCTCGAGGAAGCCCTTGGTCTGGGGGATGTGCTGCTTGCGGTACTTGCCGAGGTACGTGCCGTCGGCATCGATGATGGCGGCGGTGTTGTACAGCACGCCGGCCTGCTCGACCTCGTACATCGGCAGGATCGTGACCATCCCGAGCTCTTTGGCGAGCGCCTGGAATCGCTTGGTGGTCGGCCCGTCGGGGATCGCCTCGGTGTATTCGTAGAACTTCGTGTCCTGCACCTGGCAGAAGTAGGGCCCGTAGAACAGCTCCTGGAAGCAGATGATTTGGGCGCCCTGTTTCGCGGCCTCGCGCATCTGGCGCTCGTGCTCGTCGATCATCGACTCCTTGGAACCCGTCCAGGAGGTCTGCAGGATGGCGGCACGGACGATCTGCGACATGAGACTCCTCAGCTGAGCACGGACAAGACGGCGTTTTGCCAGCCAATCACCTCCCCCGACCTGACGTTGTCTGTTTGTTACTGATACAAACGAGGGATGGAGTTGTCCGCGGCGGAGGAGGCGTGCCTGGACCTGTTGGTCGCCCAGGTCCAGTCCCAGACCCGGGGCCGCTCCTCGCGTGGGATCGCTGCTGCGGTGAGCCGCCTCGTACGTGATGGTGAGCTGAACGCCGGCGCCAAGCTCCCGACCGTTCGGGCACTCGCCGAGCGCCTCGGCACCTCGCCGACGACGGTGAGCGAGGCATGGCACACCCTGGCCCGGTC
The DNA here is from genome assembly GCA_031368215.1 of Acidimicrobiia bacterium. Taxonomy (GTDB): domain Bacteria; phylum Actinomycetota; class Acidimicrobiia; order Acidimicrobiales; family JANYDT01; genus JANLQX01. The sequence continues at coordinate 42,128 of JANLRD010000207.1, read as the reverse complement.
GGGGATCATCGACCCTCGCGGTCGCCACGGCACGTTCGTCCGCGATGAACGGCGACCAATGGGGTCGCGTCGCTACCGCACGGTGACGCAGCGCCCGTCGCAGTTCCGCCTCGACCTCTCGACCGGCGTGCCCGACCCCGACCTTCTTCCCGACCTTCGGCGTGCCGTCGAACGGGTCAGCCGGCGGAGCCTGACCAGCTCTTACCTCGACGAGCCGCTCCTGCCGGCCCTCGACGAGACGCTTCGGACGTCGTGGCCGTTCGTTCCCGAAGCGCTGACCGTGGTCGACGGGGCCATGGACGCGCTCGACCGCGTCCTCAGTGAAGTCGTCAGGATGGGCGACCGGGTCGTCGTGGAGGATCCGACGTTTCCACCACTGCTCGATCTCCTCGACCAGCTCGGGGCGCAGCTCGTCGGCGTGAACGTCGATGACGAGGGGATCATCCCGTCCGCGCTCGCGGCGGCGCTGCGGCTCTCGCCGGTCGCGCTCGTCACCCAGCCGCGGGCCCAGAATCCACTGGGGGTCTCCGCAAGTGCTCCGCGGGTGCGCGAGCTTGCTGCGCTCATCGCGGCGAGCGCCACCGTGGTCATCGAGGACGACCACGCCGGCGATATCGCCGTATCCCCCTTGCACAGCTTCGGTGTCTTCCTCCCGGAGCGGACCGTCCTCGTCCGAAGCTTCTCGAAGTCCCACGGTCCGGACCTTCGCCTCGCTGCTGTGGGAGGCAGCGCCGCGCTGATCACGCCGCTGGTCGAGCGGCGGCTGCTCGGCCCCGGATGGTCCAGTCGGCTCCTCCAAGCGGTGCTGCTCGAAATGCTGCGCGACAAGGTGAACGTCGCCGCTGTCGCGGAAGCACGCGACGAATACGCCCGACGCCGCTCCGAGGTGGTGCGGGCACTGACGGATCGAGGGGTGGCATGCCATGGATTCAACGGCATCAACCTCTGGGTCGACGTGGCCGACGAACGCGGAGCGGCCCTCTCCCTTCTCGTCGACGGCATCGGGGCGGCACCCGGATCGGCGTTCGAGGTCACCCCGGGAACGCAACACCATCTGCGGTTGACCGTCGGACAGGTCAGCGACGGCGTCGAGCGTTTGGCCGACGCGATCGCGCGGGCCGCCCGGGCGCAGCCGTCGGATCGCCGCCACGGCCGCTGACCGCGCCATGGGTCGGCATCCCGGATCGCCGGTTTCGGCATCCCAGACCGGCCGAAATCGGCGGGTTTTTGACGATTCTCGGCGATGTGGGATGCGTTGCGCACGGATGTGGGATCGGTCCGCGGGAGGCGATGGCTCAGGAGGTGGCGGCGCGCTCCAGGGCGTAGAAGCGGTGGGGGCTGTCCTTCGGTACGTGGAGTCCTCCGCCGACTTCGACGAAGAACTTGCGAAGTCGGCGCCGGTACCACGCAGCTGATCGCCAGAACGCATCGAGGTCGCTGGCGGCGGCGTCGATGACGTCACCGTCGAGGTCGTCCTGGGTCGGGATCTCCAACATGATCAGCCCCCGGGTGGCCGAAGCCAGATGGGAGATTGCCCGAACGACGGCATCGTCATCCAGGTAGTGCAACGTCCCCTGGCACACGACGAGGTCATAGGTCCGCGACGGCTTCCACGTCGCGATGTCGCGTTGCTCGTGGCCGTATCGCTTCGCCGCGTAGTCGCTGATATCGACGCCGGTGTAGCGGACCTTCGGGTGATGCGCGGCGAGGTGACGCCTCCACCAACCGGGGCCTGCTCCGACGTCGAGCACCGATCGAACGGGTATCCCCCACCACTTCGCCAATGCGAGTGTGCCGTCGGCAAGGTGTCCGATGCGTGCCGCAGTCTGCACGGGACGACGCCCGTACCAGCGCGTGTAGTACGTGGAGTCAAAACGCTCAGCGCGCGTAGGGTTTCGCAGTGGCAGCGCGTGAGGGGACATCGGGAATGCGTGCGATCAGTCGATGCAGACGGGCCCGGCCTGCACGGTGCGCGTGCGAGCAGCCCCCGTCCCGTCGTCGGGCGGTGCGAACATCCCGCTCATCGGTTCTCCTCCGATCGAGACGGACCACATCGGTCCTTCGATATCCGAAACCGGGAATTGCACATCGGGGTTCCACGTCGTCATCTCGTTCTTGCTGCGACCGAGCGCCGGCTGTCCGTCGTCGAGGACGAAGCGGTCCTCGGGCATCTTCGGATCCGGATCGTCGAAGACGAGGAAGCTGAGGAGGTGCTCGACCTTGTCCTTGACAAGCAGCGTCGGACCTTCGGCGAACGTCATCGACAAGCGCCCCCAGGTCACGTAGCGGTTCCGACGTCCGAGGCCTTCGCACGGTGATTGCGAGACGTCCCAGCCGGTGTCCTCGCTCGGCTTGCCGAAGATCTTGTTCATCGACGAGATCACGTCGTTCGCCTCGTCACCGAGACGGAACGGACCGATGCCGACCGGCGTCATGACGAGAGGTCCCGTCAGATCCTCCGGCGCCACCACCGGGACGCGGGCCGTGTCACTGGTGGGAAAGGTGGTCGCCACCGAGTCGGCGGCGATACCCGTGTCCGTGGTCCCCGACGCTGTGGTGTCGGCCCCCGATGAGCTCGACTCGCTGCTGTCGCTGCAGCCGCTCATGGACCCGAGCAGGAACAGGGGAATCGTGAGCAGGGCTGCCGTTGTCCGTCGCATCAGTCGTCCGTCCCGGTTCACACCGTGAGCAGAAGGCTCGTCGGGTCATACGCATACTGACCGATCCAGAGGTGCACCGGCAGAACCTCTCTGATCCAGGCACCATCGACGCGTACATCGAGCACCCGGCGATCGACGACGATCTCGGCGGTGGTCACGGCGTCGGGAAGCACATCGACACGGACGAAGCCGACCAGTCGACGCTCCGCCCGCTCGAATCCTGAACCGGGCACGCCCCCGTACACCTGCACCACCGCACTCGTGGCCCTCCCACCAGTGTTGGCGATGCGACAGCTCACGTTGATGCGGTCTCCGTCGACCTCTTCCACCTGCGCACTCCGGAGTTCGGTCCGCCCATAGGAGAGTCCGAAGCCGAACGGATAGGCGGGCTCGATCCCTTTTCGTCGCAGCAGCGCATGACCGTGCCAGAGGTCGTACGTCTCGTTGACGGCGTCGACATCCCAGCGGGCCAGGTCGGCCTCGTCGACGGGCACCACAAACGGAAGGCGGCCGGTGAAGTCGGCCTCCCCGGTGAGGAGCGAGCCGAGCGCATTCCCGCCTTCCATCCCCGGGTACCAACTCATCACGATGGCTGGGATCGTCGCTGCCCAGGGCACCGTGACTGCGCTGCCGCTCATCACGACGACCACGACGTTGGGGTTGACCGCCACGGTGGCGGCGATGCGGCTCTCGTCCTCGGGACGAAGCCGAAGACTTCGGCGATCACCGCCGGGCGAGAACTCGCGTTGTTCCCCCGTCTTCTCCGATCGGGCGAAGATCTCACCCATGGCCCGACTGTCCTCGGCGGTCTGCTCGGGGAACAAGGCCGCGAGCAACGGCGCGGTACCGGCCGAGTCGATGTATTCACCCTCATGCTCGAACGTGTAGCCGACGACAACCACGCAAAGGTCGGCTCCGGCAGCGATCGACACGTCGTCGTCAGCGTGGGTGACCTCAACTCCGGGAAGGGCAGCGCGCATACCATCGAGCAGGGTGACGGTCTCGGGGGTGATCACGTCACTTGATCCGCGATCGCCGAGGTTGGCCATGCTCGCCAGTCGCCCGAGCACAGCGACGCGCCTCGTCGACGAAACGTCGATCGGTAGCAGCGGGGCACCGGTTGATCCCGAGTCGTTGCGCAGCAGGACCATCGATGCGGTCGCAACTTCACGCGCCAGCTGCCGGTGGGCGCGCCCGAGCACCCGGGCGGGCACGGCTTCGCGGGTGAACGTCGGTGCGAAACGAAGGAGCGTGGCCATGGTGTTGACAACCGCGCGATCCACGTCAGTTTCGAGAAGCTCGCCGCTCGCCAGCGCTGCGCCGAGATGCATCCTGCGCTGCTGGCGGAACGGCATCTCGATGTCGAGCCCGGCCTTCACACTCTTGGCCGCATCGCGCAGCCCAAAGATGAAGTCACTCGTGACGAAGCCGTCGAAGCCCCACTCGTCGCGCAGGATCGTCTGCAGCAGTGTCGCGTTCTCGCCGCACCACTCGCCGTTGACGGAGTTGTAGGCACTCATCACGCTCGCCACCCCCGCTTCGATCACCCGGCGGAAGTGCGGCAGGTACACCTCGTGCAGTGCGCGCTCGTCGACGTCGATGTCGACCTTGAAACGTGCGTTCTCCATCGAGTTCAGGGCGAAGTGTTTCACGCACGCCATCACGTGGTTCTGCGCGCCACGGGTGAGTGCCGCACCCATCTCGCCGACGAGATAGGGCTCCTCGCCGTAGGTCTCCTGTGCCCGTCCCCAGCCGGGATGACGGAGCAGGTTGATGCACACCCCTCCGTAGTACGTCGCCCCGACCGTACGCAGTTCGGCACCGATCGCTTCGCCCACGCGCTCCTCGAGCGACGGATCCCATGTGGCACCGCGCGCCATGCTCACCGGAAAGGCGGTCTTCTCGCCGATGACGCAACCCCGCGGGCCGTCGGAGAACTGGATGCCGGGGATACCCAGGCGTTCCACCACCGCGGCCGGAAAGGTGCGGGTGTGGTATCCGCCGCTGACCATCTCAGCGAGGCCCGGCCAGGCATCGAGGTCGCCGTCGAGGCACCCGAGCTTCTCCTCCAGCGTCATCAGCGCAACGAGTTCGGCGGCCACCTCTCGATGGTCCTCGAACTCATCATGGACGCGTCGGACGGCGTCGTCGAAGGCGGTCGTCATGACCACAGGTTCCCACGCGGCGAAGGTACCTGCGAGTGGACGGGCACAATGGACGGCTATGGCCTCGCCTGTCTCCGACATCTTCGACCCCACCCGCTGGACGGAGGTACCGGGCTTCGCCTTCACCGACATCACCTATCACCGGGCCGTCGACCAGGGAACCGTGCGGATCGCCTTCCACCGACCTGAGGTCCGCAACGCGTTTCGCCCACATACCGTCGACGAGCTCTACACCGCGCTCGATCACGCCCGGCAGACGAGCGACGTCGGATGCGTCCTCCTCACCGGCAACGGCCCCTCACCCAAAGACGGCGGCTGGGCCTTCTGCTCCGGCGGCGATCAGCGCATCCGTGGACGCGACGGCTACCGCTACGCCGACGGTGAGAGCGCCGCGACGATCGACCCGGGCCGCGCCGGCCGCCTCCACATCCTCGAATGCCAGCGGCTCATCCGCTTCATGCCCAAGGTCGTCATCTGCGTCGTGCCCGGCTGGGCCGCCGGCGGCGGACACTCCCTCCACGTGGTGAGCGACCTCACTATCGCTTCACGCCAACACGCCCGGTTCAAGCAGACCGACGCCGACGTCGGCTCGTTCGACGGCGGCTACGGCAGCGCGTATCTCGCCAAGATGGTCGGCCAGAAGTTCGCCCGCGAGATCTTCTTCCTGGGGCGCGAATACTCCGCCGACGACATGCACCGCATGGGCGCCGTCAACGAAGTCGCCGACCACGCCGACCTCGAGAACGTCGCCCTCCAATGGGCGAAGGAGATCAACGCCAAGAGCCCCACCGCGCAGCGCATGCTCAAGTACGCGTTCAACCTCACCGACGACGGCATCGTCGGCCAACAACTTTTCGCCGGCGAAGCAACCCGTCTCGCCTACATGACCGACGAAGCCGTCGAGGGCCGCGACGCCTTCCTGGAGAAGCGCCCACCCGACTGGTCCCCCTTCCCCTGGTACTACTGATTCATTGGTTGTCGGGCCCCGCCTCCGCTGCGCTGTTCGAGCAAGGAGTTTTCCGGCTTCCCTGGTTGTCCTCTCTGTTGTTCGTCCAAGACTGTCGTGCGGTCAATCGCTACAGTCTGCCTATGTCCGTCGTCTTCATCGCCGTCGACACCGTCACCGATGTCAATCAGCTGCGCGCATATCAAGCCGCGGTCGATCCGCTACTCCAAAGGTGCGAACACGAAGTGGTCGTTTACGACGAAGGCGCCCGCGCACTCGAGGGAACCCCCGCCGGTGACCGCGTAGTGGCGATCCGGTTCCCGTCGGAAGAGGCGTTCCGTGCCTTCTATGACTCGCCCGAGTACCAAGCTGTCATAGGCACCCGGCTCGGCGCAACGTGCGGCTTTGCCATCCTCGCGAATGGGTAACACAGGGAGAGTTGCGATGGCCGACCCGGCATGCGGGCGACATGTCGTTGTCGACGAGAGGTCGACGCCGGTTCCGCGTGGGACAACGAAACCGCTTCGAGGGGATTATCTGCCGCTCCGTTGACCTTGCTTCGCCGCAATCTCGGCGAGGCGGGCCTTCACGAGTTTGCGTACCACTGTCTTGGGGAGCGGTCGGTCGACGGGGAACTGCAGGGTGCCCTTTGAAGAAGCGACACACCAGGTCGGGAGTCCGGTGACCTGCTCCACGACGTTGCCGCTGTGCGGGAAGTAGGAGCAGTGACTCTTGAAGCCGTCGAAACCAGCAACCGCGACTCCCTCCACCTTGAAACAGGGCATGTTGTAGCTGATGCACTCCTGCGCGTCGGGCAGCAGTTCACGGAGCGTCTTGCGCAAAGCGATCAACGTGTCTCGCTGGGGCTGCGGAAGCCTCGCCAGATGCGCGTCGATCGGATCAGCTCGCTCGCTCATGTCAGCGCTCTACCACCGACGTCACGGAGAGCACCGCGCCCGCGGCCAGAAGTGAAGAGCGCCGTTCAGTTCCACGCCGCGTCTTGCACGATGGGGAGTTGGGGGCTGGGTGGTCGGCTGCGATGGGATTCGCCTTCGGGTCCGGTGAAGATCAGGTCGGTGTTGGGGTTGCCGGTGACGTTCCATCGGCCTTTGTGGATGAGGGTGTGGTGGTGTCGGCAGAGAAGGCAGCAGTTCTCCCGGTTGGTTGGTCCGCCGCGGGTCCAGTGCCAGATGTGGTGGACGTCGGTGAACCATGCGGGCATGTCGCAGCCGGGGAATCGGCAGGTGCGGTCTCGAACCGTGACGGCTTTGCGGAGCTGTGGTGAGACGACCCGGGTTTCGCGGCCGATGTCGAGGGTGAGTGACGCTCCGGCGGTGAGAATCCTGGTGACCGACGCGTCGCAGCAGGTCTGGAGGACCGCCGCCAGGTCCAACCCGCTTGTCGAATACGGCGACTCGGCGTTGCCGGTGAGATGGGCGGTGGTGAGTTGGTCAAGGTTCACGACCACGTTCACGTGGGCCCGGTTGATCGACGCGCCGCGGTCTTGGGCTGCGCGGTCGTGGTGGTCGAGGAAGAACTGGGCGATGAGGACACCTTCGATGACGGTGTCACCATCGAGGATCTCCCCGAGGCGAAGCTCGGACACTGTCGGTTCGACGGAGGGCGGCGGGGTGTCGCTGTTGGCGAGAATCTCGGCGTCGACGCGGGCCGCCCAGTGCCTGGCCACGATCCGGCATTGGGCGACGGGCATCGCCGAGATGTGATCGATCAACATGTCGACATCACGCGCAACATACGCGGCACGCGCTGCGGTGAACACATGGAGGAGTTGGTCGGCCTGATCGAACGACAACGAACCGGTCAGTAGCGCATCACGGACCCGCGGCGTGTCGCGTAACCCGCGGGCTTGTTGAAGGAATGCAACGGCGTGGGCATGTGAAACCCGGAACCGGTGACGCAACCACGCGGTCGGGGTTCGGGCACCGTCGAGGAGATGCGCGTCCGCGCGGTCCCAACAGATGATGGCGTCGAGCAGGTTGACCCGGCCGATCTGCAAGCTGTGCCACAGGTCCTGCACTGCGTCGCGGGTGTCAGCCGGACGGAACTCGGCGTCCGGGTCGATACCCGACGCAGTGAGCATGTCGGCATCGGTGGCAGTGAGAAACCATTCGGTTTCCTCGCTGACATCGGACGCGTGCATGCCACTCATTCTAGCAAACATATGTTTGTTATTGCGCGGAACAAGGACATTTTTGCAACTTCTTCGACAACGATCGTCGATTCGGCTCGCTGTGTTCGTCGTTGCGTCGACGGCAATTGAGTGTGCCCCCCAAGGCTCGATGTTCCCCGGTTGAACGCGATCCGCCAGAGGAGCGTGTTTACAGATCCGTTCAATGATCACGGCAACGCGGGTCGCACAACGCCGGCAGCAGCGCAGGCGATCGCCCAGTTCTCGTTGGTGTGAACCACAAGCGTTCGTACCACGGAGCCTGAAGCGCTGATGTCGGCCTCAGGCGGAACGAGGAGGTTGCGCTCCTCATCGATACGTACGCCGAGGAACTCCAAGCCGTTGGCTGTGGCGGAGCGCGTTCGGGCATCGTGTTCACCAATGCCCGCCGTGAAGACAAGCGCGTCCAGGCCATTCATCGAGGCCGCCATCGAAGCGATCTGTCCTCGAAGCCGGTGAACAAAGACCTCGACCGCCAGCCTTGCGGCGGGGTCGCCGCCGTCGGCCGCCGATCGAACCACGCGCAGATCAGTTGAGACACCCGACAGACCGAGAAGCCCAGAACGGCGGTTCAGGAGTATGTCGAGTTCATCAACGGACGTGCCGTTGCGAAGCACATGGAGAAGAACGCCAGGATCGACGCTTCCTGACCGCGATCCCATGACGAGACCGTCGAGCGGGGTGAACCCCATGGTCGTGTCGACGCTCCTGCCGTTGTTGACCGCTGCCAACGAGCAACCGTTCCCGAGGTGACAGGACACGATGCGAAGTTCGTCAAGTGGTCGCTGGAGCATTCGGGCGGCACGTTGGGTGACGTACTGATGACTGATGCCGTGGAATCCGTAGCGCCGGATTCCTTGCGACCTCCACTCCTTTGGCCCCGAGATCGTGAACGCCGCCGGCGAGAGTGTCGAGTGAAAGCCGGTGTCGAACACGGCGACCTGTCGAGCATTCGGAAACGCACTCGTCGCCCACTCGATACCGGCGAGGTTCACGGGATTGTGCGATGGTGCGAGTGACGATTGTGCACGGACTGCGTGGATCGTCTGCTCATCGACAATCATTGGTTGGGTCAACTCCACGCCGCCGTGCACGACTCGGTGGCCGACCGAGAAAACGTTCCCTGTCCTGTCGATTACCGCCTGCGCCTCGGCCAAAGTCTGGTCGAGCAGCCCGGGCAATGATTCGACGTCGGTTCCCGTGCTCCCGCCCGTGTCGGACATCCACAGCGGAGCGACCGGCGAACCGAGGGTCGGCTCGCTCGGAACGTCGAACAACGCTGCCTTGATGGTGCTCGATCCGACGTTGAGGGTGAGGACGATCATGTCAGAGCGGCCACTGCCAGCCCGCCGCTTCCGGGACGTCGACTCCATGCTCGTGGGCATAGGCACTGTGGCGGATTCGCTCGTTCACCAGGTGTTCTCGTGCGTGCGCGCCGATCAGTTGCAGACGAGGAACTCGATCGATTGCGTCAATGGCGAGGCTGAATCGATCAATGTTGTTGGCAATCGCGAGATCGAGCGGCGTGTTGATGCTGCCGCGCTCCTTATATCCACGAACGTGAAGGTTTCCGTGGTTCGCGCGCCGGTACGTGAGCCGGTGGATGAGCCACGGGTAGCCGTGGAAATTGAAGATGATCGGTCGGTCTTTGGTGAAAAGACTGTCGAACGCACGGTCTGAGAGGCCATGAGGATGCTCCTCTTCCGGTTGCAGCGCGAAGAGGTCGACGACGTTGACAAGGCGCACGGCGATGTCGGGAAATGCCTCACGAAGCAGAACTGACGCGGCGAGCGCTTCCATTGTGGGTACGTCGCCGGCGCACCCGAGGACCAGGTCGGGCTCTCGTCCCTCATCGGTGCTTGCCCACGTCCAGATTCCCGCCTTCTTCTCACAATGCTCTCTCGCTTCGTCGAGCGACAGGTACTGCAGGTGCTTCTGTTTGTCGGCCACGATGATGTTCACCAAGTTGGTGCTCGCAAGGCAGTGGTCAGCTACTGCCAGAAGCGAGTTCGCGTCTGGTGGAAGGTAGATCCGCGTGACTTCCGGACTCTTGTTGGCAACAACGTCGATGAATCCCGGATCTTGATGGGTGAAACCGTTGTGGTCCTGTCGCCAAACCGTCGAGGTGATCAGCAGATTCAATGACGAGACCGGCTCTCGCCACGGGACGTTCCGGGCGGACTCCAGCCACTTGCAGTGTTGGTTGACCATTGAGTCGATCACGTGGGCGAACGCTTCGTAGGACGAGAGCAATCCATGTCGGCCAGTCAGCAGGTAGCCCTCGAGCCAGCCCTCAAGCGTGTGTTCCGACAACATCTCCATCACCCGGCCGTCGGCGACGAGGTTCCCATCGTCGTCGTCGGAAGCGAGGCGTTCAGCCATCCACGTGCGGCCAGATGCGGCGTAGATGTCGTCGAGCTTGTTCGAGGTGTTCTCGTCCGGGCTGAAGACACGAAATCGGTCGCGGTTTGCGGCCACGATGTCGCGCAACCACGTCCCGAGAGGCCTTGTGTTTTCGGCCTGGGTGATTCCCGGTTTCGCGACCACGACGGCGTATCCGTCGGTGTCGGGAGTCTTGAGCGGTCGTCGGAGGCGTCCTCCGTTCGCGTGCGGATTTGCACCGATCATCTTCGACTTTGGCGGCAGGAAGGAACGGAATTCGTTGCGAAGGCGTCCGTCGGCGTTGAACAACGCGTCAGGGTCGTAGGAACGCATCCATTGTTCGAGTTGCACCAACCGATCGGGGTTTTCGACCACACCGGTCAACGGAACTTGATGGGCGCGCCAGGAGCCCTCTACACGATGCCCATCGACTTCCTTGGGGCCCGTCCAACCTTTCGGCGTCCGCAGCACGATCATCGGCCACATCGGCCGGGTTGTGTCTGAAGAGGTTCGAGCGCGGCCTTGAATATCCCTGATCTCTCGGACACAGTGGTCCATCGTGGCGGCCATCGCTTGATGCATAGTTTCGGGGTCGGAGCCCTCGACGAAGTAGGGAGTATGACCGTACCCCTGGAGCAGCGACTCAAGTTCGTTATGGGCGATTCGAGCCAGCACGCTGGGGTTGTTGATTTTGTAGCCATTGAGATGAAGAACCGGAAGAACCGCGCCATCGCAGGCCGGGTTCAGAAACTTGTTCGAATGCCATGCGGTCGCGAGCGGCCCGGTCTCCGCCTCTCCGTCGCCCACGACGCAGGCGACGATCAGGTCCGGATTGTCGAACGCGGCACCGTACGCATGGCTCAAGCTGTACCCCAGCTCGCCACCTTCGTGAATCGAACCAGGAGTCTCCGGGGTGCAATGGCTCCCGATGCCTCCTGGAAAGGAGAATTGGCGAAAGAAGGCACGCATACCTTCTTCGTCTTCTGATGCTTCCGGATACACCTCGGAGTACGAGCCTTCGAGATACGAGGGGCCAAGCACACCCGGAGCGCCGTGACCGGGCCCGACGACGAGGATCATGTCGAGGTTGGAGCGCCCAATGGCCCGACTGCAGTGCGTATAGATGAACGAGAGACCGGGGCTCGAACCCCAATGGCCGAGCAATCTCGCCTTGATATCGTCACGGTGCAGCGCGCGTCGCAGCAAGGCGTTGGAGCGCAGATAGATCATCCCGGCCGCGAGATAGTTGCTGGCCCGCCAGAATCCGTCGATTGCACGGACCTCGTCAGCGCTCAGCGTTGTGCCCACGATTGTTGAACGGGCAGGGCCGTACTCAGAGAGGGCAGACGGTGTCATCTCTGGCTCCCCGAGCGCTCGGGACGCAGAGTCCGAAACATCGAGAGTCCGCGACCAAAGACCCTGTCATCTTGGGCTAAACGGGCGAAGCGGGGACAGGTAGCGTCCCGTCGTGTTCGAAGGCAATGAGGCGCCATCGCAGCACCGAGATTTCGGCTCGTTCACGTCGTTACGGCTACGGTTGGCCGGGCCATCGCCGCTTGCAACCTCGCTCCGGCGCTCTTCCAGTCGGCGACGTCCCAAAATGCTGCGGCCCACTTGGCCTTCGCCGCTTCGTACTGCAGGTAGTACGCGTGCTCCCAGCCATCGATCACCAGAAGTGGCTCGAGGCCGACGGCGTGATCGTGTTGGTGGTCGTGGATCTGCGAAACCACGAGACGCTGCCCAAGTTGATCCCACGAGAGCGCCGCCCAGCCGCTCCCGGAAAGCTTCTCGATCGTGAGTGTCATGCGATTGATCAGCGTCTTGGTGTCGCCGAAACACGCGGAAACGGCGTTGCCGAGCACGCCGACGGGTTCGCCGCCGCCGTCAGGTGACATCGACGTCCAGAGCAGGGAGTGCAGTCGGTGCCCGCTCACATTGAATGCGAGGCTCCGGTTCAGGGGCGTCGGGTCGTCACCGATCGAAAGCGACGAGAGCTTCTCGGTGAGCTCGTTCGCCGTCTTCACGTAGGCGGCGTGGTGGGTTCCGTGGTGAAGCTCCATGATCCGCGTCGAGACCGTCGGTTCAAGCGCGTCGGTCGAGTAGGGGAGTTCCGGAAGGAGATACGGAGTTGGGGTGGTCGTTTCCATACAATGCGTGTACCCCGCCGTTTCCTGGCGAAACGTGGTGGTAGTGATTGACTTCTTCGCAGCGCTCGCCGGGTCAGCCGTGGGGTGTGAGAGAGTCTTGCTCTGCTCGCGACAGCAATCCCCGGAGGTAGAACATGCAGGTCACGACGACACGAAGCGGCGATGAGGCCGTCGTCACTATTGCTGGCGAGCTCGATGCCGAAACCTCACCTCGGCTCGAAGCCGACCTCACGGCCCTCCTGGGCGACGGTGTGCGCTCCTTCATCGTCGATGTCGAAGCGGTCTCGTTCCTCGGCAGCTCGGGACTGAGCGTGCTGATCGGCGCCCATCGTGCCGCCGATCGCTTCGAGTTGCGCCGTGGCAATCGAATCGTCGATCGGCTCATCGATCTCACCGGTCTCGGCCTGCTCTACGGTGACGCCGACGCCACCTGATCTGGTCGGCCCGGCGACGTTCGGCTTCGGTCGATGAATCTTCGGTCGCGTCTCCTGCTGATTGCTGCGGCCCTGGTGTTGTCACTGGTCGCCCTGGGAGTTCTTGGCGCGGCTCTCTCCGCGGACCGTAACGGGGCCGCCGGCTTGCAACGTGACCTCACCGTGTCGACCCAGCAAGCACTCCGCCTCACGTCGGCATATGTCGACATGGAAACAGGCCAACGCGGATTCATCATTGGTGGAAGCGAGATATTCCTCGAGCCCTACCGTCGGGGGGAGGCGGAAGTCATCGCCCTACAGGCCGAGCTCACCGGGGATGTGCCGACGTTCGATGCAGGAACTCGGGAAGCCGTCCACAGCACCGTTTCCGCTGGGAACACGTGGCGCAAGCAGGCGGCGAACGAGCTGGAATCACGACGGAGCGCCGGGCGAGCAGTAGCTGAAGCAGAACTGTCGACCGGAGTCGGCAAACGGCAGTTCGATACCTTGCGGACGTCGCTCGATCGGCTCAGCGGCCGGCTCTTCGAGGCGCAGCGCGTGGCGAACCAGCACCGAGAACACCGAGCACAACAGCTTCAGTTTCTGCTCTTCGCCATCCCAGTCGTCGCACTGCTTTTCGCGGCTTTCGCTGCGCTCGCCCTCAGCCGTTGGGTCGCCCGTCCGATGGACCGAATGCTTGTTGCAGTGCGGAACATCGCCTCGGGAGATCTCTCGTCGAACGTGAAGATCGGTGGCGCGTCGGATGTGGCCGAGGTCGGGGCGAGTATTGACGCGATGCGGTCGACGATGGCCGATCGATTGGCGGAGGCGGAACGACTTCGCGGAATCGCTGATCGGGCGCGTGAAGCAATCGAACAGAGCGCCACAGTGACGCTCCAACTTCGCAGTGAACTCGCCAACCAACTGGGCTCCTTTCCGCGCGGGTGGACGGCGGCCGCGGATCTTCTCCCGGCTGTGGGGTCGGTCGCTGGTGACTGCTACGACGTCACGCTGGTCTCGCCGGCTGTGCTCGGAATCATCGTTATCGACATCGCCGGGCACGGAGCACCGCAGGCCATCATGGCGTTGCGATGCAAGGAAATCCTGCGCGCCGCCCTGCGTATGCACATGGAACCGGGCGACGCGCTCGGCCTTCTGTCCGAACAGGTCGGCGATCTGTGCCCGTCCTTCGTCACGGCGTTCGTCGCCCTCGTCGACACCGGCACGGGAGCATGTCGATACGCCAACGCCGGTCATCCTCCGGCTCTCCTTGCCGATCACGACAGCACGATGCACGAGCTTGATCCGACCGGTCCGCTGCTCGGCGTGTTCCCGGCTTCCTGGAAGACCGCGAAAGCGCAGATCGGCGCCGGCGCCAAGTTGGCCGTCTTCACCGATGGGCTCACGGAAGCCAGAGACGCTGCCGAATTGTTCTATGGGATGGAACGCTTTGCCGATCTCATCACGACGCTCCCTTGTGAGGTCGCCGAATCCGTGATCAAAACCTGCTTCGATGACCTGCATGTGTTTCGACCGTCTCGGTTGGCCGACGACGTGACTGTGGTAATGGTGTGTCGTGAGTGTGAGGTCTCATGAAGATCCTGGGTTTGGAACGGGCCGAGTCGGGTACCTGCGTTCGTGGCTCTGATTCCCCGCAGACGTGGACCAACGGGGTCCCGCGACCGAACGAAGGTGCCCGTGCCTGAGCTCGAACTGCAATTGTCTCCGGACCACGGCCAGAGTCGCATGCTCCGCGCCAAGATTCGCGAGTGGGGCTCAGCCGAGGGATATCCCGATCCTTACGTTGATGATGTCGTGCTCGTGGCCAGCGAACTGTTCAGCAACGCCGTCCAGGCGACCACCGGCGATGCTTCGATCACCGTCGCCGTTTCCCGTCATTCCGACGGGGCGCTTGTGCGAATGACGAACGATGGCCCGGGCTTCGATCCTGAACGGGTTCCTGCTCCGCATCCTGACCGAGTTGGAGGACGCGGGATCTGGCTGGCCAAAGCGCTCGGAACGCTCGGTGTGACGCAGCGTCAATCGAAGACGATCGTCACGGTGGTCGTGGGCTGATCCCGGAGGGCACTTGTTTGCCTGAACCCATCGGCGGGTACTCGCACGTCATGATCTTCCGCGTTCTCGATGAGCATCCCGTTGGCAACCTTTCGGAGTACGTCCGTCGGGGTGGCGGTGAAGCGCTCGGCGCCGCGCGTCTGGTGGATCCGTTGGACGTGGTTGACGCGATAGCCGAGAGCGGATTACGTGGTCGCGGTGGTGCGGGATTCCCCACGGCTACCAAGTGGCGAAGCGTGTTGGCGAACGCTTCCACGGTCCGGCCGACGACTGTCGTGATCAACGCTGCGGAAGGAGAGCCGTCGACCTTCAAGGACCGGACCATCCTGAGGAACAACGTGTTCCGCGTGTTCGAGGGCGCGTTGATCGCCTGTCACGTTGTTGATTCGCCTGAGTTGGTGGTGGCAATCAAGGACTCCTTCGCTGTCGAGCTCGCCATCATCGAACGGGCGGTCGCCGAGATGCGCGATGCGGGGTGGATCGATGCCATCGATGTTCGGATTGTCCGCGGTCCCGGTTCGTATCTTTTCGGTGAGGAGACGGCGATGCTCGAAGTCATCAGCGAGCGCCAGCCATTCCCGCGTGTGAGCCCCCCCTGGCGACGCGGAATCGACGATGCCGATGATGGAGACGGTGACGGAGCCACGGCCGAGTTGGCCGGGGCAATGGACACCGTTGGGGCGCCCGCGTTGGTCAACAACGTCGAGACCTTCGCCAACGTCGCGTTGATCGTCGCCAACGGCCCGACGTGGTTTCGCGAGGTCGGAACGGCCGCATCACCAGGCACCGTTGTTTGCACGGTCGTTGGCGACACGAGACGCCACGGCGTCGGTGAGTTCGCGATGGGCACCCCGCTCAACGAAGTGATCGACTCGATCGGTGGCGGCGCCCGCATTGGCCGACGGATCATTGCCGTGTTGCCCGGCGCATCGTCGGCCGTTGTCGGCGCACCCGCGTTGACGACCCCGCTCACCCACGAGGATATGGAAAAGGCCGGAAGCGGTTTGGGTTCGGCCGGCTTCTTCTGCATCGACGATGCCGCCGACACGTTCGCACTCGCACACGGTGCCTCTCGCTTTCTCGCCGTGGAGTCCTGCGGTCAGTGCGTGCCGTGCAAAGACGACGGGCTCGCTGTCACAGCGCTGCTCGCGCAGCTCCTCGACGGCACCGCAGCCACCGACGTTTCAACGAAGATAGGTGCTCGACTTGCCACGATCACCACGGGCGCTCGCTGCAGCCTGGCCAGCCAGCAGCAAGTGGTCGTCGCCTCGCTTGTTGCGCTGTGCGCGAGCACCCCGGTGCTGCCGTCATCTGATGCTCCGGACGACGCCACGGGTCGCTCCGAGCGAGTGCTCGGCTCGGCGCTACGCCCGCTGCTCGACATCATTGATGGGGTGGCTGTGCTGGATGACTCCTTCGCCGGCAAGCAGCCTGACTGGTCCTACGACGAGCAGGATTCCGGTCTGTATCCGGTGCAGAGGCTCCGTGGTCCGTCGTCGGAAACGGATGTTGTCGCGTCGGAGGCCGCTTCGGTGTCCGTCCTCACGTGACGAGTGTTCGGTAGAGGGCCTCATACTTGGCAACCATCGCTGTGGCGTCGAATCTGCGGATGGCGGATTCGCGCACGCGCCGGCGGTCCAGCGCAACGGCGGTGCGGACTGCGTCGACCGCTGACTCGACATCGTGAGCCAGCACACCGGTGGCGTCATCGATCAGTTCGCGCATCGAGCCTCGATCGAACGCAACCACCGGGGTCCCCGATGTCATCGCTTCGACAACGCTGAATCCGAACGGCTCCTCGAAATCGATGAGGTGGAGGAGCGCGGCCGCGTCGCGGAGCAACTCGGCGCGCACGGTTCCGCCGACCGCTCCGACAAAGCGAACGTGGTCGTCATCGATGTGGGGCTCGATTCGTTCGGCGAAGTATGTCTGATCCTGGATGATCCCGGCGATGACGAGGCGACGGCCGACACGACGGGCGACCTCTATCGCTGTCTCCGTGCCTTTGTCAGGATGGATACGTCCGAAGAACAGCAGATACTCCTCGGCGACTTCGCGAAACGCAAAGTCGCGCGCATCGATTCCGTGGTGGATCGTGGCGGCGTAGCGAAGCCGGGGGTGGCGATTGGCGTCGCTGATGGCCACATAGGAGTTCGAGTCGTTGTACCGCTCGTACACGGGAACGATGGCGTCTGACGAGAATCCGTGGATCGTCGTGACCACAGGCGTGTTGACGAGCTCGGAATAGGTCAGAGGCAAGAAGTCGAATCCGTTATGGATGACATCGAAGTCCCCAGCACACTCGAACACCGACGCGATGTGCAGGCATTCGGCCACCTTCGGTTCGATGCTCGAGTCCTCCGACCATCCCGTAGGTGACGTTGAGATCAGGCGAGCGTTCGTGCGTGAATCCGCAGTGGCGAACAACGTGACCTCGTGTCCGAGCGAGACGAGCCCCTCCGTCAGTAAGGAGGCAAAGAGTTCCCAGGGGCCATAGTGCCGCGGCGGCGTTCGCCAGGAAATCGGTGAGAGCACGGCGATGCGCATGTGTCCATTTCTTGGTCTTGCGATCAGAAACTGATCCCCCGTTCAGTGTCGGTGTAAACGCCGTTCATCGTTTTTGGCGTTTGACCACGGTTTTTCCTGGGTAGGCAGCGAACATAGCCGCCTCTGGCCGACCAACAGGAGTTATCAACATGGATACCGCCCGACCTTCCTCCACGCCACGACTGACGACCCGCGCCAGAAAGCGAGTGGCTCTCGCCTTGGTTCTCTCCGCTGGGCTCGCGCTGGCCGCAATGCCCGGCACGCCGGAGGCTTCGGCGGCGAGGAGGTCCCGCCGGAGGATCACCACGACGAAGAACGTGCCGGTCGATTTCGGGATTCGATTCATTCAGGATGCACAAGCAGTCACGGCCGGCGAAACGGCGACGTACACGTTCGATGTCTCGAGCAGTTCGTCGTTCAACGGGATCGTCGTGTTCGACCTTCCCAACCTGACGGACAGGTTCACCGGTAGGGTGATCAGCGAGAGCCCAACACGGGGCCGTCTGGAACTCACGGTTCCGCCATTCGCAAACACGAACTCCGGCGTTTTCCTGCTGCGCGGACGGTCTGGGCAGATGGAGCGGCAAGCGAACTTCCGATTGAACGTAACCGCACGCCCGGTCGTCACGACCACCACGGTCGCGCCGACGGCCAGCACCACCGTCGCCCCGCAGTTCACCCTTGTACCGGACGTCTTGAGCCGCTCGGCAGCATCTGGCGAGCAACAGCAGTACGGAGTTACGGTCAACCGGATCGGTGGCTTCAGTGGTGCCGTCGACTTTCGTCTCGACGGCTTGCCAGCCGGTGCATCCAGCAACTTCTCCCCGAGTCCGACAACGCAGAGCACCGTGCTCTACGTGACGCCCTCGGCTGCTACTCCCTCAGGCACCTACCTGCTCAGCATCGTCGGGCAAGCTGGTTCGACCACTCGGGCGACGGCGGTTCTGCTTGTCGTTCGTCGAACCGGTGACTTCGCTCTCGGCCTTGCGCCGCTCTCGGTGACGGTGCCTGCCGGCAACGATGCCGTTGCTGCGGTGAACGTCCTGAGACGAGCTGGTTCGACCAGCCCGTTTGCTCCCGACGTCGCTTTCACGGCCACGGGGCTTCCGAGCGGAGCAAGTGTGATCTTTGATCCGAACCCGTCGAACGGCCTCACCACCATCCGCGTGCGGACCCAGCCGACCACCCCGGTCGGGACGACAAAGATCACCATTGTGGGCACGAGTGCGTCGGTCACGCGCACGATCGTGATGTCTCTTGTCGTCGAAAAGAGCACCGTCGGCGGGTTTGCCCTCGCCGCCCAGCCGGAATCGCAAACTGTCGCTCCTGGAGCAGACACCACATACACCGTGGCGATTGCACCAAGTGGTGGGTTCTCCTCCTCGATCACCCTGGGGCTCAAGGGCCTCCCTCCGTTTGCCACGGCGACGGTTGTCTCCCAGACGGCGACGTCTGCCAGCATCAAGGTTTCGACAGGGATCACGACCCCCACTGGAAGCTTCCCGCTACAGATCAGCGGGACAGCCGGCAACCTCTCGGCCACCGTGCAGGTAACACTCGTCGTCGCCTGATTCATCGAACGATGACGCATTCGGGGGCATGCTCCCGGATGCGTCATTTTTTGCTTTTTGGGGGGTCGCTCGCGCGATACCCCAAGGCGATGGCGATCCGAGTGAACGTTCGACCAGCCGAGGTTTGGCGGTCCGTCGAGGTTTGGACACGTGGTCGCCGTGGGTAGTGCAGATGACCGACGACAAACAGAAGGAACAGTCCATGCCCGAACCTCTCCGTATCGGAATATGTTCGACCTACGCCCCTCGTGCCTGCGGACTGGCCACGTTTGCCGCGGACCTGGAGAACTCGCTCCATCTCTCGGCAAACGTCGGCGACGTGTCCATCATCGCGCTGGTTGATTCCGAGCAGGCAGTCGGCGAACCGCTTCCGCCGGTCATTGCCGAGATCGCCGAGGCGGACGCGCATTCCTACGCTGTCGCTGCCCGTCGAGCGAACGACATGTGTGATGTCGTGATCGTGCAACACGAATTCGGGATCTTCGGCGGCACGGATGGAGAGCTGGTACTGGACTTTCTACGTGTACTTACCGTTCCTTCCGTCTTGACGTTGCATACGGTCTTGTCCGCATTCAGTCCGAGGCAGGCGTCGTCGCTTCGCTCTGCGAGCGCCATGGCCGGCGGCGTGACCGTGTTCACGCCGACGGCGCGGGACCTCCTTGTGCGCCAACGAATTGTCGATGAGGCGAAGATCCACATCGTTCCTCACGGCGCGCCGAGTGCGCTGTTCTGCGCGAAGCCCGATGAGGCCCGGAGTCGCCTTGACCTTACCGACCGATTCGTGGTTTCGACATTTGGACTCGTCTCGCCCGGCAAGGGTCTGGAGTTGGCGATCGACTCGATGTCCGACGTGGCCGACGTCGTTCCCTCAGCGGTCCTGGTGATCGCCGGTCGTACCCATCCCGGCGAGACCCGCCGAAATGGCGAGCAGTACCGAAACTCCCTGCTTGCCCAAGTCGATCGTCTTGGCCTCGGTGAGCAAGTTCGGTTCATCGACTCCTTCCTTCCGGTAGACGCCGTCGCCGACGTTCTGGCGGCAACCGACGTGTTCATCACTCCGTACATCAACGCTGAACAGATCGTCTCGGGGGCCCTGACCTTTGCCGTCGCGTCAGGTTGCCCCGTGGTTTCCACCGACTACCTCTACGCGCGGGATCTGCTTGCTTCCGGAGCCGGAACCGTGGTCGAAGCTCGTTGTCCGGCCACGTTCGCTCGTGCGATTCTTGCGTACGCCACTGACGACGCCTTCAGGGCCGCCGCGCGATCCGAAGCCTCTCGAGTCGGCGCTGGGATGCACTGGGCGGCGGTCGGTCAGCAGGTGGCCGACCTCGCCGATCGTCTGCGCACTCCGTCAACCGTGGGAGTTTCGTCCGATGTTGTCGGGATCGAGCGGGCACGCTCCGCCCTGTTTGGTCGCCGTTCCCCTACTCGACGACCCCTCGCGTCGCTGCCGGCGTCGAGCCCATCAATAGGGTGGGATCACCGTCACGATCGCGCGCGGGTAACGGCCCCGCACCCGTCCGTTCCGCTTGTCCACCTTCGGCGTTTGATCGACGGCACGGGAATCGTGCAACACGCCAACGGGATCGTCCCGCTTCTGTCAAGCGGATACTGCGTTGATGACGTTGCCCGTTTGATCCCGATCGGGAAACGTTTCGAAGTTGATTCGTACTGGGACCGAGTGGCCGCCCGGGCAGTGGCCTTCGTTGCCAATGCATTCGACCCCAACGGAGTCGGGTTGGCGACGCGCCGCGGTGATCGGATGCACAACTTCATGGCCTTTGATCGATCGTGGTCGGACCGACCGCATTTCGGTGACCACGTCGGTCGTGCCGCCGTTGGTCTCGCGTCGGTCGTCCACGACGAACGATACGCGCCGGTCTGTGAACCGATCCTCCGAGCGGCGTTTCGTGACGTCCCTTCGGGTCCCGCGATCCATCCAGTCGCCTACACCCTGCTCGCTCAGTCGGTCGCACCGTGGCTCACAACACGTGACGACATCGCCGATCGAGTGGCGGTGCTGATGGAGCGGCTCCGGACGAACAGCCACGACTCCTGGTTCTGGTTCGAAGACTCGGTTCGATACGACGCAGGAATGCTGCCGGAAGCCCTTCTTGCGGGTGGCGTTGCGCTCGATGACGACCACGCCGTGGAGGTCGCCCTGCGAGCACTACGGTGGCTCGACGCTCAGTGCGACCGGGACGACCACGTGCGCTTTCCCGGCCACCTCGGCATGGGGCGGGGGCAGACCACGGCAGGGACGGGCGACGAACAGCCCTTGGAAGCGCACGCCCTCGTTTGTGCTCACGCCCGAGCGTGGGAGGTGTCGGGGGACCGATGGTTCCGCGACCGCGCTGCGCTCACGCATACCTGGTTTCATGGACGGAACCGACTTGGCATCGCCGTCGCCGACGACGACGGCGGATGCTTTGACGGTCTGAGCCCGCACGGTGTGAACCGGAATCAGGGAGCGGAGTCGACCCTTGCATTCGTGACCTCGGAGCTCACCGTTGAACGAATCCACCTCGCTCGTGCTGCCACGGTACTGGCTGCGGAGGTGGCGGAACTGCCCGCCGACCGACCCTCCGCAGTTCATTAACCGTGGTTTCGCCTTCTGAAGACGGGGGTAGTGGGCCGAAGCAGGACGGTGGACCGACGACGACCGTGACGGGACCGAAGCGCTGGGCAACCGGTGCTCCGGCAATCGCGTCCTCCATCACGAGATCGGTCGGTGCCATGGGGGTGCGCCGCGCCGTCATGGCGCTGACCGTCATCAACCAGCCGAACGGTTTCGACTGTCCAGGATGCGCATGGCCTGAGTCGCCACCGGGTCAAAGGCATCGGATCGAGTTCTGTGAAAGCGGAGCAAAGGCTATAGCGGAGGAAGGAACCGATCGTCGGGTCGAGCGCTCACTGTTCGCCGGGTACTCGGTTGCGTCACTCCGCTCGAAATCAGATTGGTGGCTCGGTCAGCAGGGTCGTCTCACCGAGCCGATGATCAAGGGTGAAGGTGCGACGCATTTCGAGCCCGTCTCCTGGAACGACGCATTCGGCGAAATAGCCCGTCAGCTCCGATCGCTCGACGATCCGAACGAAGCGGTCTTCTACACGTCCGGGCGGACCGGGAACGAAGCGGCGTTTGTGTATCAACTTCTGGCCCGATGTTTCGGCACGAACAACCTCCCCGATTGCTCCAACATGTGCCACGAGCCGACATCGTTCGCCCTCGAAGACGCAATCGGGATCGGAAAGGGTTCCGTCAAGCTCGAGGACTTCGAACGCGCTGACCTGATCATCATCGCCGGGCAGAACCCGGGAAGTAATCACCCGCGCATGCTGACAACACTCGAGGGGGCGAAACGAGCGGGAGCCAAGATGCTGGTCATCAATCCTCTGCCGGAAGCCGGCCTCTTGCGATTCAAGAACCCGCAACGACTTCGAGGTCTCGTCGGCCGCGGCACGTCTCTCGCAGATCTCCACCTCCCCATCCGCTTGGGCGGTGACCATGCCCTGTTCCAGCTCTTCGCCCGCTGGCTTGTTCTCCGGGACTCCGATGCAGCCGGGACCATCGATCGTTCCTTCATCGAGTCGCACACCGCGGGTTTCGCCGACCTCGAGGCGCACCTTCGATCTCTCGACGAAGTCGCACTGATCAAGGAAACCGGACTGAAGCGGGCGGACCTTGTGGCGGCGTTCGAGATGATTGTCGCCGCAAAACGAATGATCATTTGCTGGGCGATGGGCATCACTCAGCACATCGATGCGATGTCAACGATTCGGGAGATAGCGAACGTGGCGCTCCTTGGCGGCCATATTGGCCGACCGGGCGCTGGCCTCTCCCCGATACGTGGACATAGCAATGTGCAGGGAGATCGAACCATGGGGATTTTTGAACGTCCCAAACCGGAACAGATCGATGCACTCCAGCTGCACTTCGGAGTTTCTCTGCCTGCTGCTCACGGGTTCGACACGGTAGACGCCGTGCACGCGTTCGCCGACGGGCGGGCGAAGGTCCTCGTGAGCCTCGGGGGCAACTTCGTGCGGGCCGCCCCAGACACCGATTTCACGGAGAGGGCAGTCTCCAATGCTCGCCTGGTGGTGCAGATATCCACCAAGCTGAATCGGTCCCACCTTGTCGCGGCCGGTACCTCGATCATCCTGCCGGCGCTCGGCCGGACCGATCGTGATGTCACGGCGTTTGGGGAGCAGTTTGTCACCGTGGAGGACTCGATGGGCGTCGTCCACAGTTCCAAGGGTGTCCTTACCCCACCGAAACACGCGCGCAGCGAGGTGTCGATCGTGTGTGACCTGGCGACGGCGTTGTTCGGATCAGACCACGAGGTCGAGTGGTCGAGAATGCGGGCCGACAATGACGTCGTTCGTGATGACATCGCAGCGGTGATTTCCGGGTTTCACGCGTTCAACGATCGAGTCCGGGTGCCGGGGGGTTTTTCGCTTCCTCATCCGCCGCGCGACTCGCGTGTCTTCCCGACCGCCAGCGGAAAGGCCGAATTCGCAGTCACAACCGTTCGCCCCAGCTGGCCGGCGGCAGGCACTTTGCTGCTGCAGACGATGCGTTCCCACGATCAGTACAACACGACGATCTACGGCCATCATGACCGTTATCGGGGGATCTCGGGTGATCGACACGTGGTGATGGTGAGCGAGGTGGACCTTGCCGAGCTCGGGTTTGTCGATGGAGATGTGGTCGATGTTGTTAGTGACGTGGCCGGCGTCGAGCGACGTGCCTCGGGATACCGTCTCATCGCGTACCCCACTCCGATCGGGTGTGTTGCCGGGTACTACCCGGAGCTCAATGTGCTACTCCCGCTCGACCACCATGGTCCAAACGCGCAAACACCTGCGGCAAAGGCGATTCCCGTCCGGCTCCTTCGCGAACCGGCCGACTCGCCGACCTTTCCGTGATGACTCACCAACTTCTTCGCACCCCGCTACGACGCGACCGTCATTGCGGGATGTCGTTGTTCGGTGCACCCTCCCAGCGCACGAGCATCGCAGTCGCGTCGTCATGGAGGTCATCGACTTCCTGAAAGGTGCGGACACTTTCGACGAGTTGACGCAACATCTCTTCCGGTCTCAGCGACTCTGCGGAGTATCGGTTCATGAAGTCGATGAGTCGGTCCACACCGAAGAACTCACGGCCGAGGCTGCGTGCTTCGGTGATGCCATCGGTGTACAGCAGGAGGCAATCCCCGGGCTCGAGTTGTTCTGTTGCCACGGTCGGATGGCAGGCAGCGACACCCCACGGTGGAGTCGGGGCGCAGGGCAGTTCACGGACGACTCGTCCGCCACGAATCAGCAGCGGCAGCGGATGGCCCGCATTGGTCCAGGAGAAGATGCCGGAGGGGAGCTCGATTCGCCCGATGATTCCCGTGGCAAATTCGTTTTTCGCGACCTGCGCAATGGTTGTTCCGAGATTTTCGTGGATCTTCGCGAGCGGCCGGCAGTCGCGACGATCGTGCCGATAGCTGCTCAGGGTCAGCGAAGCTATTCGAGCTGCAGCGAGGCCGCGTCCGACAGCGTCGAAGATGGCGAAGTCGAGAAAGTCGCCATTGAGTGAGTAATCGAAACAGTCGCCGCCGATGTCGTATGCCGGCTCGAGCAGGCCGGCGACACTCACACCGCCTGCTTGTAGCACCAGAGGTGGGAGTAGGTCCCATTGCATGCTGGCAGCAAGACTCATGTCACGGCGACGCCTGTAGAAGTTGTACACGTCGGTGCAACGAGCGTGAACGGCGATGAGGTAACCGGCCAAGATGCCCAGGTCTTCGCACGCCCTCAGCAACGTCTCATCTTGGCCCGGAAGCGTGAGAGCGATCACGCCCGTGTGATCGGATCCTTCAACGATCGGCACCCAGACCCTGATTGAGTCACCGCGGTCGGCGATGAGAACTCGTTGATCGGTGAAGGCGCGGCCTGCCATGGTGGTGGCGACCGCCTCCGACGGGGGAGTCGGCCCAAGGCTCGACATATCCGGCATGACCTCGAGCATGGTCTGTCCGAAATCGACGAGATACACGACGACATCGGATGCGCCGCAGTCGACGGCCGATCTTGCCAGGATCGCGGGCATTGAGGCTGGGTTGGCGCCGCGCGCCATGCGCAGCGCCCCTGTGAGGTCGATCATCGACACCGGTTCAAACCACCCACGGAGCTGAGATCGCCCATGAAACCGGTTTCTTCATAATCGTTGCTCGTCATGACGGGCTCCCGGGCTCGTTGGTATAGGGAGTGTGCGCAGTCCGGGTGCCGCAGCCGCCGATGCGGCACCGGATTCCTGGGGGGTCAGCTCTTGGGGCTCCGGTCGTTGATCGAATCGACGGCCTCGCCTGCCTTCTTGCGAACCGCGTCGATGGCATCCTTCGTCTTCCCGGCGACCTGGTCTGCCTTGCCGCTTCGCTTCATGTCTTTCGAACCTGAGAGGGCGCCGACAGCTTCCTTCAATCGTCCCTTGACTTCGTCGATTGCTCCCATGAGCGTCTCCTTCGTTCTGGTCGGCGACGGTGCCGACGAGTACCAAGTACCCGCCCGTCGGGACGGCAAACCTCGGATGCAGCGGGAGCTCCCCTCTCCTCGATGGGCGAGCTAAGGAAACGCGTTTTCCTCAGCGCTTATGTCTCTGCCCATCATCGCCGCCATCTGGTCGAGCGCCTGACGCAAGAGACGCGACACGTGCATCTGGCTGACGCCAACGGCTTCCGCGATTTCGCTCTGCGAGAGTTCCTGGAAGAAACGCAGTTCAACGATTCGCCGAGTTCGCTCGGACAGGAGGGGAAGTAAGCGAGCTACCGTCTCTCGCGCATCGACCTGGGAGAAGGGCCTGTCGGCCTCATCGGAAGCCATCGTCACATGAAGCGACGAACCGGCACTTCCAAGCGCAGGCGCGTCGAGCGATCGTGCCCGGAACGCGGCGCTTGCCTCCATCGCTTCAATCACCTGCTCACGGGTCAGGCCGATCCGTGCTCCGATTTCGTCCAAGGTCGGGGAACGGCCGAGCTCGTGGTTCAGCTCGCCAACCGCCGGACCGAGGCGCTGGGTTGCCTCCTGGAGCGATCGGGGCATATGGACGCTCCACACGGTGCGGAAGTGCTTGCGCAACTCGCCGAGGACCGTTGGCGTCGCGAACCCGATGAACGGGACTCCACGATCAGGATCAAATCGCTCGATGGCATGAAGAAGACCGATTTGTGCGACCTGAATGAGGTCGTCGAGCTCCGCCCCCCGGTCGCGGAATCGTCGAGCGAGACCGATGGCAATTCCCTGGGCATCGCGCAGGATCTCGTCACGGAGCTTCTCGTCCCGCGTGGCGTGGTAGCGCCGGATGCGTTCGGTTTCATTGTCGCGTTGGGGCGGGGAGTGAGGGGCGTCCGGGGTAGGGTCAGCCTCCGCCGGACGATCGTTCATTTGGAAGCCGGCGGGCATTGAAAGAAGACCCGCAGTTCCCCGTCGATGCTCGACACCGCGCAGTCTGTGGTCAGAGCCGCGACGATCTGCGAAGCCAGCGGGTCGAACTCGGCGTGGTCATTGTCGGTTGGGCATTCCATGCCAACGGCAATCGTGCCGTCGATGCTCGAGATGCCAATGCGCACTTCACCGCCGGCGCGACACGCGCCGATAGCCAGGTTTGCCGCCTCGTCAGCAACGATGCGAAGGTCCTCCACCTCCTCGTACGCGTAGCCCAGGTCCGAAGCCGAGGAGGCCACGACGAGGCGAACGAGCCTGACGTATGCCGCGTCGGCGGGGATGGTGAGTGTGACCGGGGCTTGGTCAACTCGTGTCATGTCGGTCCTCTCGGTGACGTTGAGTAGCAGGGACTGCCCGTCCACAACGAGGGGAGCCGCGTCGAAGCTTTTCATATCTGATCAGTGCTGTTCGGCGGGTCGTCTTTGCCCGCTCTGCGTAGGTGCGCCACACGGTCCGCCAGACCCACTCGTTCACCTTTGAGTTTCTGGCGGGTTCGATCGATCGAACGGGCTTGTCGGGCGATCGGGCGAACTTCTGCCAACGCAGCCTTCGTTTCACCGCTCCGTGCGTGACGAATCGCACTCGGGATCGACCGTGTCACGGCGCGTGCTTCGCTACGGTGCCGCCACAGCCACATCGCGAGACCCTCGAGAACGAGCGAGGTGCGAAAGGAGAGGCGGGGTCGTCGGAAGGCCATCTGGAAGATGGTACCCAGGACCCGGGTGATCAAACGCTGCCCAAAGAGGACTCAAGGTGTCGGGCGGTGAGTCGAGCGGACGTTTGGCCAACGATGTCGCGGGTACCAATCCGGTACGCCGCCGGACGTCCGGCCTGACCTGAGGAGCACCAATGGCAGCACGGAAGCAGACCAGCCCTACCGCTCGGACCGCCAAGGCCGCAAAGGTGGCTGCGAAATCGACGGACGCAAGCACGAACTCAGCTGGGAACTTCACCGTCCCTGGCATAGCTCCGGCCCAAGGTGCCCAGGTGGCCGACATTCTTCAGGAACGTCTTTGTGCATTGATCGATCTTTGCCTCACCCTGAAACACGTGCATTGGAACGTGGTCGGACCAACGTTCATCGGTGTGCATACGATGCTTGATCCACAGGTCGATGGCGTGGCCGCAATGGTCGATGCCACGGCAGAACGAATCGCCACGCTCGGCTCCTCGCCGAACGGTCTCGCCGGGAACATGGTCGTGACCCGTACGTGGGGTGACTATCCCCTGCGCCGCGCTCTCGTTCCGGAGCACCTGACGGCGCTGGATTCGGTCTACGTCGGCGTCATCGACGATCACCGAAACGCGATGAAAGCGGTCTCCGATGCCGATCCGATCACGGAGGATCTGCTCATCGGCCAGTCGGGGATTCTCGAGCAGTATCAGTGGTTTGTTCGCGCTCATCTGGAGTCGGCGTCCGGCAGACTGTCCAACGAGGGCGGAACGCGCTGAGCCGCTGCGGCGACGCTGAGCTCTTCGCTCGTTGTCTGGAAGTTTGACCGGCACGCATCCGGGATTGTCGAAGAACCGTTCGGCCGGAGAGTTTGTCGTGCATTGATGCGGGGTAGTTGAAGGCTCCTATCGAACGGCCGGATTCGGCCATGCACAAGGAGCACCTATGTCGACCGACAAGATCGTCGCCAGCGACCTCATGAAGACCCTCGAGGATGGAAAGGATGGTTTCGCCAGAGCAGCCGCCCTTCTGGAAGAAGACTCTCCCGAGCTTTGCCCCACGTTTCTCCGCCTAAGCCTGCAGCGGAGTGCGTTCTACGACGAACTGCACAAGATGGCGAAAGACTACGGCGATCCCATCGAAGCATCGGGCACGATCGCTGCTGCATTCCATCGGGGCTGGATGACCCTGAAGGACGCCGTGTCCGGCTCCAATCCGGCCGGCGTGCTCGACGCTGCGGTGCAGGGCGAGGAGCACGCCGTGAAGACCTACGAAACGGCGTTGGAATCGTCCGATCTTTCGTCGGGTCTGCGTCTGGTCCTTGCGCGTCAGATGGATGACGTTTCGAAGGCCTACATCGAGGTGAAGGCGCTTCGCGAGGCCCACAACGCGAAGGCCGCGTGATCGTTCGAGCGTGGCGCTGAACAGTCGCCGACGGAGGCGAGCGCGGTGGCCGTCCCGGCAGGGCGGACATCGCGCTCGCGCCGCGTTGTCGCTCGGCGCCGGTCTCCTGATTGGAGCTGGCGTCGGCGCCGTCTCGCGCTCGGTGCCCTTTGCGATCGTAGGCGGATGGGCCACCTCGGCAGTGACCTTCCTGACGATGACGTGGTCGTATGTCATCGGATGTTCGGCTGACGAGACGGCTGAGGCGGCGACGGCGGAGGACGATACGAGGGCTGAGGCCGGCGCGCTGCTCGTCGCATCGTCGCTCATGAGCCTTGGTGGTGTTGTCTTCGGGCTCGTGAAGGCGGCAGGGCTCAGTGGCTGGCGCGAGGTTGTGCTGACCTCGCTGAGTGTCGTGGTTGTGGCGCTTTCGTGGACAGTCGTGCATACCGTCTTCATGTTGCGGTACGCACACGAGTTCTACTCCGACGCAGGTCGAGGCGGCATCGACTTCGGCGACGAGGAAAGCCCGGACTATCTCGACTTCGCCTACCTGGCCTTCACTGTCGGCATGACCTTCCAGGTGTCGGACACCCAGATCAAGAACCGCACGATTCGCCGAACGGTGTTACGCCAGGCCCTTCTGTCCTACGTGTTCGGGGCTGTGATCGTCGCGGTGACGATCAACGTCGTTGCCGGTCTCGTTTCTTCGTAGCAGGCAGTGCGGCGAAGTGTCGATCGGGATCGCGGAGTAGGGCCACAGAGATGTCGCGGTTTGATCTCGCCGTCGCCTGGGTAACCGCGCCGAGTCGTACCCACCCATCGCACGAGGAGCAGGCATGCCGGAGTCCGTGGTCACCGTTGCACCTCCCCTGGCGAGTGCGTCGCCGAATGCGTTCCTGGACGCCTCGCTCATGTGGTTCGGACAAGCGCTGCGCGACCAGAGCGCTGACGTCACCGCGGCGTTCTTCACCCTCGAGCCACGAGCGCAGCTCATCGCTCTCGACGTTCTGCGATCGTCCCTGCGTGCCGCACTGCAGATCGCGGACTTGGACTCCTCAACGTTCGGTGCTGCCAGCGCGGCGCACTACCGCAGTTGGCTCGCACCCGACCCTGCGGTGTGAACCCTCTCCGCGTGCGGGTGGTCTTGGCTAGGGCTGACCGACGTAGAGAGCGATCTTGCCCTTGGCCCTGCCCGACTCACTCAGCTCGTGAGCTCGTTGCGCATCGCACAGTGCGAACTCCGCGCCGACGATGGGACGAAGCAGGCCCCGCTCGATCAAGGCTGTCAGCTCATTCAACGCGCTTGCATTCGGTCCGATGAAGAGGAACGCGCTTCGAACTCCGTGTTGGCGCGCTATCTCCTCCGACGGTGGCGATGTGATCGAGACCAGCATCGCGTTCGGGCTCATCGTCGACCACGAGTGATCCTGCGTCGGGCCACCGATCGTGTCGAACACGAGGTCGATGTCCTTGGCGGAGTCCTGGAACGGTGTGGCGCTGTAGTCGATGAACTCGTCGACACCGAGCGATTCCACGAGCCCACGATTGCGGGCTGACGCCGTTCCGATCACATACGCGCCATGCGCTTTGGCGATCTGCACGGCCAGTGATCCCACGCCACCCGATGCCGCGTGGATGAGGACCCGCTGCCCTTCGGTAACCTGACCGACGGTGACCATCGCTTCCCACGCGGTGATGCCGGCCAGCGGCAACACCCCGGCTTCGATATGCGAAATCGTGCCGGGCTTGCGCGCCACCTCGCTCTCACGAACCGAGATCATCTCGGCATAGGTTCCCGCTCTGGCCAGGTCCGGACGTGAATACACGCTGTCGCCGACAGCGAACGTCGTGACGGACTTGCCGACGGACTCGACGACGCCGGACACGTCCCAGCCGGGGATGAACGGCATGGGAAACGTGACCATTCCCTTCATGTGACCGGCTCGGATCTTCCAGTCGACGGGGTTGACCGAGCTGCCGACGACTCGAATGAGGACATCGTCGTCATTCACCGTCGGAATCGGCACGTCGGTGTAGCGGAGTACTTCTGCTGCGCCGTACTCGTGGATCTGGATTGCTTTCATGTGATGTGTACCTCTCGTTGGGTTGGGGCCGGCATGCCCGCAGCTTCGTATGCGGCGCCCTCGTCGAGGGTCTCCGCGGCGAGCAGTGCGGCGGCGAGTTGATTGAGCTGGGGACGATGTTCGGTCAGCCGCTGGAGCGCGTCGGCGTAACAGCGATCGATGAGGGCACGTACTTCCACGTCGACGAGTTCGAGGCTGGCGTCGGAAGCCGAACCTGGATCACCGCGGAATCGCAGCTGCCCATCGGCGGCCGGGAGGACAGAGACCGGTCCGATCGCATCGGACATACCCCAGCGACCGACCATCTGGCGGGCGATGGAGGTGCACTGCTCCAGGTCGGACTCCGCACCCGTGGTCACCGCGCCGTACACCAGTTGCTCGGCGGCGCGGCCGCCGAGGGCGCCGGTGATGCGACCGCGCAGATACTCGGCGTCGTAGCCATAGCGATCGGTGTCGGGCGTCTGGAAGGTCACGCCGAGGGCGTTGCCACGCGGGATTATGGAGATCTTGCGCACCGGGTCAGCGCCCGGCAGCAACATTCCCAGCAGCGCATGGCCGCTCTCGTGGTACGCCGTCCGCTCACGATCGCTCGGCGAGATGGTGATGTGACGCTCGGCCCCGAGGATGATCTTCTCCAGGGACTGTGAGAAGTCCGAAGGCTGCAGTCGATCACGGTTGCTCTTGGCGGCCAGCAGTGCCGCCTCGTTGACCAGGTTCTTCAAATCGGCGCCGACCATACCCGGAGTGGTCGCCGCAACCTGGGCGAGTGACACGTCGTCGTTGAGCGGTACTCCGCGAGCGTGAATCTCGAGAATTGCTTTGCGCCCCGCCAGGTCGGGAGGGTTGACCACGATGCGACGGTCGAACCGGCCGGGCCGAAGCAGGGCAGGATCGAGGACGTCGGCCCGGTTGGTCGCAGCGATGACAACGACCCCGTCTGTCTGGGCGAATCCGTCCATCTCGGTGAGGATCTGGTTCAGGGTCTGTTCTCGTTCGTCGACGCCGCCGAAGCTGGCCCCGCCGCCTCTCGCTCGACCGATGGCGTCGAGCTCGTCGATGAAGATCATCGACGGCGCCACCTTCTTGGCCTGATCGAACAGATCGCGTACGCGGCTGGCACCCACACCCACGATCATCTCGATGAACTCCGCGGCGGAAACGGAGAAGAACGGAACACCGGCTTCGCCGGCGACGGCGCGCGCCAGCAGTGTCTTACCGGTGCCGGGAGGCCCGGACAACAGCACACCGTGCGGGAGTCGAGCGCCTACGTTGTGGTACTTCGCCGGGTTACGGAGCATCTCGACGATCTCGGAGAGTTGTTCCTCCACCTCATCGATCCCTGCCACATCGGCGAACGTGACGCGTGCTGTGCCCAGCTCGTCGCCGCGAATGGCTTTCGACCGGCCAATGCCACCGATGCCGCCGAGACCACCGGATTTGCGCATCGATCGGGTCCCGATGACGACGAGCCCGACGATGAGCAGGGTCGGGCCGAAGTTCACCAACAGCGTGGCCCAGAGCGGTGAATCCGACACCAGTGGCTTCGCGGTGACCACCACGTTCTTCGCCTGCAGAGTGGCGAGAAGGCTGTCGTCGGCGAACGCCGGCCGTTGCGTTGCAAAGGTCGTCGTGTTCTTCGATTTCACGGCGATCGCCTTGCGCAGCTTGCCGGTGATGGAATCGCCCTTGGCGCTGATGGTCGAAATGTTTCCGGCGGAGAGTTGCTCGACAAAGCTGCTGTAGGTGATCGTCGTCGCCGGCGTCGGGCGGGTGAACATCGATGCGAGGATCCAGTTGAGGAGCAGTGCGCCGGCGATCCAGGTGAGCCAGCGGGGGAGCCCGCCGTTGGGGGACTTGTGCGGCTTCGAGTCAGACGCCGGCGACGGCGTCCCTTCCACCCGCCACGGAGCTCTCGAGGGATCTTGCTTCGAAGCGGAATCACGCGGCGATGGTGTCGACGTCGAATCGGGAAGTCCCCGAAGTGCTCGGCGAATACGCACGGTCAGAGCTTTTCGATCACGTCGCCGCGATTGGCCACATCGCTGGTGACGGGATCGCTCTCGGCGACGGAGGAGTCACCGTGGGCGTCGCTGACTGCCTTCTTCGCCGCCGCGAGAACGGTCCCGGATGAAGAAGGCGGAACGTCGACCGTGTCGGCGAGCGCCTTGGCCTCGCTCGCCCGGTCACCGGTGAGCCAGGACAGGCGTTGGCGGAAGCTGGGGGCGCCGCCGTTCTCGACGTTGGTCGGGTCGTCGATCGCTTCGGCGTTCTCGTCACTCTCGGGGAGGACTCCGAAGCGATCGGGAAATTCGGCGGCGAGCCGATCAACGGCGACCAGGATTGCCGATGCCTGATCATCGACTGGGAGCAGACGCACGACATCGAGGACTCGGCCATCGTTGCCGAGGATGACCGAACTGATCCGCCCTTGATCGTCCACTTTGGCGTTGAGCTCTTCGGCGAGACCGTCGTCGGTGATCAACGGAACGGTCACCGCCAGTCGATCAGCAACCTCCGAGGGGTACCCGTCGACCACGACAAGGAGCTGAATGCGCCGCTCGCCGAAGCGGATGAGGGCACCGTCCAGGCCAAGGATCGCGGAGTCGGCCTCGGGTCCGTGCGCTCCGACAAACACAATCACCACCGGGACACGGCCCCGGAAAGCCGACGAGTCGAGACGCGCCTTTTTGCTGCTCTCGGCGTTGAAGCTGATTGGCTGCTCGGAAAGATCGGTGAGTTCGGGCATGCCCGCACCGGTACCCCGCAAACGGTGTTGTCAAACGACAGGTGGATGGTCTCCGGAAACGTCGCCGGTGTAGCGGACCGGATGGTCTCCGCCGAGCTCGGAGAATCGCTCGTTGAGTGCCACGGCGATGATGTCGCGGTTGTGGTCATTGGAAACAAGGGCCCCGAACAGGATTGCCTCGATCTCAAACGCGGCACTCATCCCGCCGAGGGCGAAGTATCGCAACCACAGATCCGCCACCGACAGACCGAGGTCGCGGCGTGCCTGCTCGAGAACATCGGTGAGCTCGGGCATCGAGAGGTCAGCTTCCGGTGTCGGCGTCGTCATGGGTCGACGCCACGATGTCGGTGGCGTGGGCAAGGACGGAGATCTCCGCCGCTCGTGCGGCACGGTGCAAAGCGGCGGCTGCCTCTGCACGACCCACGTTCTGGCGGGCCATGAGTACTCCCTGGGCTTGGGCAATGACCTCGCGTGCGAGCAACGCCTCGAACATCCGGGTGGCGAAATCGGTGTTGATCCGATCAACGCCGGCGTCCGTGAGAATCGTCGCGGCCTGGGTGGCGAAGAGCGCGGCGAGTTGCTGTTGCTCGAGACCAAACGCCCGCTCGGTTGCCGAATAGATGTTGAGCGCACCGAGCGGCTGCTCGGCCACGAGCAGTGGCGTCGAGAGCACACTGGCGATTCCCTCGCTGAGGGCCAGTGGGACGAAGTCGGGCCATCGCTGTTCTTCGGCGAGAGACTCCACATGGAACCAGCGTCCTTCGGAGGCTGCCGCCAGGCACGGCCCTTCACCCGTGCGGTACTGGTGTTCATCCATCCGCAGGACAGTGTCATTGCTCGATGCTGCAGTGACCATGTGTCCGCCCCGTGCGAGGGTCACGCTCACACCGTCGGCTCCGTCGACGGTGGCCGACGCCAGCACCGTCACGAGATGCAGGGCGGCGTCGACCACCTTCGTGCTGTTTGGAGCGGCGACCGACCGGATGAGATCAACGCCTGACGCCGGTGGGCTGGCCAGAATCGCCGTACGGTCGCCGGCCCGTTGTTCGGCGCCAAGATCGGAATGCTGAGCGCTCTCGAACGCAACACCCGCCGCCACACCGACGCCGGGAAGGGCGAACAGGCGCCGGACGGCTGTCGACGCGCCACGGATCGTCAAGGTGCCACCCAACGAATCGAGGCGTAGCGACACGACCGAAACCAGTCCCAGTCCCGACCCGCCGAAGAAGGTGACCCGGGCGAAGTCGAGAACGACGCGAATGTGGCCTGCGCCGGCAAGGGCACCGAGCACCGAAGCGAGCGTGTCCGCCGAACACTCATCGACGTCACCGGTCACGGAAACAACCGCGCCATTCTCACCAAAGGCGATGTCGATGCCGGAATCGCCGATCGAGGTGGATTGCGGAGCCAGGAACGCCGATCCCTTCGAGGCCATGATCGACAGCTTTCACAGGTAGTTGCGAGTGGCCGAGGCCGCTCTACCGAACCCTGCTTGTCGAAGGCTGAGCCTCACGATACCAGTGATCTTCCGTGACCGGATCGGCAAGATGTCGGATGCTCGTGACCGACGTGGTGAACTGTAACGGTGGCCAGCGATCTTGAACTTGAGCACCTGGAGACGAGCTTTGCTCACGTGGCGGAGCAGCTGTTGCGGCCCGGGTCGGTCGTCGAGACGTTGCAGCACATCGTCGCCCTCGCCGCGGAGACCATCGACGGGTGCGATGCCGCCGGGGTCTTTCTGGCGCGAGAGGGAGCGGTGGCCACTGCCGCGGCGAGCTCATCGCTGTCGGACACCCTCGATCGTCTGCAGATCGAGGCCCATGAGGGGCCGTGCATAGATGCCTCCGCTCGAGGTTCCACGTTCTACGCCCACGATCTCGCCGCGGACGAGCGATGGCCGATGTTCGGACCAGAAGCCGCTGCACTTGGAGTGCGCAGCGTGCTCTCGTACTCGCTTTCGGTGGAGAGGCTGAGCGCTTTGAATTTGTATGCGCACCTACCAGCCGCGTTCGGCGCCACAGATCGAGCACAAGGGCAGCTCTTCGCCACGCTGGCCCGTCTCGCCCTCGAGTTGGCTGAGGAACGCGCCGCCGATGGTCAGCGTGTGGCCAATCTTACCGACGCGTTGCGTACTCGCGAACTGATCGGTCAGGCCCAAGGGATCTTGATGGAGCGCGAGCGCATCACCGCTGACCAAGCCTTCGACGTGCTTCGGCGGGCGTCACAACGAATGAATGTGAAGCTGCGATCCGTCGCGGAATCACTCGTCGAAACCGGTGAGTCTCCGGACGGCCCGGGTCAAACCGGTGACGGGCGAGACTGACGGCCGCGTAGGAACGCCTGCAGGACCGCCACGCTCGTGGCGGTCACCACTCCCGCGGCAAACGCATCCGTGATCGGGAGAAGATCCAGGGCGTAGAACCGGCGCGTCACCGGGGTGGCGACGATGATCCCGGCGACTGCGACGAGACCGCCGAGGAGCGCGGCGTCGAAGCGGTCGAGGGGACGCATCAACCGGTAGAGCAGCCAGAAGGCAACCGAGCCGAGAGCCAAGGTCGAGGCGGTCCGCCCTTCGTTGAGGGTGCCTGCGATGATCGTCGAGCGGACGAGCCAATACGTGGTCAACGTGATGATGGCCGCAGCGAGGCCGGCAGGCACGGCGAACCGGAGTACCCGACCGAGGTATCCGGGCCGGGTTCGGGCGTCCGCCCGGCGGAAGCTCAGCGCAAACGCCGGGATGCCCACGGTCAGTTCGGAGACGAGGCTGAGATGGCGTGGGAGAAAAGGGAACACGGCGCCGGAGATTCCGATGACAAAGGCGAAGATGGCGGCGTACACCGACTTGGAGACGAACAGCGATGACACGCGCTCCATGTTGGCCACCACACGTCGTCCCTCGTCCACCACTCCCGGGAGACGATCGAAGCGCCCGTCGAGCAAGACCAGTTGGGCCACAGCCTTGGTGGCTGTCGTGGCGGTGTCCATGGCGATGCCGATGTCGGCAGCTTTCAGGGCGGGAATGTCGTTGACGCCATCGCCGGTCATCGCCACCACGTGCCCGGCGCGTTGCAACGCCTTGATGATCTCCTGTTTCTGCTCGGGCGACACCCGGCCGAACACGGTCGTGTTCTCGGCGAGCTCGTCGATCGACACCGACGACGAACGTAGATCGGCGAACTTCTCCGCGCTGCGGACCCCGAGCTGGACGGCGACCGCCGACACGGTTGTCGGATTGTCACCGGAGATCACCTTCACCTCGACACCTTGCTCGGCGAAGTAGGCGAGCGTGGCGGCGGCATCGGACCGCACTTCCTCGACGAGAACGACCAACCCCATCGGCTCGACGTCGGAGGGAAGCGAATCCTCGCCGATCACCGGACCGTCGGCGTGAGCGACGAGCAACACCCGTTTGGCCTGGGCAGCCAGTTCCCCGACCCGTGCTGTAGCGGCGTCGATCGGTAGGCCGGCGCTACCGGCCAGCAGCATCTCCGGCGCGCCGATGAGCCAGGTGCCGTGCCCGTCGAACGAGGTTGCACTCCACTTGCGAGCTGAGGAGAACGCGACCTGCGATGTCGTTTTCCACGACGGCGCCTCTCCGACCTCGGGAGCAATCGCCAGCATGGCTGTCGTTGGGCTGGGCTCGGCCTTGGCCAGGGCTGCCAGGGCGCTGCGGAGCTCGTCCAACGTGGAGCCCAAGGGCTCGAGCGCGTCGAGCGTGGTCCGCCCGGTGGTGAGCGTCCCCGTCTTGTCGATGCACAACACGTCTATCCGAGCGAGACCTTCAACGGCCTGCAGCTCTTGCACCACGACGTGGTTGGCTGCGAGCCGCCGAACGGCGGTGGCCATCGCCAAGCTGATCATGAGCACGAGACCCTGCGGAACGAGTCCCACTACGCCGGCGATGGCCGACACCAAGCCGTCTTTGGTGCTCCGGTCGGCTCGGAGCTGGCTCCACAACAGAAGTGCGGTGAGAGGAACGAGGGCCCAACCGATGACTTGCAACATTCGGTCGACGCCGTTGCGAAGCTCGGAATGCGTGGGCGCGTAGGTCCGGGCCTGCATCACGAGCTTCTGAATCCATGCGTCGTTCCCGACGCGGATCACGACAACTCGTGCCGATCCGGCGACCACGGCGCTGCCGGCGAGGACCTCATCGTTCACCTTCTTGGCCACTGGGTCTGCCTCTCCCGTCAGCGCTGATTCGTCGGTCTCCAGACCATCCGCGTCGAGCACTCGCCCGTCGGCCGGCAGTTGGTCTCCAGCCCGGAGTCGGAGGATGTCGTCACGCACGATCTCAGCTGGGTGGATGACCACATCGACGCCGTCGCGGATGACGGTGATGGTCGGAGCTATCTGCACACGAAGTCGATCGAGGGCGCGCTTGGCCGCCAGTTCCTGAACGATTCCGATGACTGCATTGAGCACCACGATGATTCCGAACAGCGCATCGACTGGACTGCCGATGATCAGAACGGTCAACGCCAGAATGCCCAGGATGGCGTTGAATCTTGTCAGCACGTTGGCTCGAAGGATCTCGGCGATGGTCCGCCCTTCCCTGTCGGGGAGGGCGTTGCCCTGACCGGCTGCCCGGCGGTCGGCGACTTCGGCAGCCGTCAGGCCTTTGGCCGCGTCGGGGGGCGCCTCGTTGACAACAACAACTGGGGCGCCGACGGTCACGGCGCGTTGATACCCCCCGGTCGAAACAGTGAAACGCCAGTGCAAGCGACAGTGAAACGCCGGCACAAAAGGCCTCGGTTGGTTTGCTTCTCCGTGAACGGGGTAGTTGATGTAGGACAACCAAAGCGTCGCTTACCCCGGCGAAGCGGAGATAACTCATGCGACAGGATCGGAGTCGGTGATGGAAACGATGCTCGATGCCGTTCACCGGCTGCGAACCGCCGGCTTTCTCCATGACCTGGTGACCGGACCGGATGCCAGCTTCATCTGCAGCTGCGGACAGAATGTGGCCGCACAGGAGGCGTCCGTGGTGCACACGGTCCGCTTCGAAGGCGCAGCCAACCCCGAGGACCAGTCGATCCTGTTGGCCGTGGCCACCCCGTGTCGACACGCTGCACTCTTTCGATCGGCCTACGGGCCGGCCGCGAGGCTGGACGATCCCAACACCAGCGCCGCGCTTCGGCGGTTGTCCGAAACTTCAATGATTGAAACAACTGGTGACGGGTACCTGTAGCGCAGGGACAGCACCTGTCGTGTGCTTGTCACGATGAATCTCCAACATCTGGCAGCCTGCACTTCACCCCCAGGGCGCAGGCTGCCGAACCATGATTGGCCTGCCTAGCGCTGCGAGGCCGTTTCGTAGTGCTGCGAGGCCGTTTCAACCCCGGTATCGCGGGGCATCATGTCGGTCATGAAGATACTGATTGCCGTTGACGACACCGAGTCCGCCCAACAGGCGACACAAGCCGCTCGGACCTTGTTCCCCGACGCAGAGCACATCATTCTCAGCGCGGCGGAACTTCCTCCGTTCGCCTTCGGCGTTCCGCTTGGCGGGATCGTTACTGTGCCGTCGGACTCGCTCACTGTGGCGATCGAAGCAGACGCGGAGCGCAATGTCGTCGCGGCCGCAGAATCGTTCCCGGACGGCGCGACTCACGACATGGCGACGGGCGACGCGGGCTTGGTGATCTGCCGGGAAGCGGCGCGCCTAAGAGTCGACGTCGTCGTCGTCGGTCGGGAAGAGAAGTCGGTGCTCTCGCGTTTCTTTCATCCTTCGGTCTCGGACTACGTGATGAAGAACGCGCCGTGTCCGGTATTGGTCGTACGAGAAGGAGAGGAACAGCACTGACGAATGTCATATCGACGCGGTAATAAGGTCACGAATTCGATGTTTCGACCGGAAATTCTTGGTGTACGTGGCGTCGGTGAAACACGCAGACCCTGTTGCGATATCCGACCACACCGGCACCGACTCCCACCCAGCTGCGCGCATTCCCAATAGCCCACGTGAGCCGTTCGCCGAATGCGTGGTCGATGGCAGCGGCTGCCCTCTTGAACATCAGCGGCTCGACGGCGAGCTGATCGCGGGGATTGCTCGACAGAATGACACTGCGTTGCGTAGAACGATCGGTCTCCATGGCTCCGCGATTCTGCGCAGCGCGATGTACAAGCTCGGAGATACCCATCTGGCCGAGGATGTGATGCAATCGGTGTTCATCGGCCTTTGGCAAACACCGGCGAAATTCGATTCGCGGCGAGGATCGCTGAGGAGCTTCCTGCTCGCACAATGCCATGGCAAGTGTGTCGACCTCATCCGTTCGAGGAATGCACGGGTAGCACGCGAGGCGAAGGTCTCTCGAATGGCGGTGACGAGCCTTGTGCCGATTGACCATGCGGTGATGCTGGAACACTCAGCGATCGAGGTGCGCCGTGCACTCGCTTCCTTGCCCCGCACGGAGCGCGAAGTGATCGAGTCGGCCTTCTACGGTGGCCACACCTATCGACGTGTCGCCGTACTACTCGGCCTGCCAGAGGGGACCGTCAAAGCTCGAATTCGGTCTGCTCTCTCCCACCTCTACGAGACCCTGTGCAGGGAGCGGTTCGACGAAGAATCCGAGTTGGCCAGTCCCGCGTGAGCCGCGCTCTTGCCGGCGGCGATCTGCGCCGTCCAGCGAGAAGGGGCTCCTCCTTCGGTTTTTGTTTCCACTTGGCGCAAGTCAGGTTTCGAGCTGGGACCCAGCGGGTAGCGCGTCACGATGAACAACTTCGCTCTCGACATTTCGGACATCCAAGCAAGAGCCAGGAAGAACCTCGAACAGGGGCCGCTCACCGACGCCTACGGAGCAGAGCGTGAGCGGGTGGTCGAGGTGCTCAACGACGCTCTGGCGACCGAGATCGTGTGTGTGCTCCGGTACCGGTCACACCACTTCTTGGCAACGGGCCTTGCCGCCAAGTCCGTGGCTGAGGAGTTTCTCGAGCACGCCGAAGAAGAACAGCATCACGCCGATCGGATCGCCGCACGCATCGTCCAGCTGCAGGGCGAGCCGAACTTCGATCCGGCCACACTCACCCAGCGTTCCCATTCACAATACGTGAACGGGGAATCGCTCGTTGACCTCCTTCGCGAGGACCTAGTCGCTGAGAGGATTGCCATCGAGGTCTACACCGAAATCGCTCGGTGGCTGGGCGACGCGGATCCGACGACCCGCACGCTCATCGAGCAGATACTTGCCGTTGAAGAAGAGCATGCAGACGACCTGCTGAGTCTTCTCGGAGCCCATAGCGACTCCTAGCAGGCCCTGTTGCACGTGGTGTGGTCTTCCGGCACCCCACGTTTGCTGCGAAGCGTGAACCCCCTCACTTCGCCGTGAGGAGGGTCACGCTCAGCGTGGGTGCGCAGTGCAGCGCAAACGTCAGCCGGCCACCTTTGCCCGGATCTGGCGGAGGGCCGCCTCCCCGGCGTCGCGTGCCGAATCGAGCGGTTTCGCCAGCAATGACGACACCAAGTTCATCGGCGGCTCGTCACCCGATCGCGGGTGGGGTCGAGTAGGAGCAGCGTCCTTCCCTTTGGTGAGGGTCTCACCAAGTTCGACGAGTTCGTTCCGTGTGAACCCTTTCCGGATGGCCGGGAACAGGGTGCTTTCCTCCTCCTTCACGTGATGGCGGACGTTCTCCATGAGGACGGTGAACTTGGCATCGAAGCGTTCGTCGCTCGGTTCCATCTCCAGGAGTTCCGAAAGCGTCCACTTCACGATGTGGTGCTCCTCGAGTGCTTCGAGGACATCGGAGTCGTGAGCTTTCAGACGCTCCCTGACTGCCGGGTAGACGTGTTGCTCCTCGATCGACGCGTGGATCGACAGGGCTTTGATGACCTCTCGAGCGATGGTTGCCTTCGCTTTCAGTGCTCTCGGTCCGAGTGCCTCGAACTTGGCAAATTTCTCCTCGACTGCGCGGTGGTCTGCCTTCAAGAGGGCGAGTGCGTCCATGGGGGTGTTTCCTTTCGTTGGGAAGACGGGTTATGCCCACACGTCAGAACAGTGAAACCATGGCGTGGCGGGTTGCGGCAGTTTCGGGATGTTCCACCTTTCGTGGTTCGGGGAAGAGTGTCGGGGGTAGCAGTCGACGATGGACACGCGTCCCGTGTGATCGCCGCCAACGAAAGGGCCACACTCATGAGCACAGCGAAAGAATCAACACCATCGGACCCGTCGGAATCAGACCGCGAGCAGGAACTGGAGGCTTCCCGTCCGCCGGGTGCACGTGGCAAGAGTGGAAAGGACTCGGGCGGCGGTAGCGAGCCGTACGAGGAGGAACCCGAGCGACCGGCGCCGACGCGTTGACCACACCGCCGGCCGCGGCGTGAACTTCGTCCCGGGTTGGGGTCGTTGCTGCTGTTCCGGATAGGCGTGGTTGCTGGAGGAGTGGCGGAGCGCCGTCCATCGAGCCGTCGGGTCGCGAGCAGACATCGAAGCACTAGTGTTTGTGGATGGGCGACACGACAATTCCTCTCAAAATCTCCCGAACGTCTGACGGGCTCGCCGTGTCCGGTGAAGTCGACGCGTCGACCGTGGCGACACTGGTGAGTTCCCTCACCCCGCTCCCTGGTGAGTCCGGTGAAGTGACGGTCGACATGAGTGGGGTGGCCTTCATGGATTCCAGCGGGTTGCGCGCTCTCATCGACGCGCACCGGCGAGCGGAACAG
>JANLRD010000126.1:0-18877 GCA_031368215.1 Acidimicrobiia bacterium | reverse complement strand
GCCCTCGCCCTCGCCGACCATGGCCCGCATCGCATCGGTCGAAATGACCTCACCTTCCGGGAAGTGGGTCTTCGCCCACGTCGACTTCCCTGAACCCGCAGCACCCACCAGCACGACGAGTGTGCCCGCA
Organism: Acidimicrobiia bacterium; assembly: GCA_031368215.1. Classification (GTDB taxonomy): domain Bacteria; phylum Actinomycetota; class Acidimicrobiia; order Acidimicrobiales; family JANYDT01; genus JANLQX01. The sequence goes on along the minus strand of JANLRD010000126.1, from coordinate 18,747 downwards.
ACGAGCGTGGTCGGGCGAGGGTCTACTTCCACAGTGAAGTCGTAGCACGTTGGTCCGTTGGTGGAATGCCGTTCGGGGGAAAGGCGCGAGCTGCTGTACTGGTCATCGTGAACGTGCCCCACGTCGTCATCGTCGGTGCCGGCTTCGGAGGATTGCGGGCCGCTCGAGGGCTGAAGGACGCTGCCGTCCGGGTGATGCTGATCGACGCCAACAACTTCCACACGTTCCAGCCGTTGCTCTACCAGGTCGCTACCGCCGGCCTCGATGCCGGCGACATCGGGTTTCCCGTCCGCGCGGTGGTGCGACGTCAGAAGAATGCAACGTTTCGCCTTGGCCGCGTAACCGGCATCGCCCTCGGAGATCGCGAGCTCACGCTCGGCGACGGTGCGATCGTGCCGTACGACTACCTGGTGATCGCCGCAGGTTCCGTCAGCGCCACCTTCGGTGTGGAAGGGGTCGCCGAGCACACCTTCGCGCTGAAGACGCTGCCGGATGCACTTGCCATTCGCGACCATCTGCTCCGCCTCGTCGAGTCGTCGAGTGCGACAGACTCGGTCGATCGACTCGGGATCGCCGTCGTCGGTGGGGGTCCCACCGGCGTGGAAATGGCGGGTGGTCTGCGCGAACTCCTGGACCGCGTACTGCAGAAGGACTTTCCCCATCGGAACCTGGCCGACGTTCCGATCACGATCGTCGAAGCGGCCGACCACGTGCTCGGAACGTTTCACCCTTCGCTGTCGGAACGGGCGCAGCGCACCTTGATCGACCGCGGCGTACGAGTGGAGGTCGGGGTCGGCGTCGACCGCGTGGAAGCCGGGGCGGTGGTGCTTCGCAACGGTCGCCGGATCGAGGCGGCAACGATCGTGTGGGCCGCGGGAGTCGCGGCGAGTCCGGTTGCGTCGCTGCTCGGTGTGGAGTTGGGACGGGGCGGCCGAATCCCTGTCGGACCGGACCTGTCGCTCGACGGGCATCCGGAGGTCTTCGCCATCGGCGATATTGCACAATCGCCGACGGACGACGGCCGCCCGCTTCCACAAGTCGCACAGCCGGCGATCCAAGGTGGCCGGCACGTTGCCGAGCAGATTCGACGCCGACTCGTCGGAGAATCGTCCACATCGTTCCGCTATCGCGACAAAGGGTCGATGGCGACGATCGGTCGCAACCATGCGGTAGCCGAGTTCCCCAACGGCTGGCGTCTGCATTCGTTCCCCGGTTGGCTCTCATGGCTCGGGCTGCACATCATCTACCTGATGGGGTTTCGCAATCGTGCAAATGTGCTGTTGAACTGGGCATGGAACTACCTCACCTACGACCGCGCTGCCCGCCTCATCCTCCCGTCACCTGTTGAGGGGCAACGCGTCGGTCAGTCGCAATAGCAGCATCCGGTGGATGATTGCGGTTCGTCCCTTGCTAGTCGGGTCAGCTGTCGTCGCCGGGGGCAATGATGCCGTGCTCATAGGCGAAGATCACGGCCTGCTCACGGTCGCGCAGAGAGAGTTTCGCCAGCACGTTCGACACGTGGGTCTTCACGGTCGCTTCACCCAGGTAGAGCTCGACGGCGATTGCCGCATTCGACTTGCCGCGGGCGAGGCCGAGAAAGACCTCTCGCTCACGGTCGCTCAGGTGGGCCAAGAGGTCGGGCCCGGATGATGCGAGGCTGCCGACCCCGACCTGAGCGATAACCCGTCGCGTGACGGCCGGATCCAAGAGTGCGTCTCCGGCCGCAACGGTGCGAACGGCGCGGACGAGTTCCTCGGGAGGTGAGTTCTTCAACAGGAAGGCACTGGCGCCCGCGGCCAGCGCTCCGAAGAGGTAGTCGTCACGCTCGAAGGTTGTCAGGACAATGATCTGCGCGCGTGCGTTCTCGGCACGGAGGCGTTTCGTGGCCTCGATGCCGTCGAGGATCGGCATCTGCACGTCCATGAGAATGACGTCGGGATTGGCCGCCCGGGCCTGCACGATCGCCTCCTCCCCGTCACCGGCTTCCGCCACGACGATGAGGTCGTCCGTTGATTCGAGGATCATGCGGATGCCTGCCCGGATCATCGCCTGATCGTCGACCAAGAGCACCCTGGTCATGCGGAAACTCTTGTTGCGTTCACGAGTTCGACCGGAAAGGTGGCGGCGACCGTGAACTGGGTCGGCGACGGTGTGATGGCAACGGTGCCAACGTGGAACGCGACGCGTTCGCGGATGCCGAGCAAGCCGTCCCACCTCATCGTCGACGGCGGCCGATCCCGTTCACGCCGAGTGTCGCGCACTCGACGCAGCGGGTCGTGGTCGGAACGGCGAGTCGGCGTTCGTGGGGGATGGGCGTGGCGCATACTTCGCACAGGGCGGACTGTGGATCATCAAGCCGGGTTTCGGCCGCGTTCAATTCGACGATGGTTCGGAGGTAGCTGTCGCGTCGACCGGTCAACTGCGATCGTTCGAAGGCAATGGTGTGTCCCTCCGGGTCGTGCTCGTCGTCGGGAGGACTGGCGTCGGCGGCCTCGGTGAGGTCGTCGAAGTTCGCCGTCAGCGACTCGACGAGGGACTGGAGGCGACGTCGCTCGGCATGGATCTGATCGCGCACCTTCTCGCGGCTTGGCTCAGTTGGGTCCACCATGACCATTTTCCCCCGATGCCCGGCTCCAAAGCCATCGAACGGTGGCCTTACTCTGCCCAGGCCTTCACCTGTTCGAAGATCTTCAGGGGATCTTCGCCGACAACGTTGATGTTCAGGTAGCTGACCCCGATGGACTTGTACACGGCAATACGTTCACGTACGAATCCGGGGTCGCCGGCGAGGGTCGCAAGATCCACGTACTCGTCGGGCACCCGAGCGATTGCCTCTTCACGCTTGCCGGAGAGGAAGAGGTCCTGAATGTCCTTCGCCTCCTGCTTCCACCCGTAGCGGTGGAACAGCTCGTTGTAGAAGTTCTTGTCGCGCGCCCCCATTCCACCGACGTAGAACCCGACGAGTCCTCGAGTCCCCTCGCGGGCCTCGCGAACTTCAGGGCCGTTGCCGAGCGCCACCGTTCCGCCCGCCATGATCTGGAGCGGCGGCAGGTCAGGCGAACGCTTCGCTGCACCTGCTTTGAGTGCTTCTCCCCACACCTGCTCAAAACGATCGGGAACGAAATGGATCGGCTGCCATCCGTGAGCAACTTCCGCGGCGAGCTCGACGTTCTTCGGGCCGATCGCGGCGATCCAGACGGGTATGTCCTGACGGAGGGGCTTGGCGGTGAGTTTCAGCGCTTTGCCAAGCCCGGTTCCCTGGCCCGCCGGGAGCGGCAGCTGGATCGTCTTTCCGTCGTAGTTCAGCGGTTCTCGGGACCACACCTTGCGGCACACCTCGATGGTCTCGCGGGTTCGCTGCACCGGACGGTCGAAGGGCACGCCATGCCAGCCCTCGATGACCTGCGGCCCTGAAGTTCCGAGGCCGAGGTGGAACCGTCCTCCCGAGAGCGCATCGATGGTGGCGGCGGTCTGGGCGATCAGCGCAGGGGAGCGCGAATAGATCGGGATGATGCCGGTCATCAACTCGAGGGTGGTGGTGACTCCTGCCAGATAGGCGAGCGACGAGACGAGATCGAAACCGTAGATCTCGCCCGACCAGACGAGGTCGACACCGGCTGATTCGAGGTCCTTCGCCTTTCGCGCATACCGAACCGGATCGCCGTCAAAGCCGAGCGTGGTGGAGATCTTCATTGCGCCACCGTAACGAACGAAGGCTTCCGAACGCACGTAGCCATGGTGCAACAGTGATCTGACACACAGCCGGCCGTGTACTCAACCATTCGCGAGTTACCGAGGCTTGACGCCAGCTACGGATTTGGTCAGACTTATGACCATGTTTGAGACTCGATCGGTTGCCGATGTGAAAGCTCATTTGTCGGAACTCGTTGCGCAGGTAGGCGCTCATCATGACCGGGTCACCGTTACCGTGCACGGCCGGCCTACTGCTGTCTTGGTGGCCGTAGAGGATCTGGAGGGTTTGGAAGAAACGATTGCTGTTCTGTCGAGCGCCGATACGTTGCGCGCACTCGCGGATGCCGATGCCGAACTCGCCGCGGGCGGCGGAGAAAGCGAAACGACGCTGCGAGCGGCGATGGCGGCCCGGCGTCGATGACCGCTGGGCGCTACGAGCTGATCGTTGCCCCATCCGCCCGCCGTCAGCTGTCAGAAGAACTCCCCGAGGCGGTCGCGTTTGCTGCGTTCGAATTCATCGTTGGACCGCTGCTCGACAACCCACATCGCGTTGGCAAGCGCCTTCGTCCGCCGTTGGACGATCGCCACAGCGCGCGCCGAGGGACGTACCGGGTCCTCTATCGAATCGACGAGGGGCGTCAACGCGTCACCGTTGTCGGGGTCTTCTCAAGGGCCGACGCATATCGAGCACGTTGACGGACGACTGCCCAGACTGTGGCGCGCAGCGCGTACCGTTGGTGCATGGTGAGCGAAGCAGATGTGCAGGCTTTCGTCGACGACGGGTACCTCGTCGTCAAGGGACTCGTCGGTCCCGCCGACGTGGAGGCGGCACGGCTCGAGGCGGAACGCTTCGCCACCGGCTTCTACCCGGCCGATGGAGTGCCTCACGACGGTCGGCTTCTTGCCGTGCACTTCCCGCATTGGGTCTCCGATGTGGCGATGGGGCTGGTCCGCCACCCCGGTGTGGTCGACGTCGTGTCGAAGATCGCCGGAGCCCACCTCGCCCATTGGAACGGCAAGGTCAAGTGCATGCAGTCGATGCTCTTCCTGAAGCCTCCGGGACTCCAGGGACAGGCGTGGCACCAGGACGAGCGGTTCATCCCCACCCGCGACCGCTCGCTCATGGGGGCGTGGATTGCCCTCGACGATGCCACCACCGAAAACGGATGTCTGTGGGTCATTCCGGGCTCGCACCGCGAGGGGATCCTTCATCCGTTCAGGGATCACAGACGCCCCGATGAGTTCGACCCGTCCGACGAGGCGTACGGCTTCGACGACTCGACCGCCGTGCCGGTCCAGGTGAAGACCGGCGATGTGGTGTTCTTCAACGGGTATCTGCTGCACCGCTCACTGAAGAACCGCAGCAACGGAACGCGACGCGCGCTCGTGAATCACTACATGAGCTCGGCCTCGTTGCTCCCGTGGATGCTCCCGCAAGAAGCGTTCGTGGCCATCGCCGACAATCGGAGGGTTGTCCAGGTCGCGGGCGAAGACCCCTACGCCTGGAAGGGCTACACCGACCCGCCGGACAGGGTCTTCGTCCGGCCTGCCTCCGGTGCGTGGAATACTCCCGCGCCGGTCAACTCGGATACTTCGAGCTAACGGTCCAACACGACGCGTCGGCTCGCCCGCGTTGCGCTTGCCCGCACGATCTCCGCGTTCGGTTCATCCACCTCTTCGACCCATCGGGGTCCGTCGATCGGACCGTAGGTCCGCGTGGCCCGTGCCACGAGGCGGGCACGACACACCTCGGTCGGCGTGTCCACGAACCACGTTGCGTCGAGCATCGGCCCGACCCGCTCCCAGCCGCCCGAGTCGAGCACGAGGTAGTTCCCCTCCACGAGGATCCCGGGAGCGTCACCTCGGATGGGCAACGACCCAGCGATCGGCTCCTCGATCTCCCGAACGAACCGGGGTCCGTACACAACCCGATCAGCGTTGCTGACGGCCCGCTGCAACAACGCGACGAAACCGTCGACGTCGAAGGTGTCCGGCGCACCCTTGCGGTCTCGGCGACCGAGTGACACCAGTACCTCGTTCGACAGATGGAATCCGTCCATCTCGATCACCGACCAGTCGGTCAACACCGAGTGCAAGGCCGACGTGAGCGTCGACTTTCCCGAACCGGGCGGTCCTGCGATGCCGAGCAGTACCGGTCTCGTTGCGGTGACCGACGAGCGCAGCGCAGCAGCCGAGGCAACGAGCTCTTCGAGGGAACTCAAGCTTTCGTGGTGAGCCGTTCGATGAGCACGGCGTAGGCCTTGTCGGCAAGCACGCGCATCTCGTCGTCGGTTCGGTCCTGGATCGGGTGCTGCACGAAGACCGATGCCGGCTCGTAACCGAGCGACGCAGACTGCGCAGCAGCCGCTTCGATGAACACGTCGGACGCCACAAACACACCGATGAGGCCGCGGGATTCGAGGTCAGCGATGTCGTGCACACTGCACGACGTGCAACTGCCTCAATCGGCGAGCGCTTCGATCACCGCTTGGCACTCGCGAGCGATCTCATGACGGAGATCGACGGGTGCCGGTTTGGTGAAGGTCGGTTTGATGTAGCGCTTGGTCGCCAGGCCGGCATCGTTGAGCAGCGTCTCGAGGCGGTCGAGGAACACATCGCCGCGCGGTTTGGAGATGTCGAGAAGTGCAACCGTGAGGCCGTCGAGCGAGTCCGGCCGTTTCGGCCGGGAGCGTTCGGCTACCGATCGCTCACCGGTTGGGTCCAAGAGCAGTGTGTTCACGCTTACCTCCAAGGGTCGATCTCAACGGTAGTTGCTTGGCTGCCCTCGGTCCCATTCACCCAGCCGCCGATGACCATCGAGAACATTCCGGCGTCGCCTCCGCAGTGGGTGAGCATCAGCCCGTCGGGCCGGAATTTCGGAATGGTCGCGCCGACGAGGTGCTCGGGTACGCCCTCGGCGATTCCACCAGCACCGCGGATGATCTCGGCGCCGGGAAGCTGGAGCAGCGCGAGGAGTTCCTCGCGCACCCGGGCGCGGTCCCAGCCGTCGGCCAGAAATGTGCGGAGGTGCTCGGGGGAGATCGCCAGGATGGCGTCGAAACCAACGGGCAGCTTCGGGTGGGCGACCGATCGCAGACACGCCGCGAAGGTCCTGATCAACGAATCGGACGTGCGGGACTTCTGATCGACGATCCCGCGGGGGCCCTCGCCGGCGAACAACGTCAATGCCGAGACGCCGGGAGCGATCCCGCGGTCCTCGGCCAACGTGCCCCAACCGGCAGTCTCCGTCTCGGCGAAGCAGAAGCCCAGCTTGCCCGGGTTGCCGAACGTCGCCCGGTCGACGCCACCGGGAAGTCCACCGCCGACGTTGCGAATGACCAGTTGCAGTGCCCGTCCGATAGTGGAGTTCGCCCGGTTTCCCTGACCGAAGACGTTCACGCCGCTGTTCATCCCGATGTCGCTCGCGATCGGACCATTGACCACGATCACCGGTCCGGAGAAGTACGTCGTGGCGAGCAGTCCGTGCGCGTTGAACGCACTCGTGCACGCCGCGTTCACCGCAGCCAGGACCACCGGCAGGTATTCGGGTTTGCAGCCGGCCATCACGGCATTGATGGCGACCTTCTCCACGGTGCAGTCGACGAGGTCCGGCGGAACAACGGCCACGAGTTCATCGGCTCGACGAGATGTGCCCGCCAACATGCGGAGCACCCGCTCTTCCGTGGGCGGAACAAGCGGCAGTCCGTCGGACCATCCGCGCGCATACATTGCTTCGTGCTCGTCCTCGGCCGACGCCAGCTCCACACGCCGCGAACGAACCGCCGACACCCCGAACGCGACCGCCAGCTTCTCCGGCAGACCGATGTCGAGGTTCTTTGATCCGCAACCGGGCCGCCACGCCGGCAACGCGCCGAACTCGGCCACGAGGTCTCGATGGACGAACGACGACCACTCGGCGATGCTCCAGCCGAACGTCCGTCCGACCTCCACTCCGTTCTCGATGCGAACGAGGGTCGGTACGGTTTCGATGTCGAGGGCGTAGCTTCGGCGCAGCGACGTGTCGTCGGTGACCGTTCCGACAGCTGCGACATCTTCGGGGAACGCGACGTCGTCTTGGCTGTGCACGGTCTGCACGACGGATTCCCGAACCAGTGATGCGAGGACGGGGGCGACGAGGGTGCAGGCCGCACAGTCGCGCTTCACGAACGCGTGGATCCCGTCACCGAGCTCCTTGATCGTGGCTGCACGAAGTTCAGCGAGTGTCGGCACAGGGCATTCCTCTCGGTCGGGTGTTGCACGGTACCCGGCTGGTGGCGCCCAACGCCTATCCGGGCTGCTCGAGAGGGCCCAGAAGGCGTCCGCCGCATCGTGCCGACGCGACGTCGTGATGTTCCCGCCCGGCGTCTTGGTGTTTCGGCAATGCGTCGCCACAGTGCTCGCGCGGCGCGAGCACTGTGCTCTTGGTCACAAGAGCTTCGCGAATGTCCACCGGCCTCGTTACGCTTCGTGAATGCCTTTGTGCACACACTCAGGCAACGGATCCCCGCACGCAGTCGGAACACCACAGGAGCGGCACGTTTCGTGAAGGTGAAATTCTTCGGTGTTCGAGGATCGACCCCGTGTCCGACACCACCGAATGCCCGCTACGGAGGCAACACCTCGTGTGTCGTCCTGTCGATCCCGGGTGAGGCGCCCATCTTGTTCGATCTCGGTACCGGATTGCAGGCGTGGGGTCACACTCAACCTCTCGATGGCACGTTCGCTGCTACCGCGTTGGTCACGCACTTCCACTTCGATCACGTCCAGGGTCTGCCGTTTCTCGCCGCCGCGGACCGGCCGGGTTCGCGGTTCGACATCTATGGGCCGGGTGAGACCGGCACGACGACGGCCGATCTGTTCACGGGGTTCGTCCGTCCGCCGTACTTCCCGGTTGCGATCGAGCAACTGCGAGGCACGTACGGTCTTCACGACGTGCTGAACGAGGACTTCACGGTCGGCACTGCGAAGATCATTGTCCGCCCCGTACCCCACGTCGGCCTCACGGTCGGCTATCGCGTCGAGCACAACGGGCACTCGGTGACCTACATCTCCGACCATCAGGCACCCGAGTCCCTCGACACGGTCGATGAGAGCGTGCTCGAACTGGCGGCCGGCACCGATCTGCTCATCCATGACGCCCAGTACACCGACGAGGACTGGAAGACGAAGAGCCACTGGGGTCACTGCACCGTCGACTACGCCGTCGACGTGGCGATCAAGGCCGGAGCGCGAGCGCTGGCGCTGTTCCATCACGACCCATCCCGAACCGACGTGCACATCGACCGCCTGACCGCTCAGGCCAAGGTCCGTGGTCTGGCCAGCGGTGTTGAAGTGTTCGCGGCCTCCGAAGGCCTATGTGTGGATCCCCGGTCGCCGATCGGCCCTCAGCTCTCCAAGCGCCACGTCGTCGGCCCGATGTTCGCCGGCAACGCGAACATGTGACGCCCGGTTCGCCGCATCTCCGCCACACCTCGGGGGCGGAAACCAGTAGCTTCGATGCCGTGAGTTTTCCCGAGATCGATGCTGCTGCGTACCGCCATGTGATGGGTCACTTCCCCACGGGAGTCACGATCATCACCGCGGTGGATCCCGACGATGGGACGCCGGTCGGGTTGGCCGCCAGCTCGTTCACCTCGGTGTCGATGGACCCGCCTCTGGTTCTCTTCTGCGCAGGGAACAACTCGAGCACATGGCCGCGCATCCAGCGCTCGGGTAACTACTGCGTGAACATCGTCGGCGCCGACCACGAGTGGATCAGCCGCCAGTTCTCGTCGAAGGTCCCCGACAAGTTCGCGAACGTCGGATGGCATCAGGAGGTCTCCGGAGCTCCGGTGCTCGACGATGCGCATGCATGGATCGACTGTGCGATTCACGAAGAAGTCCTTGCCGGCGATCATGTGATCGTGGTCGGACGCGTTCTTGCGCTCGGGGCCGCTGAGGCCGGTGGTCCGCTCGCGTACTACCGCGGAGGCTACGGGAAGTTCTCCTCCGCCACCCCCGCCGGCTGAGCCGAATAGCCGTGCCCTTCACGTTCCGCGAGACCGGCGTCGTCGACCTCGTCGTTGTCGAACCGGTCAGCTTCGGCGACGACCGTGGTGTGTTTCGCGAGACCTTCAAGGCCGACGACTTTGCCGCGGCCGGCCTGCCCACGTCGTTCGTGCAGAGCAACCTCTCCGTCTCTCGTCGGGGGGTCCTTCGCGGGCTTCACTTCCAGACCGACCCGATGGCACAGGGCAAGCTGGTGTCGTGTTCGGCGGGATCGGTGTTCGACGTCGCCGTCGACCTCCGCATTGGCTCACCGACGTATGGAAAGTGGTTCGGTGAAGAACTGAGTCTTGCCAACGGGCGGCAGCTGTGGATCCCTGTCGGGTTCGCCCACGGGTTCTGTGTGCTCGACGGTGACGCCGTACTCACCTACAGCGTCAGCGAGGTCTACTCCGGAGCGAACGACGGCGGCATCCGGTGGGATGATCCCGAAATCGGCGTCGACTGGCCGATCGACGCCCCGATACTGTCAGCGAAGGATCAGTCGCTCCCGTTGCTCGCCGAGCGCAATCCCGGCTTTCGCTACCTCTGAGTTGCGTTCTCCCGTCAGCGTCGCCGACGGGCCCGCCACATCCGAGGAATCAACCCCAAGCTGATAAGCGCGCAGACGATGAGGATGCCGGGAATGCTGACCATGGGACCACGCCGACACAACTGGTGTGCCGGGGGAGCTATAGCTGCCAGCGGTTCTTGCCGTTGGCGTCGGCCTTGCAGGTGAGCTTTCGACCCTTTGCGTCGGTGGCGCGACGGCCCTTGTCCACTGTGGCGCAGAATCGGCCGTTCACGGGATCGCCACCACCGGTGCTGGCGGTCGGCTGCTTGGTGGTTCCCGTTGACTTCTTGGTGGTTTCTGTCGGCTTGTTGGTGGTGGCGGTCGGCTTCTTGGTGGTGGCTGTGGACTTCTTCGTGGTGGGGGCCTTTGTCGTCGCCGCTCCCGCCACCCATCGGAATCGGGTGCCGTCTTTGGTGCACTTCACTCCGTCCTGGGTCTTGCCCTCGTCGGCGGCCTTGCAGAGCTGCCCGGCCTTCGCTGCATTCGCTGGCGAAGCTACGAGGGCGATCGGCGACAGGACAGCGACGGCGACGAGCAACGAGGAGAGGGTGCGGCGCATGTGGTCCTCCAGGGGATGGTCCGCAGAACGGACGGGGCAGTGTTGAGGCGGACGGGGCAGTGTTGAGGCGGTTGGTGAGGGACGGCGTTCTCTAGTCTTGTCGATCGCTCCGTGTGGCGTGCGCCTGAGCGCGATTTTGAGACGGCGACGTGAGCACAACGTCTCTGTGGGTCGGTTCGTCGCGAAAAGCCCATTTCGCTCAGAGCACGGCTCGCAGAGCCGCCGTCGTTGCCACGGCCAATATCACCGTCGTGATGAACCCTGCCCTGCGCCAAAGCGCGAGCGCCGCGACGATCACGCCGCCGATGCGGGCGTCGAGAGCGATGCGCCGACCGTCGGCCAGCGTTGAGGTCACCACGAGCGCGGCCAGCAACGCCGCCGGTGCAAACCGGGCCAGTTCGTCGAGGAGGCGAGGGAGGGGTCGTCCGCCGAGGACCAACGGGGCGGCGGCCTTGAGTGCATAGCAACCGACGGCGACGCCGATCAAGACGATCGTGCCCTTGGATGATGCGTTCATCGCTCGCTCGGAGCGGGTGGAGCAGCCGAAGCTGCCGGCGGGCCATCTTGACGTCGGGCACGAGCGATCCCGACGAATGCCGCGAGCCCCGCAGCGAGAATCGGGATGCCGGGAGGAGCAAGTGGGATCAGGGTCGCCGCGATCACCGCCCCGACCAACGCGATGATTCGCTGCTGCTCATCGAGAAGGCGCGGCCACACCAGCGCGAGGAACGAGGCGGGTATGGCGGCGTCGATACCGAACCTCTCGATGAGGTCCCCTGCACTGTTGCCGACCACGGCGCCGGCCACCGTGCTCAAGTTCCACAGCACGAAGACCGACAGCCCACCCCACCGGTACCCGTAGCGGACGTTCGATGGGTCGCCGGAACCGAGACCAACGGCGACGGATTCGTCGATCATCAGATGACTGTCGAGCGCGCGTTTCCACCGCGGGCCGGGAAGGTGCGGCGTCATCACGACGCCATACGCGAGGAGGCGCAGGCCGAGCAGGAGGCCGCTGGCGATCGCCGAGGCCGGCGCACCACCGTCGCGCAGCACACCGACGGCAGCGAACTGCGAGCCTCCGGTGAACACGAGTAGGGAAAACCCGACGGCGTGCCAGGCACTCAGCCCGGCGTCGGCACAGGAGATGCCAAACGCGAACGCAAACGGCATCAGCGCGACGGAGATGGAAACGGCCCGCCTGCGGATCGCCCGTCGATCGGTCTCGTACTCTTCGGTACGCGCGTGGGGTGCCAGGGGAAGCGCAGGACCTCCCACCGTTGACGTCGACATACTGCAGCGACCCTACCCTGAGCGTTTCGGCGGCCGCTATCGAGTTCTCGCTTCGGTTAGTTTCGCGGTGGCGTCGTCGGGCGGAGCCAGCGATCGACGACGACGGTGACCTCCTCGATCGCTTCCGCCTGCGCAATCGGAAACGCCGACATGACGGCGAAGGCGTGGATCAGGCCGTCAAAGCGGCGGAGCGCCACGTCGACCCCGGCATCATGGAGCCGCTCTGCGTAGGCCTCACCCTCGTCACGGAGGACGTCGTGGTCGGCAGTGATCACCAGGGCAGGCGCGACCCCGCTCACGTCGGCGCGGAGCACCGACGCGTAGGCCTCCTCGCCCCGGCCTCCACCGGCCAGGTACTGGCTCCAGTACCACCGCATGTCGTCGGCCTCCAGGAACTTCCCGACGGCGCTCTCGGTGTAGCTCGCCGTGTCGAATCGGTAGTCGGTCACCGGGCAGAGCAGCACCTGCAGGCCGATCGGCGGGCCGTTCCGGTCGCGTGCGACCAGGCAGGTCGCGGCGGCCAGATTGCCTCCGGCACTCGAACCGATCACGCCGACGGGACTTCCGGCGGCAAGGTGTTCGCTCGCCCATGCGGTCGCCAGCACGGCGTCGTCGAGCGGCGCGGGGAACGGAAACTCGGGGGCGAGTCGGTAGTCGACCGAGCAGATGGTGACCGTTGCGCGAACGCTGAGCCGGCGGCAGAACCCATCGGCCATGTCGAGGTCGCCGTACACCCAGCCTCCGCCGTGGAAGAACACCAGCACAGGATCGTCGTGGCTCGCGCGGTACACCCGCACGGGGAGCGACGACCCATCGCTGCGGGGAATCATCGTGTCGATGGTATCGACCGCCGGAGCCCCCGTATCGGGTCGGCGGGCGGCGAGCGCCTGTGCGCGGGCCTGGGTCGGTGTCAGCGACGGCCATGGCCGGGCCGGGCCGCCGGCGGCGATGAACGCCTCAGCTTCCGGTGAGAGTGGTGTCATCGGGTCCCCACCCCGTCCTCGTGAGACGGGGTTCTGGGGGATCGTCGTTCGGCCAGCGCGGCAAGGTAGGCCGCCTGCTTCTCTCGGCCTTCCGGATCGCGAAGGCCGGCCACGAGAGCGTCGGCGTCGGCCCATGCTCTGTCGATCCCGACCATCTGGGCGGTCACCGCGTTCACGTGCCGTTTCGTCGCGAGGAGCGCATAGGTGGCCTTCGACGCGAGTTGGGCGACGAGTTGATCGACCTCGGCGTCGAGGCGGTCGGTCGGGACGACCCGGTTCAGGAAGCCGGCCCGAAGAGCTTCGTCGGCACCGAAGGGGCGGCAGGTCATGACGAGCTCTTTGGTGAGTGCCGGCCCGATCTCGCGGATGAGCCGGGGAATGCCGCCCCAGGCCAGCGGGATGCCGAGGTCGACTTCGGGGATCGAGAACGTCGTATCCGCGGCGGCTACTCGAAGGTCGCACGCCGCCGCGAGCACGAGTCCGCCGCCTACGCACCAGCCCTGGATGCGGGCAACGGTCACGGCTTGCATCGCCTCAACGGCATCGGCCATCCGCCGCCCGGTGTCGGCGTCGTCGCGGGGGCTGCGCTGGTTCATGAGGGAGCCGGTCGCCGTCCCGAATGCCGTGGTGTCCGCTCCCGAGCTGAAGACCCGCCCGTTGCCGCGGACGATGACGACCTTGACCTCGGACTGCGCGTCGAACCATCGGGCAGCCGCGATGATCTCCTCCATGGCCGCAGTGGAGAGCGGGTTCAGCTTCCCGGGGCGGTTGAGGGCCAGGACACCGACGTCGCCGTTGACTATGAGGGCGAGGTGGGCGAAGGTCGGTGTGGTGGCCCCTTGGCTCGTCATCGTCCGCACCGTAGCTGCCCTGATCACCCGATCGCTACTGTTGAGGAGATGGACGTTGCCGTTGTCGACTACGAAGCCACCGATGCCCACGCGCAGTTCTCGCGTTCGCTGAAGGAGACGGGTTTCGCCGTCATCGTGAACCATCCGATCTCCCCAGCGCTGATCCAGCAGGTTCAGAACGAGTGGCTCGACTACTTCACCTCGTCGCACGATAAGCGCGCGTATCTCCACTCGAATGAGGGGGACGGCTACTACCCGCCCGACGTCTCCGAGACGGCAAAGGGCGCGCGGATCAAGGACCTCAAGGAGTTCTTCCACATCTATCCGGAGTGGGGCCAGTATCCGGCGGAAGTCGGACGCAGCGCGTTCGATCTCTACGAACAGGCCACGTCGGTGGCGAAGACCCTGCTCGGATGGGTCGAGCGCAACACGCCACCGGAGATTGCGAAGCTGTACTCGATGCCGCTGTCGCAAATGGTGCAGGGCAGCCGTCGCACGCTGCTGCGCATCCTCCGCTATCCGCCGCTTCGCGGCGATGAGCCGGTTGGTGCCGTCCGTGCCGCCGCGCATGAGGACATCAACCTGATCACTGTTCTTCCGGCGGCGAACGAGCCCGGCCTCCAGGTGAAGGATTCGGCGGGGGCGTGGCACGACGTGCCCTGTGACCTCGGGTCACTCGCCATCAATGCCGGCGACATGCTGCAGTACGCGAGCGGTGGCTACTTCCCGTCCACCACCCACCGGGTGGTGAACCCGACGGGCGAGTCGGCTGGGCGCTCCCGGGTGTCGATGCCATTGTTCCTCCACCCGCAGGACGACGTCGTGCTCGCCGACGGTCGCACTGCCGCCAGCTTCCTCGCCGAACGCATCGCCGTTCTGCGCGGTGAGCGACCTGCCCCGACGAGCTGAACGCCCTCGTCGCACTCAGTTGCGCGGCACCTTCGACCACGCGACGTCCTTGTCAACGCGTGGCTCGCCGGGCAGGCCGAGAACCTGCTCACCCAAGATGTTTCGCATGATCTCGGATGTGCCGCCCTCGATCGAGTTCGCCCGCGTCCGGAGGAAGGCATAACGGGGCCCGCGGCCTCCGCCGTCGACATCGAGCTCGGTCGCCCGTCGGAACGTGAAGTCGTAGCCAATGGTGCCGTTCATGCCCATCAACGTGACGGCGAGTTCGTATACCGCCTTGTTGAGCTCGGCGAACGCCAGCTTGGCGACAGAGCCCTCCGGCCCCGGATTGCCGACTTTCGCCATTTCTGATGCGCGCTTATTGGTGAGGCGACCGACCTCGCCGCGAACCCACAGCTTCATCAGCTCATCGCGATGTCCGGCCTGACGTTGACCCGGATCGAGGGCTTTCCAGATCCGCACAAGATCACCGGCCGGCCCGCCGCTCGACGGTGCGCTCTCGCCGCCGCCGATCGCAGTGCGTTCGTTCATCAACGTGGTGAGCGCGGCTCGCCACCCCTCTCCAACGGCGCCGATGCGCTGCGTATCGGGGATGCGAGCGTCGGTGAGGTAGACCTCGTTGAACTCGGCCTCCCCGGTGATCTGGCGCAGCGGCCGGACCTCGACGCCGGGGGAGTGCATGTCGACGGCGAAGTACGTCATGCCCTTGTGCTTCGGGGCGTCGGGATCGGTGCGGGTGACCAGCATTCCCCAGTCGGCCATGTGCGCCATGGTGTTCCACACCTTCTGACCGTTGACGATCCACTCGTCGCCGTCACGGACCGCCTTGCATGCGAGACCGGCGAAGTCGGAGCCGGCGCCGGGCTCGGAGAACAGCTGGCACCACTTCTCCTCTCCGGTGAACATCGGGCGCAGGAACCTGGCCTTCACCTCATCACTCCCATGGGTCACGATCGTGGGCCCGGCGAGCGCCATGAAGAAGGTGGTCGGATCCTGTGCCGCAGCACCGGCCTGGCGCAGACGCCGCTCGACGATCTTGTTCAGCTCCGGTCGAACGCCGAGGCCGCCGTGAACGACGGGGAAGTGCACCCATGCCAAGCCCGCATCAAAACGCGCGCCCCGGAAGGCGATCCGGTCCGTCGTCTTCGGATCGTGTGCCGCGAGAAATGCGTCAAGCGCCGCTTCGACGGTGGCCGTTTGGGCATCGCGGGTGATGGTGTCGGTCGTTGCGTTCACGTCGACAATCTTCGCTCACCCGGCACCGAAACGCAGATCGAGCGCCACGGACCATTTCGGCACCCGGCGATCTCCGGTCTTCGGTGGGCGCGTCCGCCTGATCCGGGGGAATCGACCAGACTCGTAGCGCATGGATTCCGCGTCGATTCCGACCCTGCCGCAGCTCTTCGCGGCCGGACGCGCCCGCCACGTCGCCGCGTCAGTTATCGACGTCGTCGGCGGACGGACCTACTCATCCTGGGGCCTGTGGCGCGATGTGGTCCGAACTGTCGACGCCTTGAACGACGTCGGTATGCGTCCCGGTGACCGCGTGCTGGTCCAGTGCGAGAAGAGCGTGGGTGTGCTTGTCACCTACCTTGCGTGTGTGCATCACGGCTCGGTGTTCCTGCCGCTCAACACGGCCTACACCGATGCCGAGGCGCAGTGGATCGTCGACGACGCAACGCCGGCTCTCGTGATCCGTGATCCGTCGAGGGCAACGTTGGGCGGTTCGCATCGATCGTTGACGCTCGGCGTTGCGGGCGAGGGCTCGTGGACGGACGCCGTCGTCGGGAGTCTTGGAGGATCGGGTGAGGAGTCGGTGTTCGGGGTCAACCAACGACGCTCCGACGACCTGGCGGCGCTGCTCTACACCAGCGGTACGACGGGGCGGCCGAAGGGGGCAATGCTCACCCAGAACAACCTTGCCTCCAACGCCCGCGTACTTGCCGAACTCTGGGGCTTCGGCCCGGCCGACCGACTGCTCCACATGTTGTCGGTCTTCCACGCGCACGGTCTCTTCGTCGCCGTCAACACGGTCCTCGCCTCGGGTGCGTCGATGATCTGGCTTCCGCGCTTCGACGTCGACGCCGTCTTCTCGTCGCTTCCGGACGCGACAGTCGTCATGGGCGTGCCTACGCACTACACGAGAATGCTCGCGGACTCCCGCCTCGGCGCGCAGTCCTCAGCGCGCGTACGACTATTCATCAGCGGCTCGGCGCCCCTTCTCCAATCGACCCACGAAGCATTCGAAGCGCGGACCGGACACCGGATCGTCGAACGGTACGGCATGACGGAGACGGTCATGCTCACGTCGAACCCGCTCGACGGTGATCGCAGAGCAGGGACCGTCGGTCCGGCGCTTCCCGGCGTCGAGGTGCGGATCGTCGATGGTGCAGGTCGGACGCTGGGCGTCGGCGATGTCGGTGCCGTGGAGGTTCGCGGCCCGAACGTGTTCTCCGGTTATTGGAATCGTCCTGACCTGAACGACACCGAGTTCGCTTCCGATGGCTTCTTCCGAACCGGCGATGTCGGAATGTTCGATGCAGACCGGTATCTGTGGCTGATCGGCAGGTCCAAGGATCTGATCATCACGGGCGGTCTGAACGTCTACCCGATCGAAGTCGAAGAGGTGCTCGATGCCTTCCCGGGCGTGGCCGAGAGCGCGGTGATCGGTGTGCCCGACCCGGATTTCGGCGAGGCGGTCACCGCAGTGGTCGTGGGCAAGGCCGGCGAGGCGTTCGACACCGAGTCGCTCCAGATCGCAGCGCGTGAGCATCTGGCCGCCTTCAAAGTGCCGAAACGGATCCATATCGTCGACGCCCTACCCCGCAATGCGATGGGCAAGGTCGAGAAGGCGAAGCTCCGCGCGATGTTCGGAGGAACAGAAGGACACTCAACATGACGAAGGGACCAACGTGACCGGCAACGAGCAGGAGATGCCCGTGGTGATCGTCACCGGTGCCGGGTCCGGTGTGGGTGAATCGACGGCGGCGTTGCTACTGGCGCGTGGCTGGAACGTCGTGCTCGTCGGTCGGCGTCCGGAGGCACTGGCGAAGGTTGCCCGAGGGTCTTCGAATTCCCTGATCGTGTCGGTCGACCTCGGTGCGACGGATGCGGCCCACGAGGTGGTAAAGGCAACACTCGAGCGCTTCGCCCGGATCGATGCGCTGATCAACAACGCCGGCGACGCGAGCGCGGTGTCCATCGCCGAGACCACGCCCGCACTGTTTTCGGCCATGCATGCCGTGAATGTGCTCGCGCCCGCTGCACTCATTCATTATGCGTGGCCCGCTCTCGTTGCCACGGGGGGAGTGATCGTGAACGTGTCATCCATGGCCTCGATCGATCCGTTCGACGGCTTCTTCGCGTACGGCTCGTCCAAGGCGGCGCTCAACGCCCTCACCGTCTCTGCGGCCATGGAGGGTGCCGCTGTCGGGGTGCGGGCGTTCACGGTGTCGCCGGGAGTGATCGACACGCCGATGCACGCCCGCATGGTCGGCCCAACGCCCATGGCCCCGGACGCCAAGCTCCCGGCAGCATCGGTCGCCGACGTCATCGTGCGTTGCATCGACGGTCGATTCGACGGCTACGAGGGTGATGTCCTGGCCGTGGTGCCACCAGCCGCCAAGGAGCGACTCCGCGCCTGGGTCAGGGCGAATCCCTCCGGACGCGTGGTCGAGGTCGACTGATCTCGCGCCTCCGAAGTGGGTCCGTCCGTGCGTCGAAGATCAGCGCCGGTGCGTGGTCGGCCGACGGCGTCGAGATGCCGCGAACGTAAGTGTGCCTACGACTGCGGCTATCACGTGGGGAAGCTCGAAATGGAAGCCGGACTGTCCGTTCGAACCATCGGCGATGAGGCCGATC
>JANLRD010000078.1:0-2409 GCA_031368215.1 Acidimicrobiia bacterium | reverse complement strand
GGCGATCGGGTCGCCGCATGGATGCCCAACGTCCCGGAAACGATCATCGTGATGTTGGCCGCGGCGTCGATCGGCGCGGTGTTCTCGTCGACGTCGCCGGACTTCGGCGCATCCGGGGTGATCGACCGGTTCGGGCAGATCGAGCCCACGGTCCTGGTCGCCTGCGACGGCTATCTCTACGGAGGCAAGCGGTTCGAGGTCACCGATCGGCTCTCGGAGATCGTACGCGCGCTTCCGACCTTGCGAAGGGTCGTTGTCCACCCTCATCTCGGCGATGTCGCGGTACCACCAGAAGCGGTCACGTTCGGCGAATGGATCGGTCCCCACGCGAGAGCGGCACTCGAACCGGTGGCGCTTCCCTTCGACCATCCCTGGTACGTGCTGTACTCGTCCGGGACCACCGGAAAGCCGAAGTGCATCGTGCACCGCGCCGGAGGCGTTCTCCTCAAGCACCTGACGGAGCACCAGGTGCTTTGCGATGTTCGCCCGGGCGACCGCGTCATGTATTTCACGACCGCCGGGTGGATGATGTGGAACTGGCTGGCGTCGGTGCTGGCAAGTGGTGCCACGGCGCTGCTCTACGACGGTTCGCCGTTCTACCCCGATGGCGCCGTGCTCTTCGGCGTCGTCGAATCGGAGCGCTTGACGTTGCTCGGCGTCTCGGCGAAGTTCATCGACTCGTGCGCGAAGGCCGGGCTCGACCCTGTGGCGGATCATCGGTTGGAGCACCTCCGCACGGTCTGCTCTACCGGCTCACCGCTGTCGCCCGACGGCTTTCGCTACGTCTACGAACACGTGAAGGCCGACGTCCACCTTGCGTCCATCTCGGGGGGCACGGATCTCTGCGGCTGCTTCGTCGGAGGCGACCCGACTGGTTCCGTCTGGGCGGGCGAGATCCAGCGTCCGGCGCTCGGTATGGCCGTTGACGTCTGGGGGGCGCACGGGGAGTCCCTCCCACCCGAGGGCGGTGCCGGTGAACTCGTATGCACACGTGGTTTTCCTTCGATGCCCCTCGGGTTCTGGAACGACGACGACGGATCTCGCTATCGGGCGGCCTACTACGAACGTTTCGAGAACGTCTGGGCCCAGGGCGATTTCGCCTCCTGGACGGACCACGGCGGCATCGTCGTCCACGGCCGCTCCGATGCCACGCTCAACCCGGGAGGTGTCCGCATCGGCACAGCCGAGATCTACCGTGTGGTCGAGCAGCTCCCCCAGATCGTGGAGTCTCTCGTCTTCGGTCAGCAGTGGGAGGGCGACACGCGCATCGTGCTGCTCGTGCGGTTGTCAGCCGACGTCACGCTCGACGACGCCCTGCGCACCGAGATCCGCGCCAGGATCCGTTCCGCGGCAACTCCCCGGCATGTTCCTTCGGTCATTGCGGCGGTCGACGACCTGCCACGGACGAGGTCGAACAAGCTCGTCGAACTCGCCGTTGCCGACGTCGTCCACGGGCGTCCGGTGCGCAACACCGAGGCGCTGGCCAACCCGGAGGCGCTTGACGTCATCGCCGCCCTCCCGGAGCTCCAGCGAGCGGTGTCCTCGACCTGACGGTCGGTTGCCGACGTGCCGCCGTTCTACGCACGGCGCGGCGCCGAGGATGTTGAACGCTGGGCGTGGGTGCCGAACAAGCCCGGCCGCCTGCTCACCGTGATACATCAGAGTCCGCAAGCCATCCGGTAATGTCGCAGTCGGTTGACGGAAACGAAGAACCGGTCACAGGCGCAGTGTCAACCGACCGGGTACCTCCAAGAGGAACTGATGTCTGCTCCGAAACCCCGGGACGAGGCGACTCGCCTCGAAGCCCTTCGTTATTACGACATTCTGGACTCGGCACCAGACGCCGCGTTCGACGACATCACCCGCCTTGCTGCCTACATCTGCGACACCCCGATTGCGCTCGTGTCGTTCGTCGACGAGGACCGGCAGTGGTTCAAGGCGCGAGTCGGGCTCGACATTTCGGAGACCGACCGCTGCCTGTCGATGTGCGCCTGGGCGATTCTCGACGAAGAGCTTTTCGAGGTGGCCGATACGTGGGTCGACGATCGTTTCGCCGACAATGGTCTTGTTGTCGGAGAGCCCTTCATCCGCTTCTACGCCGGGGCGCCGCTGCGATCGGCCGAGGGAATGAACCTCGGGACGCTGTGCGTCATCGATCGGGTACCACGGAACCTGTCGGAACCGCAGCGCAGCGCAATGCGGGCGTTGGCGAACCAGGTCAGCCGACTTCTCGAAGGAACGGTGGTGCGCCGATTGCTCGCCGAGTCGTTGGCCACCTTCGACGTGTTCGACCGCTCGTTCCCGTCGTGCGTCATGTGCGGCGACATCGTCTTCCGGGATTCCCAGAAGCCTCTGCGTGACTTCGTGAGCGAGCACACGCCGGCGCGGTTCCACGACACGGTCTGCCGA
>JANLRD010000064.1:0-4487 GCA_031368215.1 Acidimicrobiia bacterium | reverse complement strand
CCGTCAACATGGGGATCAGCTCCGCCGTCTACGTCCCGTTGCCGACCAGCGGGCCGCCTCTCGGCATCGCCGTATTCAGGACGACCATCGAGCCGTTCACCGACGACGACGTCGACATCCTGAAGTCCTTCGCCGTGCAAGCCGGCAACGCCGTCACGGCCGCGCAGCAGCGTCGCGAAGTAGCAGACGCCCTCGCGTTGCAGACGGCGACCAGCGACGTGCTGCGTCTCATCGGCGAGCACCCGGGCGATGTGCGGGGCGTGCTCGACGCGGTACTGCGGCGGGCCGCCGAGCTCTGTGACGCGTCGATCGGCGCGGTGGTGGTCCAGGCGGGCGATCAATTTGAGGTGGCGGCCGCGCTCGACGACGTGCTCGAGGTCGGCTATCGGACCTCGAGCATCCGGAAATCCGACTCGCAGAGCACTGTTGCGTCGATTCGGCAGAGGAGCCCGGTGCTGCTCGATGACTACCAGGCGGTCGGGCACCCTGACGCTGGCCTCAGCGAGGCAGCCCGGCGCGCCGGGACGCGCAGCTCGATGGCGATACCGATGTTCCACGAGGCTGAGCTGGTGGGAGTGATCACCCTCGGGCGAAAGGAGGTCCGGCCGTTCGGGGAGGGCGAGGTGCGCGTCGGCGAGGCCTTCGCCCAGCAGGCCGCCGTCGCCATTGCCAATGCGAAGCTCTTCAACGACCTCGATGCCGCACTCGAGCAGCAGACGGCGACGTCGGAAGTACTCGCGCTTATCAGTGCTCACCCGGGTGATTTGAGAACCGTGCTCGAAGGCATCCTCCAGAAGGCGGCGCAGCTGTGCGATGCCGTTGCCGGTACGGCGATGCTTCGCATCCCGAGCAGCGAGGCAGCGGGTCGAACCGATGAACGGGGCGACCCTCTCGGCGATGACGGTGTCAGGGCGGCCGCGACGTTTGGCGAACGGGCCAGCGGCGCGCTCGGTCGGGAGTACCGGATGCTGACGGCGACCCGGACGGCTCGTGAACGGCGAGAGCCGGTCTTCGTCGACGACCTCACCGAGGTTTCGGCTTATGCGAGCTTTGCTGAGTTCGACATCAGATCGTTCGTCAGCGTCCCGTTGTACAACGACGCCGAATGGATCGGCAACCTCAACCTCTTCCGTCACGAGGTTCGACCGTTCGATGCGCAGCAGGCGGCCGTGCTACAGGCCTTTGCCGATCAGGCGGCGATCGCCATCGGCAACGCCAAGCTGTTCAATGACCTTGACGCCGCGTTGGAGCGTCAGACCGCCATGACCGACGTACTCGACGCGGTCAGCACCGCTCGCACCGACCTGCAGCCGATGTTCGAAGCGGTGACCCAACATGCGTTCCGACTGTCGAGGAGCGAGTCTGCGGTTCTGCTCGTTCGCAAGGGCGACCGGCTCGTCCGCACGGCCGGACGTCTCCATCCGTCGGTCAACGATGCACCGGGAATGGACGAACTGGTGTCCGCGGTCGACTATCCGATCGATCCGACGCGACCGTCGGGGGAAGCGGCCGCAACCGGTCGGCCCGTACATATCCGCGACTGGGATGAGGTGCCGGCCGACCTCTACCCGTTGACCCGCCTCCGAGGCTCGGGATTGAAGAGCACCCTGCAGCTCCCGCTGTTGCGCAACAACGAAGTGGTCGGCGTGCTCGGATTCCAGCGGTCCGAACGCGGCGGCTTCTCCGACGCCGAGATCTCCCTCCTGCAAACCTTCGCCAATCAGGCCGCCATCGCGGTCGACAACGCCCGCCTCCTCATGGAGATCGAGGAGCGCAACGCCGATCTCGCCGAGTCACTCGAGCTGCAGACGGCGACCAGCGAGGTGCTGAGGATGATCAGCGCGAACCCTGGTGACGTGGGCGCGGTGTTCGATGGGATCCTCGCACGTGCCGTGGCGCTGTGCGGGGCCGATTGTGGAACGATCTCGCTCAACCATGGCGACGAAAACAGCGTCGAGTTCACCACCGGAGCTGCGGCGGCGGCCCTCCGGGGGATCCGCTACCCGGCGGCCTCACTGCGGGCGCATGGACCCATGAAACGCGATGATCTGCGCGAGCTCATCGAAACATTCCGAGGGAGCGCGTCGCACGACAGTGCCATGGACGCGTTCGCCGCCAGCAACCTCCGTTCGCACATGACCATCCCACTCACCAACGACGGCGAGTACCTCGGCAACCTCAACCTGTATCGCACCGAGGTGCGGCCGTTCGACGACGATCGCTTCGCAGTGCTCCAGTCGTTCGCCGATCAAGCCTCGATCGCCATCAGCAACGCTCGGCTCTTCAACGATCTCGATGCGGCGCTGGACCAGCAGCGGGCCATGAACGACGTGCTCGACGCGGTCAGCACCGCCCGCACCGATCTGCTGCCGGTTTTCGCCGCGGTCACCCGTCATGCGTTCCGGCTCTGCGACAGTGCGACAGCGAGCCTGTACGTGCGTGAAGGCGACACGCTCGTACGTTCGGCGACCCTCACACCGAGCGAACTTGCCGCCGCCGAATGGACCGCCGCAGGCATTGGCATCGGTTGGACGATTCACCTCGACCAGGTTGGTCTGCATCCGGCGATCGACACCGCGCTCACCGGGAAGGTGATCCACCTCGGTGGGGCTGCGGAACTCTATGCGCGGTATCCCGACTTCCCGCCGCTGACCGGTGTCCAGGATGCGCTCACCCTTCCGCTGCTGCGCAACGGTGCAGTCATCGGGGTCCTCGCCTTTATCCGCACCTCGGCCGGGACCTACTCCGAGTCCGACGTCGCTCTGCTCCAGACGTTCGCCAACCAAGCGGCGATCGCCGTCGACAACGCACGGCTCTTGCGCGAAATCGAAGAGCGCAACTCCGACCTTGCCGAGTCACTGGAACTTCAGACGGCGACCAGCGAGATCCTCGCCCTCATCAGCGCCAACCCGGGCGATCTCGAGGCAGTGTTCACCGGGATTTGTGTGCAGGCTGCACAACTATGTGGGGGGGACCACAGCGCCATCCTTCGATACGAGAACGGCCAGGTCACCGTTGCCGCATCCAGCGCACCCGAGAACCGCGCCGCCGTTGGTATGCACCTGGCACCAGCGCCGACGTACCTGGCGCCCGAGCCGGAGTTCATCGACGACCTCCGCTTGCTCTCAACATTCCACGCTGATCTTCCACTACCGGTCGCCAGCGCCCTGAGAGTGCCGCTCCATTTCGACGGCGCGCTCTACGGACATCTCACTGTTGGCCGAGGCGAGGTGCGCCCCTTCAATCCCGGCCACGGCCGGATCCTCGAAGCCTTCGCCGATCAGGCCGCCATCGCGATCAGCAACGCCAAACTCTTCAACGATCTCGACGAGGCACTGGCCCGCCAGACGGCGATGACCGACGTGCTCGACGCCGTGAGTAAAGCCAGGCTCGACCTGGAACCCGTGTTCGCCACCCTCGCTCGACACGCGCAGCGGGTGAGCGAGGGTGGGAGTGTGGTCGTCGCGACAACAGAGGGCGACGAGCTCCGTGTCGCTGCGGTCCTCGCCGGTACCAACGCCGAGGGCGTCGACGTCGAAGAAGCGCTGGCCGACTTCCTCGGGAAACGCATACCCATCGACGGTTCGACCGCAACGGCTGAAGCTGTCCGAATCGGAAAGCTCATCCACATCAAAGACTGGGCGGACGTTCCGCGGGACCGCTATGCCGACACGCTCATCGGCCGCCGCCCGGGGCGGAGCCAGCTCACGATTCCGATGATGCGCCACGGCGTTGCCGTGGGCTCTGTCGGGTTCTTGAAGCTCGGTCCGCAGACCGAAGCGCAGATCGAGACCCTGCAGACGTTCGTCGATCAGGCCGCCATCGCCGTCGACAACGCCCGACTGTTGCGCGAGATCGAGGCCCGCAACAACGAGTTGGCCGAGTCACTCGAAGTTCAGACAGCCACCAGCGAGATCCTCGCCCTCATCAGTGCCAACCCCGGCGACCTGAAGGCCGTGCTCGACGGGATCCTTGCGCAGGCGAGCCACCTGGTCGGGGCCCAAATCGGAGATGTGTGGCTCCGGAGAGACGACGTGTTGCGCATGGAGGCGTCATCGGCCGACGAGGACTACGTCGGGGGGGAAGTCCCGATCGGCGACATCTTGGCGCGTGTCGCGCCGGCGGCGTTCAACCTCAACAACGACTACCGGCCCTCATCATCGACGGCATCGGCGATACCGTCGTGGCCAACGATCATCGCGACCCGTGGTATCACCCGTCGGGCCGTGGCCCGGCTGATGCACGAGGGTGAGGTCCTCGGCATGATCGAGGTGTTCCGGTCCGGCGAGCCGTTCGACGAGCACGACGGTCGCATCCTCAAATCCTTCGCCGACCAGGCGACGATCGCCATCAGCAACGCCAAGCTGTTCAACGATCTCGACGAAGCACTCGCCCGGCAGACGGCGATGACCGAAGTGCTCGACGCGGTGAGCACCGCCCGGTTCGATCCCACGCCCGTGTTCAATGCGCTTGCCACTCACGCCAGT
>JANLRD010000045.1:0-44308 GCA_031368215.1 Acidimicrobiia bacterium | reverse complement strand
TTGCTGAGTTTGCTGAAATCCATCGTGACCGACCTCCGTCGAAGTTGAACAGGAATACGCAACTACGGAACGGTAGCCGGTGGACCCGTTGGGAGAGAGGTTGCCCCCATATATGGGGGCAGAACACCTCCGAGTGCGGCTGGGAGGCGTTTGGCAACATTGCGCCCGCGCGGACGTCACCATCAGGCCAGCGCGACGCGGTCCTGGCGAAGGCCCGAGCCGGCGGGGCGCCACGCGCCGGAGCGCCGACGACGAGGGGGACTCCGTAGATCCACGCGCCGATCCGCCGCACCGTGGACCATCAGCGAACGCCCGGCGACATCCCGCAAGGACATCGACATCATGGCGTCATGGAACGGACCACCTACCACACTGACCGCATCTTCAACGACTTGGCCGCGGCCCAGAACGGAGCCGTTGCAAGGTCTCAGCTCCGCATCGCCGGCGTCGCGGCCCACACCGTCGACCGGCGCCTCGCCGCCGGGGTCTGGCGCACGATTGCGCCGGCCGTGCTGACGGCGGCGTCCGTCCAGCCCACGTGGCGAACGCTGGCGACGGCCGCGTTGCTCGAAGCCCATGAGGACGCCGTTCTGGCTGGGCGCACGGCACTCGCCATGTACGGACTAGACGTCGCCCAGCACCCCGATCACCCCCCGACACTCCTGGTGCCGCACACGAAGACCCACGAAAGCGCCATTGCCGAAGTCCGTCAAGTGAAGCACTGGCCGAGTGATGAGATCGAGACGCTCCCGCCCACCCTTGCCGTCCCGGGCGCATCGTTGGTTCGGGCCACCAGTCCGGCGCGGTCTCTGGTCGACTTGAGTGTTTGGACACCGCCGTCGCAATGGGACGAGTTCGAACGGATTCTCGACGCCGCCCACCGACGACGAATCGCTTCGTACGACGACGTGCTGCGCAGCGTGGATCAGGCCCGACTGCTTCGCCGACGAGGTTTGCGACGCCTCGCCGCGCTTCTCGCAACGCGTGCGGGGCGACAGATGATTCACGCGGCGAGCGAGCTCGAAGCCCTGGCCCGCCGACGGTTCGAACGCTACGGCGTCGGGTCACTCGTTGAGTTCGAGGTGGCGCACCCCGCGTTTCCTGGCACGAGCAGGCGCGCCGACGCCGTGTGTCGGCCGACGAAGGTGATCTTCGAATTCGACAGCCGAGCGTTTCACCTGCGCGATGCCCAGTTCGCCGTGGACAGAGCCCGTGACGCCCGATCGGCGGAACTCGGCTGGACCACTGTCCGCCTGACGTGGACCGACTTCACCATCCACGACGCCACCACCCGCGTGAGGGTGCGCCGGATGTGCGGTCTCGACGGCGGCCTCCGCCCGGCGGCGTGACCGTCGCTCGACATCCAGCGCCCGCCCGCGGTCGGGATTTGTCGAGTCGGACCGGTTGCGGCTGAACACCTCCCAGCAGCGTTGGGAGGTGTTCTGCCCCCATACATGGGGGCAACCTCTCTCCCGACGGAACGAGACGGCCCGAGCTAGTTGATGCGGCGGGAGCGGCCCGCCCAGTACGGCTCGCGGAGATCCTTCTTCAGGACCTTACCGGTGGGATTGCGGGGCAGGACCTCGGTGAAATCGACGGAGGTCGGGCACTTGTAACCCGCCAGGAGACCCTTGGCATGGGCGATGATCTCGGCCTCGGTGGCGCTTTGACCCGGACGCATCACCACGACGGCCTTCACCGTCTCGCCCCACTTGTCGCTCGGAACACCGATGACGGCGACCTCGGCGATCGCCGGGAACGAGGCCAACGCGTTCTCGACCTCGGCGGGATACACGTTCTCGCCGCCCGACACGATCATGTCCTTCACCCGGTCGGTCAGAAACAGGAACCCCTCCGCATCGAGGTAGCCGGCGTCGCCCGTCTTCAGCCAGCCATCCTCGGTGATCGTCTTCGCCGTTTCATCGGGATGGTTCCAATACCCGACCATGTTCTGCGGCGAGCGCGTCCACAGCTCCCCGACCTCGCCGGGACCCTTGGTCTCACCCGTCTCCGTGTCAACGATCTTCATCTCGACCCACGGATAGGGCTTCCCGGCGCTCCGCAGGAGATGAGCCCGGGGTCCACCCGGATCGTGGTCTTCCGGGGACAATTCGGTGATCGCACCGGTCGTCTCGGTCATACCGTAGACCTGGATGTGGGGGCACTTCAGTGTCGCCATGGAACCGATCAGCACCTCATTGGTGATCGGCGATGCGCCATACACCACCGACCGCATCGACGAGAAGTCCCGATCCGACGCACCCGGCGTCATGGCCATGAAGGCCAGGAGCGCCGGAACGTAGAACGCATTCGTGGCACCCTCCTTTTCCATCAACTCGAGCAGGACGTTCGGCATCGGGTCGCGTACGAGCAGCGTTGTCGCTCCGATGTACATACCCGCCACCGCCCAGCCGGAACCGCCGATGTGGAACAGCGGCATGGTGGCTACGTTCTTCGACGTTTCGTCCATGCCCCACGGCCCGAGGACGTTCGCGACGAGCTGAAACAGGTTGTTGTTCGACGTCATCACGCCCTTGGGAAGACCGGTCGTCCCCGAGGTGTAGAGCTGGAACGCAATATCACCCGGGAGGGTGTCAGCCTGTGGATCCTCCACTGGTTGGCCGGAGAGCCACGAGTCGTAGTTGACCCACCGATCGTGGTTGCCCAGAGCGACGATGGTCGTCACGGACGTGAAGTCCGCCTCGATCGATTCGATGGTCGCGAAGAAGTCAGCTCCAACGAAAAGCACCTTCGACTGGGAGTCGTTCACGGTGTAGAGGATCTCCGCAGGGGCGAGTCGCCAGTTGACGGAGACGTCGACGATGTTCGCCTTGGAGCAGCCGTAGAGCACCTCGAAGTACTCGACGGAGTTCTTCTCGAGGAACGCCACGCGTTCCTGTGATGCCACGCCCGACGCGATGAGCGCCTGCCCCATCTGGCTCGAACGGCCGTCCATCTGGGACCACGTGACGATCTGATCGCCGAACTTGACCATCGTCTCGTTCGGCTTCTCGGCGGCGTAGTGGCGGACGATGTCGGCGGTGCAGCGGAATGAGGACGGATCCATTCGAGACTCCTGTCGGGGCTGGCGATGCCGAATTGTACGGGTTCCTGCCAGTAGCGGAACACAAACGCCGGAATTCGTCTTCCGGTGTCGAGAAGAGTCGCCGAGAAGTCGCACTGGACGCCCGCGAGCGTGTGAACTGTGGGGCATGGCTCGCACCCCCAAAGACGGTCACGTCTTCGTCACGATCGAAATCCCCAGAGGCTCGCGCAACAAATTCGAGATCGACCACGAGTCCGGGCACATCTTCCTTGACCGCCGGTTGTTCTCGGCCACCGTCTACCCCGCCGACTACGGCTTCATCCCCGACACCCTCGGCGAGGACGGAGATGCCTTGGACGCACTCGTGCTCCTCGAGGACCCGACGTACCCGGGCGTGTGGGTCGAGGCCCGACCGGTCGGCGTGATGTGGATGCAGGACGAGGCCGGACCAGACGCGAAGATCATCTGCGTCCCGCCCCGCGAGCCGCGGTGGCGCGGGGTGGAGGACCTTCGTGACCTGCCCGAAGAGCTCCTTGAAGAGATCAAGCACTTCTTCGACGTCTACAAGATGCTCGAGCCCGACAAGAAATCCTCGACCGCCGGATTCGAAGGTGCGCGAGCAGCGTGGCGCGAGATCAACGCTGCGCGCGAGCGGGTGCACGACCCCAACGCGAAACGCAATTGGGTCATCGAGTAGCGAGTCCGGAGCGGCGGCATCCCATCCACGACGCCGACCTAGTGCACTGAGTCGGAAGTTCCTGTTCCATCGATCCTTCGGACAATGCGCCGAAGTACAACCAATCAACGCCATTCGATGTCGCAGGAACTTCCGCGAAGATGCACTAGAAGTTCGTCTCCGTCGTGTCCGGTCCCCCGGCCGCACGGGGACCGCTGCCAGGCGTCCGGCACTGCTTCACGTCCCGATTCGAACTCCGCTCGCCCCGGGTGCACACCGCCACGAGACGTTCGAGCGTCGACGGGTCCCAGGCATTCAGAAAGTCCGCATGCAGACGGTTCACGCCACCAGCACTCGTGACGAAGTCCGTAGGCGAAACGGGTCCTGCCGTTGAAACCACGAGACGCAGCAGCGGGAGCGCGATCGGATACGTCGACGGACACTTCCCGCCGATCGGGGCGACAGCGTTGCCTGGTGCCTCGAGACGAACGCCGTCCCAGCACTGGGGGAAGCTGAGCCGGACGGTCGTCGACCCGGGACAGTCAGGCGGCGAAGCGTTCCAACCCGGGTCGTCGACCCCTCGACCGCACGAGAAGGCGACGACGTCGACACCCGGCGAGCGCCGGGATGACGGTGAACCCGTCATCAACTCCAGCCCGGTCGGATAGGGAACGATCCTCGACGGAGCCACGGAGCCGGCGCTGTAGTACGCGCGCATACGGGTAGCCCACCCGGTACCTCGCAGTGCCGGCAGCCAGTAGGCCGCCTTGTCGCCCGGCTCGTTACAGGTCGTCGAACCTCGTGCGAGCGTCGTCGCGTTGGAGCCCGCGGTGGTCGTGACATTGCCGAAGAAGTCGTGACGGTGCGACGCCCCCGGGTGACCGGGCTGGACGATTGGATCGTCGCCGGAGCTATGCGAACGCCCGCACGTCACCACAAACGCAACAGACGGGAATGTCGATCGGACGGGAGCGGAGGCAACGGCTGCCGGCGGCGACCCGAGGGCGACGGCCGATGTGAGCGACAGGACCGCCACGACCGTCGCCGTCAGGCTGACGGCAACGATCCCGCCCCGACGGTGCCTCGCCGCCACCGATCATCCTCCGCGCTTGCGCACCCGCAGCTTCAGCGGGGTCGACCCGAAGTTGAACCGCTCCCGGATGCGGCGCTCCAGGTACCGCAGAAACTGGGGCGACAACTCCCGGTTCGCAAAGAGGGTGAACGTGGGCGGATCGGTTGCACCCTGCGTGGCATAGAGAATCCGGGCTTCGCGCCCGGGATGCATCTGCTGCGCCTCTTGGACCAGTTCGTTCAGGGCCCGGGTCGGAACGCGCATGTGGTAGCTGCGCACCGAATCGCTGAGCAGCGGCAGCAGCTTGTGAACCCCGAAACCGGAAAGCGCGCTTACCTTCAGCACCGGGGCGTAGGCGAGAAACTGCAGGCGGTCCGTGACGCTCACCTGGGCCGCCAGCTTCTGATCCTCGTTCAGGAGGTCCCACTTGTTGAGGAGCACCACGATCGGACAACCCGACGCGTCGATCCGCTCGGCCAGCCGCTGATCCTGGTGGGTGACACCTTCGCGCGCATCGATCACCAGTACGGCGGCGTCGGCCTCGTCGATGGCCTGCAGTGCTCGCACGAGTGAGAAGTACTCGGTTCCTTCGTCGATCTTGCTGCGACGACGCATGCCAGCAGTATCGATGAAGCAGATCTGGCCTTCCGCCGTTTCGATGACGGTGTCCACGGTGTCACGCGTGGTTCCGGCCATGTCGTGCACGATGGAGCGCTCGTCGCCAATGAGCCGATTGAACAGGGTCGACTTTCCGACGTTCGGTCGTCCGGCGATCACGACCTTAGGAGTCGCTCCCCCGCCAACACCGATCGTGTCGAACGTTGCCTCGTCCGATGCCCGTTCGTGGTCGAACGGGGCGTTCTCATCCTCAAGTACGGGCTGTACCTGACGCTTGGCATCGGGAAGCTGCTCGAGCACGGCGTCGAGCACGTCGCCGGAACCGTTGCCATGCAGCGCGCTGACGGGCCACGGATCGCCGAGACCAAGGCGCGTGAACTGCCAGATGTCGGGCATCCGGGTCTCGCCGTCGACCTTGTTGACGATGAGGAACACCGACCCCTTTGGCCTGCTCCGACGGAGAAGATCAGCGACCCGCTCGTCCTCCTCGGTCAATCCCACGGCCACGTCGACCACCATCAGGCACACGTCGGCATCGGCGATCGCCTTCTCGGCCGCTTCGCTGACCTTGTCGTCGAGTTCCGAGCCCGACGCCAGCCAGCCGCCGGTGTCGGCGACGATGAATGGCACGCCGTTCCACTCGGCCTCCACGTCCTTGCGGTCGCGGGTGACGCCCGGCTTCTCCTCGACGATCGCCTCGCGGCGACCGACGAATCGGTTCAGGAGCGTCGACTTCCCGACATTCGGACGACCGCAGATGACGACGACCGGCAACCCTCGCGGATTGCTCGGCGAAATGCGCGCCAGAGCGGCGGCCTTCGATCGACGTTCGGTTTGTTCAC
Organism: Acidimicrobiia bacterium; assembly: GCA_031368215.1. Taxonomy (GTDB): domain Bacteria; phylum Actinomycetota; class Acidimicrobiia; order Acidimicrobiales; family JANYDT01; genus JANLQX01. The sequence continues at coordinate 38,054 of JANLRD010000045.1, read as the reverse complement.
TCATACAACTCTCTGTTTCCTAAAAGCCCTGGGCACCGGTCTCGGTGCATTCATCTGCGCGCGGACGAATCCGAAATCCGCAGTGGTCACGACGGCGCGCCGACCATCAGGGCTTCGCGGAGCGCGATGCCGTTCGTGGGGATGATCTCGACGGGTCGGGGGAGTTCCTCGGGACGGGTGCCGTCGAGGAACACACCCTTGGAGAGACAGACATCGGGGAGCAGGTAGCGATGCCCGATCGGCTCGGCGGCCAGCACGCGAGCAAGGTCGCTGCCGACCATCAATCCGGCCACCGCGGTGTTGCCGCCGAAGAACTCGTTGACCACGGGAACGACGCGGACGTCGTCGCGTCCGAGTTCCGCCAGCACGGGCCGCAGCACGTCATTGAGCACTGTCGCCCCGTACTCCCCCGTCAGGATCGCCACGGGAGCATTGCGCCGCGGCGCGAACACGATGCCACCGTGCTCGCCGCCCACGGTGCGCCGCGCCCGGTAGCCCTCGGCCGGCGCGCCCTCCACCCAGGCGAAGAACCCCGAGGCCACGTCGGTGGGCGCGTCGGTGAGGCCGAGGACCTCCCGCTCGAGAGTCCGTGTCATCCCGATGCCGTTCTCGTGCTGGCAGAAGTCCTCGTAGGTCTCCGTCGCAGGGAAGTCGACGCCGGCCATGAGGTAGTACTCGTCGCCGGCGAAGACCATCCGGCGACCGATCGCCGAAAGGAAGATCGCCTGCCAACGCGCCACCGTTTCGACGACGCGGCGCGCTTCATCGACCGTATGCACACGTAGCGATGGTTCCTTGTTGAACTTCGAGATACCGAGAGGTACGGCGTGCAGCGACGCCAGCGCGGAGTACTCGTCGAGCACGCCGCACAAGGTGTCCTCGAGAACGTCGCCGTCGTTCACCCCGGGGCACACGACGAGTTGGCCGTGGACCTCGACACCGTTGTCGAGCAACGCCTTGAGCCATCGGAGGCTCGTGGCCCCTCGGCGATTGCGCAGCAACGAGGAACGCACGTCGGGATCGGTGGCGTGGATGCTCACGTTCAGCGGCGATAGGCCCTCGGTGATCACGCGCTCCAAATCAGCTTCGGTGAAGCGCGTGAGGGTGGTGAAGTTCCCGTACAGAAACGAGAGCCGGAAGTCGTCATCTTTCAGATACAGACTCGGCCGCATGCCTGGCGGAAGTTGATAAATGAAACAGAACGAGCAGTGGTTGTCGCATGTGCGGAGCTGATCGAACAGCGCTGACTGCACTTCGATGCCCAGTGCCTGGCCCTCGGCCTTGGCGATTTCGACGTCGAACTCGAGGCCGCCGCGTCGAACGACCAGTGACACCTCGGCCTCGTCGACCAGCAGGCGGTACTGGATGACATCGCGCACCGTCTGGCCGTTGACGGTCACCAATTCATCGCCGCACACAATGCCCGCAACCTCGGCCGCCGAGCCGGGAACGACGCTCACGACCGACGGAAGAGCCAACGCGTTGGCGGGGCGCTGCGCTTGCTCGCTTCGCTCGGCTACGTGCACCCCATCCCCCTTCGGCCTCGTCTGTCCGGTGACTCAACCCATCAAGCCTACCGGTCACCCCCGTTGTTCCGGTCGGGACGCCCCAACCGTGCCCACCGTCACGTCTTGGCGGACCTGGAGTTGCGCGCACCGGCAACTGAGGCCGGCGTACACCCCCGACCCCGATACCCTCGATCGGGTGAACACCTCGCCAACGCCGACCGGCGTCCCGCTCGATCAGGCTCCTGGCGCCGGCGGCGTCGATCAGGTGCTCCTAGCCGCACCGCGGGGATTCTGCGCCGGAGTCGAGATGGCCATAAAGGCTCTCACCTGGCTCGTCCGGATGTTCGAGCCGCCCGTCTACTGCTATCACGAGATCGTCCACAACCGTCTCGTCGTCGACCGCTTCCGCGACCTGGGCGTCGTCTTCGTCGACAGCCTCGCCGAGGTTCCCCCTGGTGCTCCCCTGATGCTCAGCGCGCATGGTTCCCCGCCCGAAGTCGTGGCGGCCGCCCAGGCCAACGGCGGCTTCATTGTGAATGCGGTCTGTCCACTCGTGACCAAGGTCCATCACGAGGCCAAAGTGCGCGCCGGCAAGGGATTCAACATCGTCTACGTCGGCCACGAAGGCCACGACGAAGCGGTCGGAACGATGGCCGTCGCCCCCCATGCCATGCACCTTGTCGAGAGCGTCGACGACGTCGCCGCGCTCGACATCGAAGGACCGGTGGCCCTGCTCGCGCAGACAACGCTGAGCCATCATGATTGGGCCGACGTGCTCGACGCCGCGAACGCTCGCTTCCCGGAGATGTGGGTCCCGGGGCATTCCGACCTCTGTTACGCGACTACGAACCGTCAGGACGCGCTCTCGGCAATGGCTCCGCAGTGCGACGCCATCGTCGTGATCGGGTCGGCGAACTCCTCGAACACGGTCGCCCTGGCAAAGGTCGCAAACGCTGCGGGCTGCGCAAAGGTGTTCCGTGTCAACAGTGCGGCGGAACTTCCGACAGACCTCCACGGCATCGTCGGGGTGACTGCTGGCGCGTCGGCGCCGGAGGAATTGGTGAGCGAGGTGATAGCTCACCTCGCACCGAAGCGAGGCGTGGCGCTCGTGCGCGTGACCGACGAGGACGAGTACTTCCCACAGCCCAAAGAACTTCGAGAGATGGTGCCGGCGATCGCTGCAGCCCTGGCATTCGGTCTAGGGGCACCCCCGCCAGAGCAAAGCGCGCTTAGCAATGATCGTGGTACCGCAGCGAGCGACGTGCTCGCGTCGTTGCGATAGCAGCTGGACCTATTCGCCTTCGGGAGAACGGGGTGGCAGCCCTTGTTCCGACCAGTAGCGAACGATCGTGGACTGGCTCGCCGTGGCCATCAAGGTGCCGTCTTCCGCCCACAGATGCACGAGTCCGTGACCGAACCCGTGATGAACGCCGTGCACTCGAATGTCACACAGCACCCACTCCGTCGGCACGAGGCGGATCACCCGCAAGGTGTTGTCCAACGAGTTCCCACCAGCCCGAGCGCCGAGCGCCTGGCCAATGCCGAAGGGCACGAAATCGCCGAGGATAGCCAACCCGGCCGCCGTGCTCGCTCCACCATCGGGAAGTCGGGCCCACATCGCCGATCGACCATCGGGGACCGGCACGCCGTCGAGGTCATCGAGGTCGCGGCCGATCGCAATGCGCGATTCAAAGAGTTCGTTGATCGAGTTCTGGGTGCCGAACCGGTGTCGGCGTTCGATGCACACCCCGGGAGGCGGCACGTCGGGTTTCACCGCGAAGGACCCCTCGGCCTCGGTGTCACGGCTCCCCAGCGCGCCGTTCACCGTCAGGATCTCGTTGTTCCCGTGACGTACGACGACCCTCGCCTGCGTAGTTGCCTTGCCGTGCACGGCAAGAGTCACGTCGAGGTCGAGGATCGAGCCGACCTTCGCAAACGATAGGTACTGACCCGTCGCCCAGATCACCGGGCGGCCTGACACCGACTCCATGGCCTCGATCGCTGCTGCAAGACCGGCACCCCCGAAGAGGTTGCCAGCCCAGGTGCAGATCGATTGCTCCACCGGCAGGGTCCATCGGAACTCGTTGTGGGTCCGGAGCAGCCCGAGGAATGGGAGTGTTCGAGAAGCCGGGACGACCGGCCGGGTCGGGCTGTCCTCGGGAGAAGAGTGGTTCACTTGCGACGCAGCATCCCCATGAGCTTGGACAGCAGTCCACCGGCGCCACCGGTACCCGATCCTCCCGTGGACCCTCCACCGGTGGCCATCCGGGTGAGGTCGTCGATGACCGAGCCGTCCTTGTTCTGATCGAGCATCGACGTGACCTTCCCGAGCGGGGACGATCCACCGGCACCACCGGCACCATCGGCACTGCCGCCGCCCAGCATCGAGCCGAGCCCCCCACCGCCGCCAAGGAGACCACCGAGTATGCCTCCGAGGCCACCGCCACCGCTCAGGAGTCCTCCGAGCATGCCCGACAGACCCTGCGCCTGCACACCCCCGGAAGCCTGACCGGACTTGCCCAGTGCGCCGAGTACCAGCGGGGCGAGGGTGGCGAGCAACCCGGCGGCCTTCCCCTTGTCGATGCCGGCCGCAGCGGCGACCTGCTCGTGGACGGCGTCGGCCTCATCGCCGAATACGTGGCCAACGATCTTCGAACCGGTCTGGTCGGCGCCGCCGAGCAGACCACCGACACGGTCGCCGGCCGAGTCGAGGATCGATCCGTCGTGGTCGCGGTTCACCGCCGTCGCCAGCACCTCGGCCTTGACCGGGTCGTCAGCGTTTGCCTTCAGCTTGCTCAGCAGCGCCGGCAGCGCGGCGCCCACTGCTTTCTGCGCGCCGGCTTCGTCGGTATTGAGCTCGGCGGCGATCTTCGCCATCATGTCGCCGCCGAGGGCGCCGCCGAGGAGTTCTTCAAGTCCGCTCATGGGAGAGCCTTTCGTGGTGGAGAACACGGATGGTACTGCCCGTCGGCCCAGCTGTTCCCCCAGGTCATCTCCAGGTTCTCCTGGGTATCTTCCCCGATCGGGACGGCGAGGAGCGCCGAAGTCGCCGGCAGTTCAGCGGGGCGGGGAACCGTGGACGCGGGTCTGGGCGGCGTCGAAGAGCTCCTGCATCTCCGCCTGCAGCTGGGCAGTGCACGCGCGCAACCCGCTCCGACCTGTCGTCGGCGGTGGCGCGATCGGACGACCGACGATGAGGTGCACCTTCTTCGGTCGGGGGAACTTGTGCGAACGACCCATGGCGTCCGCCGATCCCCCGATGCCCACGGGGATGACCATCACCTGCGCCCGCGCTGCCAGCCACGCCACGCCATCGAAGAGCTCCTCGACGACCGGCCCCTCCTTGCGGGTACCCTCCGGGTACACCACCAGAGGTTCGCCGCCTCGCAACGCGTCCAGACACAGCGTCATCGACTCCCGATCCGCCGTCCCCCGCTGCACCTTGATCGCGCCGAGCCGCGTGAACAGCACGCCGACCGGGCGGAACTTCCACATCGACACCTTGCCGAGCAGTCGCACACGCCGCCCGGTGAGGAACGGCACGAGGAGCGTGTCGATGTTCGACCGGTGCACGGGAGCAATGATCACCGGCCCGGTTTTGGGGATGTTGGCCAACCCTTCCCAGGTCGCGCGGAAGTAGACCCGCACGATCACGAGCAGGATCGGGCGAAGCGTTGCCCACAGTCGGCGTTCGAACGGCGACGGCCGTTCCTCGACCGCGTCAACCGACGAGCCGTTGATCGACTTCGCAGCACGTCCGGCGTCGTCCGGCGCGGTCGGTGGCGCGGTCGGTGGATCGATCGGTGGAGCAGCGTGACCGGGCTCCACCGAACCCTCCGCCCGATGTGATGCACGTGCGAAGCCGTCGTTGGCGATGGCCGCCGCACGCTCGACGACATCGTCGAGCGATAGGCCCGTGGAGTCGATCACCGTCGCTCCGTCGGCGATCGCAAGGGGAGCAACCTCTCGCGACGCGTCGTTGTGGTCCCGCCAGTTGAGGTCGTCGAGCACTTCGGCAAACGTGCGACCCGGTTGCTCGGCGTGTCGGCGCCTTGCCCGCTCCGACGGATCAGCCGTCAGGAACAGCCGAACGGGCGCCCCCGGAAACACGACGGTGGCAATGTCGCGACCCTCGAGAACACCACCGCCTCTGGAGCGTGCCCACGACCGCTGAAGCTCCACCATCTCCGAGCGAACCTCGGCCACGGTCGCCAGCACGCTCGCCGCGCGCGCGGCCTCCGGGGTGCGGATCTCGGCCGAGACATCGGCCCCGTCGAGCAGGACGACCTGAGCACCGTCGACCGCCGTCCGGACGTCGATCCGGACCGTCCGGGCAAGCTCGATAGCGTGCGATCGTAAGTCCTCGCCCTCCTCACCTTGGAGAGCCGTTGCGTCGTTGATCGGATAGCCGGCACGGAGGCACGCCACGCCGACGCAGCGGTACATTGCACCGGTGTCGAGGTAGTCGAGACCGAGCCGCTCGGCCAGTCGCCGGGCAACGGTTGTCTTACCGGCACCGAGCACGCCGTCGATGGCAACGACGCGAAGCGGCTCGCTCACGTCTCGTCTCCCCGCGAACGCAGACCCTCGACGACGTCGAAGAACTCGGGAAAGGTCTTCGCCACGCAACCCGGGTCGGCAATGGACACGCCCGAGACGGCGAGGCCGAGGATCGTGAAGCTCATGGCCATACGGTGGTCATCGTAGGTGTGCACGGTGGCCCGCCGAATCGGGCCGGGATGGATCGTGAACCCGTCGTCGTCCTCGGTCGCCTCGATCCCGAGTCGTCGGAGCTCGGTGACCACCGCCGCGATGCGGTCGGTCTCCTTGCGCCGGATGAAGCCGATCCCCGTGATGCTGATCGGTCCCGTCGCCAACGGGGCAATGGCTGCCAGGCTCTGCGCGGTGTCCGAGCAATCCATCATGTTCACGGAGCCCCCGCGCAGAGGGCCATCGGCGCGGACCTCGAGCGCTTCATCCGTCCGGATCACCGTGGCCCCGAGCTCACCGAGGACGTCGGCGAATCGAACGTCACCCTGTTGCACCCCGAGACCAAGGCCCGGCACGCGAACCCTTCCCCCTGTTGCCACTGCAGCTGCGAAGAAATACGACGCCGCGCTCGCATCCGGCTCGATGACAAACGAGCCGGGGGACACGTATCCGGTCGGAGAGACAACAAAGCGCGCATAGCTTTCGTTCACAACGCTCGCTCCGAAGGCCCGCATCACCGAGAGGGACAGATCGACATAAGGGATCGAAACGAGCTCCCCGGTGACCTCGATGATCATCTCGGACTGTGCAAGCGGCGCGGCCAGCAGAAGTCCCGAGAGGAACTGGCTGGACACGTTCCCATGGACGCGTACGACCCCGCCCCGCAAGCCCGATGCGTGCACCCGGACCGGAAGACGGCCGACCCGGCCCACCGCTTCGTGCCGCACCCCGAGCTGATCCAACGCGGCGAACAGGTCGTCCATCGGGCGGGCACGCATCTGCTCACGGGCGTCGATCAGGAACGTGCCCTGTCCTGCCGCAAGGTAGGGAACGGCGAAACGTGCGGTGGTCCCGGACTGCCGCACATCAACCACGACCTCGGTGACGTCTCCTTCGTTGTCGATGCTCGGCGCCGAACCCGCGCCGTGGACCATGGCAGTCGCCATCCTCGTGTCGTGGTCCACGGTCACGCCCGTGGCACGGAGCACGCTCAGCATCGCATCGGTGTCGTCGCTCGCCAGCACCCCGGTCAGCAGCGTCGAGCCGTTCGCTGCGGCGGCTACGAGCAACGCCCGGTTCGTGAGGCTCTTCGAGCCGGGCACGACGACTTCGGCATCGAGAGCGAACCCCAACGGCGCGATAGGAAACGGGTCGGGAAGGCCCCGATACGACGACAAGTCCTCAGCCCTCGCCCAACGGCGCCACCGACATGCGGAAACCGCGAGCGATCAGACCACCCCGGAGGAGATCGGACGCGTTCTGGGCGATGACGGCGATCAGGACGCCGCCGCCTTCGGACGAATGGCTGATCTCGATGTCGTAGATGTTGACGCCGAGTTGGCTGGCGAGCGTCGACACCTCGGCGATGAAGCCCGGCCGGTCGGGGATCGGCACCCGGATCTCCACGAGCTCCTCGGCCGGGGGCGCCCCGACCGGGAGATTGATGCGAGCCTCGCGTGCCCGCTGCAGCAGCCGCCGGAGCTGTTCCCGGTCGCCGCTCGAAACCACGTCGCGCATGCGTGCAAGATCGTCGATGAGCTCGTCCATTCCCACGACGATGGCGTCACGGTTCGTCTCGCAGATGTCGAGCCAGATCGTGGGGTGTCCAGCGGCGATGCGGGTCATGTCGCGGAAACCGCCGCCGGCCAGGCGGAGCAGCGTGGCGTGCTCCTCCGCTCCGTCCGCGGCAACGGACATCAGCGATGCTGCGGCGAGGTGGGGCACGTGGGACACGGTCGCCACGAGGCGGTCGTGATGCGCAGGGTCGACCGAAACCACCAGCGCCCCGAAGGACGCAACAATGGCGTGCAGCGTGGCGTAGGCATCGGCGTCGGTGTCGGACGTGGGCGTGAGCACCCAGGTTCGGCCCTGGAACATGTCGGCGTCCGATCCGTCGATGCCGTCGAGTTCGGAGCCCGCCATGGGATGACCCCCGACGAAACGCGGGTGACCGAGAGCGTCGACGATCGGTGACTTCACGCTGCCGATGTCCGTCACGATCCCCCCGTGGGTCAGCGCATCTCGCGCGTGATCGACGACGGCGAGCACGGGCGTGCAGACGAACGTGACCTCCGCCCGAGGCTCGAAGCCTTCTTCATCGAACGCCCCACGCTGGATGCCCCGCAGGACGTGTGCGGACGTCCGGTCGGAACCCCATACCTTCCAACCCTGCGCCCGCAAGGCCATTCCCACCGACCCGCCCATGAGCCCGGCCCCGATGACATTGGCACGCCGGACGGTGGCCTCACCAACAGCTGATTCCACCCCGGACACGGCCGTTCACCCTACTGGCCAACACTCCGCGGCAGCGGCCGACATCGAACCTTCCCGGGGGTCCCCCGGAAAGCGCTCAGCCTCGACGGACGTGGCGGCGGATGTAGTCGAACAGCGGATCGAACTGGGCCGAGTCGTCGGTGAACTCGGGGAAGTTGTAGGCCATGTCGAACCACTGGTTGGCATGGCGGACGCTGCGCCCCACGGCATAGGCCATGTGATCCGTCTGGACCCGCACCAACTGACCCGAACGGGTGGACTCCGAATAGGCGCGTGCCGCAGCGAGGTCCAGGACGGACTCGATGTCTCGGGTTGTGCACCCTTGCAGTTCGCCGGCGGTGCGATCGATGTCGATGTCGTGGGAGATCTCTCGTCGTCGCAATGACGACATCAGCAAGTGGCGGCGAGAGGCGCGGTCCGGCGGCCCGATGAGCACGGCGTCGTGGAGACGACCCGGTCGACGGAGCACGGCCTGGATCAGCCACGGAGCCGATGAGGTTGCGACCACGAAGGTCTGGGTGCCCGGAACGGTGTCGAGCCCGAGGAGGAGGTCGGTGAGGACCTTTCGCCCTTTGGCCGAGTACCGGAGCCGCCTGTGCGTCGCAAGTTCCACATTGGCGAGGAGCAAGACGTTCGGACCCGACGAGCGGCACTGCGTGAACGCCTCTTGGATCGCCGCGAGGTCGGGCTCTCCCCACGGGTCGACCACTGCGGCCAGATCGATCTCGACCACGGGCAGAGCAACTTCTCCAGCGGCCACGTGGGCAAAGAACCTCTTGCCCGACGACGATGGACCGTAGAGCAGGACTCCCTCGGCGTCGACGGAACCCAGCCGCAACGCCGCCCGCCATGGCTCGACGAGGCATCGTTCGATCCGTCGACGTTCCTCGGCCATACCAGCCACGTCTTCGAAGCCCAGCAGCGACACGACAGCCGACGGCGGGAGGCCCGGCGCAGCTCGGAGCTCGGATCCGGAAACAGCGACCTCGCCGCGCTGCACCGAGCGCAGGATCTTGCCGAGCGTGATCGCGGAACGATGATCGCCGCTCAGATCCGCGGCCATTGCCGCCAGGCCCAGGACCGACGCATCGCGGGGCGTCCCGGTCAGCAGGATTCGGGCATGTACCAGGGCGCCACCAGGCTGTCCCGCACCGAGGAGGACTTCGGCGAGTTGACGTCGAGCGTCGCTGTTCGCCGGATCGGCAGCCACAAGGGCCTCGAGTTCCGGCAGATCACGATCGTCGAGCACGCGTTCACCCTAGCAACCACTGTGCGTGACTGATAGGTGGTTCAGTCCAAACAGGTCGCACTACCCAGACCCTGATGCGCCCGACGGCCCGGTTCGGGAGTCATCAGCCAGGTCCTCCCCGCGCGTTTCACGCGCCACCTGGACGATCGCATGGGACCCGTCTCGGACAACGACTCCCCGTCCCGGGCCTCCTCGCACGTTGAGACGTCTGGGAAGCGGAGTGTGCCACAGGTCCCCGTCGATCTCGGGATTCGGACGCAGCGCAAGGCCGTGTCGGGAGCGACGCGCCGCTGCCGACCAGTGCCCGTAGGCGCTGCGGAGTACGTCGGCACGTCCTGCCAGAACAATGCGCAAGGACTCGGTGTCGTCGGCCAGCAACTGCGCCAGTTTCCCCTGCGGGTCCTCGATCCGCTCAACGTCATCGATCACCACGAGAAGGCGGCGGCCGCACCGGCAGGCATCCCGAACCGTCTCGGCGAAGATCGTCGCCTCCAGGCCCCGGTGCCAGGCCAGCACCTCGACATCAGGTTGACGGGTCGTCAGGGCCGCTGAGATCGTGGCAAGCGCGGTTGACCGGCCGCTGCGAGGGGGTCCGCACACAAGGAAGGGCTCCCCCGCCCGAAGATGAACCCGGATCACGCCCAGTGAGTCACCACCGAAACCGACGGGAACCACCCAGGTCGACCGGTCGCCGAAAGGTCGATCGTGCGGACCGTCGTCGGCCCCGAGAACTTCACCGAGTGCGACGTCCGTGGCGAGCACGTCGATCCCCGGAGCTCGGCGTCCGTCCGCGGCTCGGCTCGCAGCCGATGTCACGTCGAGATCCGTCGTGTGCCACACCTGCACTTCGACACCGGGCCGGCCGCCGATCAACGCCCGTCCGGGAACGCCGACGGCCAACGGCGAGAACCGCACGCCGGCGGCAGCCGCCTCCGCGGCATCCGCGGGGCACAGCACGATTCGGGTCGCAATGGACGGCGCGATCGCGCTCATCAGCGAAGTCGCCCGATCGGTTCCGATGACGAAGCGAAGGCCGAGCGCAGCGCCTTCGACGACCAACCGCACCAACGAATCCCCGAGCGCAAACATCGCGATATCACCACCTGGCGTGCGCAGCGCCGACCAGCCGTCGACCACGACAACGATGAGCGCCAACGCCGCGCCAGCACGTGCAGCGTCCCGACGGGTCGCGACCTCCACTCCAAGGCGGGCGACGAGCCGCTCTCGGCGTTCCTCCTCATGTCCTCCGATCACCGCCCCCACCCTCGGGAACGCGGCGAGCGAGTCGAGCTCACGACCGAGAAGATCCAGAATGTAGATCTGCGTTGCTATGTGGGCAGACGATGATGCAAGCGCACAGACGATCGTTCGAAGTGTTGTGGTGACCCCGCTTCCGAGCGATCCGACAACGGCAATACCTCCCGTCGAGAGATCAGGAACGAATTCGCCCTGCCATTGCGCTGTGGCTTCATCGGCGAGACCGATCGAGGCTGCATCGTGACGTGGTCGGACCAGCACCGGGGGAAGCGCCGCCGGCCAAGGTAGTCGTGGCGGCACCGAACCGGCGAGGCGGTGCGCTTCCGTGATCACGCGGACGCGCCGCGCCAACGGTGTGATCGCGTCCCGAACCGAGTCCTCGCGCTCGGGGAAGCGGAGGACTTCGCGGCCTTCGAAATCCGAAACCGTCGTGACCAACCGCATGGCCTCGAGGCCGACGGCGGCGATCTGCACAGCCGTCACCTCACCCGGACCGAAGCGAACGAGCGCGCGTCCCGGACAGCGCCGATCGAGGAACGCTGCGTCGGGATGACCGAGAACGTCCACGGAATCCGTCGGGTCCTGCACCCGCAGGGCGATGCGGATATTGGTGTTGGCGCGGATCGCATCGCTGACGGTACCGGCCGGTCGTTGTGTCGCAAGTACGAGGTGGAGCCCGAGGGTGCGTCCGCGCTGCGTCAACGACACCAGCGCGGGTACGAAGTGAGGAAGGTCCCTGACGAGCGCAGCAAGCTCGTCGATGACCACGAGCAATCGCGGCATCGGCTCACGTCCGACTCCGGTCGCATAGGAGACAAGATCTCGATCCCCCGTGCCCCGGAGTACCGACTCCCGGCGACGCAGCTCGGCCTCCAAGCAGGTGAGGGCCCGGGCCGCAAGACCAGTATCGAGGTCGGTCACGAATCCGACCGTGTGGGGAAGCGACGCGCACTCCGCGAAGGCGCTGCCGCCCTTGTAGTCGATCAGCACGAACGTGACGAGTTCCGGTGGGTAGCGGGCGGCCAGGCCGGTAACCACCGTGCGCAACAACTCGCTCTTTCCCGACCCAGTCGTTCCGGCCACCAACGCGTGAGGCCCATCGGCAACGAAGTCGATCTCGAAGCACCGCTGACCGTCGGTTCCGAGCGGAGCGATGAGCGACGCCGCCGAGCGCAAGACCATGGCTCCCGGGTCCTGAATCGCCAACAGGTCGTCGAAGGGTAACGAGGCAGGCAGCGAGAAGGATGCTCGCGTTCCTTCACTCCAGCGTGACAGCAGCATGGCCACGTGCTCCAGAGCCTCAGCACCCACACCATCAGCGATCACATCGGCGTTGTCCGTACCGACCGAGTGGAACACCGCGGCCAGTGGTCCGGCGCCCACACTCACGACCGTCGTCGCGTCCGCTGGAACCTGCTCGCGTCGCTCGACCGCGACGATCACGGCGCCGTCTCTGCAGGAATCCCGGAACTGGCGGCGGTTCGCCGCGCCGGTCAGGCCACCGCCAGCGAACTGCACGAATACGGCATGCGGCGCGGCGGCGACGTCCACCGGGTGCGGAAGCCATCTGCGCCACGCCGGCGACGACCCGCCGGAATCCTCGTCGCCGCCTACGACGATTGCCACCGACGCCGGTCCGAATCCGGTGACCAACGAGACGATAAGCGCGCGTACGACACCGCCCGAGCACGGGCCGACCACCGCGACGACCTCACGGGGACCGACATCAACAGTGATCGGAGCTTCCGGGATCACGAGTCCATCGAGGAACTCTGCAACAGCATCGGGAATCGGCCCGGCGACGCTCAGCGGTGGACGGAAGCGAACCGGCCCCACCCCCAATCGCACCTGCCAGCCCAATCCGTCTTCCTCGCTGCGCCACCAGAAGCGACCACCGGTCCCGGCCACGGAGTTCAGGACCACGGAGCCGTCCGGAAAGTCTGCGCATGCCTTCACGGTCCACTCCCGCTCCGCCATCCTGACCCGCGACACGAAAGCATCGAACGCCGATGCGAAATCGCGCTCACCGGTTCGTCTCTCCCGAGACGCAGCCCGGCGATCATCCAACGCGTTCAGCACCATGAGCACCGGAGAGAGCAGTGCAAACACCGCAAGCCGGGAATCGAGGAGCAGCGCCAACGCCAATCCCCCGACGAGCGGCCCGACGATCGCCCCCGGCCGCACTCGGAGCCTGATGCGCGCGCTGGGGCGCGTCAGCGGGACGTCGAGCGGCGGAGGGGTCGTGCGGCGGACGACGGTCCGATGGACCAACCAGGTCCCCGTCGACGGATCGAAGTCGTGCGCTCCGAAGTACGCAGCCGCCTCTTGATCATTGACCCGGCACACAACGGTCGTGGCGCCGAGACGCACGACGGTCTCTCCGCTCTCGTGGTCGAGCCGCACGTCCGTTCCGTTTCGCGAACCCAGGTCACGCACCTCGAGCGAGCCGGCGCGGACGAGGAACTCGGCGTGATGTTCGGAGAGGGTGCCGTCGTCGATCGTCCACCGGCCCGGCAGGTCGGTCTCCCAGTCGGCTTGGCGCCGACCGACAACGACGGGCGAATCCGGCCGAAGGACAAGGGAACGCAGGATGTCGGGTCCGGCCGAGACGACGAGTGACCAGGCTCCGGCATCCTTCCTCGAACAGGACGGCTCGAGGGCTCCATTCGCGATGTCGGCGAGAGGGATGTCAGGCCCGGCCCACGCGCCCCCGAGCGAGCTCACGAGGCTCGCAGCAGTGACTTCCCCTGGGGCGTCGACGACAAGCCGTCGTCCGTGGACCAGAAGTTTGCGCCGCACGCGGCGGGGTCGATCGGCGGCGTTCAGCGGTGTCAGGAATGTCGCTGCAGGGTTCATGGAGCGACGGTAGAGAAGCAGCGGCGATCGGCGAGTTCCTGGCGCGCCATTGCGCCGCCGATCGCTGGCTGGGCGCGCCGGCGCGGCGCAGACCGATCGGTTCAGCGATGTGGTCGGCGACGTGATCCGCGCCACGCCGCCGGATTGTCCGGCACGGCCAGGCGACGTTCGCGATTGCCATCCGACGCCGACGCGCCGACCCGTGGCGCAAGCCCGGGCGCGGCAACCGGTCGTGGGCGCTTCTCCCCCGATGCCTGGGCCAGCGCCAAGATCTCCGGAGTCGTGAGGCGTCGGAACTCGCCAGGCGCCAGCGTCGGATCCGACAGCGGACCGATCCGGGTGCGCACCAGTCGCAGCACCGGATGGCCGACGGCGGCCAGCATCCGTCGCACCTGACGATTCCGCCCTTCATGGATGCCGATCCGGACCATGCCGTCGGCGATCACGTTCACCTCGGCCGGCGCCGTCATACCATCCTCCAACTCGATGCCGTCACGTAGCGCACGGACCGCACCCCGGTCCGGCGTCCCCTCGACCGAGACCAGGTATTCCTTCATGACCCCGTAGCTCGGGTGGGTGAGTCGATGGGTGAGATCACCGTCGTTGGTCAGCAGCAGCAGACCTTCGCTGTCCGCATCGAGGCGACCGACGGAGAACACGCGGGGTTCGGCCGGGACGAGGTCGACGACGATCGGACGTCCCTGCGGGTCGTCCGCTGTGGTGACGACGCCACGGGGCTTGTTGAGCAGATACCAGACGGTGTCCGGGCGGACGGTCACCGGGACGCCGTCGATGGCGATGGCCACCTCGTCCTCGTGAACCCGACGGCCGAGCACGGCGACAACGCCGTCGACGGTCACGCGCCCCTCCGCGATGAGCGATTCACACTCTCGTCGACTGGCCACACCGATTCGGGCGAGGACTTTCTGGAGCCGCTCGCCGTCGGCTGCCGGGTTGGTCCCGGCGACGACACCGGGGAGGAAGTCGAACATCTCGTCGATACGCTGACGACGCGCAGTGGCATCGTCAGCGCTGCGTACCGCGTCGTCGGGTGCCGCGTCGGCGTCTCGAGCGTCCGAGCCCTGATCGTTCACGATGCTGCTTTCCGTCGTCGGGGCTTCAACGGCCGGAGCATCGGTTCCGACATCCTCTGGCCCACCATCGCGCTCGGGTTCGTACCCGTCATCACTCATTCGTCACCCGGGTCCGGTTCGCCCGGACCAGAGGGCGAATTTGCCGGCCCGGAAGCCGAGAGCACGGCGTTGGCATCGGTGCGCATGGTGCGCCCACTGGCACCGTCGACTCGCAGCGAGGCTTCGAGGACCTCCATCACGTCAGCTCCCGGCACAAGGTCGCCGAGGGGTGGGAGATCTTGGAGAGCGTCGAGACCGAGGTTGGCAAGGAACAGCGCGGTGGTCCCGAACAGCAGCGCCTGACCGGGACCCGGGTCGACACCGATCTCGGCAACGTAGCCGCGCTGCACGAGCGTCTTCATCGTGCCATCGACGTTGACACCGCGGATCTGGGCGATCTGGGCCCGGCTGATGGGCTGCTTGTACGCCACGATCGCCAAGGTCTCCAGCGCGGCGCCGGTGAGGCGTGGGGCCTGATCACCCACGACGAAGCGCTCCACGTACGAGGCGAGATCGGGATGGCTCTGGAATCGATACCCGCCGGCGGCCCGGACAAGTTCGAAGCCCCGACGTTCGGCGACGTATGTCGCCGCCAATGCGGCGCAACGCTCCTCGACCAGCCCCGGTGAAATCTCCAGCAACTCGCCGAGCAACTGCGGCGAGACCGGTTCGTCAGCAACCATGAGGACGGCCTCGATCGCCCTGGTGACGTCATCGTGGGCGAGTAGTTCGTCGACCACCTCCGCCGCGTCGGGGGAGCTCTGCTCGATGTTGTCGTCAGCCGTCATAGTCATCCACCATCGCGATCGGGCCGGCCGCCAAACGTTCGTCGCGGACCGCCGTTATCGACTCCTCCAGCTCCGCTTCGATCTCTGCGACCTCGTCGGCATCATCGCCGCCACCTCGCAGCGGCACGATCGACTCGACCGCGTCGTCACCCGAATCGTCACCCGAATCGTCACCGGCGCCGTCGTCCCACGAACGAGCGTCGATGAGTGATCGATCGAGACCGTCAGGCTGCCACCAGACGTGAAGTTCACCGAAGCTCTGCGCCTGGTCGAGCTCGACCCACCCCTGCTTGTAGAGCTCCAGCACCGCCAGGAACCGCACGATCAGCTCGGCCGGCTCGGTGATTCCGACTGTCAACATGCGAAACGTGGCGCGGCCCAGGCCGGGCAGTACCTGGGCCAGCTCTGCGACCGCTTCGCCGACGGTGATGCGGACCGGCGTGATGTGATCGACCTTGACCGACGGAAGCTCTTTGGGGAAGGCGAGACGCGAGACCACTCGGCGGAACGCTTCACGGATCTGCTCGGGCGTCGAACCGGCAAGAGGATCCGCGGTGACCGATAGGAAACGCTCCTCGATGACGTTCGTCCGGGGAAACGTCTGCGACGCGCTCTCTTCCAGGCGTCGCAGAAAGGCCGCGGCCCCACGAAAGGTCTGGTACTCCAACAGCTTGGCGAGCAGGAGGTCTCGCTCTTCAAGCAGCGCGAGCTCCTCGTCGAGATCCACCGCCGACCGTTCGGGCAGCAGGCGCCGGAGCTTGAGTTCGACCAGGGTTGCCGCGATCAGCAGAAATTCGGTGGCCACATCAAGGTCGAGGCTTTCCATGACCTCGATCTCGTGGAGGAACGCGTCGACGATCCGGGACAACGAGACTTCGTAGAGGTCGACCTGTTCTTTGGTGATCAGATGCAGCAGAAGATCGAAGGGACCCTCGAACACCGGGGTGGAAACATCGACCGACACGGCCAACCAGCGTACTGGAGCGCGGAAACCCCCGGTTTGGGGCATCCGCCCCTCCTACAATCATTCCCGTCATGAGTCCGCTCGCCCCGCACGTCGCCGCCCCCTCCATCTCATGACACGAGTTCTGTCGTGCATCCAACCCACCGGGGAGAAGCACCTCGGCAACTTCATCGGTGCCGTGATGCGTTGGGTGGATGACCAGAGTCCAGACAGCTTCCACGGCATCGTCGATCTTCATGCGCTCACCGTCCGCCGAGACCCCGCCATGCTCCGCGCCAAAACGCGAGAAACGGCAATGCTGCTGGTCGCCGCGGGCATCGACCCCAACAGCAGCTGCGTCTTCGTGCAGAGCCACGTGCCCGAACACGCGCAGCTCAGCTGGATCATGGAGTGCACCGTCGGCTACGGCGAGCTGTCGCGCATGACCCAGTTCAAGGACAAGGCGGCCAAGCAGAACGACGACAGCGTGCTCGCCGGCCTGTTCACCTACCCCGCGCTGATGGCCGCCGACATACTGCTCTACGACGCTGAACAGGTGCCTGTCGGTGACGACCAGCGTCAGCACATCGAGCTCACACGTGACGCCGCGCAGCGCTTCAACCGCCTCTACGGAGACACGTTCGTCGTCCCGGTCGGCACGATGCCGACGGTCGGGGCCCGCGTGATGGACCTCCAGGAGCCTACGAACAAGATGTCCTCGTCGTTCGCCTCGCCCGGCGGGACCATCGGTGTTCTCGACGCCCCCAAGGACATCGAGAAGAAGATCAAGCGGGCAGTGACCGACCTCGACAACGAGGTGCGCTTCGACCCCCAGAACAAGCCCGGCGTGTCGAACCTGCTCTCCATCCTCGCCGCCACCACCGGCGAAAAGGACCCGGCCGCGCTGGCGTCGCGCT
This sequence comes from Acidimicrobiia bacterium, assembly GCA_031368215.1. Taxonomy (GTDB): domain Bacteria; phylum Actinomycetota; class Acidimicrobiia; order Acidimicrobiales; family JANYDT01; genus JANLQX01. The sequence continues at coordinate 20,419 of JANLRD010000045.1, read as the reverse complement.
ACACCCAGTACGGTCCTCTCAAGGCCGACACTGCGGCCGCGCTGATCGAGTATCTGCGACCGACGCAGGAGCGCTTCGCCGAACTCAGCGCAGACCCTGCCGAGATGGACCGCATCCTCACTGCAGGTGCGCAGCGAGCGCAATCGATTGCCTCGGTCACCTTGGACCGCGCCTTCAAGGCCGTCGGGCTCCGCTGACCGCTCGGTTCAGCGCTGCACCCGCGCCCGCGGGTGAGCCTGCATGAAGACTGCGCGAAGGCGTTCGGCTGTTACGCGGGTGTAGCGCTGGGTCGTCGTGAGCGAGGCGTGGCCGAGCAACTCCTGCACCGTGCGGATGTCGGCGCCGTGCTCGATCATGTGGGTCGCGCACGAATGACGGAACACGTGCGGGTGCACGACATCGGCGAGCCCCGCCGCTTCGGCGTGACGCTTCACGACAAGCCATGCGCCTTGGCGCGTAAGCCTTCCGCCCCGCGCATTGAGGAACACCGCCTCGGCGTCGCCCCGTTTCGCCCAGCGGCGCGGCTCCAACCGGGAACGACCCGAAGGACCGAGATACTCCACCATCGCACGCAACGCGAATCCCGCGAGCGGGACGAGCCGCTCCTTCGAACCTTTTCCGAGGACGCGTGCCATTCCATCGTCGAGGTCCACCGCCGAGAGCTGCAAGCCGACGAGCTCGCTGATCCGCATGCCAGTGCCGTACAGCACTTCGAGCATGGCCCGATCCCGGTAGCCGACGCCGTCCACCCCGATGCAGGTATCGAGCACCCGGGTGACCTCCTCCTCCGACAAGGCCTTCGGCACTGCATCAGTGACCTTGGGCACCGACAGGTCCCTGCCAACCGACCCCACGGCGATGCCCTCCGACGTACGCCACCGATGAAACGATCGGATCGTCACGGCAGCGCGCCGCAGCGATGCAGCAGCGAGGTCTTCGGACCGCAAGGCCTCGAGATGGCGGAGGATCGTGTCGTCGTCGGCCTGTTCGATCGTGACCCCATGGTCCTTCAGCCAACCCGCATAACGATCGAGGTCTCTCCGGTAGGCGGCGAGGGTGTTCGAACTCCGTCCCCGCTCGAGCAACAACGACGTGAGGAATGCCTCGACATCGGGATGCACGGCGGGGGAAACCGTCGCCGTCACCATCGGTCTACCTTCCCTGGGCGACGAGAAGCGCGAACGCGTAGGCCGTCTTCCCGTCAATGATCTCACCGGCCTCGATCATCGCCAACGCATCGCTGAGTCGCACCCGGCTCACCACCATGTCGTGTTCTTCCGGCCCGTGTCGCTCGGTGTCGACCACCGTGAGATCGCGAGCGACGAAGATCGTCACCCGCTCATCGGTCATGCCCGGCGCGGGAACATACGTGCACAGATGATCAAGGCGCCCGCACAGGAGACCGACTTCTTCACGCAACTCCCGACGAGCGGCGTCGTCGAGCGGCTCGCCGGGACGATCGAGCAGACCGGCCGGAATCTCGAGGAGGCGGTCCATCACCGACGCCCGGAACTGGCTGATCACGGTGATCGTTCCGTCGTCGTGCAACGGCACGACGGCGACCGCGCCATTGTGGCGGACGATCTGGCGGCGGAACGCCACGCCGTTCGGTGACTCGAACGTCTCGTCGGTGAGCCGGAAGACCGGACCGTCGTAGATCGGTGCCGTCGACACCAGACGGAAGTCGCCGGCACCGGCGGAGACCGATGGCGACATCACGCAGTCATCGCCGCTCAAGCCACTGGAACGGACGGGTCCAGCTGATCGACCCCGATGAGGCGCGGCTGGCGTCCTTCCGCCCGCGCCATCGCCGCGGCGACAAGTTCGCGGAACAGCGGGTGTGCTCGCTGTGGGCGGGACAGGAACTCGGGATGGGCCTGGGTGCCGACCCAGTACGGATGATTGCCGAGCTCGATGAACTCGCACAGTCGTCCATCGGGCGACATCCCGGAAAGGGTGAGCCCGCCCTCCATCAAACGGCGGTGGTAGCGCGGGTTCACCTCGTAGCGGTGACGGTGCCGCTCGTAGACCACTTCGCGACCGTATGCGCGCTGAACTTTCGTTCCGATGACGAGCGCCGCCGGATACGTGCCGAGACGCATGGTGCCACCCTTCTCCACCACTTCGCGCTGCTCGTCCATCAAGTCGATCACGCGGTCCGACGACAACGGGTCGAACTCGCTGGAATTGGCGTTCGGAAGACCCAGCACGTGCCGGGCGAAGTCGATCACCATCACCTGCAGTCCGAGGCAAATGCCGAGGCACGGGATGTTCGACTCACGCGACCACCGGGCAGCAGCGATCTTGCCGTCGATTCCCCGCTCGCCGAAACCACCCGGGATGACAATCCCGTCGAGGTTCTTGAGCCGACCCTCGCGGAGGAGTTCGGGCACGTGCTCGGCCTGGATCAGCTCGATCTCGACGTTCACACCGTGGAAGACGCCGGCATGTCGAAGCGACTCCACCACCGAGAGGTACGCATCGATCAAATTGACGTACTTGCCGATCAGGCCGATCCGAACCGAACCACGAAGCGAACCCACCCGCCGAACCAGTGCACGCCAGTCCTCGAGGTTTATCGGATGTTCGTTCTGGTCGATGCGCAAGATGTCGCACACATAGGAATCAAGTCCCTCGGCGTGAAGATTCAACGGCACCTCATAGAGCGAGGCTGCATCTGTCGCACTCACGACGGCTTCGGGCTCCACGTCGCACAGCCCGCTGATCTTGCGCTTGATGTCGTCGGGGATGGGACGATCGCTCCGACAGACGATCACATCGGGCTGGATGCCTCGGGCGCGGAGCTCGGTGACGGAGTGCTGCGTCGGCTTGGTCTTCTGCTCACCCGAAGGACCGATGAACGGCAGCAGGGTGACGTGCAGGTAGCAGACGTTGTCGCGGCCGACCTGCTTGCGCATCTGCCGGATCGCCTCGAGGAACGGCAGGATCTCGATGTCGCCGACGGTGCCACCGACTTCAGTGATCACGACATCGACGTCGTCGGTGGCCAATGCCAGGATTCGCCGCTTGATCTCGTCGGTCACGTGCGGGATCACCTGAACCGTCTTGCCGAGGTAGTCGCCGCGACGTTCCTTGGCCAGGATGGTCTGATAGATCGAGCCCGATGTCGCGTTGCCGTTGCGGGGCAGGTCGACGTCGATGAATCGTTCGTAGTGCCCGAGGTCGAGGTCGGTCTCACCTCCGTCGGCGGTCACGAACACCTCGCCGTGCTCGAACGGGTTCATGGTGCCCGGATCGACGTTGAGGTAGGGGTCGAGCTTTTGCATCGTGACCCGAAGGCCGCGTTGCTTGAGCAGTCGGCCGAGCGAGGCCGCCGTGATTCCCTTCCCCAGAGAACTTGCCACGCCGCCCGTAACGAAGATGTGCTTAGCCACGGGACAACACTCTACCCCGCCGATCGCCTCGACCCGAGGAGCCTGGACCGGAGGTGTTCGACCACCCCTACGCTCCGTGCGATCGTCGCTCGGGGAGCGTGCCGAGACGATCGAACCATCGAAGCGGACGAACGCGATCGATCACGCTGGTGAACGAGATCTTCTCGCTCGCCAGGTTCAGTGCGACCAAGACGACAAGCAGCGCGGTCCGCACCGATTGCGGTGTCACCAGCGCGCAGACGCCCAACATCGCGCCGATGGCATTCGCGCCCGTGTCGCCGAGCATGGTCCGTTCTCCGAGATCGTCACCCAGCATGACCATGAGCACACCGACCAGCACGGCAAGCGCCAGCGCGGGACGGAAGCTCGCGACGTAGAGGTACGAGGTCATGAACGCGACCATCCCGGCCAGGAGCAGCGCACTCATCAGCAGACCCACCTTCAGGCATCGTCCGGGAGCCCGGTCGAACAAGTTCGCAAGATTCGCCGCAAGCGCGATCACCGCTCCGTTCACCAACAACCACACCAAGCCGCGGTCTCCGGGGGTGGGCAGAGTGGCCGCGAGCGCCAGCGCGACCACCCCTCCGCCGAAGAGCTTCAGCGCCCCGGTACTCAGTCGACCTGTCCGCAGCGTCGCAAGATGACCTCGAAATCCCCTCGCCGTACCGGTGACCCCGAGATCATCGATGAACCCCAAGAAGCTGAAGAGGAGCACGGGAAAGCCGACGTAGGAGATCCCCACGAAGAGGGAGACCCAGTCATTGCTGCGCATCGCCATGGGCAGACGATCTCCGTACACGAACCACCCCGAGACCGATGACGTCGCGACCAACACGAGCCCGACGACAACGATCACGAGACCGCTGCCTACGCCCACGTCGGCGCCGCGGTAGTTCGCGCGGCGGAACACCGGTGCCTCCAGGATCGGACGAACCAGACGAAGCGCTAGTGCGCCGAGTACGAGGCCGGCGAGGACGCCGAGTCCCAGCACGAGCGTTGCGACCAGCCTCGGCGGCCACCGCAGGATCACGTCGATCACTTCGCTTCCACCTCTCGGGCGGTCACCGCTCCGCGACCCCGGATGAAACGATGCGCGCATCATCGTCGCGTTGCAGCGCGAGAAGCGTGACGAACGGACCGAGGTACACGAAGACAAGTGCCGTTACCACCGTCCCGGAGTCGTTCGCGGCGAATCCGAGCAGACCGCAGAGAAGCGCCGCGACCACGCCGGCGCGCAGGGCGGTACCACGCGGAATGTCGCGCTCCCAGCCACGCTGCACCACGAGAAAGAACAGCAGCACAATGGCGATGATCGGCACGATCCACGTCCAGAACGAGCCGGTGAACACCCGGACGTTCGTGGAGATCTTGCGCGAAATCGTCGTCATAAACGTCGATGAGCTGCCTTCATCGCCCATCATCGCCGCCACCAGACGGCCGAGATGGGTGCGCGAATCGGCCGGACGCAGGTAGTCGAGCCCGGCCGCCACGGCCAGAGCAGTGAGCGTGGCCATTCCCGCCAAGATCACCGGCTTGGCCCGCAGAGCGCGACCCGACATCACGTAGAGCAGCAGACCGAAGACGGGAACAAGCGTCAGGATGCCGCCGACGTCGGACCCGAGGAACGGCGCGCCGTCGACCACGAGAACCACGCCGCAGACCAGACCGGCACCGATCAGGGCTTCGCGCCGTCGGGGCGCGTACTGCACATGGATGGCCGTCCACAGGATGCACGTGGACGCCAGGGCAGCGAAGGCGGCGTTGCCGATGCCGGTGAACCGAGCGGCGGTGTGGGGTGAGTACCCGAGGATGCTCGACTGCTGGAGCGCCGCGCCGGAGCAGAGATCAATCACGTTGACGGCGACAGTGGCGAACAGGATCCACGAGAGCGGGCTCAACGCATGGCGTCGCGCTCGCCGTGCCAACGCAACGATGCCCAGATCCAGCGCGAGCATCACCACTGCCCCGAACGGGCCGAGCAACCACGCGTGCGGGATCATCCGGAAGACGAAGGTCGTCAACGGCCACGCCGCAACGCCCAGAACGACCCAGGACAGGACCCGCCGCATTGGGCCAACCGATCCGCGTGACGAGAACAGCAGCATCGTGAGCAGGTACACGATGACCTGGAAGATCACATAGCCCTTGGTCAGCGGAAGGTAGATACGCTCGCGATAGCCGGCGAGATCGTTCATGTCCCGCAGCCGGTCGATGCTCGCCGGCCCGTGCGTGGCGTGGAAGCGGAGGGGGTGGCCGATCATGTCGGCACTCGTGGGCTGAGCAGCCGGATCAATACCAAGCGCGCTGAGGATCGTCGGGGAAAGGTCGGTAAGGGTGATCAGACCGAGCCGCTTCGTCGATGGCGAGTGCGCATAGCCGGGCACCACCCCTGCTCCCCACAGCACCGTCGGCGTGAGTTCCCACGTGCCCGTCGGTGGACGCATACCGGCGACGATGAACAGCACATCGGGCGGAAGAACGCCGACGACCCTTGCAACCAACGCGTCCGTGCGACGGACCGCGTCGATGCGTAACTCCTCGAACCGGTCCTTCGTGGTGAAGCCCCTGAACCCAAAGGCCCGATCCATCTCCCCGGGATCGACGACGGTGACGTCGCTCTCGTTGACGGCGCGACTGACTGCGTCGAGGAAGACGGACTCGTCCACAGTCACGCCGAAAGGTCTGGTCGCATCGGCCCGCAACACACCGGTCACGGTCCCGTGCGTCACGGAGCCGCTCAGATCGGCGAGTGCGATGGCCGTGGGACGCAGCAGTGCGGCAGCGGGATCACGGTCGACGAGGCCGGTGTCGGACGAGCCGACGACCGCCGTGGACCTGCCGGCGACGCGCAGGGTCTCACCGAGCGCGGCCGGCAACGTCGGCAGATAGCGTCCCTCGTTCCTGGCGATGGTCTCGGCCAGGCCGGTCACGACAACCGCGCCATCGGACGGGCGTCCCGTTCGGAGCTCAGCCACCTCGGCCGCCGTCAGCAGGCCGACCGTATCGTCGGACCCGTAGGCATCAGCTGCGGCGTCGGCCGCACGTACCCGGCTACCTGCGCCGAGCGACGCGTAGGCCTCCGCCGTGGACGGGCGGCCAGAAAGCGTGCGGACGCTCGTCGCCGCGACGGCGCCCTCGCCGACGAGACGGTCGAGCGTCGGGGTATCACCTGACCCGAGGTCGTCGAGCGACAGGCGGGGAAAGCCGAAGACGACCACCTTCTTCGCCGTTGTGGAAGCGGCGACGCTCGACGGCTCGAACCCGCCGGAACGCAGCAGCGCGACGGCGAGGAAGGAGACGGCGGCGACCACCATCAGGAGGATGCGCATCCGTGGGGTCGTACGCCGTGACCAGAGCGCGCGGATGATGTCGAGACCTTGGCGGCCGCGGTGGGCGAAACCGGCGAGAGTGCGACCGGTGTGGCGATGGTCGAAGTCCACCGGTACCTCGACCACCCTCGCCCCCGCCCGCACGGCATCGATCGTCATCGCCGTCTCCAGACCGAACCGATCGGCCAGAGTCAGCGAACGGAGCAGACCGGCCCGCACCGCACGCTGTCCCGACAGCGGGGCCGCCGCCTCGAACCGGGTGGAAAGGCGGATACCGGTGCCGGCGAGCTCCTTGATCCGGCCGAACCCGCCACGAGCGCCCGCGGCAACGGTCGGCGTACCGATAACGAGATCGGCTTCGTCCCGTTCGAGTGGCGACAGAAGTGCGTCCGCGATGCCTGCCGTGTCGCCGAGGTCCGCGTCGATCAGCAGGTACGTCGACGCTTCGGGGCTCACAGCAATGGCGGCCGAAACCGCTCCACCCTTGCCGCGATTCTCCGCCAGCCGGAGGACGGTGACCCGCCCATCGTCGCCTGCCGCCTCGCAGGCGACGCGCGACGTGTCGTCGGCCGAGCCGTCGTCGATCACCACAATCCGATCGATCCGAGGAAGAGCAGCCAGCGCCCGAACGGTGCGACCGATCGAATCCGCCCGATCCTTGGCCGGCACAAGCGCGACGACCGGGTGAATTGACGACGTGGTCGACGTCATGGCGTAGGGATGAGCCGTTGCGCGCCGTCAGCCGAACCGTAGTGACCAACGCGCCCACGGCCGAGATCCTCCAGCGCGTAGACCGTGCCAACGCGACCGGCTCGGTCGTCGGCGTCGTCGATCGTCGAAACCCGTGCTGCGAGAGCGGTGACATCACGAACCTTGCGCACCATCGGGTCGTCGTTGCGACCCACAACCACCACAGGAATCATGTCCGCGAGCCGTCCGATCCACGCCGCGGTGTCTGCCACATCGATGGTCGACGACGCACCGCGGAGAAACACCACTCGCGTACCCACCGGGATGACCTCGGGAAAGCTGCCGTCGGAAGCTGGACGTCGTTCGACCAAGCCCGTCGCGACGAGAGGCTGCAGGGACTCGACATCGAACGGGCGACCAATCGCGCCGATGATCCGCTGACCGACAAGGAACCGCACGGTTTCCGAACGCGTCGAGGTCGCGCCCACCGCGACTCGGGCTTTTTCGAGCGTTTCCGGCGCCAAGATCTCCAGAGCGGGACCGATGGCAAGAGTGCCCAACACTCGGGCCCCCGACGCCCGAAGCGTGTTTGCGAGTTCGGCGGTGCGGTCGTCGTCGATCGCACCGTCGGTGACGAACAGGACCGACTTCGCGAGCAAGCGGTCACTGACCATGCGGTCTTCGGACTGTTCGCCGAACTTCTCCAACGCGGCCTTCTCGAGCTTCAGGTCCCGGACCGCAGAAGCTCGATCCTCGAGGGTGCGGTCCAACGACTCGATGCGCCGCTGCGACTGTGAGACGAGGCCCTGATCGACGACGGTGGCACCGACGGCGATTCCGATGGCGAGTGCGAGAAAGACTGCCACCAGAGAAACGATGTGAAAGCGGAGGTTGATCACCGAGGCACCCCGCACAACAGCGCAGCGACGATATCGACGATAGGGAAGCGCAGGTTGATCACGGCATCGCTCCTCGCACCACGGTACCGGCGATGCACGGTCCACCTCGGGACGGCCAACGCGCCGGTGTCACCGCCGCCACTCCCGAAGCGAGATCCACAGCGAGTCCCAGAAGAGCCGAAACGGCGGTGAGAGCGCCAGGATGAAGACCAACGCGATCATCGCGGTCAGCACGAGGAGCGTGATGTCGCGCTTACGGGCACGGTGCTCATAGAGGCGGTTCAACCCTTTCGCATCGACCAGGATCGGTCCCACCTTCAACCGGACAAGGAACGTTGACGCCATCCCCGGTCGTCCCTTGTCGAGGAAGTCGACGAGGTTCACATGGGTGCCGACGGCGACGATGAGCTCCGCTCCGCGTTCGAACGCCAGGAGCATGGCGATGTCCTCGCTCGTCCCCGACATGGCCCACGTGACGAATTCGACACCCTCCCCGTGCAGCCGTTGCGCCCCCGGGGCCTTGCCGTTGGGATAGGCATGAAGGACCAGCTCGGCGCCGCATCGGAGTCCCTCGCTGGACACCGAATCCATGTCGCCGATGATGACCGCCGGTTTGAGCCCGTTCGCCAGAACCGCGTCTGCGCCACCGTCGACGGCGATGATCACCGGGTTCATATCGGTGATGTACGCGCGCAGTGCACGTAGGTCTTCTTTGAACTGATCGCCGCGCACCACGATCAGCACATGGCGACCGGTGAAGGTCGTGCGCAGCTCGGGAAGATTCGGGGAGTCAAGCAGCAAGAATTGCTCGGCCTGCATGTAGGCGAGCGTGTTCTCGGCAAAGCGCGTCAACTCGACGCTGATCGTCGCCCTCGAGTCCTCCACCTGATGCTCGAGCGTGCTCATCGTCTGACGGACACCTTCGCCCAATAGTTCGCCGCGGGCGTTGCGAACAGCGTTGCCGTCGAGCGTCAGCATCTCGCCGTCTTCCACCCGGGCCAAGACAGCGGCCCCGACATTGTCGAGGATCGGGATACCCGCTGCCGCGAGCAGAAGCGGGCCGACGTTCGGATACCGGCCGGTGATCGACGCGGCCGCGTTGACGACTGCCCCGACGTGGGCCTCGACCAAACCCTCAGCGGCGACACGGTCGAGATCGGCGTGGTCGATCACTGCGATCTGCCCCGGCTCGAGCGTCTTCGTCAGCTCCTTCGTCCTCCGTCCAGGACGACCCTCCCCCGTGACAGTTGCCTGCAGCCGCGTCTCCAGCGACGGCGTAGCCACTCAACCTGCCCGCTTCGTGGGCGCGTGGGCCCGCTTGCTCCGGGCACGCGTCGGAACAGCACCACGACGGGATCGCCGTGACGCCAGCAGGACCTCCGCATGACGAAGCGCGGCCGGACTCGCCGGATCACCCGCGAGCATTCGCGCTACCTCGCCGACGCGCTCGGCCTCGCTGAGCTTGCTCACGGTCGTACGCGTCATCACCCGTCCGTCGACATCGGCCTCGACGGTCTTGTGGACATGGATCTGAGCGTCGGCCGACGCGGCCACCTGGGCGAGGTGGGTGACCACCAGCACCTGTCGGCCCGAACCCAACTCGGCGAGCGCGTCACCGACCGAGAGCGCGGTTTCACCACCGATCCCGGCGTCGACCTCATCGAACACCAGGGACGAGAGCGCGGACGAGCCCGCGCCGAGCGGTGTGGCGGCCGAGGCGTTGCCGCGGTTGATCAGGGCCAACTGGAGGGCCAGCATCACCCGGGCCAGCTCGCCGCCCGACGCCACCTTGGCCAGCGGCGCGAGATCACTCCCAGGGTTGGCTGAGAACTCGAAGACCACCCGCGAGTCGTCGACGGAACCGTCCGGATCGACGGACCCGTCGACATCGTGCGTCTCGTCATCGGTGTGCACCGCAACCCGGAAGCGGGCGTTGCCGAGGGCGAGGCGACCGAGGTGCTCATGAACCGACGCAGCGAACGGCTCGCCCGCCGCGCGGCGCAGCCTGGTGATCCGATCGCGCGCCCGACGCTCGGCCTTCGCGACGTCGCGGAGCTCCTCGTCGATCGTTGCGGCGCGTTCGTCGTGGCGCGCCAGCTCGTCGAGTCGCTGCTGGGTCTCGGCCTGGAAGGCCAGCATCGCGGCGATGGACTCGCCGTACTTACGGCGGAGCTGGCGCAACAGGTGGCGCCGTTCCCGGAGCTCACCCAGACGGGCCGGATCATCATCGAGCCGGGCGAGATGCGAACGCAGTTCGCTGGCCACGTCGTCGAGGTCGGACGCCGCGTTCCGGATCCGATCTGCCTCGGGAGCGAACGGGGTCTTACCGCCGAGCAGCTGGCGAACGGTGCCGAGAAGCGTGAGCACACCGTCGTCCCCCGCCAGCGCCTCGGTTGCGTTGCTCAACGCTTCACGATGCGCCTGGGCGCCGGTGAGTAGGTCCTCTTCCTCGGCCAGCCTCTCGTCTTCGTGCGGATCGCCCAGACCGGCGGACTGGAGCTCGGCCAGCTGGAACGAGAGCAGGTCGATCTCCCTGGCTCGGGCGCGTTCGTCGCCGCCGAGTGCCGCCCGGTCGATGAGCAGCATGCGCCGCTTCGACCGCGCCTGACGGAGGTCGGCGTCGTCGATGCCGCCGTACGCATCGAGCGCCTCGCGTTGCGAACCCGGCGCCAGCAGTGTCTGATGCGCATGCTGACCGTGGAGATCGATCAGTGCGCTCGCCCGTTCCGCGAGCACGCCGACCGGCACCGGCCTGCCGTCGAGGTAGGCCCGCGCGCGACCGGCCCGCGGCACCACCCGGCTGAGGACGACCTCCGCGTCTCCGACCACGAACCGTCCGTCGACCCTGGCCTCGTCAGCGCCGGAGCGCACGAGCGTCGGATCCGAACGTGCACCGAGGAGCAGCTCGATAGCCTCGACGATGAGGGTCTTGCCGGCACCGGTCTCGCCGGTGATCACCGTCATCCCGTTCTCGAGGAGAACGGACGCGTGATGAATGACGCCGAGGTCGGCGACGACGAGCTCAGCGAGCACGACGACCTCGCGCCGACGTTCGGCCCGCTGCGGCGCTGGCGACCGCGTCGCCCTCCGCCTCGTAGCGCTCACGCGCCGGCGTACCCGGACCGGGCAGCTCGAACTTGGTCTTCAGGATGCCGTGGAAATCACGCGGCCCGAAGGTGACGAGACGCGCCGGTCGAGGGTGGGCCGAGCAGGTCACGACCGCTCCGCCGGGAACGGCACCTTCGTCGCGTCCATCGACGAAGAGCGTCGCGGTTCGTCCGTCGAGCACTTCGAGGCGCACCGTCTCCTCGGCGCTGAGCACCAGCGAACGGTCGAAGAGCATGTGGGGCGAGATGGGGACAACAACAAGCGCGCGCATCAGCGGCGACACAATCGGACCGCGCACCGAGAACGCGTAGGCCGTGGAACCTGTCGGCGTCGCGACGATCACACCATCAGCGGAGTAATCGGCGAACGGCACGTCGTTGAAGCTCACGCCCAGCCGCACGGTGTTGCCGGCGTTGCTCTTCTCCAGCACGGCGTCGTTCAGCGCGGCAAAGCGCCGAACCGGATGACGCGGAGCGGACACGACGATGTCGAGCATCATCCGCTCCTCGATTCCGTGGTCACCGCGCAGAACCCGTTCGACCACGACGTCGAGATCCGAAAGGTGCTCCGAGGCCAGGTACCCGAGGTGACCGACGTTGACGCCCACCACCGGGACGCCCTCGGCGCACACGAGGTCGACCGTCCGCAGCATCGTGCCGTCACCCCCCAGGCTGAGCGCATACGACAGCCCCTTGGCAAACTCCTCGTCGGGTACGGCCCACTCGTCGAGACCGACCCGGATCGCGTCCGTCGCCGGGACCCGGACCTCGACGCCCGACGCCTGGAGCGACGCCGCGGTGGATGCAGCAACGCGACGCGCCTCCAGCCGGGCGAGATGGGGCACGATCCCGACGACGAGGCGCACCTTTTTCGAACGAACCGCAGGCTTCCTCGTCGTCACCCGACCCTCCCTGCATCGTCGGTCGACGTATCGCTCGAGTCGCCGACACGCTCGTCGAAGCGCCCGGTCATCACCAGAGCATCATCGATCGCGGTGTCGATCATGGCCGCCCGCTGATCCGCGCCTCGGGACGCCGCCGCCGGTTCGTTGACGAAGTGGCCGAGGAATTCGACGTTTCCGTCGGCCCCGGTGATCGGTGACGTCATGACCGCAATCATGCCCGCTCCCAGCGCGGCGTAGGTGTCGCCGACCGACGCCAACGCCCGCCGCCAGACGTCCGGATCACGCACAACACCGCGGCCGCGCGCCACGTCGGCGCGACCGGCTTCGAATTGGGGCTTGATGAGGAGGACCATCACGCCGGTGACGTCATCGGTCGCCTCGATCAACGACGGTGCCACCGATCGGAGCGAGATGAACGACAGATCCCCGACGGTCAGCGGAACCCGACGACCGGCCATCACGTGAGCGAGCGCGTCGGTGCGGACGTTGCAGCGCTCGTGCACCTCGACCCTCGCGTCGGCACGCATCCGCTCGTGCAGCTGCCCGATTCCCACGTCGACGGCGATCACCGCGGCCGCGCCACGCTGCAGGAGGCAGTCGGTGAACCCACCGGTCGAAGCGCCCGCGTCGAGCACCGTCCAGCCGGCCACGTCGATCCCGAATCTGTGCAGTGCCCCCTCGAGCTTCAGCCCGCCGCGGCTGACGAAACGCGGCCGGTCCGCCACGAGGACGATCGGGTCCCCCTCGTCCACCTGACGCGCCGCCTTGTCGGCCACCGCGCCCCGCACGTGCACCTCACCTCGAGCGATGGCCCCCGCCGCCTGCACGCGGGACGAAACGAGCCCGCGCCGGACCAGCTCGGCATCGAGGCGTCGACGCACCGTTCAGCCCACCGGGCGAACAGGCCCGAGTTCGCGACCTACGAGCGCAGCGAGGTCGTCGGCGATCACGTCGGGCGTCGGGGTGACCGGCAGATCGGCGGACGACGTGACCCCGCTCATGACCAGACCGAAGCGCGACCGCATAGTCATCGCCATCAGCCCGTCGGTCGAAGGCCGGTCGCCAACCATCAGCAGCGCCCTTCGTTCTGCTGCGCCGGGGTCGTCGCCCAGGCCGAGGCGACGGAACACCAGACGAGCGGCCGGCTCGTGGGGTTTGCCACCGAACGTTGCGTCGACACCGGTCGCGTAGGACACCGCGGCAACGAGGGAGCCACCACCGGGGAGTTCGCCATCGGCGGTCGGGTAGGTCGGGTCGTCGTTCGTGCCGATCAGCCGCGCCCCGGCGCGTACTGCCTCGAACGCCTGCGTCAGCCGGTCGAAGGTGAAGTCGCGATGCCACCCCACGACGACCACGTCGATGCCCGGCTCGGCATCGACCACGCACCTCACGCCCCGGGCCTCCAGCGCCTCGACGACTCCCGGACCCCCGCACACCAGCGCTGTCTCGCCGGGTTCGATAAGCAGGGCCGAGGCCTGCGCCGAAGAGCAGATCTCGTCCTCGTTGGCCGCCAAGCCCATCGCCGCCATCTTGGCGACGTAGTCGGCGATCTCGGCCGAGCTGTTGTTGGTGAGGAACAGCACGCGTTCGCCGGACGAGCGCAGCCGGTCGATCGCCGCGATAGAGCCGGCCACCGGGGTCTCTCCACGCCAGACGACTCCGTCGAGGTCCAAGATCCAGGGCACGACGCCCGACGCTACCAATCACCGCGCCGAAGTCCCGGCAGTACCGTTGGTGGGGAGGTCAAGCCATCTTCGCCCGAGGATTGACTCGAACCCCTGGAGGCACCTTGTCGAGTCCATCGCCGATTCCGCCGTCGAGCTCGCCGACCGGTGGTCGAGACCGTTCCGCGGCGCAGTCGTTGGCGGCCTCGCAGCCGGGGCTCGTGGCCGTGGGGGCGATGCTCGCCGCGCAGTGGACCAGTGAGGTGGCCGACGTCGTCGTCGACCATCGACTCGACGTGTACGGGGTCCGGCCCCATGTGCTCGTCGGCCTTCGGGGCATCGTGTTCGCACCGTTCCTCCACAGCGGCTTCGGGCACCTGATCGGCAACACCCTTCCCTTTGCCGTTCTCGGTGGACTCGTCGCGCTCGGAGGGCTTCGACAGTTCCTGTCCGTCACGCTCATTGTCGGCCTCGTCAGCGGACTCGGGATGTGGGTTTTCGGGTCGTCCAACGAGGTCCACATCGGGGCCAGCGGCCTCGTGTTCGGCTACCTCACGTACCTGCTCGTACGAGGAGTCTTTGCTCACAACGTGCGCCAGATCCTCCTCGGCATCGTCGTCGCGTTCTTCTATGGCGGGCTCCTGTGGGGGGTCCTGCCGACCGGGCGGGGCATCAGTTGGGAAGGCCATCTCTTCGGCGTTGTCGGCGGTGTTGCCGCGGCATGGGGTCTGTTGCAGGTGGCCAACGCCCGCTCGTCGGAGGATCCCGGCGACCGGTAGCGGCAGCGATGCCTCGCGACACCTCGCTCGACGCCCGGCGGCATTCGGATTCCCGGCGTCGGGTTCGTACACTGGACGCGTGCCGGTCTTCTCTCCCTTTGTTTCGCTCCGCTACGCAGACTGCGAGGGTGCCGAGCGGCTGATCGCGCCGCCCTACGACGTCCTGAGCGACGCCCAGCGCCTCGAACTGGAGGAGCGCCACCCCCACAACAGCGTTCGCATCGACTTCCCCCACGGCAAGACCGACCCGCATGCCTACGTCGGCGTGGCCGAACTGCTTTCGTCATGGACCGCGGAGAAGGTACTGGTGAGCGATGACACCCCGTCGTTCACCGTGTACCGCATGACGGCCGAGGTCGACGGCCGCACCACCACGACCACCGGCGTGCTCGGAGCCCTGACCCTCGAGGAACCCGGTACCGGCGACATCTTGCCCCACGAGCAGACGACCCCGAAGGACAAGGCCGACCGCCTCACCCTGCTCCAGTCAGCGCGGGTGAACACCTCGCCGATCTGGGGGCTCTCGTTGACCGAGGGACTCGGTCGGGTGTGCGCGGAGGTCACGACGGCCACGCCCGATCTCTCAGCCAACGACGACGGTGTTCTCCACGAGGCGTGGGCGGTGAGCGATCCCGCCACCTTGCGGACGATCAGCGAACTCGTCGCCGCCAGCCCGGTCGTCATCGCCGACGGCCATCACCGGTTCGAGACGGCCCTCACCTACCAGCGTGAACGCGACGCCGACGACGCCGGCGCGGCGGCGATCCTGGCCTACATCGTCGAACTGGCGCCGAAGGAGCTGGAGATCCGGTCGATTCACCGCCTCATCGATGCGCCTCCCGGTGTGTCGGTGCTCGACGTGCTCGCTCCCTTCTTCACCCTGGAGCAAACCACCGACGTCGGCGCCGACCTCGCCGTGATCTCACGGCAGAGCGGCGCGCTCGGCGTGGTGACGCCAGAGGGCCAGTGGCTCGCCAAGGTCCGACCTGAGGCGTTTCCCGACGGCGTGGAGCTCGACCAGGTCGCGCTCGCCACTGCACTTGCGTCAGTCGACGGCGTGTCGGCGCGATACCACCACGACCCGGCAACGATCATCGACGCGGTCAACGACGCCACCGCGGCAGCCGGGGTGTTCGTGCGACCGGTCTCGATCGACCAGATCCGGGGTGTCGCCCAGACCCGCACGCGGATGCCACCAAAGGCCACGTTCTTCTGGCCGAAGCCTCGCACCGGCATCGTGTTCCGACCCCTCGACGACCCGCGCTGACGCCGAGCCCGTCCGTCGCTCAGGTCGAGCCGCCCACCTCATGGACGACGCGCACGGCGCGATCCACGAGCTTGGCCGTGGCCGGTCGACGCAAGGCGAGCACGATCTCCTCGGCGATCACCTCGGTGCGGCTCACCGTTGCTGCACCGGAGCGGAAGAACCGCTGCCGCACGCGGCCGCGGACGATGACCTCCGCGCCCGCGGAACACGAAAGACGGGCATCGGACCAGACCACCGGCACGGGTTCGCGCACCGACACGCCGTCGACGACGGACCGGGTGACCACGGTGGCCTCGAAGACCGGGCCGGACGGCACCGCTCGTTGCTGCGGTTCGTCGGCGACGGTGCCGCGCACGACGACGACGTTCGACCACGCCCGGGCAGTGGGCGGCTGGACGCTGGAGATAGTGGGGGTCTGCTTCGCTCTGGGCATGATGGTGACCTTTCGCTGACGAACAAGGGCGACCGGGGAAGACGGCTCGAAGCGTAGGAAGCCCCCTGTGACAGTGCGCAGCCTCCCGCTGTGACAGGGCGCGGCCTCGCGACCCGTGGGTGTCGGCGTCAGGAGAGCAGGTCCGCCGCATCGAGATCGGCCGCCTGGTCGAGATGGCGAGAGGTCATGGCGAAGAACATGTCGTCGCCACGGGGCGTTTGCGGCGTGAGCATCGAGGCGGCAACGCCCATCAACGCGCCGCTGAATGTCATCTTCCGGTAGTCGCGCCAGCACCTTGCCCACGCGTAGTCACGAACGCCGACGGCAACGAGACCATCGAACCACCGCCTCACCAGCCGCTCCTCGTGGGCGCGCCGAACGTCGGGGAGCAGGGAGGCGCCGATAAAGTACGCGACGTCGCCGACACCGGGACCGACCGCCGGCGTCTGCCAATCAACCGGGACGACCGTCGGCTGGTCGGCCGTTCCGCCGAAGAGCATGTTGTCCGTCCGGAAGTCACCGTGGACGACAGTGAAGGGGCGGGCACGATCCTGCACCCACGATCCGATCGACGAGCCGAAACGCTCCCCTAGCTCCCGGGCGTGCGGGGTGAGCCGGGACTCGTGACGTTCGACGAACTGCGGCCAGGCGAACGACCACAGCATCGTCAGTTGGCCGGCACTTTCTTCGTTTGCCGGTCCCGACATCCACGATGCATACTCGCCGAGTTCCGGCCCGTCCCAGTGCGCGGCGTGCATCCGGGCGGCGGCGTCGATCACTGCGTCCGCCTCGGCGACGCTGCACCCGCGAAGCTGATCGCCGACCTGAGCGGGCGCGAGATCCTCGAGGACGAGCGCGAACAAACCATCGGCTTCGTCCCACTCTGCCACCCACGAGCGGGCCAGGCGGATCCCCATAGTGGGTGCGATCTCCCGGTAGAACCGCACCTCTCGTTCGTAGTTCCGCAGACCGACGCCGGTCGCCCGGCTGATGGCGTCTTCGGCCGGAAGCTTCGCCACCAGTGATGCCGGAGCGCCGATCGGCGCTTCGCCTTCCCAGGAAAGGATCAAGCGGTAGCTGTCACCGATCAGGCCGGTACCGATGCGCGACGCGTCGACGTCTCGAAGTGACGTGGCGTCCACGCCCCCGTCTGCGAGTGCCCGCCCCAACCATGCGGCAGTGATCGAGGACGGCGTGGTGGGGAAGTCGGGCACGGCGTTCGAGGATGGCACGGAACGGCAACGGACACCCACCCGACGCGCAGGCTCCTACAGGTTCTCCAACCGCTCCTTGGTGTCGGCGAGCTCGGGGTCGTGAAGCAGCACGCGGGCGAACCACTCGCGGGCGTTGGGCACGTCGCCGGCGCGTTCGTAGAGATCCCCGAGGGCGTACCAGAGTCGGAGATGGTGCGCTCGCGGACGCTTCGTCTGGAGCGGCGCCCTCTCGAGCAGGGCAATGGCTTCGCCGAGCCGTCCCTGATCGGCGAAAGAACCCGCCATCACGATTCGTCCCTCCGCCACGAGCTCCGCTGACGGCGATGAGGCGGCGAGTTCGTCCCAGTACGTCTGGACGAGATCGTGGTGACGAAGTGCCCGATGGCAGTCGGCGATCACGGGGTGCTGTTCAACCGATCCGGTGAGCTCGACGAACCGAACCAGATGCTTGAGCGCGTCGTTCCACTTGCCCTGGCGGTACAGCGCCAAGCCGAAGAGCTCCCGCACGGCCGCCACATCGGGCGTCTCGACGCTGAGCGCTCGCAAGATCGTCAGCGCATCGCCGTAGCGCTCGCGATCAAACGCCTTCGAGGCTTCCATCAACGCCGCCTCCACCTTCGGAGCGCGTCGGGGCCCCACGGCGTTCGACACCTCCTTGCTGACGGCAAGCGGTGCCGCCAGTCGCTTCGGAACCCTCTCGATCGTTACGTCGGATACGGTCGCAGCATCGGTTGCCTGCTCCTCGCCACTCTCCCAGCCCGCTGATTCCCACAGCTCAGTCTTCGTCGGAGCGACAGGCGCGGACTTCTCCCGACCGCCACGGCCGCGCTCCTCCGCTTGCGCCGCTGCCGCCCGCGGGGTCCACTGCTCGTCACGTCCGCCTCGCTCCGGTGCCTCCCGGTTGCGTCCACTGAACGAGTTGTCCACCCGATTCGGGCGTCCTGGTCCACCCGACGGGCGGCCGGGGCCCGGCCGGCTAGAGCGGTCGGTGGTGGAGCGGTCGGTGCTGAAGCCTCCCTCTTGACGCGGTCTCTCCGAGCCGCCCCGATCTGGTCGGCCTCCACCGAAGCCTGCGCCACCGGGCCGATCACCGCGCGGCCCGCCAGTCCGGCCGGGACGATCGCCGTCGAAGCTGCGTGCCGGACGATCGCCGTCGAAGCTGCGTGCCGGACGGTCGCCGCCGAGGGCCCGGGCAGGCCGTTCCGAACTCCCACGCGCCGGCCGCTCGCGGTCGAATGGGCGCGCCGGGCGATCTGGGTCGAAGGCCCGCGCCGGTCGATCGCCAGAGTAGCCACCGGTCCCACCGGACCGTGCGCCGCGGAAGCCGCCTTCGCCGCGCGAACCGGCGCTCGGCCGACCATCACTACGACCATCACTACGACCATCACCACGACCGGCAAACGGGCGGTTGGGACGGTCACCGCCCGGTGCGCCGCCGCCGTCGCGGTCAGGTCGAGTCCCGCGGTAGCCACCTCCGCCGGACCGCTCGCCGCCGGGGCCGCCGCGGCGCGCACCTGGTCCACGGTCGCTCCGTCCGAATCCACCCGTACTGCGACCCGCAGCGTCACCACCACTTCGGCCGGCACCGCCGATTCTGCCCGCTGGACCGGAGGGAGGGCGCTCTCCGGAATCTGCGCTCCGCTCGCTTGAACGGCCCGCCCACGGCCTCGCTCCCGCTCCACCCGAATCGCGCCCGCCAAACCGCGGCCGCGGCAGTCCACCGTTGTCGGTCACCCGTCGTGGCCACGCCGCCCCCGGCTCGCCCGACTTCGCCTGTGACCAGCTGCCTTCGCCTGCCCGGGAACGATCCGACGGCCGGGCCGGTCGAGACGCGGGGCGTTCGGCGCCCCGGGAGTCGTCACGCCCTCCGGCTACGCCGTAGGCCCGCGCCGAACGCGCCGGGCCTTCACCTGGCCCACGCCGAGGCGGGCCGTCAGCCCCGCGACCAGCCGAAGGACGGGGTCGATCCTCATTCCGACGCGGTCCCTCGGAGCTCGGACGGGGAGGACGCGGAGAAGACATAGGGCGTACAGGCTACCGCCGTGCCCGGTCTCCCACGACCGGCCGTGCGGCACACCCAGCCGGCCCCGCCCGCCAACGCAAAGAGCCCCGCGCCTAGGGCTGCGGGGCTCTCTTCACGAAATCCGGCGGCGACCTACTCTCCCAGGGGCTCTCGCCCCAAGTACCATCGGCGCAGATGGGCTTAACTTCCGGGTTCGGAATGGGACCGGGTGTGACTCCATCGCTATGGCCACCGGAAACCTTTGGCGAACGCAGTGGTCCTCGAAAACTCAGTAGCAAACACGAACACTATGTAGTGAAATCCAAGCCCTCGGCCGATTAGTACCGGTCAGCTCAAGACCTCGCGGTCCTTACACATCCGGCCTATCAACGTGATCGTCTCTCACGGGCCTTACCAGCTTACGCTGTGGGAGATCTCATCTTGAGACGAGCTTCGCACTTAGATGCTTTCAGCGCTTATCCCTTCCGCAGGTGGCAAACCAACCGTGCTCTTGGCAGAACAATTGGCACACCAGAGCTGCGTCCGTCCCGGTCCTCTCGTACTAGGGACAGCCTCTCTCAAATCTCCTTCGACTGCAGCGGATAGGGACCGAACTGTCTCGCGACGTTCTGAACCCAGCTCGCGTACCGCTTTAATGGGCGAACAGCCCAACCCTTGGGACCTGCTTCAGCCCCAGGATGCGACGAGCCGACATCGAGGTGCCAAACCTTGCCG
>JANLRD010000262.1:0-3683 GCA_031368215.1 Acidimicrobiia bacterium | reverse complement strand
TGCTGATGAAGGATCTGTGGCCGGCCACGGCGGGTGATCCCCTCCATCTCGGCAACGTCGCCATGAAGGCGGCGGGCTATCGTCACCATGAAGACGCAAACATTACGCGTGCATACAAACGCGCCGGGATGGTGATTCTCGGCCGGACGAACACGCCCGAGCTCGGTGCCGTGGCGACGACGGAACCAGTGGCCTACGGACCCACCCGCAACCCTTGGAAGCTCGACCATTCGGCCGGCGGGTCGTCGGGTGGCGCGGCCGCGGCCGTCGCCTCCGGGATGGTTCCCGCGGCGAACGCTTCCGATGGCGGTGGTTCGATCCGCATCCCGGCGTCGTCGTGTGGTCTCGTGGGGCTCAAGCCCTCGCGAGGACGGATCTCGATGGGACCGTTGGGCGACGAATGGGGCGTGTCAGTGCAGCACGTGGTGTCGGTCACGGTGCGCGACACCGCAGCGATCCTCGACGTGTCCTCGGGCCCGTTCGTGGGCGACGGAGTGATCGCCCCCGCGCCGTCACGGCCGTTCGCCGCCGAAGTCGGCGCACCGGTGGAACGGCTCCGTGTGGGTGTCATGCCGGAGCCGCTTGCCGGGCCGTTCGACCCGGAGTGCGAGGGCACAGCGCGCAACGCCGCGAAATGGCTGGAATCACAGGGACATGTCGTGGAGGAAACCCACCCTGCTGCTGTCGAGTGGTGGGC
The DNA here is from genome assembly GCA_031368215.1 of Acidimicrobiia bacterium. Lineage (GTDB taxonomy): Bacteria > Actinomycetota > Acidimicrobiia > Acidimicrobiales > JANYDT01 > JANLQX01. The sequence goes on along the minus strand of JANLRD010000262.1, from coordinate 2,986 downwards.
CGGTCTCGATGCGGGCCTGGTGATCTGGGCGGTGAACATGCAGGCGAACCTCGTGCGCATGGGTGACTGGATCGGCCGTGAACTGGGGGAGTCCGACATGGAACCGGCGACGTGGGGACTCGTGCTGATGGCCAGGGAGGTGACCGCGCTGCGTCTCGCCCAGGCGCAGTCGGCCCAGAGCCGCCTGCGCCGCGAGACGGCCACCTGGTGGGAGGAGTACGACGTGCTGCTCACGCCGACGTCGGCCATTCAGCCGCCCAAGTTGGGAGACCTTGTCGCCCATGACGGGGAGCCGCTTCGAGCGCTCATCCGCAGCGGCCCCGTTGCGACGTTCACCGGCGCGTGGAACGCCACGGGCCAGCCGGCGATTTCGGTGCCGTTCGCGCAGTCTGCGTCGGGCCTGCCGATCGGCGTGCAGATGGTGGGCGCGTACGGCCGTGAGGACCTCCTGCTCCGGGTCGCATCCGCGATGGAGGCCGACCTCCGATGGGACCTCCGGCGGGCTCCGGTGCACGCGTCGCGGGGCTGAGCCGAGGCACTGCGGATCCTCGCTTCGCCGAACGGTGACGCGTGGGCCAGGATGTTCGGATGCATGTCTGGCTCCCGACCCACGATTCCGTCACCCGAATGGGCGGGCTGCCTGATGGCGTCACCGCGAGTGTGTGGGACGGCTCCGACCCGCTGCCCGACGATGCCGCGGAGGTTGAGGCCCTTATCGTTCCGCTGATCGCCGGAAAGACCGACCCGCTTCGCTCGGCGGTGGCGACGATGCCCAAGCTGCGCTTCGCCCAGTCGATGTACGCCGGTGTGGAGTGGATCGAACCGGCGATCCCGGAGCACGTGATGCTGTCGAACACCGGCACGGCCAACGCCAAGCCGGTCGCCGAGTGGGTCGTGGCCACGCTGCTCAGCTATCTCCGTGAACTGCCGCGCTTTTCCGCCGATCAGCGGGAGCAGCGCTGGGCGACGAGGCTCACCGACACGCTCGCCTACAAGCGGGTGAGCATTCTCGGGTACGGGCCGATTGGACGCGCGTTGGAAGCGATGCTGCTGCCGTTCGGGAGCGCCGTCAACGTGTTCGCCCGCACCGCCCGGGATCACGTGCAGCCGATCGATTCGCTCGCGCGCTTCTTGCCGGACACGGACATCCTCGTCGTGCTGACACCCCTGACGGACGCCACACGGGGCCTCGTGGGATCCGAGGTGCTTGCGGCCCTCCCCGACGGAGCGATAGTCGTGAACGCCGCCCGCGGACCGGTGGTCGACTCGGATGCCCTGCTGGCGGAACTCACCGGCGGTCGGCTCCGCGCGATCCTCGACGTGACCGATCCCGAACCTTTGCCCGCCGGGCATCCGTTGTGGGAAGCACCGAACTGCACCGTCACTCCGCACGTTGCCGGTGCCACCTATCGCTACTTCGACAACGTGTTCCCGCTGCTACGCACGCAGCTGGAACGCCTCGTGCAAGGAGTCGCCCCCGAACATCAGGTCCGTCCACCTCGCTGACGCGTCCGGCGCTCGCCGGCAACGCTTCAGAGGTGGGTGCGGAGGTTCCAGAGCTCGGGGAAGAGCACCACGTCGAGCATGCGGCGGAGGTAGGCCACACCGCTTGTACCCCCGGTGCCGCGTTTGATGCCGATGATGCGCTCGACGGTGGTGACGTGACGGAATCGCCAGAGCCGGAACGCATCTTCGAGGTCGACGAGCACTTCGCCCAGTTGATAGAGGTCCCAGTGCGTCGCCGAGTTCCGGTACACCGTTGTCCACGCCGCTTCGACGGTGTCGTTCGCGACATGCGGACCCGTCCAATCGCGCTCGAGATACCGCTCCGGGATGGCCAACCCGCGGCGATGGAGTAGCCGAAGCGATTCGTCGTAGATCGAGGTCGAACGCCAGGTCCGCTCGACGGCGTTGTAGAGATCGGGCCGGTGCTCGTGCGGCTTGAGCATGGCAGCGTTCTTGTTCCCCAGCGTGAACTCGATGCAGCGGTACTGCCAGCTCTGAAAGCCGCTGCTGTTGCTGAGATAGGGGCGGATCGCCGAGTACTCCGGCGGGGTCATCGTGGAAAGGACGTCCCACGCGTGAACGAGCTGCTCCATGATCCGCCCGGCGCGGGCGAGCATCTTGAACGCCGGCCCGAGCTCATCGGCGGCGATGTTGCGCTTTGCCGCTCCGAGTTCGTGGAGCATGAGCTTCATCCAGAGCTCGCTGGTCTGGTGCTGCACGATGAACAGCATCTCGTTGTGGTCCGGTGACAACGGGTGCTGCGCTCCCAGAACCTCGTCGAGGTGGAGGTAGTCCGAGTAGCTCATGTCGCGGCTGAAGTCGAGCTGGGCCTTCTCCTCGTGGACGATCTGCTCAGGGAGCGATGGTTCCGTCACGGGGTCGCCTCTCGCGCCGGAACCGGTTGGGCCGCGGAGCGAGCACGGAACAGGCGCAACCGGATCGAAGTCATCGCACCAGTGTGCCTCGACCCGATCGCCGGCGCCTGAGTTGTCTAGGAACGTGGTGACCGCTCGTCGAAAAGTCGGTCGTTGTCTTGGACGAGCTTGTGAGGTCTTGGGCGTCGTGTCGTCTCAGATGCGCGAGCAACCGGATGGGCGACCGCTTCGGGCGGTCCGGACGGCTAACGGGGTCGTCGGCCATCACGCCGCTTGGGCGGCTCGGATGCGTGGTGGTGGTCCGGTGGTGAGGATGGTGCCGTCGGGGAGGGTGATGGTGAGGTGGCGGTTGGGTTGAAGGGTGAGTTTCCAGCCGCCTTCGTGGATTGCGTGGTGGTGTTTGCTGCAAACCGGGAGAAGGTTGGCAAGATCAGTCGGTCCGCCGTGTTCCCAGTAGTGGACGTGGTGTGGTTTGGTGAACTCGAACGCCACACAGCAGCCGGGCACGGCACATGTCGGGTAGAGCGCTCGGAGGGCGCGTCGTTGTGCCCGGGATGCGAGGCGGGTGGTGCGTCCGAGGTTCATCTCCCCGGGGGCGTGGAGCA
>JANLRD010000251.1:0-1369 GCA_031368215.1 Acidimicrobiia bacterium | reverse complement strand
GCGTCTTACCACTCGGCGTCTGCACCGTCATCACCATCCCCGTCAGGCGACCATCGTCTGCCAGATCGATCGCCGTATTCCGAATTCGTACCAGCGGAAACCGCTCGACCGACACACTCGTCAGCAGGTGCGGCGACCGCGTCACCTGCTCCACCGACACCGTATCGTTGCCGAGCGTCGCAACAAATCCGTACGACTCGGCAGGACCATCGTCCTTGCACGCTGCGATCGCGAACAGCAGCACCAGTAACCGCTTCATATGTTCGCTCTTCGCAAGAGTTGAAAATTGCGGGGACAGAGCTCTCAAATCCATGAGTTGAGTGCCGTATCCCCGCAATCGACATCGCACATCGCCATCACGGCACCGGCGCATTCCGATCGATCTGCCGTTTCATGATCTGCAACAATTCCTGATTCGTCCACGGCTGCCACCCATGCGGCTTGAGCGGACGGCCATATTCGATCGTACCCGCATAGTACGGCCCCTTGCCCGGCTCCTTCGTGCTCTCGAGAAAGGTCTCGAAGCGATAGACACCGAGGTTCAGGAAATAGTTGTCCATATCGCCCACCGCCACGTGCAGCTTGCCGACCAGCTTAGGCCCGATGGTGCTCCAGTTACGCTCCACGTAGTCCCGCAGATCGTATCCCCGCGCGCGCATCGACTCGGCCACGCTGCGATCGATGCGACCAGTGCGTTTGTCCCACGGCGACTGCGGATAGCCGTCCTTGCCAACCGGCGCCCACGCCGCCGCCCAGCCATCCCACTGCCCACCGGAACGTCCATGTGACGCGATCACCATCTCGGCCTGATTCTCTTCACGCACCGTGAGATCCGTCAGCCCTTCTACACTGCGACTCGACGGAATTTCACGCGGCAGCCACGACCCATCGGCCACCGTGAACGCGTTGGAATCGGCGTAGATGTTGCCGAACTGGTAGTTGCGGAAATCCAGCTGGTCGGGGAACAGCGACCAGGCACCGCCGAAGACATCGGGATAGTGGGTCTGCAGCGCGAGCACATCCCAACCGCCCGTCGATCCACCGGTCAGCATGCGCGCGTATGGCGCGGCGACCGTGCGAAAGCGTTTGTCGATTTCCGGAACCAGTTCCTGCGTGATCGCATCGCCATACGGTCCGTTGTTGGCCGAGTTGAGGACGTAGCTGTCGTCGTAGAACGGGGTCGTGTGCTGGATGAAGACCGCGATCACTTCCGGCACGGCACCTGACGTCCACGCTTTCTGAAATTCGCAGCCGGGTTCGCGTGCCGTGCGCGCCAGTCGTGCAGCCTTTGCTTCAGCGGTTTCCGGTGTGTCGCAATTCTCGAACGTGAATCCGAACGGCGCGCGTTCACTGAAGTGTCCGACCGTGT
>JANLRD010000037.1:0-10273 GCA_031368215.1 Acidimicrobiia bacterium | reverse complement strand
GCGAGTTTCGCGACGTCGTTGGTGGTGACGTAGTTCACGAAGTCGATGGCGCCCGGCCCGGTGACGATGAACTCACCCATATGGCTGACGTCGAACAGCCCGCAGCTCTTGCGCACGGCGTTGTGTTCGACTGTGATGCCGGACGGGTATTGGATCGGCATCTCGAACCCGGCGAACGGCACGATCTTGGCGCCGAGTGCGACGTGGGTGTCGTAGAGCGCTGTGCGGTGGAGTGTATCTGGGGCGGACATGGCGGGAAGGCAGGAGGAAGTGCCGAACTGGCAGCATGCCCAAGTTACATGCACAACACACAGCGCACCAATCCCGCGATTTCGGGAACTCCGAGAATACGGAAGCTCCGATTCAGGAACGGACGGCAAATCAGGCGCGGCTGTCGCGAACAGCCGCAATCGTGTCCGACAGGATCTCGCGTACTTCACTCCTGCCATGCCGGTCGGAAACGTGTCAGTGCTCAGGCAGCGTGCGCGATCCGGCGCGCAGACTGTGTCGAACAGTTTCCTGTCCTGTCCCGCCATAATGGGGAGTGTTTCGAAGTGGAGTTCATTGCACAGTTCCGCTTCACTGACTGCCGCGGCGGCGGTCGGACCTCCACACATGAGCATGTCGGCGCATGTCTGCGCGTTGAGCGCCTCGATTCCGTCTGCGCCGCCCTCGCGTACACGGGCGTTCGGCGGATTGGTATTCGCGTCGGGGAAATACCACCCGCGCGCGGCGCGACCCGCGCGCCGTGATCAGTGTCCATTTCCTGTTGGTTCTTTGACATGCGAGCGGGCAAGGCTCACGCCCTGAATAACGTTGAGCCAGCTCCTCACGAAATCGCACGACGACTGATCTTCTCCTGCGTTTCTCGCGACCTGACGTGTTTCACAGGGAACGAAAAACGCCGGCGCCGCTCGAATGAGCGACGGCCGGCGTGTGCAATCGTTCAGTGTTCAGCCGCGTCGCGTCACGACCAGGCGGACTTGACGGTCGATTCGATCTGTGGCAGCACGCTCGCGTCCACGTCCATGCTTTCCGAAGCCAGATATGCTACGGTTGCGCCCGGAATGATGTGCTGCATCGCCATCATGGACTGCGCGTGGTCGGTGAGATGCGCCTTCGCGAGGTCCGCCACTTCCGTGTCGTGGAAGGTCAGTGCGGTGGTGTGCAGCATCAGATCGCCGATGTACGCGAGTGAGATTGCGGTGTAGTCGTCGCGCAGATCCTTCGGCAGCTTTTCCGTGCGCACGAAATCGATTGCGGCAGCGCCAAGTCCGAGCACGGATGAGACGGCTTTCTTCATGACCTTCGATACGCCCCCGACATTCTGTTCGCGTTGCGTGGTCAGCGCTTCGAGTTCGCGGACGTGCGCTTCGCAGATGGTGTGAATGCGAATCAGCGGGCCCTTGAATTCGCTATGCTCGTCCAGATCCTCGATCTGTCCGGCGACCGCCGTCTGGATGTGCTTCTCCAGCGCGAGCATGTCTGTGACATAACTATCGACGGTTTCGCGGGTCGCGTCCTTTGTGGTTTCCGACATGTATAGGCGCTCGGTGAAAGTCGTTGATCCTGCGGTGATTCTGTGTGCAGTGCACGATTGGTGCCCGCACAGCAACAGTGCAGTCCGCTGTGCAGCACACGTGCCAAAACAGAGTCCGTTTGAGGTGCCGCGATGACAGTCACGCTTCACTTGCGGCCGCAAGCGCTTGCACGTATTGTCTCGTCGACAGGCGCGACGTTTGCGCAGGCCGGATCGCACGAGTGTATATGACTCGTGAGATGATGGCGCGAGTGGCCCACGAAGGGCTGCCCGCGCTTTTTTTGTGCGCCGATGTGGTGGTGCATCTGCAACACTGTGGTGACGCGACTTCGGACCGCAGTCCATGTGTTGCGAACTCGTGCAGGACGATGCTTACGCAGCACGCCGCGTGTGTTCGCGGGTGCGACGGAAAGATCCGAATTCAGAAATCTTTCGTAGCTCAAATGCAATGGATTCGCTTGTGCCGTTTCACGCCGGCACCTTTTTGTGTCGCACATCGCTATGAACTGTGCTGCGATTCCGGCTGCACAACACGCGAACGCAGCGCTGCCGTGCCGGCGCCATGGACGTATAGCGCATTTCGCTACTAAGCCGTCTTGTGGGGCTCGAAAATCTTGGCGCGCAAGTTGCCGAGCGTCGTGTGTCCGCACGAAACACCTTCGTGCGGCGCTGACATCTTTCGCCGGGTATCCCGATGTCGTCGACAACACCGCAGTCGTTCGTCCGGCTGGGCACAGCGCTCGCGCTTGTGCTCACCGTTGCAGGCGCCGCGCCGGCGCGTGCGCAAGTGACCACCACGGTCACGTTCAACACTCTGACGGAAAGTTCCCCGGGCTCGGGCACGCGCTACATCGGGAACTGTTATGCCGAAAGCGGTTTCCTGTTCACTGCCGTCGGTCTCCCGTGCAGCGGTGCCACCGCCGCGAATGTTTTCGTGGCGGGCAGCGCCAACAGTCCACTCTTCGGCGGCGGCACATCGCCGTCGCTGCTGCTCAACAGTGGTGATGCGTCGGTGATCAGTGTCGCGCGCCAGGACGGCGCCTTCTTCAACTTCACCGGTATCGCGCTCGCACCGTTCGGCGGTGCAGCAACCACAGTGGTGTTCAGCGGTATGCGTGGCGCCACGATGGTATCACGCTCCGTCACGGTCAGCGGTAGCCTGACCGGTTTCCAGCTCTTCTCATTCGACACCTTCTTCGCCGGCGTGAGCTCGATCCAGATCGCCGCCAGCAACCAGTTCGGTGAGCCGCTCGTCAAGTTCGACGATTTCACTGCCACGTCGGCCGCGGTCGGCGTCGTTCCGGAACCGGCCAGTCTGGTGCTGTTTGCCACCGGCCTGTTCGGCGTGGGCATGGTCGTCATCCGCCGGAGGAATCGCGCATGAGCACGACACTCGACACACACACGCGCGAGGCCGGGCGAGACAGCCAGGGCGTCTCCTTCGAGCGCCGCAACTTTCTCCGCAATGCGGGACTTGCCGGCGCGGCCATCGCACTCGCGGGCTGCGCAGGCACCACCACCGAATTGACGGCGCCAGCGAAAAGTGGCGACCCGCAAGGCGCGGTCATCGGGCCAAATGGTGAAATCACACTTGATTTCTCGTCGGACATCGACGTGCTCAACTACGCCTATGCGCTGGAACAGCTCGAGGCGGCGTTCTATGTGACTGTCGCGACCAATGCTGCGTTCGGCACCATCTTCGCGGCCAATGAGCAGCGGGTGCTGCTGGACATTCGCGACCACGAAGTCGCGCATCGTGACTTCTTCGCGGCCGCACTCGGCAGCGCGAAGATTCCGAACCTGACGCCGGTCTTCACGGCGATCAATTTCGCCGACCGCACCAGCGTACTGCAGACCGCAAAGACCTTCGAGGACCTTGGCGTCAGCGCGTACAACGGTGCCGCACGGTTCATCAAGGATGCCGGCTACCTCGGCCTCGCGGGAAAGATCGTCTCCGTCGAAGCGCGACATGCCTCGACCATTCGTGACCTCCTCAACAATCGCAGCGGTGATTTCGCGCCGAACGCGTTCGATGCCGGCAACACTCCGCAGGTCGTGCTGACGGCAGCCAAACCGTTCATCGTCCAGTCAATCACCGTCATCAACGCCTAGGAGACACGAAACATGTCAACACAACTACGGGCTGACGGTCTGCTCGCCACGATCGACCCTGAAATCGCGTCGCGTCTGGTGACGCGTCGTGACGCCATTGCGAAGGGTGCCGCAACATCCGGCCTGGTCATGGCCGGCCTGCGACTTGGCACCGTTCCGGCGGCGCTCGCCGCACTCTCGACGTCAGCGTTCGGGCAATCACGACTGCCGACGACCGTCATCGGGGTCCTCAACTTCGCACTTGTCCTCGAATACCTCGAAGCCGAGTTCTACAATCGGGGCGTTGCGGCAACGGGCCTCATCCCGGCGGCCGATCGGACCATCTTCACCACGATCCAGGGTCACGAGAACACGCACGTCGAATATCTGAAGACGACGCTCGGTGCCTCGGCGCGTCCAAAGCCGACGTTCGACTACAGCTACGGCAATGGCAGCGGCACGGGTCCGTTCGCCGACGTGTTCACGAACTACAACACGTTCAAGGCGGTCGCACAGGCGTTCGAAGACACCGGCGTGCGGGCGTACAAGGGCCAGGCAGCGACGCTGTTGCCGTACAAGGATGTGCTGCAGGCCGCGCTCACGATTCATTCTGTCGAGGCACGTCATGCGGCCGAAATTCGCCGTCTGCGCGGCAACTTCGGCGACAATGAACCAAATCAGGGATGGATCACGCGTGCCATCACCGACATTCCCGGCACCGAAGCCGTGTATGCCGGGGAGGACAATCTGATTCAGGGCGGCGTCGATGTCTCGACGATCACGCCCGTGGCGGCGAAGGAGCTCACGGAAGCGTTCGATGAGCCGCTGACGATGGCGCAGGTTCTGGCGATCGTGGATCCGTTCATCGTGTGATGTTCAGGTGAACGGGACCGGCAATGTCGCGCGGCATGGCGCGGCATTGCCGGAGTTCACGCGTTCTCTGCTTCTGAGGCGCGCTCGAGAGGATCGCCGGCCGTGAGTGTCAGCAATTGTTCGACGAACGCGCGTTGCTCTCGTGACGTCACTCACGGCATCAGATGCTTGCGCAAGCCTCCTGCGCCATATGCGACAGCCTCGCGTGCTGTCGGAAGCACCGCGCCCTGTCCGAAGAATTCGTGCGCCACGCCATCGAAGTTGCGTATCTCGACGTCGACACCGGCAGCCTTCAGGCGCTCGGCCAGCATGTCGCCGTCGGATCGCAGCGGATCGAATTGCGCCGTGATGATCGTGGTCGGCGGCAGGCCCTTCAGATCTGCGACAAGCAGATTCAATCGTGGATCCTTCGCGTCGGCGGGTGACCGTGTGTACTTCTCGAAGAACCAGTTCATCATGGCTCGGTTGAGCGGCTTGGCCATGGCATTCTGCATATAGCTGGGCGTTGTGGTGTCGCCTTGTGTCACGGGATAGACCGCGAGAATCGCCACGGGAACCGCAAGCCCCATTGCCTTGGCCGACACGGTGGTCGCAATGGCAAGGTTGCCACCGGCGCTTTCGCCGGCAATCGCGATGTGCGCCGTGTCACCCTTCAGACTCGTCGCATTGCGGACAATCCACTTCCACGCGGCGAGTGCGTCGTCATGCGCGGCGGGAAACTTGTGCTCCGGCGCCTTGCGATACTCCACCGACACGAGAATCGCCTTCGCGGCGTTCGTCAATGCGCGCGCCGAGCCGTCGTATGTGTCGTTGGTGGCAATGACGAATCCGCCCCCATGGAAATAGAGGATGACGGGAAACGGACCACTGCCCGCCGGTGTGTAGATGCGAATCGGCAGCGCGCCGCCTGGACCTGGAATGGTACGATTGACGACTGAACCCACCGCTACCGGCGTTGTCGGCTCGCCTTGCTTCTTGAGCAACGCCATCACCGCGTCCGTCGGAGTCGGCTGCTTCCGCGCTTCAGCGGCCGTGAGTGACTCGATCGGCTTGCCGTTCAGCGACGCCAGCTCGTCGAGCACCTGCTGCTGCCCGGTACTGACGAGCGTGGCGGAACCACTCTTCGATCGCGCGCCCGCACTGTCCACAACAGCCGAATCATTCGACATGGTTCGCGCTGCCACCACCGAATCGCCCGGCTTCACATCAGCGCGTCCGCACGAGGAAAGCATTGCTGTCACGGCGATTGCAGCAAGCGCAGGCGCAAGGCGCCGAATGTCGCTCGAAACAGCTCGGTACTGAATTGCCCACGCGCTCTGCATTGTCGATCCTGATTGAGAAAGTGTAAGGATGCCTAACCATTTTCAGTCAACTGCATTTTCTGCTGGCTCAACGCCTGCGCGCCGGCCTCCAGCCGAAACTGTTCGAGTGCGTCGAGATCCGACTGCACCTGTCTTACCAGGCCGGGAAAGTCGAATCGCGCGCCAAGCTCGCCGCTGATGGTGGCCAGGACCTGTAATTTTTCGCGCGGTGCCGAAGCACATCGATCGCTCGGCCCAGCGACGTATGCTGGCTCGTGTCGCTGAGGCGATCCATCGCTTCGAGGCCCGTAACGGAACCGGCCAGATGGTCGTTCAGATAGATTCCAAGCGCTGTGCGGTCAACCACGCGGCGACTCGCTTGAAAATGTGTGATGCATCGTTGGTGCGGTCATGCATAGCGCGCAAACGACGGCTCCGCGGCAATCCGGTCGCCTGCGGTGACGGAACGCCGTTGCGCTGCTGACGTGACGCGATCGACGCACGCGACGGCGGCCTCGGAGAGGAAATTTCTCGCGACCGATTCAGGCGCCAGGGCCAACTCAAACAGGCCGAGGCGTATCGCGTCTGCACGGATACGCTCGATGGCCGACAGCGTCTGGCGGACGCGCGCGAGGTGAGTGTAGTTGATGCGGCTGACGATGACGCGGTGGTGTATCGCCACGCTGACTTCGATGACATCGTCCGACGAACGCACGTACTGCACAGTGGACCTCATACCTTCCCACTCCAGACGAAAAAAGCGGCACACGAGTACACCGGAGTGGTGTCTCATGCGCCGCAAACGATGGTTCGAGGACAACCCACGCTTCAGCTTGCCGAGTACGTGCCGGCTCGTTGCAACTGCGCCAGACACTGATCGATCACCGACAAAATGCAAGAGCTGTTCCACGAATGACCAGTGACGTGAAACTGACGTTGGGATAGCACAAAGTCGGATGGAGCGCCTTCGTGGCAAGGCGGAAACCGCAGCAATAGCAGCGCTATTGCGAGGATTTCCAACGCTGCCAGGCAGGATGCCTCGACCGACGACTGCATCCCGAACGTCAGTTACAGGTCACTAGCAACCACAGGTGTTCATGCGCCTCGCCATTCAGCAGCACTCCGAACGATCGGCCTGAATCGTGCATTGTCCGGGCGTTGCACACAACGCACGTCGGCGACGACGCCCAAGTGCATCTTGATTCACATAAAGAGCGAGGCACGCTTGATGGCCGAGAACAACGAACACGTTCACATGACCGAATCCGACCACAACGATTCGGTCGAGAAGGTTCGGGATATCATCAAGGACGTTCGGATCGCCATGTTGACTACGGTCGATGACACTGGCTCGATGCACAGCCGTCCGATGTACACGCAGCAGACGGAATTCGATGGCGATCTGTGGTTTGCGACATCGAAGTCGTCGTCACTGGTGTCGGAGCTTCGTCAGAACCCCAGCGTGGTCGTGAACTATGCCAATCCCGACGCGCAGCGCTTCGTCGTCATCGCGGGCGAGGGCATTGTCGTGCATGATCAGGCGAAGATCGACGAGCTGTGGAATCCGGCGCTCAAGATGTGGTTCAAGGGTGGCCCGACAGATCCAGGCCTGACGCTGGTGAAGGTCGAGTCCAGGCGGGCCGACTTCTGGGATTCGCCGGCGGCACCGGTGCGCTGGTTCCAGTTCCTTACGGGTGTTGCGACCGGCCAGCGTCCAGCGGGCGATGAGCGCGGCGCCGTCGAGCTGTAGTCGCGCTTCTGTGTCATAGCACCGAATGATCGCGGCGCGGGCGCACGGACTGAGCCCTTGCGCATTTCCGGGCCGGATCGTATCGTCGACAAGTCAAGACAACCCAGCGCGATGTCTGCGCATGCCGGATCGAACGAGCAGTTGGCTCGTCAGATGATGGCGCGAGTGGCCCCCCAGAGCCGCCCGCGCTTTTTTTGCGTTTTCGACTGCAGGTTTTCTTCGGTACGTCCTTCCACTTTGCTCGCGCGACTCGCCCACGAGGCGCAGGGAGATGTCATATGCAGCCGTTCGTTCGAGGGCACAACGAGCCCGCCATCACACCGGCACTGGTGATTGCCGACGATCAGGTTCGAACACAGGCACGGCTTATGCGCTCAGCCGATCAGACGCTCGAACTGTGCCTGCTCGAAACGCAGCGGCAGGTCATGCGGCTCGAAGAAATCGTTCATCGACTCACGTCCGTCGCCGGGACGGGTGGAGCACCGCCGACGGGCGTGATGTCGCTGCTACGGGAAGGGAATCGCCGACTGCAACGTGAAGTCGACGAGTTCGCGTACGATGCGCACGCGGTGCTGAACATCGTTGGCAAGCCCACGGTCCCTATTTCGCTGGTGCGCTGACCACTCGATTCAAGGACGCTCCATGAACGAACTGGACGGAAGTGAGCGATCGTTCGAGAGCACCGCACATCCGTGGCGCATGGTCGTCGCCGACGACCTGCCACTCAACGCCGACGCACTCAGTGACGTGCTGCGCCTGATGGGCCACGAGGTGATGACGGCCTATGACGGGCATGCTGCGATCGCCACGCACACAAGCTTCAGGCCCGATGCGTACATTCTCGACCTGAGCATGCCAGGGCTGGACGGCTTTCAGACGTGCAGCGCCATTCGAAAGCTTCCCGGTGGAGAATCAGTCGCGATCATCGCGCTCTCCGGATGGGGACGCAACGAAGACCTGGCGCACTCACTCGAAGTCGGCTTCTCGAGCTTCCTGCTCAAGCCGGCACATCCACGCGACATCATTCGATGCCTCGATGGCATCTGGTCGCGAAGGATGCCACCTGATCGGCAATACACCGATCGGCTCTCCACCGAGCTGTAGGGCTACTTCCCCAGTTCGCGTAGCAGGATCTCGATATCCGGCGGCTTCGTCAGATGTGCATCGAAACCTGCGTCGAACGCACGCTGGCGATCGTCCGTCTGGCCCCATCCGGTGAGGGCGATCAGCCGCACGTCACCGCCTCCTGACCTGGCTCGCAATTCTCGCGCGACCTCGTACCCGTTCAGACGTGGCATGCCGATGTCGAGCATCACGACATCCGGGTCAAACAGCAGCGCTGCTTCCAACGCCTCAACGCCATCGGTCGTCACGAGCACCTCGTGACCATGCATCGTGAGCAGCAGCGCGAGACTCTCCGCCGCGTCCCGATTGTCGTCTGCAACCAGCACGCGCTTCTGGCCGGCGACCGATGCGCTGACGTCTGGCGCTGAGTCCAGATCCGGCGTGGATGACGTCTGCGCAAGTGGCAGCGTCACGTCAAACGTGCTGCCCTTGCCCTGCCCGTCGCTGTGCGCACTCACCGCGCCGCCGTGCAATTCAACCAGCGCACGCGCAAGCGCGAGGCCGATGCCCAGTCCACCTTCAGCGCGTTCGAGCGCGGCCTCGGATTGCTGAAACATTCCGAAGGCATCCCTCAGCGCGTCGATACTCATGCCCATCCCGGTGTCGCGAATGGAAACGACCACACGTTGCCTGTCCGCGACGGCCGTTACACGAATCAGCCCGCCGGGCTCCATGTACTTGATGGCATTGCTGAGCAGATTGGCGAACACCTGGCACATCCGAACGGGATCGACGAGCACGATGGTTTGACCGCGAGGCAACTGAACTTCAAGGCGATGACCTTTCGCGTCGAGCTGTGGTCGCACGGTCTCGATGGCCGAGTCGATCACGCTCCGAATACCAACCAGCTGTCGCTTGAGTTCGAGCCGGCCCTGCGTCAGCCGTGCCACGTCGAGCAGATCGTCGAGGAGCGACGCCATGTGCGCGGACTGCCGGGCAATGACTGTCTGCGCCCACGAGATCTTGTCCGCGCCGATGTCCGGCACTGCGAGGATTTGCGCGGCATTCCTTATCGGCGCCAGCGGATTCCGGAGCTCATGTGCGAGCGTCGCCAGAAAGACATCCTTGCGACGATCTGCGGCAAGCAACTCCTCCGCCGCCAGCTTCTCCTTCGTGACATCCTGGACCGTGCCTATCAGACGCGTCGGAATGCGGTGCACGAACTCCACGCGACCGGTGGCGCGGACCCAGTGCTCCACGCCTGCGCGGTTTCGCACGCGATACGTCGCTTCATACGCACCGTCACCATCGGGATCCAATGCACGATTCACCGCCGCCTGCGTCATGTCGCGATCGGCATCCACGACGCCAGCCATGAAAAGCTCGAACGTGATCTCGGTGTCCGCGGGCACACCCCAGATTTCGCGCACACGTGCATCCCACGTGATCACACCCGATTGCACGTCGAACTCGTGAATGCCGAGCTGCGCGGCATCGGTCGCAATCTGCAGTCGGGCTGCGGATTCAAGCTGTGCCGCCTGCGCATGTTCGCGCGCGGTGACGTCCACACCCTGCACCAGAATGCCGTTGATCTGATTCGAGCTGTCACGCAGTGGCTGATACACAAAATCAACCAGCCGATCGAGACCCTGC
>JANLRD010000221.1:0-8186 GCA_031368215.1 Acidimicrobiia bacterium | reverse complement strand
GAAACCGGAATTGTTGGCGACCAGGCCGTTACAGGTTTGGTCGTGGGACATCACCAAACTTCGGGGTCCGACCCGAGGCGTGACCTATGACTTGTACGTCATCATCGACATCTACTCGCGGTACGTGGTCGGCTGGACGATCGCCGTCACAGAGACCGGCGAGCTCGCCAAAGCGTTCATCGACGACGCCATGAAACGACACCGGATCGGTCGAGGCCAGTTGGCCCTGCACGCTGATCGTGGCACGTCGATGACATCGAAACCCGTCGCCCAGCTCCTCGTCGATCTCGGCGTCGAACGGTCACATTCCCGGCCCCGAGTTTCGAACGACAACCCGTACTCCGAAGCAGCATTCAAGACCCTCAAATACTGTCCAGCATTCCCGACCAGATCCAGATCAATACACGACGCCACAGCCTTCTGCACACAGTTCTTTGATCACTACAACAACGAGCACTACCACTCAGGCATCGGGCTCCTCACACCAGCAACCGTGCACTACGGACAAACCGAGACCGTCATCACCGCCCGGAACCTGACCCTCACCACGGCCTACCAAACGAACCCGAAACGGTTCACCAAACCACCCACCGCACCCCAACCACCCAAAGAGGCTTGGATCAACGACCCATCACGAGAAGCACTCATCAAACATGCATAACCAAGCCAGTGGTCTCAAAACCCTTGACAACTTCCGCCTTGAAGATCCTCCGCAAAGGCGGCAAGCACGTGACCATCCCGCTCGCACAGCGGACCGCGAAATCACTCGACCTGTACGTCGGTGAACGACGATCCGGGCCGGTCTTCGTCGGCGCGGACGGGCTTCGCATGGATCGCTACGCGGCGGACCGGACCGTGAAGCGATTGTCTCGACGCGCCGGGATCGTCAAGCGCATCTCCCCGCACAGCCTGCGACACTCGTTCATCACCGCCGCGCTCGACGCCGGCGTCCCGTTGCGTGACGTGCAAGAAGCCGCGAACCACGCCGACCCTCGTACGACGATGCGCTACGACCGCGCCCGACAGAGCCTCGACCGCCACGCCACCTACATCGTCGCCGCGTTCGTCGCCGGAGCGGCTCGCAGCGACTAAGACCAGGCGTGTCGGCGATCCCTCAACGCAGGTCGCCGACACGCTGCTGTGGCTGTTACGAGCGGGTCAAGTGGCGCGCGTTCCCGGGCGGCCGGGACGCCGCACTGCCGGTATGTGTGCTTGGAAAGTGGTTCACCGCGAGAAGTGGGGCGCCCCGAGCTGAAGATGGGTCAACTCCTCCGACTTGGTGCGGCGGCCGGGGCTCGACCAGGGCGGGGTCTCGGTGCTACGTTGGATAGGCGGGTGCGTGACATCTTTTGACAACCGAACGCGAGAACGATGGGGGTGAATGGGATGACTGGTTCCTTCCCACCGCACCAGGATGGTGTGCGGTACCTGACTGAAGGTGGTCAAGAGACGGAGATCATGTACAAGTTCGGGTTTGAGTTACCCGAGTTTGCGATGTTCCCGTTGCTCGACGACCTGCGGGCCGTGGTCGAGCTGCGGGCTATGTACGAGCGCTATCTCGAGACCGCATGCGCTCATGGGTTCGGCGCGTTGATGGGCGGATTCGACTACCGGGCGAGCCCCGATTGGGCGGGACTACTGGGCTACTCGCCGACCGCATTGGAGGACATGCAGTTGCGTGCCATCGACTTCCTGCGCGAGGTGGCCCGCCCGTACCTCGATCAGCTACCTGCCTTGATGGTCGTCGGCATCGTCGGGCCCCGCGGCGACGCATACTCACTCGAACAGCACATGACCGCGAAGGAAGCCGCCGACTACCACTCGACCCAGATCGCAACGCTAGCGAAAGCAGATGTGGACCTAGTCGAGGCCATGACCTTCAACAGCGTCCCCGAAGCAGTCGGCGTGGCCAAGGCTGCGGCCCGAGCCGGGCTGCCAGCATCGGTCTCTTTCACGCTGGACAGCAACCACCGCCTCCACTCCGGCCCGACGCTGAAAGAAGCGATCGAAACCGTCGACGCCGAATGCGGCGAGGACCGGCCGGCCTTCTACGGAATCAACTGCTCGCATCCCGTCGAGTTCCTTCCGGCCATCGAGCCCGGTGAATGGTTCCAGCGAGTCCGATGCTTGCGCCCGAACGCTGCCATGATGGACAAGATCTCGCTGTGCACACTCGGGCACCTCGAGTCCGGCGACCCCGTGGATCTCGGCCAGCGAATGGGCGCCATCGCCAAGCAGTACCCGCACCTCGACATCTGGGGCGGATGCTGCGGAACCTGGGAAACACACCTCGACGAGATCGCCCGCAACGTCACGACACACTGAACCGCAGAGCAACGCGCTCATCGAGCTCGCGAGTCATAGCAGCAAGCCTCAAGCCGATCGCGCCGCTGCTCAGGAGCGATCGAGAGCGTCGCCCACTCGCGGCGTTCGTGGGGGTAACCCCTTCCGTGGACGCTGCACCCCGTCGGGAGTGTGCGGGTGGCAATCGCAGTTCTAGACGTCCATCACACCCGCTCTACGACCATCGGTACAGACCCTTCGTCGAGAACTTCTCGGCCGACCTACACATCACAGCTCAAAATCACTCCGTGAAACGACTTACGAAGTCGGCTAGTTCTCTTTTGTCGCTCAACACGTGTACGTCCATATGGTCGGAGCAGCGCTCGGCGATGCGACGGTCCTTCTCCGGGACCGTCTTGCGGTTGCGCCAGTTTCGCCAGGCGATTCCCCACTCGTCGCCGATGCGTTGAAAGAACGACTCTTCGCAGCCCTCGGGCAGCTGCGCCTCTGCAGGTCTGCGAAGCCCACGTCGAAATGCCCGCCACGAGCAGACCCACCAGGGAGTCGCGATCACCATGAGTGTGTCAGCCCGTGCAACCAGGAGTTCGTCGTCGACGTCATTGCTGTCGACAATCCACCGTTGGCTAGCGAGCAAGGCTCGCTGGGTCTCGATGAGTTTGTCCTCAGACACCCGAACCCAGCCGGGCCCCCAAATGTGCAGGTCAAGATGGATCAGCGGAAGGCCAGTCTTCACTGCCAGCTGCCGCGAGAACGTGCTCTTCCCAGCACCTGCCATGCCGGTGACAACGACGCGACTATTCACGGCGCTGCTGCTGGGCTCGTTCTCCGACTCCCGCTTCCACCCCTTCAGTATGACCGGCGCCGCCGCGAGGGATCGCTCCGCAACACGCCGACATCGTCGCCCGCCGCCGAAGGACGCCCGCTCGACTTCGGCAGTGATGCCGGTGAGCCACTCGACAGACTGATCGCCTGACCCACCGCACTCTGCCCGATATGTGCGCAGCACTCCACGACGCTGCGGCCGAACGCCCGAACGTGCTCGCACTACGCCCGGATCTGCCGATCAGGGGCACTCCATAACGCCGCTCGATAAGTCAAGTTCAAGCCGTTACGAACCCGCACGACTCTGGCTCATATCAGGTGCCCCGTGACGCCGGCTCGTGGCTACGAGAGTCCGAGAATTGTTTCGAGTGCTTCGTCGACGCTCCACATTTCTTCTGCCGTCAAACGACCGGCGCGGCGACCAAGTCGCTGCACATCAACGGCACCGAGCTGCTCAGCCAACACACGGGTTTCGTCTCCATCAACAACGACCTCAGGACGAAATGTGGCGGCACGCGCACTTCGTGACGTAGGAACAATGAGTACAACTGACCGAGGAAAAAGCTCGTCCGCTTGAACGATCACGCCGAATCGCTCACCCAGCTGCTCATGACCAATCCCCTTCGGAATCTTGAAACGAAAGACGTCACCGCGTCGCACGCATCCCCTCCATCATCGCCGCGACGCACAACATCTCGGCCCGATCTTCTTCGTCAGCTTCCAGCACAGCCACCTCTTTCGCGAGCTCACCTCGACGCCTGACCTTTTTCGCCGACTCAATCAACGAGGAACGAATCGCTTCGGACGTCGAGAGCCCAGACGCTTCAAGTACCCGCAGAGCACGCTGAGCCTCGTTATCCAAACGAACGGAAATCGCACTAGCCATTCGCGGAATGTATCACGAAACGTAATACTCAAGTCTAGTTCTCGGAGATGGGAATCCCCGCTGGCCGATTGGCGCTCTCGCCCGAAGCGGTCGGAGCCGTCAGATCGCCCAGAGCGACGACAACGGAACGGCCGTGAGGCGTGGCCCGAGGCCGACAACTTGATCGCCGAGGTAGATAACAAAGCCGTGCACAAATCGGTTGCCCACACGGTCACGAAACGATGCAAGGTGACGCGCATCGGAGACCACCACACTCGCTGAACTCTTCACCTCTATTCCGACAAGTTGTTCGCCTTGGCCCACCAGAAGAGCATCGATCTCGGCACCGTCGCGATCACGGAAATGGTGGAGTCGGACCTCGGTATCGGCCCACGTGCGTTGTTTGGCTAACTCGTTGACAACGAATGTTTCGAGCAGCTGTCCAAACAGCGGAGACCGAACGTCGCTCAGGCGGGCAGTGTCAGTTCCAAGAACCGACGCAGCAAGTCCGGTGTCCACTGCGTGTCTCTTCGGGTGACGCTTCGCCTTTGTCGTGGCGCTCGATGCCCAAGCCGGGAGCTCGTGGACAACCATCAGATTGCGGAGCAACTCGACATGTTGGGCAACCGTCGTTGGATGTATCCCAGCGTCGCTGGCGATTGCTGCGGCATTGGCCTCATGCGCTGTGCGAGCGATGACGAGTTCAAGCACGCGACGGAACTCGGCGAGTTTGCGAACTCCACCGACTTCTTCGATCACGTCCTTTGTGGCGATTGTTGCAAGGTACGAGCGAAACCAGTTCGTGCGGGCGCGCGTGGACATCTCCCGTGGCTCGGGGAAGCCGCCGCGAACAATGAGTTCGGCAACATCGGCCCTTGATAGACGTTGGTAGGTGAGCTGACGAAACTGATCAGGTTTATGAAACGCGCGGTCGATAAATCGCTCTTCGTGACCGGTTGCTTCGCCGACAGAGAAGGGCCAGAGCTCAACAATCCCAACTCGTCCGGCCAAGGAATCCGCGACCTTTTTTGACGTAAGGAAACTGGTTGAACCAGTGAGCACGAGCTGACCTCGCGACCGATCCTTGTCGAGGCGCATTTTGACCGATAGGAGGAACGGTTCGCCGGCCCGCTGAAATTCGTCGACTGAGGTGGGGGCACGAAACTGCTCGACATAGGTTTTGGGGTCGCCAATGGCAGCTGAGAGTTCGGTTGCGTCGTCAAAGGTTCGGTTTGACATCTCGACACCAACGCCTTGCTGGTGATGGCGAAGCTGCTTGAGCAAGGTGGTTTTGCCGCTCTGGCGGGGGCCGCTGAGAACAACGGCCCGGAACTCACCGAGGTACTCCTCGACGACGGCAAGGCTCCGACGGGCAACGTCCATGATCTCATTTTAGGCACGAAATGCCGATTCTGTAAACACGAATTGTCGAGGCCGTACTAGATATTTGACTAGACTTCTCGCCTTTCGTTAGTTGCAGTATCGACTTTCGTCGATGTTGCCCGGGGGACGTGAGCCGTAAGATCGAACGATGTCCTGGCTCCGCAGATGGTGGGTTCTGACGGGCCCCACGGCGATGCTGGCACCGAGCGACTCGGCTCATCCCGACAAGGTGGCGCCCAGGACTGCGCTCGATTTGTCCGTCGATGCCGGTGCCTTCGTCATCGCCGCCGCTGTCGGCGCCGTCATCCTGAGAGTCACCGGGGACGTCACCGGCAATCGGATGACCTCTGGGCAGGTGCTCCTCGACGCGGCGTTCGGAGCTCTTTGCTGTATCTCCCTGTGGTGGCGGCGGCGCTGGCCCTTCGGGGTGGCGCTGGTTTGCGTCGTGTTGGGCTCATTCTCGACGTTTGGCACGGTGGCCGGCCTGTTCGCACTGTCCTCCCTGGCTGTGCACCGCCATGTCCGGCCCGCCCTGCTCGTCGCCGCTCTGTCCGTTCCATCCGCAATGCTGTGCTCGATCTGGCTCGGGCGGACCAATACCTGGACGGTGATGCTGCCGACGACGGCGCTTACCGCCGCCGCAATCGCATGGGGCATGTTCGTCCGCGCCCGGCGTCAGCTCCTCGCCACCCTGCGCGACCGAGCGCAGCGGGCCGAGGCCGATCAGCTCGTGCGCGCAGACCGTGCGCGCCTGGCCGAGCGGACCCGCATCGCCCGGGAGATGCACGACGTGCTCGCCCACCGCATCTCCCTGGTGGCGCTGCATGCCGGGGGCCTTGAGGTCGCACTCGACCTGCCTCCCGCCCAGGTGCGGGAGAGCGCCGCGCTGCTGCGGTTGACGGCCCACCAAGCGCTGGAAGAGCTGCGCGACGTGATCGGCGTGCTGCGCGAGGAGCCGGGGCAGGAGCGGCCGTCGACGGTGCCACAACCGACGTTGGCGGACATTCCGCGCATGGTGGAGGAGACTCGCCGCTCCGGCGCGAAGATCGACTTCGAGATGCAGGTGGACGGTGCGGCTTTCGTACCCGGGCCCTTGGGTCGCGACGCGTACCGCATCGTGCAGGAAGCGCTGACCAACTTCAGCAAGCATGCTCGCGGCACCCTCGCCCAGGTTCGGGTGGCGGGAGCGCCGAACCGGGGCCTGCACGTCAGCGTTCGGAACCCAACCGCACGGAACCCAACCACACCGGGCGCCTACAACCGTCCGGCTCTGCCGGGTTCGGGCACCGGCCTCCTTGGTCTGCAGGAGCGAGTGGCCCTGGCCAATGGCGTCCTCGTGCACGGACCGGACGCGTCCGGTGACTTCGTCGTCGAGGCCGACCTGCCGTGGTGAAATTCAGCGAAGGAGCGCAGCGGTCGCACACCCAGCACATCCGGGTGCTGTTGGTCGACGACGACGCGTTGGTGCGTGCCGGTCTCCGGATGATCCTGTCGTCGTCAGAGGAGATGGAAGTGGTGGGCGAGGCTGCCGACGGCGCCGACGCCGTAGCCGCCGTGCGGGCGCATCGACCCGACGTCGTCCTGATGGACATCCGGATGCCGGGGATGGACGGCATTGCCGCCACGTCGGCGCTGCGCCGCCTTGCGACGCCACCGCACGTGATCGTCCTGACCACATTCCAGGCCGACGAGCACGTGATGAGCGCGCTTCGGGCCGGAGCCGACGGATTCCTGTTGAAAGACACCGCGCCCGCAGAGATCGTCGATGCAGTGCGCCTTGTGGCTGCGGGAGAAGCGATGCTCTCACCGTCGGTCACCCGCACACTTCTCTCTCATCTCGGAAACGACGAAACGACAGATCGCCGTCGCTTC
This sequence comes from Acidimicrobiia bacterium, assembly GCA_031368215.1. Classification (GTDB taxonomy): domain Bacteria; phylum Actinomycetota; class Acidimicrobiia; order Acidimicrobiales; family JANYDT01; genus JANLQX01. The sequence goes on along the minus strand of JANLRD010000221.1, from coordinate 940 downwards.
GCGGCCCAACGCCTGACGTCGCTCACGGACCGGGAGCGGGAGGTCGCGACTGCGGTGGGGTCCGGCGCATCCAATGCCGAAGTTGCCGCATCGCTGTTCATGAGCGAGGCCACCGTCAAGGCGCACGTCTCGCGTCTTCTCACCAAGCTCGCCGTCACCAACCGGGTGCAGATCGCGATTCTTGTGCACGACGCGCAATCGTGACCTGACCGCCTTGCCTGAGCGCCCTCGCGACCGGCCTATCGCCCGAGCCGCCTAAAGCGCGACGTGGGGCTCCTCGCGGTCGGGTCCGTGAGTGCTCGCGGCTCGTTGCGTCATGACGACCTTCGGGCTCTCGTGCCGCCGGTCCAACCTTCGGGCTGACCAACCCGAAGTCGACCCTGTGACCAGCACGTTCCCCGCTTCCGGCGACCGGGTCAAACGTCGCTCGCGCCATCGCTGGTTCGGTGTCCGCCGTGGTGGCGGTGGATCTGACGCCGGAGATGCTCGACGAGGGCAAGTGTGCCGCAGACACGAGCGGGACCGAAACATGGTCTGGCAAGAGGGAGACGCGACAAAGCTCCCGTTTCGCCTTGAGACCTTCGATCTCGTCATTTCGCGTCTGGCAATTCATCACATCGAAGACCCGTCTGTTCGCTTCAACGATCTAGAGAACCGTCGGGATTCATCGCACACCCGAGCGTTGACCCGTGCGCAACTTCGCGAATCGGTTGAGTCGGCGGGCTGCAGGGTGAAGCACATCGCAACGCGGGTCAATGTGTTGAACGCGCAGTGATGGCTTGACCAGACCGCTGCACCGTCAATGGACGCTGAGGTGATTTGCGCTGCTTGGAGCGATGAATTGGCTGGCGGACCCGCCATTCGGATGACGAACAGTCGCGTAGCGCCGGATTCGTGTCAATCAAGCCTCGATATGGTGTGATGTCGAGCGTGAAGATCA
>JANLRD010000019.1:0-4566 GCA_031368215.1 Acidimicrobiia bacterium | reverse complement strand
TTTTTTCGAAGGTCCGGCCGCCCACGGCCGGACCTTCGCCTCGTCCGTACACCGGCGGAATCGGCCAGGTCAGCGGATCATTTCAGGACGAAACGGCAGCTGTCACGGATCGCGCGTGAACTCGCCGGGAGACCTCGCTCTGCAGTCGGTGCTTGACCTCGTCCCGGGCGGCGTTTACCCTTTGCCGCCAAGAACACCGACCCCGAAACTGGGGCGATTCCGGAGAGATAACCGGACCCTTCCGCAGATACCTCCGTCCAACGGAGTGTGGTCGCCTCGACATGAACACTTAGCGACGCGCGTGCTAGGTTTGTCGGTTGCCGTGCGCGTCGTCCCCCTTCTGCAGCTTCTTCACGGGACCGCGCGCGTCTGCGATGAGCTTGCATCCCTGCAATGTGGTGCTTGTGCTGTGCCGCTGCGACTCCTGCCCGCCAATCCTTCCCACGAGGAGTGAGGACAATCATGTCCACCCCGCCGCCCCGTGAACGCTTCTCCTTTGCAAATTTGGATGAAGTACTTCCCCTCCCCGACCTGATCGACGTCCAGAAGTCGTCGTATCGCTGGTTCCTTGATCATGGACTGCAGGAGGCGTTTGCCGACATCAGTCCGATCGAGGACTTCAGCGGCACGCTCCGCCTTGAGTTCGAGTTCGACCCATTCGACCCGGATCTCCGTCCCGAGCCCAAGTACTCCGTCGAGGAGTGCCGGGAGAAGGACATCACGTTCTCCGCGCCGATCTTCGTGCGCGCCCGGTTCATGAACGCCGCCACCGGCGAGATCAAAGAGCAGACCGTCTTCATGGGTGACTTCCCGATGATGACGGACAAGGGCACGTTCATCATCAACGGCACCGAGCGTGTCGTCGTGAGCCAACTTGTGCGCTCGCCCGGCGTGATTTTCGCCCCGGGCCGTGACGCCAAGACCCTCGTGACGGGAACCATCCACCCCTACCGCGGTGAGTGGATCGAATTCGACGTCGAGCAGAAGCCCGGCAAAGACGTCACCGCCGGTGCCCGTGTCGCCCGCAAGCGCCGTCTCTCGATGTTCGTGATCCTGCGAGCGCTCGGTTTCACCGAGGAACTGCATCCCGGCTTCCTCGATCGCTTCGTCGGTCACTTCTCCTTCCTCGAAGCCCAGTGGGAGAAGGAGCGCGGCCAGTTCGCCACGCGCGAAGAGAGCCTCATCGAGATCTACAAGAAGGCCCGCCCGGGTGAGCCGCCGTCGATCGAGTCGGCGCGTGCCTACTTCGAGAATGCGTTCTTCAACCCGAAGCGCTACGACCTCACTCGAGTCGGTCGCTACAAGCTCAACCGCAAGCTGGGCGAAGAGATCATCCGAGTTCGCGACCTGTTCGACCTCGATATCGACGTGCCGGCGATCGGCCACGATGTGCTGACCCCGGCCGAGTTGCTGGCGAGTTGCACCTACCTGCTCCACCTGGCCGACAGCCAGGAGGGTTACCGCCTCGATGACCAGGACCACTTCGCCAACCGCCGCATCCGCAGCGTCGGCGAGCTGATTCAGAACCAGGTCCGCGTCGGTCTCAGCCGCATGGAGCGTGTCGTGCGCGAGCGCATGACGACCCAAGATGTCGAAGCGATCACCCCGCAGACGCTCATCAACATCCGTCCGGTTGTGGCGGCGATCAAGGAGTTCTTCGGAACCTCCCAGCTGTCGCAGTTCATGGACCAGGTCAACCCGCTCGCCGGGCTCACCCACAAGCGGCGTCTTTCCGCGCTCGGCCCGGGTGGTCTGTCGCGTGAGCGTGCAGGTTTCGAAGTGCGTGACGTCCACTCGTCGCACTACGGACGCATGTGTCCGATCGAGACCCCGGAAGGCCCGAACATCGGCCTGATCGGCAACCTTGCGACCTACGCCCGTGTCAACGAGTACGGCTTCATCGAGACGCCGTATCGCAAAGTCACGGCGGGCCGCGTGTCCGACGAGACCAACTACCTCCCGGCCGACGCCGAAGAGGAATACGTCATCGCCCAGGCCAACGCCAACCTCGATGACAAGGGCTCCTTCACCGGAGGGCGCGTACTCGTGCGCCGCGCCCCCCAGGGCGCCAGCGTCCGTGTTGGTGCCGCCGGCAACAGCTACTCGTCCACGAGCGAAGTCGACTTCGTCGAGCCCACCGAAGTGGACCTCATGGACGTGTCACCGAAGCAGATCGTCTCGATCGCCACGGCGCTGATCCCGTTCCTCGAGCATGACGACGCCAACCGCGCCCTCATGGGTGCGAACATGCAGCGCCAAGCCGTCCCCGTCGTCCGTCCCGAGGCCCCTTACGTGGGCACCGGTGTCGAAGGCCGTGCCGCCCGCGATGCGGGCGACGTGATGATGGCGGAAGGTCCCGGCGTGGTCGTCGAAGTCAGCGGTGAGCACGTCACGGTCCAATACGACGACGCGAAGCTCGGCAAGAAGATCCACCGCCTGGCCAAGTTCCGTCGCTCGAACCAGAACACGTGCATCAACCAGCGCGTCAAGGTCAGCGAAGGCGACCGCGTCATCGGAGACGAAGGTGGTCGTGGTCGCGCCACGGTGCTCGCCGACGGTCCGTCGACCGACATGGGCGAGCTGGCCCTGGGCAAGAACCTTCTCGTGGCGTTCATGCCGTGGGAGGGCTACAACTTCGAAGACGCCATCATCTTGTCGGAGCGGATCGTGCGCGACGACGTGCTCACCTCGATCCACATCGAGGAGCATGAGGTCGACGCTCGTGACACCAAGCTCGGTGCCGAGGAGATCACCCGGGACATCCCGAACCTCTCCGAAGAGATCCTGAAGGACCTCGACGAGCGCGGCATCATCCGCATCGGCGCCGAAGTGGAGCCGGGCGACGTACTGGTCGGCAAGGTCACGCCGAAGGGCGAAACGGAGCTCACTCCCGAAGAGCGCCTCCTGCGCGCCATCTTCGGCGAGAAGGCCCGCGAAGTCCGCGACACCTCGCTCAAGGTTCCCCATGGTGAGTCCGGCAAGGTCATCGACGTGCGCGTGCTCACCCGTGAAGACGGACACGAGCTCGCGCCGGGTGTCAACCAACTCGTGCGGGTCTACGTCGCCCAGAAGCGCAAGATCCAAGAGGGCGACAAGCTCGCCGGCCGTCACGGCAACAAGGGCGTCATCTCCAAGATCTTGCCGGTCGAGGACATGCCCCACACCGCCGACGGCATGCCGGTCGACATCATCTTGAACCCGCTTGGTGTCCCGAGCCGCATGAACGTCGGCCAGGTCCTCGAAGCCCACCTCGGCTACGCGTCACGGTGGGGCTGGAAGGGTGCCGACAAGGCAACGGCGCCGATCCGCGGCACCGAGTCCAAGACCCGCCCGAACACCACGCCGGCCGTCTGGTCGTCGACCCCGGTGTTCGACGGCGCCCACTGGGACGAGGATGGCACCCGCCACACCACGATCCAGAATGCGTTCCGCACGCTCAACCCGGAGTCGGCCGACGGTGTTCGTCTCATGGGCGACGACGGCAAGATCCAGCTCTGGAACGGTCGTACGGGTGAGCCCTACGACCAGCCCGTCACCATCGGCTACATGTACATCTTGAAGCTCAACCACCTCGTTGACGACAAGATCCACGCCCGTTCCACGGGCCCGTACTCGATGATCACGCAGCAGCCCCTCGGTGGCAAGGCGCAGTTCGGTGGCCAGCGATTCGGTGAAATGGAAGTGTGGGCCCTCGAGGCTTATGGCGCCGCCTACTGCCTCCAGGAGCTCCTCACCATCAAGTCCGACGACGTGCTCGGTCGCGTCAAGGTCTACGAAGCCATCGTCAAAGGCGAGAACATTCCCGAGCCGGGCATCCCTGAGTCGTTCAAGGTGCTCATCAAGGAAATGCAGTCGCTCGTTCTCAACGTCAAGGTCGAATCCAAGGCCGGCGGCGAGATCGAGATGCGCGACATGGATGAAGACGTGTTCCGCACCGCCGAAGAGCTCGGCATCGACCTTTCCCGTCCGGAGCGTGGCTCCGACGAAGAAGACGCCCGCCGTGCTGCTGCACGCGCCGAGCGCTACTGATCAGTCCGACGTTCACACACTTTCACGCATAGGTAGAGAACACACACATGCTCGACGTCAACGATTTCGATCGCATCACCATCGGCCTTGCCACTGCCGACGCCATCCGCGGATGGTCCCACGGCGAAGTCAAGAAGCCGGAAACCATCAACTACCGCACTCTTCGTCCGGAGAAGGACGGTCTCTTCTGCGAGAAGATTTTCGGCCCGCAGAAGGACTGGGAGTGCTACTGCGGCAAGTACAAGCGCGTCCGTTTCCGCGGCATCACCTGCGAGCGGTGTGGTGTTGAGGTCACCCGCTCGAAGGTCCGTCGCGAGCGCATGGGCCACATCGAGCTCGCCGCTCCCGTCGTTCACATCTGGTACCTCCGTGGCACCCGTTCGTGGCTGGCGTATCTCCTCATGGGCACCGAAGCGAAGGAAGAGCTGAAGGCCAAGCAGCTCGAGAAGGTCATCTACTTCGCTGCGAACCTTGTCACCTGGGTCGATCCGGAACGTCGTCAGGCTGACTTGCCGAACCTCGAAGCCGAACTGCGCG
>JANLRD010000128.1:0-43622 GCA_031368215.1 Acidimicrobiia bacterium | reverse complement strand
GCGCCAGGACCGCAACAAAGCGGTTCGGAGCGAGTTGAAGACGCGCGTCAAGACCGCCGTCCGCATTGCCAGCGAGGATCCGGCTTCCGACGCCAGCGCCGACGCCCTTCGCCTCGCCATCAAGCGGATCGACAAGGCCGCTACCAAGGGTGTCATCCACAAGAACCAGGCCGCGAACCGCAAGTCGAAGCTGATGCACCGCATCGCTGCGCTCCGGGCCGACTGAGTTCGTTCCACGCTCTTCGCCCAAGCGCAGCGCCCGGGCACCCACGACCTCGCCTCGGCGAGGTCGTTTCGCGTGTGGGCTGCGGTTGACGGGGTCGACCCGCCCGAGCGGGTACCGTGCCACATGGCCCAGCTCCAGATCCCGAACTTCGGACAGCTCCTCTCCCCCTTCATCGGCCAGGTTCCGCCGTCGATCATGCCGAGGTTCCTCGCCCTGCTGGAGCGCGGCGCGGCCGATCGCTACCGGGAATGGGCGGCGATGCTGCCGGCGCATGCCGACGTGTTGTTGTTGTGCGCGGCGAGCGAGGACGAGATCGCCGACCGGGTCGAATCGGTGTTCACGCTTGACGACGCGTTGCGTGAGGAACTCGTCGCTCCGCTTCCAGGGGCGAAGCAGACCTACTACGACGCCTTCAGCGGCATGGACGTGTGGGATCAACTCCGGGTGCAGGCAAACGCCGAGCGTCAGGGTGCGCAGGCGTGGCGAAACATCGCCGCCCGGACAACCGACGACCGCGTCATTACCGAACTCGCTGCATGTTCGGCGCTCGAAGAGAAGAGCGCCGACCGTCTCGACGCGCTCATCGCCGCATCGAACATGACAGCGACGGCCTGAGCAACGGCCCGTTCCGGCCGACGGAACGCCGGTGGGCGGGACCACCACATCCCAGACGGACCAGCTCCAACTCCCACATCGCCAGTTTCTTGGCCGAAAGCCGACGCGAAACCGCCCGTCTGGGAGTCCGGGGCCGCCGATCTGGGATGGCGGTCGGAGATTGCCTCGTGCCCGCGAGTTGAGAGCCGACGGCGACACGGCCACGAACGAAGCTTGCTCGTGCGGCGGGGTCGGCACCCTTCGTAGGATCAGGTCGTGCGAGTGCTCGACCTCTTCGACGCCTCGACCTCCACGATCATCCTCCCGGACGCGACGACTACCTCGGCCCGCGAGGTCGGTCGAGATGGTCGTCGGCTCGCAGCCGTGCTCCGGTCCTCCGGTCTCGCTCCAGGTGACCGCGTTGCCGTGCAACTGCCGAACGGGCTGACCTATCTCCGGCTCCTTGCCGCGTGCGCAGCGGCCCGTCTGGTCCTCGTGTCGGTGAACACGCGCTTCACGGAAGCAGAAGCGGGCGACGTGATCGAGCGCTCGGGGGCTGCCTTCGCCGTCCGGTCGGTCGACGCCCTGGGCTCCATCGCCACTGAAGCAACGGCGAGCGGGGTGCTCCTCGACGACGCCCAATCGGAGGATCCGTTCGTCGTCTTCACCACCTCGGGAACGACGAGCCGGCCGAAGCTCGTTCGCCACACGCAGGCGTCGATCGCCCACCACGGCCGGAATGCGGCCCGCTCCTTCGGATACGACGAGAGCGACACCGCACTGATCGTCATGCCGTTGTGCGGCACGTTCGGGTTGTCGAGCCTCACGTCCGCTCTCGCAGGGAACTGCCGCATCGTGCTCGCCGACCGCTTCGATCCGGTCCTCACGGGCGAGCTCATCGAGCGTGAACGGATCACCGTCGTGAACGGGAGCGACGACATGTTCCACCGACTGCTCGGCACCGGAGTCGACCTGTCGAGCATCCGCATTGGTGGGTACGCTCGCTTCAACTCGAGTCTCGACGGGATCACCGCTCGGGCGCAGGAGCGTGGTTGCATGCTGGCCGGCCTCTACGGGATGAGCGAGGTGCAGGCGCTGTTCGCACGCCGCTCCCCCACTGCAGCGGTGGCCGATCGCGAGCGCGCCGGTGGCGCGCTGGTCAGCGAAGCCGCAGCGTTCCGTATCGTCGACGGCGAACTTCAGCTTCGCGGTCCGAGCATGTTCGACGGGTATCTCGACGAAGGTGGCGATCGGATCGATGCCGAGCTCACCGGGCGGGCATTCACCGACGGTTGGTTCCGCACGGGCGATGCCGCTCACGACGACGACGGTACGTTCACCTACCTTTCTCGACTCGGCGACTCCATCCGCCTCGGCGGATTCCTCGTCGCCCCGGCCGAGATCGAACGTGCGTTGGTCGGGTTCGACGGGGTCACCGGGGCGCAGGTTGTCGCCGTGGAACGGCCCGACGGCGCACGGCCGGTCGCCTTCGTGACCGGCGACCCGACGATGTCGGAAGAATCGATGATCAGCGCGCTTCGCAATGTGCTGGCCGTCTACAAGATCCCGGTTCGGATTATTCGGCTTGATGCGTTCCCCACGACCCCGAGCGCAAACGGCGACAAGATCCAACTCGGTCGCCTCCGAGCCGCTGCGGCCGACCTCCTCAAAACCCCACCGAACGAACCGGAGCTTCGACCATGACCATGCAACTCGGCGTCTGCCTGGCAAGCCAGATCACCGACATCGACTACGCCGTGCTCGCCGAGGAGCTCGGCTTCGACGATCTCTGGTTTGCCGACAGCCAGATGATCTGGTCCGACGTGTACGCCACGATGGCACTCGCCGCAGCGCGAACGACACGGATCCGGATCGGGACCGGAGTTGCCGTCGCCGGAACGCGCTCCGCTCCGGTCACCGCCGCAGCGCATGCGACGATCAACGCCATCGCCCCGGGTCGGGTGTTCTGCGGCATCGGGACCGGCAACACCGCAATGCGGGTGATGGGCCATCGCCCGATGCCGATCGCCGAGTTCGAGGCGTACATCGAATCGCTCCGTCCGCTCCTCAGCGGCGAAGAGACTCCCCTGACCTGGCGCGGGAGGACCGCCCCGGTCCGCCACCTCATGCCAACCCATGGCTTCGTCGACTTCACGCAACGCATCCCGCTCTACATCTCGGGCTTCGGACCCCGGGCTATGGCGCTGGCGGCGACCCATGGCGACGGCCTGGTCATGTCGGTCCCACCCCATCCCTCGGCGGTGGAGCGCGTCTGGGGTCGGCTCTCTGCCGCGGCGGCAGCGGTCGGCCGTACGATCACTCCCGAGAACTACTTCACCTGCACGCTTACGACAGCCTTCGTCCTCGATGAGGGCGAGCCGGTCGACAGCGATCGGGTTCGAGCCGGCGTCGGCGCCTTTGCCATCGCCGGACTTCACTACAGCTACGAGCAGTGGCGCGAGGCGGGATCACCAGACACACCGGGCCGGTTCAGCTTCTGGGACGACTACGTCGCCATGCTCGCCGATACCGACCCATCGAGGGTGCACCTTCGGGTGCACCAGGGTCACAACTGCTGGGTGCTCCCCGAAGAGGAACGATTCATCACGAAGGAGCTCATCGAATCCACCTGCCTCGTCGGCACCGCCGACCAGATCGCCGATCGTCTGCGCGCATTGGAAACGGCCGGTCTGTCCCAGCTCATGGTGCTCCCCCCTCTGGACGTGAAGGAGCAGGTGCTCACCGACATCGCCACCAAGGTCATGCCGCGGCTCCGCGACTAATCTCCGGCCCATGACCGATCCCGTCACCCGCGCCAGCATCGAGGACGCCCTCCGCAGTTACTGCCGGGGTATCGACCGTCTCCATGCACCATCCATCGCCGCAGCGTTCCACCCCGGCGCGATCCTCGTCGACTACGGCCCCCAACCAATGGCGATCGAAGCCTTCGTCGAGTACGCGCTCCCCTCGCTTCGCAAGAAGTTCGTCGCCACCCAGCACCGGATCAGCAACACCACCATCGAGCAGGACGGCGACAACGCACTGGTCGAGACCTACGTGCACGCCACCCACGTCGAGGAGTCCGCTGACGGGCGTCGGCTGCATACGTTCGTCGGTCGCTACATCGACAGGTTCGAAGCGCGTGACGGGGCATGGAAGATCGCTCACCGCACACTGCGCAACGACTGGTCGACGGCCGAGCCGATGGCCCCGGCAATGTCCGGGACGTATGTCCCGAGCGGCCGAGGCGATTCGCCCGACCCGGTTTGGAGCTGACGCCCTGCGGGGGCTCAGTCCGCCGGTTCGTACCCGCCAGCCGTGAGGTACGCACGAACCCGCTGCTGGAGGTGGCGGGCACGTACTTCCTGATAGTTCCCGAGCGTCTGGGAACCTTTGCGGCTCGACCGGAAGCCACGGGTCTGGGCGGCCATGTTCGCGGTGTCTTCGTCGTAGACCCGACCGAGTCCGCCGAGGCCTTTGGCAGTGGTGTAGCTCTCGTCGACGTCGAGCTCGATCACCGATGGTGGAGGTGGTGTCTCACCGTCGAGCGGACGGGGTCGCATCATCAGCAGGTCGAAGTAGCTGGAATCGATACAGGTCGGATCGGGACGGAACCGGTAGACCATCCCCAACGACAGACCGGGAAAGAAGAAGGCATTCGGAAACGCGAAGTACTCGATCGAGTCGAGGGTCATCGACTCGCTCACGTGACTGAAGTCGCGTCCGTACTTCGCACTCATGTCTCGCCGCACGAGGCTTGCGTAGAAATCACGAGCGCGCAAACCTTCCGGAAGCACAAGTGGGTCCATCCCGTGGCGCAGGTTGCGGGTGAGGTGGGCGAGGATCTGCTGCTCGGTCCTGGGCGCCGGACGCTGGGGGCTGTCGAGACCGGTGGTGTGCACGAATCGGCTGATGTTCGGCGCCCACACGTCGTATTGGGTGGTGACCTCGTCACCGAGCTGGCCACTCGCGTGCGTTTCGCGCACGTGGTATGCCTCGAGAAAGGCTTCGGCCGCGGCCTTCCAGTTGCAGGGAAGACGCTTTCGCACGTGCGTCTCGATGTAGCGGTCACCGATGTCGAACTCGGCGAAGTGCGCCGGCAACACGCCGAGGTACTCCGACAGCGGCGCCGCGTTCGGATCGAAGTTCACCCACACGAAGCCGGCGAACACGTCGACCGGTAGCGCCGGCAGACGGTGCGACTCGTCGCTCACGTGCGGGAAATCCCAGCGGTCGGGTATCTCGATCAGGTCACCGTCGAGCGACCAGGTCCACCCATGGAAGGGACACTTCAATTGGTTGGCGAAGCCACAGGTGCCGGGGCTGCGCAACTGCGTGCCGCGGTGCATGCAGGCGTTGTAGTACGCCTTAACCGTCCCATCGGTCGTTCGCACGATGAGTGCGGAGTGCGGACCGACGTCGTAGACGTAGTAGTCACCCGACTCCGGGATGTGGTCGACGTGACAGGCCCACTGCCACGTCTTGGACCACATGTGGTCGTACTCGGCGGCGGCATAGTCGGGCGACGTGTAGTTGGTGAACGGGATCTCGGCGTCGCCGAGAAACACCGGGGACTGCTCGAGCAGCGGCCACGGCGGCGGCGTGGGGTCGGCAAGCAACTGCTCGTGCAATGTCGGACCCGGGGCGCGTGCGTTTCCCTTGGCAGCGACGGGGGCGGCAGCGGCGTCACGTACATCGGTCATGGTCCCAAACCTACGTCGCTGAGTGGAGAACGGCCAGACCACCGGCTGCGGAGTGGAGATCGGCGGTATCGATGCACGAGACTGCCGGGCATGGTTGCCTCCACTCGCCGGACCGCCCGCGACCTGGGTCCCGCTGATCTCGTGTGGGACCACTTCAGCAGGCCTCGAGTCGACGACACCGTCACCAAGGTGCACGCGGCCGCGGCCGCCGGATATGCGGCCATCGGCCTCTACCTGGGAGCGTGGGCAGCGCTGTGTGAGCAGCCGGCCGAACTCGACCGGGTCGACGAGGCGCTCGAGGCGACCGGACTCGTGGTGGCGAACATCGAGACGCTGCGCGGTTGGGCGGTGCCCGACAACGATGAGGCCTGCCGACGCCAGGAGGCGTTGGCATACGACATGGCGGCACACTGGGGATGTCGCTACGTGCAGGTCATCGGCGACGCGACCGGCCCGCTCGACCGGGCGGCGGAGGGTTTCGGCGCGCTCTGCGATCGGGCGGCCGAGCACGGGCTCCTCGTCGGACTCGAATGGGTGCCGAGCATGACCAACATCGGCGACGCCGCCACCGCACTTCGGATCGTCACCGACGCCGACCGCCCCAACGGAGGCTTCTGCGTCGACTCCTGGCACTTCACCCGGTCGACGAACAACCTCGATGACCTCCGCAACATACCGGGTGAGCGGGTGTTCGCCACGCAGTGGAACGACGGCACGATCGCCCCGCAGAACCCCGACTATCTGCAGGACTGCCTTACGAATCGCGTCCCCCCGGGCGACGGCGAGTTCGCCCTCGTGGAGATCGTCCGCATCCTCGACTCGATCGGCTCCACGGCCCCGATCGGTGTGGAGGTCTGTTCGGCTGAGCTCTGGGCCGGTCCGGCGGACCACGCCGCACGTGTCAGCGCCGACGCCATGCGCCGCGTGCTTGCCCTGGCCCGGACCCCCTGACGTCGCGGGCAGTCCGACCGGGCTTCAGCCGTGGAGTTCGACGGACGCGGTGCCGTCGTGCTCGGTCACCGCGAAGCACGCGATCGGCACCGACGCCGGTGGACCCTGATGGGCTCCGGTGCGTACGTCGAACTGCGCCCCGTGTAGCGGACAGGTGAGGAGAGTTCCGCGAAGGCGCCCTTCCGAGAGCTTCGCATCGCGATGTGAGCAGTTGTCCTCCACCGCATGGAGTTCCCCGGCCACCCGACAAACCACGATGCCGTGTTCGCCAAGATCCGGGAAGACCCGCAACTGTCCGTCTCGCAGATCGCTCAGGTCGCCGAGCTCGCAGTGGTGTCCGGACATCGCATCGAGCGTACGCGTGGCCGGCCGCCAACCCGAATCAACAGACGACTGCGCGGGTGGGTCGGGGTGCGAGTAATGCATCTTCGCAGAAGTTCCTGTGACATCGAATGGCGTTGATTGGTTGTACTTCGGCGCATTATCCGAAGGATCGATGTAACAGGAACTTCCGACTCGGTGCACTAGACCTTCGCACGATGGTTCGTCGAGCCTACGAGTGGATGTTCCGGTCGCGGCAGACCGGGCAGATCGTCATTGCCCAGTTCCCCAACGTGGCGCTTGGCCTCTACCTCGCCGTCGCGCTGACCCGCCGCGTGTTCGACCCCGCGGGTGCTGTTCGGACAACTCTGGATTGGGTGGCGGTTGGCGCTCTTGCCTGGTGGGCGGTGGACGAGGTCGCGCGCGGCGTCAACCCATTTCGGCGAGCGCTCGGCGCGTTCGGTTGCTTCCTTGTGGTCACCGGCGTCTGGGCAATGGTCCGTTAGCCCAGTTCGAAAGGACGCTCGCTACATACGGCCGAAATCGGGCGCGCGCCGTTCTCGACGCGCCATCCCGGCCTCTTTCGGGTTGCCGGTCTGCACGGCGAGGATCTGTGTGCGGTTCTCGATCTCCTTGGCGTGGCGGAGGCTCGGCGCGTCGAGGGCGACGTTGAGCCCGAGCTTGGTCTGCCACACACCGAACTCGTTGTTGGCGGCGATCCGTCTCGCGACAGCGAGGGCGGCGTCGAGAAGGTCCGGCTGGGGCACGACCTCATGCACGAGGCCGATCCGGTAGGCCTCGGGCGCGTCGATGATCCGACCGCTGAGCATCATCTCGCGCGCTCGTCCGGCACCCACGATCTTCGGCAGCAGATAGCTCGTGCCCATATCGAGGGACGAGAAGCCGGCGGTGATGAAGGCCGACCCGAACCGTGCGGCCTCCGAAGCGATGCGCACATCACAATGCAGGGCGTAGGCCAGACCGCCACCCACCGCTGCGCCGTTGACGGCGGCGATGACCGGCACCGGAAGCTCGTAGAGGCGCGTCATCTGATCGGCGAGCCGCACCTGACCGTCGTACGACGTCTTGAGTGCGGTACGCGACGGTTTCGTCCACGCCGTCCCGGTGCCGCTCAGGTCCGCGCCCGCACAGAACGCTCGACCGGCCCCCGTGATGATCACTGCCCGGAACTCCCCCGACGCCTCGATCTCGTCGAGGGCGGCATCGAGATCGTCGAGCAGGGTGCCGTCGATGGCATTGAGCAGATCAGGTCGGTTCAGCGTGACGAGCGCAACTTCGGGTTCCAAGGTCTCCAGCAGCACGGCAGCCATGGCGGACGACAGTAGATGGGAGCGCGGTGATCTGAATACTTCACCCGGGAACGTCTGGCGAACGGGGCGCCACATCATGACCTTCGCCCCTACCGCCACGACTGCGGTGCCGTGCACCGTGGTCAACACCGTCGGCTGGCCACGTGCGCACTCCGAGGTCGGCACGATTCGGACAAACAGGAGACCACATGGCACCGACGGACACCCTCATCACCCCACCCGCGGCACCAACCCGGACGAGGGCAGCGAGCACCATCGACGCCAGCAAGGTCTACGGGTCCGAGGACAACGAGGTCACCGCGGTTGACCATGTGACCGTTGCGTTCGAGACGGGTCGCTTCAGCGCCATCATGGGGCCGTCCGGTTCGGGCAAGTCGACGCTCATGCACTGCATGGCCGGTCTCGATCCACTCACGTCCGGCCGGGCGTTCATCGGCGACGTCGACCTCACCTCGCTCCACGACAAGCAACTCACGAAACTGCGACGCGACAAGGTCGGCTTCGTCTTCCAGTCCTACAACCTGGTGCCGAGCCTGTCGGCATTGGAGAACATCACCTTGCCCGATCTCCTCGCCGGGCGGAAGCCCGATCAGGCATGGCTCGACCGCGTGGTGCAAACCGTCGGATTGGCCGACCGGCTCACCCACCGGCCCTCCGAACTGTCCGGCGGGCAGCAACAACGAGTCGCGGTTGCCCGTGCCCTCGTCGCCCGCCCCGAGATCATCTTTGCCGATGAGCCGACCGGCAACCTCGACAGCCGGGCCAGCACCGAGATCCTCGAATTCATGCGAAGGGCCGTGAACGACCTCGGACAGACGATTGTGATGGTGACCCATGATCCGGTCGCCGCGTCGTTCTCCGACCACATCGTCTTCCTCGCCGACGGGCGCGTCGTCGACCAAATGGAACAACCGACCGCGGAACGCGTGCTCGACCGCATGCGCCAATTCGGGTCGTAACGCACGATGCTTCGTATCGCTCTGAAGTCCGCGATGTTCAACAAGCGACGACTGGTCGGCACCGGCCTGTCCATCGTCATCGGCATCGCATTCCTCGCCGGAACACTGGTGTTCACCGACACCATCAGTCGCACCTTCGACACGCTCTTCGCCGACGTCTACAAGACCACCGACACCTATGTCCGCTCCAGCAGTGAGATCGACGTCGGCTTCGGCCAGAAGCTCTACGACCGCCTGCCGGAGTCGATCGTCAGCGACGTCAAGGCGATCGACGGCGTCGACTCGGTCGTGGCCAACGTCAGCGGTTTCGCCCGCATCATCGGCAAGGACGGGAAGCCCATCGGCATGGAGAACGGTTCACCGAACTTCGGCATGTCGGTGACCGACAATCCGCTCGAGGCGTGGAGAAAGGTAGGTGAAAGCGCGTACCCGCGTGGCGGCGAAGAGATGATGTTGGATGCGGGCAGCGCGAAGAAGGGCAGGTTCAAGCTCGGCGACAGGGTGACGGTCATCAGCCAGGGTGGCAAACGCGTCTTCACCCTCGTCGGAACCGTTCGCTTCGGCAATGTCGATTCGCCAGGCGGGGCGACGTTCGCCCTCTTCGACGTCCCCACCGCCCAGTCCTTCGTCGGCAAGCCCGGAGAGATCGACGCCGTGCAAGTTGCCGCCAAGGCGAACGTGACCGAACGGGCCTTGGCCGATCGCGTGCAGAAGGCGCTCGGACCCAGCACAGCGGTGTTGACCGGCTCCGAGATCACCAAGGAGAGTCAGAACGCGATCGGCAATGCGTTGAGTTTCATCAACATCTTGCTGCTCGTCTTCGCCGCGGTCGCTCTGTTCGTCGGGTCGTTCATCATCTACAACACGTTCTCGATCATCGTGGCCCAGAAGCAGAAAGAGAACGCTCTGCTACGAGCCGTGGGGGCGAGCCGAGGGCAGATCATCTCGGGGATACTGGTCGAGTCGGTCATCGTCGGGCTGATTGCGTCGGCGGTCGGGTTTGTCGCCGGCATCGGCATGTCTTCGGTTCTGAAGAACCTCATGGCGACCTTCGGTATCGACATCCCGGCCGGCGGCGTCGTGCTCCTGCCGCGGACGGCGATCGTCTCGTTCGTGGTCGGCGTCGTCATGACGGTGTTTGCCGCGGTGGCCCCATCGGTTCGGGCATCGCGGGTGGCGCCGGTGGCGGCGATGCGCGACGTCGCCCTCGATCGGTCGGCCACGTCGAAAGGACGTCTCATCGCCGGCCTGCTGGTGTCCTTCGCCGGCTCGTTGCTCGTGGTCGTCGGTCTGGCCGGCAATGTGCGCCAACTGGGCCTGGGGGTCCCGGTGCTGTTCATCGGCATCTTCGTCCTCGGCCCGCTGATAGCCCGTCCGGTCGCCGGTTTCATCGGCGCACCGCTCCCTCGGGTCGTGGGCATGACCGGCACCATGGCCCGACAGAATTCGATGCGCAACCCGAAGCGAACCGCACGTACCGCCGCCGCGCTCATGGTGGGCGTCTCACTCGTGACCGGTATCTCGGTGCTGGCGGCGTCGGTGACGAGCTCGGTGCGGTCCATCGTCGGAGAACAGTTCGTCGGTGACTTCGTCGTCAACACCCGCACCCGAGGATTCGGCGGACTTCCGCCTGAGCTCACCACCAAGCTGAAGGCATTGCCGGAGGTCGGAAGTGTCACGGGCCTGCAACTCGGATACGGCAAGGTGAAGGGACGAACGAAGGCTGGCCCACTGTCGGTTGTCGATCCAACGACAGTGGGCGATGTCTTCGACATGAAGTTCGTTCAGGGGCGAGCACGTGACCTCACGACGACCGGCATCCTCATCAGCAGGAAGCGGGCCGACAAGGACGGCCTGGCTATCGGCGGCACCGTCATGCTGACAATGCTTGACGGCGTCGAACACCCGTTGACGGTGCAGGGCATCTACGCGAAGGACGAGCTCGCCGGTCCTTACACGATCAGCGAAGAACTGTTCCGCAGCAGCGGCGCCGACCTCTTCTCCTTCGCCGTGTTCGGCAAGGCTGCCAAGGGAGTCAGCGAGACCAACGCTCTACGCGCAGTCGAGCGCGTGGTGAAGGAGTATCCGACCGGCAAGCTGCTCAGCCGGTCGTCGTACATCGATGAGCAGTCGAAGCAGATCAACCAGTTCGTCAACCTGATTTATGGGCTCCTGGCACTGGCAGTGATCATCGCCATCTTCGGCATCACCAACACCTTGAGCCTGTCCGTCTACGAGCGGACCCGCGAACTCGGGCTCCTACGAGCGGTGGGCGCGTTCCGATCGCAGGTGCGATCCTCCGTGCGTTGGGAGTCGGTCATCACGGCGCTGCTCGGTACCGCCCAGGGTATCGTGATCGGCATCCTGCTCGGCTATGCGGTGATCATCTCGCTGCGTGACCAAGGGCTTCGTTCCTTCACTATTCCCGTCACCACGCTCATCGTTGTCGTGGTGCTTGCCGTGGTCGCCGGCATCGTTGCGTCGATCCGTCCGGCCGGCCGTGCCGCCAGGCTGAACATCTTGGACGCGCTGGCCCGGCACTGACCGCTGGAGGATCGTCCGCCCATCCACGTTGCCGCGCGCTACGGAGAATCCGGGCGGTCTCCGGCCAATTCGATCCGGGACAATTGGATCTGGTGACGCGCATACCGGACAGCGTCGGTGAGATCCATGGCCGCCCCGGCGGAGACGCATTTTTCAAATACCGTGTCCCCCACTATCGAGCGAACCAGGTTGGCGACGGTGGCCATATCCGACGCGGCCGCGGCGAGGACGGCCGGCTGCTCGCGGATATGGCCGTAGAGCGTTGCCGCGATCTCGGGCCGATCGAGATGGGCATAGACCACAGCCATACCGGCCAGGCAGAGGAAAAGGTGGGACGAATTCCCGACTTGGTGGAACGACTCGACGGCATCTTCGAACAGCACCAAGGCCTGATCGGGATCTCCGTGGACGGCCTCGAGCCTGGCCAGGTCCGGACCGATGATGACCTCCCAGAATGGCAGCCGATGCTGTCGGGCGTAGGCGAGCCCCTCTCGTAGGACTAGCAGGGCGCGGCGGGGATCGGCGTTGACGAACGCCTGGCCGTACGCGTTGAGCGCGAAAGCGATCCAAAACGGGCTGGCGTGGCTTCGGGCGGCCGCGAGGGTCTCTTCGGCGAGAGCCATGGCCTCCGCTTCGCGCCCATTCCGGGCCAACTGGTTGGTCATGCCACACAGCCCCCGGAGTCGCGCGGACCCGGTCTGGGCGACCAAGTCTGCGCAGATCTGCAGATAGCGATCGTTTCGACCGGCGTACAGATGGCTTGACGCCTCCATGAACTTGGCCCAACCGGGTTCGAATGATTCGTAACGCGGGTCGACTTCCAACATCACTGCGGTCTCGGCGTACCCGACGCCCACCTCCGCTCGGGTCCCCGTGAGGAAGCAAAAGCTCGCGGCTGCGAAGAGGCGTGGTAGTTGGCGTACGTCGGCCGCAACGGCCGCCGGGAGGATCTCTTCTGCCCACCCGACCGACTCCAACGGCTGAAGGTCAATGGCCAGCATCGTGCTGTGCGCGGCTATGGCTGCGGCAACGTCAATCTTGGCCCGGTCAGCGGCCCAACGAAACGCGACCCGCAAGTTCGCGAACTCGATCTCCACCCAATCCCGAGCGACACGAAAACCGGGCCCCTCCCAAATCGCCCAGTTCGTGATGGCCTCGTCGGCGAAGTAGGCGGCGTGAGCGTCTCGAACGTTCCCGCTGGCACCCGAGGCAGCGAGTTGCTCCTGAGCGAACTGGCGAATCGTCTCCAACAACCGGTAGCGCACGTGGCCGCTCGCCGGCACGGTGACGACAAGGGACTTGCGCACCAACGCATCAAGCAGGTCGAGTACCGCAAACTCGTCAAAGCGGTCACCGCACAGACGGGTGGCGGCGGCAAGGTCGAAGCTGCCAGCGAACACCGAACAGTGATTCATCACGATGCGTTCGTCGCCGGCGAGGAGGTCGAACGACCATTGCACAGCCTGAAGCAACGTCTGATGGCGTTCTATCCCGCGCCGCGAACCTGACAGCAGGCGGAACCGATCATCGAGACGATCGCGCACATCTTCGACACTCATCGACACCATTCGGGCGGCCGCCAACTCGATAGCCAAGGCGATGCCATCCAACCGCCGACAGATCTCGATGACCGCGCCGGACTCAGCAGTGTCGAGCACACCAAAGCCAGGTCGGACCTCTCGGGCCCGCTCGAGGAACAACTCGACCGCCGCCGATGTGAAACCCGCTGTGACGTCAAGCGACGGCACCGGCCACAACTGCTCGCCCGCCACGCGTAGACCTTCGCGGCTCGTGGCAATCACCGTCACCGACGGACTCGAGATGACAGCCTCGACAAGCTCGGCAGCGGCGTCCAACACGTGCTCGCAGTTGTCCAACACCACCAACACCCGCTGTCCCCGTAACGCGTGAGCGATGCTTTCGGTCGCAGAGAGCCCGGGCTGCGGAGCGAGACCCAAGGTGGAGGCCACCACGATCGGAACCGCTCCAGGATCCTCGACGGGCGCCAACTCCACCATCCACACACCGTCGGGGAACTCCGGCATCAACTCGGTCGCGACCTGGACGGCGAGGCGCGTCTTGCCGACTCCGCCGACTCCGGTCAACGTGACCAACCGATGGCCTCGCGCCAGCTCGATCAATGCCTCAACCTCTCCCGTTCGACCAATGAACCTCGTCGGCGGGGTCGCCAGATTGGACCGGCGCGTGTTTCCGGCGGGTCGAGGCGATCGGTTACGTTCGGTTTCGATCGTCGTGGCATCGTGCCATCCCGCCGCAATACGACGTTCGAGATCGCGTAATTCGTGGGACGGTTCAGTACCGATCTCCGAACCCAGATAGCGGTGATACGCCTGATAGACCCGCAGTGCCTCGGCCTGACGACCCTGCGCCGCTAACGCTCGCATGAGCAAACCTCGAGCCCGATCCCTCAACGGGAACTCCGCGATGTGCGTCGCCAGCCCGGCGCCGGCGTCGGTGAAGCGCCCGACGGCAAGTAGCGCAGCAAAACGGTCCTCGACCGCTGCGGCCCGAAGTTCGTCCAGACGCACCGCCGCCGGCCGCGCCCACTCCTCTTCAGCAAACTCGGCATATGCCGGTCCGCGCCACTCGCCGAGCGCTTCATCCAAAAGCGCCACCTTCTGGTCATCCTCGGCGAGATGCGTTTGACCGAGCAACACTTCAAAACGACAAGCGTCCACGTCGGTATCGTCCGCCTGCAACACGTAACCATCTGCCGCCGTAACGACAAGAGCGTCGCCCACGAGCTTGCGGAGCCGAGACACCGTGACTCGCAACGCCCCCAACGACACACCCGAAGACTCGGCCAACCACTCCGCCCGAACGACGCTCCCGCGGTGAATCACCAGCATCGACAGGAGACGTCGTTGCGCCGCGCTTGCCAACGCGATGCGGTTCCCGGTGTCGTCGGAAACCTCTATCAGCCCCAGCACTCGAATCTTCATCGGCGCCCCCGGTAGGTCCAGTGCGGCAATCCTCGCCGAACGCCGACGCCGACGCCGGATGAACCCGCGATTTCCTCATGGAGACGCGCAGATGGAATCGCATCGAAATCGCCGCACCGCAAAGTCGTTGAGCAACACCAACGGGCCGAGGCCCCGACCAAGGAGACACCATGACGCACACCATCCACTTTCCGCACCTTCCGGCCGCTCCGCGCCAGACACGATTCCTGGCGGCTGCCGCTGTCCTTGCCGTCGGTGCAGCGAGCTTCACGTTCATCCATGTCGCCGACCGCCACACGGCCACGGCCACGGCGCCGGTGGCGACGCAAGCGCCCGCCCTGACCGCCGACTCCGACGAACTCGGCAAAGCACTCTCCGTCACCTACCCCACCCGTGTCGGCTGAGACGTTGACGGCGTAGGCGAGGTCCGGGGCGCTATGACGTGGACTGCGGTTCGCGGTAGCAGGAGAACGCGGCGCTCCGAGAAGGCCCAAGCATCGGTGTCCGGGATGCAATGATGACGACATGCTCCGATGGGCGATCGTCGGGACCAGCTTCATCTCCGACACGATGGCCGAAGCGCTCGCAGCAAGCCCCGGGTCGGTCGCCACGGTCGTCGTCGGACGGGACGCGCAGCGTCTCGAGGCGTTCCGTGATCGGCATGGCATTCCCCGTGCAGTCACGAGTCTCGAAGAAGCTATCGCCGCTCCTGACGTCGACGTCGTCTACGTGGGGACGCCGAACCACGTCCACCACGAGGCGACGATCCTCGCCGCTGCCGCGGGCAAGGCCGTCCTCTCGGAGAAGTCGCTCACGGTGTCGATGGATCAGGCACACGCACTGCTCGCTTCCGTGCGGGGAACGGTGTTCTTCGTCGAAGGCCTCATGTACCTCGCGCACCCGGTGATCGCCCGCTTCGTCGACGTACTTCGTGACGGGCGACTGGGCAGGCTCAAGGCGGTGCACGCGAGCTACGCCGCGAACATCGCCCATCTGGTCAACCCCGACGGCCGCGGCGCGATCTACAACCTTGGGTGCTACCCGGCGTCGCTCGTGCAACTCGTCGTGGATGCGATGGGCGGTGATGGATCCTTCGCTCGGAGTGAACTCGCGGCGCTCGGAGAAGTGTCGGAGATCGACGGAAACATCTGCGAGGCGGCAGCAACGGTTCGTTTCGCCGACGGTGTTCTCGCCACGATCCACACCGCCGAGACGTACGGCAACACCTCCCGCTTCGAAGTGCAGGGCACGAACGGAACGCTGACGTTTCTGACCAATCCGTGGCTTCCCGGACATGGCGACAACTCGTTCGTGTGGCGTCCCTTCGAGGGCGACCCGCAGACAATCGTCGACACGGATCCGCTCGACGCGTTCGAGCATCAGGTGCGCATGGTCGAGGCCAACATCGCGGCCGGCCGACTGGAGGCCGAGCGTCCGAGCCCCCGGCTCGACGACTCGTTGCAGCTGATGCGCTTCCTCACCGAATGGGAAGCCGCGGCACGCGTCTAGCCGCGAGACCCGCGCCGAGATTGGTGCCTGGGTCGCCTTGTGAGCGACCCAGCGCACACTCTCCCCTCGCTCGTACGAGTTGTTGATCGCCTCGGGTCAGGGTTGCCCGGGCGAGACCAGACCGGTTTCGTAGGCGGCGACGACCAGTTGAGCCCGGTCGCGGGCAGTGAACTTCGTGAGCAGATGGCTGACATGCGTCTTGGCCGTGGCGTGGCTCATGAAGAGCTCGTCGGCAAGTTCGGCGTTGGAGAGCCCTCTGGCGACGGCAGCGAGAACTTCGCGCTCGCGTGCAGTCAGTTGTCGGAGTCGGGGATCGTCGGCCATCGCTATCGGTCTCCGAACGAAGTCTTCGATCAGCCGACGGGTGATGCTGGGGGCCAGGAGGGCTTCTCCGGCGGCGACGACCCGAACTGCCGCAAGCAGTTCGGGCGGGAGTGTGTCCTTGAGCAGGAAGCCTGACGCGCCTGCCCGAAGTGCTTCGTGGACGTAGGCGTCGAGGTCGAAGGTGGTGAGGATGAGGATGCGTACCGCGGTCAGCATTGGGTCGGCGGTGATCACTCGCGTGGCTTCGAGTCCGTCCATCTCGGGCATGCGGATGTCCATCAGGATCACGTCCGGCCGTTCGCGCTTGGCGAGCTTGACGGCTTCGTAGCCATTGGCCGCTTCGCCGACGACATCGATGCCGTCCTCCGCACGGAGCAGCGCGAGGAACCCGCTTCGGACAAGGGCCTGATCGTCGGCGACGGCCACTCGGATCGATGAAGTCATCGCGGAACGCCAAGGGTGGTGCCGCCAACCGTCTCGAGCGTGGACGAAATCGGTGAGTAGTTCGACGCTTCCGTCGGGTTACGGAGGTGCTTGAGCAACCGTCGGAGGTCGTTGAGTGCATCGCGACTGATCGTCGAGATGGCGCGAAGGGCATCGCCGGTTGCGTCGGTGTCGCTGTCGACAAGACGCGAGCCGGTTTCGGCGTGGCGAGCGATCGTGTCGATAGACCGAGTGAGGACGCTGCGAAGTTCGTCAGCGATGCGGAGCCGCTCGTTCGTCAGGACGAGATGAGAATGTCGGGTGCGTGCAGCGGCGTCGATCTGCCGTTCGTTCAGTTCAGTGGCTCGTCGACTCCGGTCGCGTCGCAGGACATGCCCGGTGACGGCCGACCCGACGAAGAAGAGGCTCGCCCAGAGCGCTCCGGTGGAGTTCAGGTCGGGCGGCTCCGACCGGGCAACGATCGTGATTCCGGCAAGTGTCCCTACGGCCGCACTGATGACTCGCGGAGTCGTGGCATGGGCAGTCACCGAATACAGCCCGATCAGCAGGACCAACGTGAGGACCCCGAACTGGTAGTCGCCAATGATCAAACCAAGACCGAGAACCCAGGCAAGGGCGTACGAAACCGTCGGGTATCTTCCCCGGAACGCGAGCGTCGCAGCACATCCAAGGCGGAGCGACAACGCCCAGACATCGTTCGGCGTGAAGTCCGGTCCGCCGGGTGTTGGATGGGACGCGATCACTTCGAGGATTGCTATCGCCGCCATCAGCATCGCCAGTGCTGCGTCCCAGGTCGGCGGAGACAGTCGCCGACGATCGGGGTTCGGCTCGAGGTCGGCCGGGAGAGCCGTCGCTTGATGGGTCGGTTGTGTCGGGCTGGTTCCGGTCCGGGTGTCGAGTGTCGCTCTCACGCGAAACCCACCACCGGGCCTCGCTCCAGCGTGGACGTCGCCGCCGTACATGTGAGCTCGTTCTCGCATTCCTACGAGTCCGTTCCCCCCGCCGTGGGTAGCGGCCTCGTGGACGGTGACGCCACGACCGTTGTCATCTACGGTCAGAGCGATGTGTTCGTCCGTCGCCTGGATGGTCACCGTCGCGGCGACCGGACTTCCCGCATGGCGAACGATGTTGGTGAGTGCCTCTTGCACGATTCGGTACGCGGCAAGCGATACCCCGGCGGGGATGGTTGCCAGTTCGCCTTCGATGCTCAGGGTGACGGCGAGATCGGTGTTGCGGATCTGATCGACGAGCGTTGCGATCGTCGCAACGGAGGGAGCCGTCGTCGGGTCCGAGACTGTGCCGGTTCGCAGGATTCCAACCAATCGGTCGAGTTCGACCCCGGTGCTGTCACAAGTGCTCCGAATTGCATCGAGCGACCGGGCCGCTTCGGCCGGTCGACGGTCGACGAGGTGCGCACCGATCCCCGCTTGCACGGCGATGACACTCAGCGAGTGCGCGACCACGTCGTGGAGCTCCTGGGCCATGCGAAGGCGTTCGTCGGCGGCCTCCACTTCGGCGGTCTCGATCGCTGCTGCTGCTCGTTCGATGGCGATCTCTGCGGCGCGGTGGTCGCTCACGCGTTTGCGTTGGATGGCAAGACCGGATGCGAACGCCACGATCAGGAACAACAGTCCGAGCAGGGGTACAGCCGTCAGCAGGACGGTCCCGGTAGCAAGGAGGACAACGTAGAAGGCCCCCATCAGCGCAATGCCTCGCACGGCCAGTCGCCGCGGGAGGTAGGCGGCGACGCTGTAGAGCGTGATCAGCACGGCGAAGAACGCCACGGTGTCGCGCTGGTGGGAGAACTCGATCGGGAGTATCAGCAGGAGAGCTGATGCGAGCACCCGCAGCGGCCAGCGGCGCCGCCCGACGAGCGCCACACACACGGCGATTGTCACGACCCAACCGACCCAGTTGTCAGGCCCGAAGAGATGGGCATCGGCGTCTTGGACATCAATCCGGGTGACGAGCGCGACCAGAGCGACAACGACCATCGAACCGGCAAGCGCATAGTCCCAGGCATGGGCGCGCAGATCGCGGCGAAGGATGCGATCGAACCTCATCGGTTGACCGTAGACCCTGACGGCAAGAGGCACATCGGTCTACAGGATGAGATCGCCATGCGCCTGCCGGGCGAGAGTGGGCGCACAGAGTTCAATCTGTCGGCTCGAGCGAACGCCCCAAGCCCGATGTGCCAGCCCGACTCCGGGGCGCATCGTGGTTGGCATGACCACCACGACAACTCTCACCCCACCCATTTCTCCCCCGACGCAACGTCGTATCGTCGCCCGCGCTGTCGATGTGACGAAGATCTACGGCGCCCATGACGCCGTGGTCAACGCCCTCGACGGTGTCACGGTCGGCTTCGACGCCGGCCGCTTCACGGCACTGATGGGCCCGTCCGGATCAGGGAAGTCCACCCTCCTGCACTGCCTCGCCGGGCTCGACACCGTGACATCAGGCTCCATTCACATCGGTGACATCGACCTGGCAACGCTGCGTGACGCCGAGCTCACTCGACTGCGTCGTGACCGGATCGGGTTCGTCTTCCAGTCGTTCAACCTGATCCCCACGTTGAACGCCTTGGAGAACATGACCCTTCCGATGTCACTCGCCGGGCGCAAACCCGACCCGGCATGGCTCGACCACATCATCGACACGGTCGGGTTGCGCACCCGGTTGACGCACCGTCCGTCGGAGTTGTCCGGAGGGCAGCAGCAGCGCGTCGCCGTGGCCCGCGCCCTGGCCTCGCGACCCGAGATCATCTTCGCCGACGAGCCCACCGGCAACCTCGACTCCCACGCCGGAGCCGAGATCCTCACGTTCTTGCGCAACGCCGTGCGCGAGCTCGACCAGACCGTGGTGATGGTCACGCACGACCCCACCGCAGCCGCCTATGCGGATCGGGCCGTGTTCCTCGCCGACGGCCGGATCGTTGGCGATCTCGTCGATCCGACCGCCGCCATCGTCCTCGACCACCTCAAGCACGCCGGGAGCTGAACCGCCATGGCGAGGCTGCACGAAACGAAGAAGTCCGGGCCGGGCCGTCGCTTTGCGGTATTTGGTAACCGGAACTTCCGGCTGTACTTCGTCGGCCAGACGATCTCGAGCATCGGGTCGTGGACGCATGCCCTTGCGGTCACCTGGCTTGTCTTGGAGTTGACGAATCGCAGTGACCGGCTCGGCGTGACCATGGCCTTGCAGTTCCTACCGTTGCTGCTTCTCGGCGCCCCCGCTGGCGTGCTGGTCGACAGGTTCGACAACCGTCGCATCCTCGTCGTCACGTCAGCGGTGTCCGGTCTGCTCGCCGCGACGTTCGCCGCCGTCGCTCTGTCGGGCCACGTCACGATGTGGTGGATCTACACCCTGACCCTCGTGTTCGGCATCGCCTTGGCAGTCGAACGACCGGCGATGCAAGCGATTCTGTACGACCTCGTGGGACCGCAACTGCTCCCCAGTGCGGTCGCGACCAACAGCACGATTGCCTCGGTTTCACGCCTCATCGGCCCCGCCCTTGCCGGAGCACTGATCGCGATCGTCGGTGTCGAAGCCTGTTTCATCGTGAACGCCGCGTCGTACGTCGTCGTCATCACCGCCCTGCTCACGCTTCGGTCATCTGAACTCGTTCACCGGCCGAGCATCGGGCGAGCGAAAGGCAAGCTTCGCGAGGGTTTCGCGTACGTGCGTTCCCATCGGGATGTCGCTCGGCCGTTACTGATCATGAGCATCGTCGGCACCGTGGCCTACAACTTTCCCACCACGTTCCCGTCGATGGTGCGCTTCGGGTTCCACCGGGGTGCGGGATCGGTGGGCATCGCCATGAGTGTCAGCGCGATCGGCTCGATCATGGGTGGCATCTACATCGCCGGGGTCAAGCCGCACCCTCGCCGAACACTGGCGATTGCCCTGGCCGGCTTCGCCGTGTCGTGTCTCGCGCTATCCGTCGCTCCTGGTTTCTGGCCGTTCGTCGCCATGAGCGTCGTCCTCGGTTTCGCCTCAGCGTCGTACCAGTCCGTCACCACGGTTGTGCTCCAACAGGCCACCGAACCGGCGATGCAAGGACGGGTCATGGCCCTGCACCAGATGGCCTTGTTCGGAACCACACCACTCGGCGCGCTGCTCATCGGATGGATCATCCAGGCCACCTCGGCTCGGGTGCCATTCGCCCTCGGTGGCGTCACCGCCTTGATCTGTGCGGCGGCCATCCAAGGCTCTCGCCTCACCTCACTGCGCACCGACCGAGCTGGTTCGAGCGCAGCTTCTCCCACCGCCATCGACGCACGGCCCGACTCGGCGCCCGCGCTCATCCAACCCACCTGATCGAAAGACGACACCACCATGATTGCCAAGCTCACCGTCAAGCAGCTCGCCGCCAACAAGATGCGGCTCCTCGCCACGTCGTTCGCGGTCATCCTCGGGGTCGCGTTCCTCTCGGGGACCCTCATCCTCACTGACACCATCCGTGGCACCTTCGACTCCCTGCTCGCGAAAGCTGACAAAGGTACGGACGCATACATCCGCGCAGCCAGCCCGCTCAAGCGTGGCTTCGGGGAGAGCAGTCGGCCGATCAACGCTGAACTCCTCGACACCGTTCGCGGCATCGACGGCGTCGGTCAGGCCAGCGTTCAGGTCTCCGGCTACGCCCAGATCCTCGATCACGCCGGCAAAGCAGTGGGCACCGCGCAAACCGGTGTCCTCGGGATGAACTGGGTGACAGTCCCCGCGCTCAATCCCTTCACCATCGTGGCCGGACGTGCGCCGCTGCACTCGAACGCAAAGTGGTGGCAGTTCGCCCCGTGGTGGTTGACTTCCTCGACCGAGCCCGTCGAGATCGCCATCGACAAGCATTCCGCCGACGTAGCGAAGCTTGACGTCGGCGACCGCACGACCGTGCTCACGGCAGGCGACCCACGCGAGGCCACCGTTGTCGGCATCACGCGTTTCGGTGAGGTCGATACCCCGGGTGGGCTGTCCGTGGTGCTGTTCGACGACGTGACCGCCGAGGCGGTGCTCAACAAGCCCGGCCAGGTCGACGCGATCGCGGTGACCGCCCGAGACGGCGTCGACCAACAAACCCTTGTCGCTCGACTCGCTCCGGTCGTGGGTACCGGGAACGAGGTGATCGCCGGTGCTGTGTTGACCGCGGAGCACCAGAACGACATCGGCAAGGACATCAGCCAGTTCGGTGTGTTCCTCACCATGTTCGCTCTCATCGCCTTGTTCGTCGGTGCGTTCATCATCAACAACACGTTCTCGATCATCGTGGCCCAACGGAGCCGTGAGATGGCCCTGCTGCGTGCCGTCGGGGCAACCGGACGCCAGGTACGCCTTGCCATCCTGGCCGAGGCCGCTATCACCGGACTGCTGGCGTCATCCGTCGGCCTTCTCGCTGGTGTCGGCGTGGCCAGGGGCTTGCGGTCCCTTCTCAGCGCCCTCGGAGTGGACATCCCCCTCGACACGCTGCAGATCACTACGGCAACCGTGCTCGGCTCGATTATCCTCGGTGTCGTCATCACCTTGGCTGCGGCCGTTCTCCCGGCCCGGCGAGCGTCGCGCGTCGCCCCGATCGCTGCGCTGCGCGACAACGCGCAGGACCGCTCGGCAGTCTCGATGCCACGCGTCGTTGGAGGCACGCTCGCTACGTTCACCGCTGTAGCGATCCTGCTCGTGGGCCGCGGGTCCGCCGACCTCACGATTGTTGGCATCGGTGCTCTTGCGCTACTCGTCGCCGTCTCCATCCTCGCACCGGTTCTTGCGCGTCCCGTTGCGGCAGTCCTGGGCACACCGATCGCTTACCTACGGGGGACGGCCGGTGGGATCGCCCGGCAGAACGCGATGCGCAATCCCAAGCGGACCGCTCGCACGGCGTCGTCACTGATGATCGGAGTTACCCTCGTCAGCTTTCTTTCGATCTTCGCGGCGTCGGTGAAATCTTCCGGGGCAGGAGCGTTTCGCGATGACTTCCGTGGCAACGTAATTGTCGACTCCGGCGCGATCGACGCCAGCAGCGGCCTCACCCCCAACGTCGCTGCCGGCCTCACCACCCAGCCTGGAGTGAACCTCGTGACCGAGCAAAGAATCTCGGCGATCGAGACCGCTGGAACCCCCGGGTTTCTCAACGCATACGACGTCGGCACCATCAACGCGATGTTCGACCTCGGCCAGGTCGACGGCGACCTCACCAGACTCGGTCCCGACGGCATCGCTGTCACTCGTGGAACTGGATCCGGCACGGTACGCCTCGGCGACACCCGCGCCATCACATTCCCGACGGGAACGGTGACCTTCACCGTCCGAGCCATCTACGACCGGGCTGCCGACACCGTTGGCAAGCAGTTCGTCGACCTCACCGCCTTCGAAGCCAACCTCCCCGAACGTCTCGACTCACGGATCTACCTCAGCGCCGAGAAGATGAGCGTCGTCGAGCGCGCCACCTCGGCATACCCGACCGCCAAGGTGCTCACCACCGATGCCTACATCGCCCAGCAGAACGGTGAGCTCGACACCATCCTCGCCCTCATGTACGCACTCCTCGGCCTCGCGGTGATCATCGCGATCCTCGGGATTGTCAACACACTCGGGCTTTCGATCCACGAACGCAAGCGAGAGCTCGGGCTCCTGCGTGCGGTCGGCATGAGCCGGGCCCAGGTCCGCACCAGTGTCCGCTGGGAGTCGGCAGTCATCGCCCTCTTCGGCACCGCACTCGGACTCCTCCTCGGAACGTTCCTGGCGTGGACCATCGTCCACGCCACCCCGATCGGTGGACGCGCCCGGCTCATCTTCCCGACCGGCTCGCTCATCGTGATTGTCGCGCTCGCTGCGATCGCCGGAGTCGGAGCGGCCGTCATCCCTGCTCGACGAGCCGCCCGCATCGACATCCTGACCGCACTGGCCAACACCTGACGCGAAGCCGACCACCGCACGCCCGAATACTGCACCGCAGAGACCTGGCTCGCGAGTCTCCAACGCCTGAGTCAAACCTTCCCCACGTCCCATCAACGACGTTTCCGACACCGATCCCGAACGAGGCACCACATGCAGTCCATCTCTCCCAGATACCCGGTCGAGCTCCACGTCGACTACCCCGAACGGCCGCCCAATCGGTTGTCGACGTTGTTCCGGCCGTTTCTGGCCCTCCCGATCCTCGTCGTGCTTGCCGCACTCGGTGGCCCCGCCTTCGGTGCCGGTCGCAACGGTGGCGGGCTCTTCTTCATCGGACTGGCAAGCGGTCTTGTGGTCATCCCTCCCCTGCTGACGGTCGTAGCCCGAGCGAAGTACCCGCGGTGGTGGTTCGACTTCAACCTCTCGTTCCTCCGGTTCGACAACCGCGTCATTGGTTACCTGCTGCTCCTGACCGACGACTATCCGTCGACCGACGAAGAACAATCAGTCCATCTCGACGTGGCGTACCCCGACGTTCCATCCGATCTGAACCGCTGGATGCCACTCGTGAAATGGGTCCTCGCCATCCCTCACTACGTGGCTCTGCTCGTCCTCGACATCGGCGTCGTCGTTGCAACAGTCGCCTCCTGGTTTGCCATCGTCGTCACCGGGCGCCGTTCTCGACGCCTTTTCGACTACACGGTCGGTGTCATGCGATGGCACAATCGAGTCGCCGGCTACGCCTTCGCCCTCGTCACGGACCGCTACCCACCATTCCGGCTCGCGCCGTGAGCGACCGCCAGGTTCGATCGAGGTGTGCCGATCGATGACCACGACCGAAGCCACTCCATTTTCCACAGACAGTCCTTTGCCCCACCGAGAGTCCGTTGCCTGACGCAACACCTTCCGCATGGGAGTTGACTCGGGGGATCCCAAGGCGCGACTGTCGTCACCAGGTGGTCGAAGGCACCTGCCAACGGCCGCAGGATCAAGAAGCGAGGCACTCGATGTGCGCAGACGATCACGACGGACATGATCACGCCCATGAGGCCTTGCACGCGATGCCGCAACGGGCTGAAGGCGCCGCTGTCGATCCGATCCGGCTCGAGCCTGTCGACGAGATCCGGATCGTCTCGCTCGTCGACAACAGCTACGACGGCCTGATGACCGACATGGGGCCGGCGACCCGCGCAGCAATGGGCCGCACACCGCGCGTCCCTGCGGAACAGTTCGAGGGCGGCGTGACTGTTCCCGGCCTGGTCGCGGAGCACGGGTTCTCCGCCCTGGTCACGGTGCGGCGCGGCGCACGGACGCACACGTTGCTGTTCGACACCGGAGTTTCACCCGATGGGATGGCCTCCAACATGGAACGCCTCGACGTGAAGGTCGGTGACATTGCCGCGGTGGTGCTGAGCCATGGCCATTTCGACCACGCCGGCGGCTTCCTCGGGCTGGCCCGGCTCCGCAAGAGGTCGGGCGTGCCCCTCACCCTGCACCCCGGCGTGTGGACGCCCCGCCGCGTCGCGTTCCCCGGGCAGTCTCCCTGGGAACTTCCGGTTCTCCAGCGAAGCTCGCTCGAGGCCGAGGGCTTCCAGGTCATCGAGCGACGCGATCCCTCGGCTCTGCTCGACGGGAGCGTGCTCATCACCGGTGAAGTCGACCGCACCACGGAGTTCGAGATCGGCATGCCATTTCACGAGGCCCTGCAACACGGGCAATGGACACCAGACCCTCTGATTCTCGACGACCAGGCGATGGTGGTGAACGTCAGAGGCAGGGGCCTCGTGGTGCTCACCGGTTGCGGCCACGCCGGGGCCGTCAACATCGCCCGCCATGCCATGCGGCTGACGGGCGTGGATCGGCTCTACGGACTTCTGGGAGGATTCCATCTCACCGGCCCGGCGTTCGAGCCGATCATCGAGCCGACGGTACGTGCACTTACCGAGATGCAGCCCGGCCTGGTCGTGCCGGCCCACTGCACCGGCTGGCGGGCCCAGGTGCGCCTCGCCACGGCGCTCCCCGACGCCTACGTGCCGAACGCAGTCGGGACCACGTTCACCGTCGCCGCTGCCGCCTAGTTTGGGGGCGCAACTCGTCCATACTGAACATGGGCATCACCGACCACCCGGAGGACCGATCATGACGCAGAACGTTCCATGGCAAGGGCTCAATCACCTCGCCCTGATCACCAACGATATGGACGCAACCGTACGATTTTGGCACGGCGCGCTCGGTGCACCCCTGGTGGCCACGATTGGTACCGACACGTTCCGGCACTACTTCTTCTCGTTCGGGCCGAAGAGCTCCGTTGCCTTCTTCGAGTACCGGGGGCAGCACACGAACGAGCTGGCCAAACCCGCCGGTGTCTTCGATGCCCGCGCCGGCCAGTTCGACCATCTCTCGATGGACCTTCCGGATGAGGCGGCGCTGCTGGCGTTGCGCGAACGTCTCCTCGAAGCCGGTTCCGAGGTGACCGACGTGGTCGATCACGGCCTGATGCGCTCGATCTACTTCAGTGACCCCAACGGCATCGCACTCGAGGCATCGTGGTGGGCCAACGACCCCACCAGCGGTGGACCGGACTTCACCAACTCCGTGTATTTCCAGGACTCGGACCCCGTTCCAGCGATGGCCGAGCTTCTCTCCGGCGGGTTGCGGAGCATTCCGAAGACGCATCTCGTCGACGAACCGACCCCCGCCTACTGACCCCTCGGGCGGCGGGCCGGAACCTCTCCGGTCCTCGTCAGCGTGACATTAGAGCAGGGTCAGCACCAACCCGCCGAGAGCAAGGTGATACGTCACCATGATCGTCACGTTCGCCCACCGTTCCTCCCGGACGAACCTGTTCCAGCCGAGCACCCCGTCGGAAACAACGAACGCCATTGCACCGACCATGCCGGCGATCCGACCGGTCCCCCCGACGAGAACGGCCATCACGACGATCACCGCGAGGTAGAGCCCGACCGCCGGCGCGAGCGAACCGCTCCCGCGGACGATCCGCGGGCCGACGAAGACCCCGACACCCAGTGACAGCACGACAACAGGTGCGACGGTCCACGTGCGGTGCACCCCGATCGTCAACGCCCCGATGCAGAAGATGGCGTGACCAATCCAGAACGCCCCAAGACCGACCATGAACCTGTCGACGACCGGCAGCAGGGCCACATCACCGATCAGACAGGCGACAAGGCCGAGTGTGAACCACACCCGAGCCGAAGAAGGCGATGCGTCGATCGTCACCGCCGCGGCAATCATGGCGATCGTGACGAGCGGCTTGCTCCACGCCTCGACCCAGTCGTCGTGACGAAGCCGTGACCACCAGTTGGCGAAGGCGCCGACACCGGCGATCCCGATCGCGGCCCACGTCGCGGTGTTCACCGTCGCGATCCTATGGGAGTGGCCCGGACCGGTCCGGGAGTCATCCGCCCGACGGGACTAAAGGCTCTGTCCTCCTTCACGAAGCGGGCCGTACGCTCCACCTATGAACAACCCTCTCGTCGGTGATCCGCAAGATGTTCTCCACAGTGGGAGCGTGTGGGAGCGTGACCTCTACGCGGTGCTCACCTCCCATGTGGCGAAGGAACATGGCCTTCTCGAGGAGTATGTCGAGGCGGCGAACGGAACGCAGTCAGCGGCGCTTGGTTACCTGGTGAACCTGCTGATCGAGGACGAGAAGCGCCACCACCGGATGTTCAACGAGCTGGCGGCTTCGCTGAAGAGCGAAGCGGAGCTGTCCGCGGACAAACCGGTGGTTCCACGGATGGACTTCCGTTCGTCGAACGCAACGGCGATCGTCGACGTCGCTCATCGTCTGCTGGAGAACGAAAAGGACGATGCCCGGGAACTGAAGGCGCTGAAGAAGACGCTCCACGATGTGGAGGACACCACCCTCTGGGGCCTTCTCGTCGACCTGATGGAGCGTGACACCGAGAAGCACATCGCTATCTTGAAGTTCGTCGAGAAGCACGCCAAGGCCAGTCGCTGACCCACCGCGACCTGCGCCCCCAACAATCGGCGCACAGATCCCTCACATTCTCCTCACATCGCGAGCCGAAGTTCACTCTGCGAGTTCACCAATCACGGACGTGATGATGCTCGCGGTAGAAGTCACCCCGGAGGAGACCACCTTGAACGCAACCCGCTATCTCGCACCGATCGCCGCAATTGCTCTCGTCTTCGGCGTCAGCGGGTCCGCGCACGCGCAGACGCCGACTTCGACCTCGATCGTCGCCGTTGTCGTGGTTACTGCGGCCCCGACGAACGCGACGACCACGACCGGGGCGACCACCAGCACCACGGTCCCACGACGGGTCATCACGTGCGAGAACGCCCGGAATCACGGCGAGTACGTGTCGTCGCGGCCAAAGGGCGAGCGGGACAAGGCGGCAAAGAGCGATTGCGGCAAACCGCATCGTCCGACCACGACCCTCGCCCCGACCACGACCCTTGGGGGCCCAACGACCATGGTGACGACGACCGTCACAACGAAGCCACCGGTCAGCGCGACCTCGACCACCCTGAAGCGCCATGACGATGATCAGGACGACGAGAACGAAAACGGCGGAGGCGACAAGGGCAGAGGCGACAAGGGACCGAAGGGTCGCGGAAACGAAAAGGGCAAGCACCGGGATTGACCCGTCAACGGAGCCTTGGGCACTTCGTCATTCGTGAGCTTCGTGGAGGAGCAGGCCAAGAACAGCCGCTGAACACCGTCGTGGCCCGCCGTGGTCACCGCGCAGAGAACCTCGAAGGGCCCGACCTGCATGCCGCAGGACTGCCGGGTCCGGCCTACTCGGCCCGGTCGTCGGGCGGCGCGTTGGCGAGGAGTTCGCGCCACCGTTCTTCCGGGACGTGGGTTGGCGTCGTGGTGGCGAGGAAGTCCAAGAGGACGTCGAGGAAGCGGTCAGCGTCCCGCCATGGCAGGAAGTGGCCGGCACCTTCGAGGATCTCCAGCCGCGCCCCGGGCATGGCTTCGGCAGCGAGATGGGCATGGCTCACCGGGATGATGTGGTCGCTATCGCCCCAGACGATGAGCGTCGGCAGGGCCTGCGCCAGGTAGAGCCGGTCGTTTGCGCTGACCCGCTGACCGGAGATATCGATCACGGAACGGACCGTATGGATGAACGCCTGCTGACCGGCCCGATCGGTCAACGTGGTGTAGCCCTTCCACACCTCGGCCAGTGAGTCGTCGGGCTTCCAGCCGAGACGACGGGGCAACCAGCCGAGCCACTCCCCCGCTTCACGGACCTTTCGATGCAGGACCAAGGGGACCACGTATTCGGCGCCCGGCAAGGTCACGGCCCGAAGGATCGGGCTCACCTCCCTACCGAGACCGCCCGAGGCAACGAGCACCAGCCGATCGACGCGTTCAGGGAATTGATACGCGAACTGCATAGCGACGCCGCCCCCGAGCGAGTGGCCGATCACTGTGGCCCGCTCCAGCCCAAGCACGGCGAGCAGGTCGCGGACACCGCTCGCGTACGCGCCCAGTGAGTAGTCACCTCGAGGCTTGGCCGAGTGGCCGTGCCCGAGCAGGTCGGGCGCGACCACGGTGTAGTGCTCGGCCAGGGCCGGGAGCACGCCCCGCCAGGTCGTGGAGCTCCCGGCTATTCCATGGATCAGCACGATGACCGGTCCGTCACCGGCCATTCGATAGGTGACTTCATGGCCGTGAATGGAAACGGTCCGACGACGGAGTGCGCCGGCGCGTCCACTTCGGGTACCCGCAGCCGCTGTCGTCGACATGAACAGATCCTTACACTTACAGTACTTACTGTCAAGATGCATCATGGCCATAGAGCCACCGGGCTACATTCCGTCGTGGCTGAAATCCATCTGACATACCTCAACGGTCTCGACGTCGAACGACTGGCGATGACCGACCAGGAGATCCTCGACGCGGTCGAAGGCGGACTGCTTGCCCAGGGAACGGGCCAGGCCGTGATCGAACCACGCGTCCACCTCCGTCCGAGTCCCGAGATCCGCGGTCACTTCAACGTGCTCCGGGGTTACGTCGCCCCGCTCGACATGGCCGGCGTGAAGATCGTCGGGGACTACGTCGACAACTACAAGCTCGGCCTTCCCTCGGAGATGGCCCTACTGAACCTGTTCGATCCGCACACCGGGATGCCCCGGGCGATCATCGATGCAACCGCCATCACGGACATGCGGACGGGCGCGCTCACCGCGCTGGGGGCGCGCCATCTCGCCCGGTCCGATTCGAAGATCCTCGGCCACATCGGTGCACGGGGTACGTCGTACTGGAACGTGCGGTTGCTCGACCGGCTGTTCGACTTCGACGAGATCCGCGTGCATTCGCGGCGGCCCGAGAGCCGCGGTGCGTTCGCCGCCAAGCTCTCGCACGACCTCGGGAAGGAGGTGACGGTGACAACGGATTGGCAATCGTGCCTGGAGGGCGCCGACATCATGGTGGAGGCATCGCGGCTCGAAGAGCGCGAGGAGCTGTTTCGCACGGCGTGGGTGCGCCCGGGTGTGTTGGTCATCCCCTACGGCACGGTGAGCGCGCTGGAGCTGAGCATGATCTCGGTGATGGACAAGATCGTGGTCGACGATCTCGGCCAGTTCCGTGCCGGAGAGTTCGGGGCACTACGTCCACATATCAACGCCGGATTGCTGTCCGAGGACGGCGTCCACGCGGAACTGGGCCAGATCGTTGCCGGCAGCCGAGCAGGACGCGAGAACGACGACGAACGCATCCTGTTCTGGCATCGCGGTCTCTCGCTCTCCGACATCGCACTCGGCGCGGCGATGCTCGACAAAGCCACAGCGATGGGGATCGGTCAGTCGCTCCGCTACGCCTAGTTGTAGTGCACTGAGTCTCCCGGACCCACACCGGCGGCCTTGATGAGCCGGCCGCTCGCCACCAGTTCCTCGGCGATCGATTCGATCTCGCGCCCGATCGGCCGATCCTCAGCGATGAAGCGAGAGCGTTCCCTCACCGCGGTGTAGACGGGCAGGAGCGATGGGGCGATCGCCGGCTCCACGTCACTCCGGCTTTCTGAGCGTAGGTCGATCGCCTGACAGCTCGCGACCAGTTCGAACGCCACCAGCAGGTCGAGCTTCCCGACCAGGTCGGCGAGCTTCGACGCGGCCAGCGCGGCGAACGTCGCCGAGTCCTCGACACCATCGGCATTGTGTGACGAAAGAACCGGCACAGGGGTGGAGAGGTGCACGATCTCGGCGCGAAGTGCCTCCATCGGTTTGAGCAGCGGGCCGAACCCGGCGGTGTCGGGCCGATCCGATGAGAGCAACGGCGCAAGCCCGCTGTGTGGTTGATGCATGAGGCGCTGAACCCTCGACACGGAGTCGGTGGCGCACCACGCCAGCGCCCGTGCCAACCCATCGAGGGTCTGCGTCAGCCGGGGCAGATGGAAGTTGCCCGTGCTCACGCACACGCCCTCGCTGGTGATCACGACAGGGTTGTCGGGGGACGAGTTCAGGTCCACGTCGAGCTCCTCGTCGAGGTCAGCGAGCGCGGCGAACACGGCGCCGTGCACCTGGGCCATGCAGCGAAACGACAGTGGGTCCTGCAGCCGCCGGGCGGCGCCCGGGCGACCGAGCGGACCATCACCGAGGAGCCGAGACAGCTGATCACCGGCTTCGACCTGCCCGGGCTGCGGGCGGGCCCGGAGCGAGGCCGACGCGAACGGCGAGAGGTTTCCGACGAATCCTTCGAGCGACAGTGCGCCGGCAATCTGCATCGACACCAACGTCGTGCGTGCAGCCACTGACGCCAACGCGGCCAGCGCGGTGGAGAACGCCGTGTTGTTGCACAGCACGGTGCCGTCCTTGGGCTGGAGCCGCAGCGGACGGATGCCCGCCGATGCGAGCCCCTCGGACGCGGCGACACGCGCACCACCGACGATCGCCTCTCCTTCGCCGATCAAGGCGTGGGCAAGTGCGGCCATGGCCACGAGGTCGCCCGTTCCGATGGAGCCGATCCGGGGCATGGCAGCGACGAACCCGTTGTTGAGCGCGGTCACGAGCGCAGGGGCGATTTCCGCGCTGGCCCCGGCCGCGCCGTTCAACACGGTGTTGAGCCGAACGGCCATCACGGCTCGCACCTCTTCCCGGCTCAGCAGCGGACCGACCGCCTGGGCGCGACCGCGCACCGTCCGATAGGAGAAATCGGCCGCGGCTTCGGGCGTCAGCATCTGATCAGCGCGCATACCGAGACCGGTGGTGAGGCCGTAGGCCGGGATTGACTCAACGAGGTACCGATCGACGATCCGTCGCCCAGCCGCCATCGGCTCGGTAGTACCAGGAGACACCGACACTGCCGCACCGTGGGCGATTCTTTGGAGAGAATGCGGGGTCAGGGTGGCGCCGTCGAGGACCACGTGGTCAGTCATGGCCTCAGTTCAGCACGAACCTCGGGCTGCAGAGACGACTGCGGAGTCGCCCGCGGTCCGCTCGGCGGACCGGGTGACCTTGCTCCGCATCGGCTCCATGCCCCAAGATCTCGCCATGCACAACAACGACGTGTTCCTGCCCGCCGAGGTGGAGCGACTCCGCGGCACGTCCGCGGAGGGCGCCACGTCCGCCGCGGTTCTGTCACCGGCCTAATACTCCAATGGACTTCACGGAGAATGAGGATCAGGCCCTGATCGCGCAAGGCGTTCGAAACGTCTGCAAGGCGTTCCCCGACGAGTACTGGTCGGCGTGCGATCAGGAACACCGCTTCCCGTGGGAGTTCTACGGGGCGATGGCCGAAGGCGGCTGGGTCGGCATGGCCATCCCCCACGAGTACGGCGGCGGCGGTCGCGGCATCAGCGACGCGGCCGTCATGATGCGCGAGGTCGCAGCGTCCGGAGCGGCGATGAACGGCTGCACGGCCTTGCATCTCACGGTGTTCGGTCTCGAGCCAGTCGTGAAATTCGGCAATGAGCGCCTGAAGGAGACCTATCTCACGCGCGCTGCCGCGGGTGATCTCCACGTCGCCTTCGGTGTCACCGAGCCCAACGCCGGTACCGATACATCCCGCATCACGACCAAAGCCGTCCGCGACGGCGACAACTGGCGGATCTCCGGACAGAAGATCTGGACTTCGAAGGCATTGGAGTCCGAGGTGGTACTCATTCTTGTCCGCACGGCCGAGGCACCCGACCACGACCGCTTCGGCGGCCTCACGCTGTTCCTCGCCGATCTCGACCCCGCCCATGTGACGATACGGCCGATCCCCAAGACCGGCCGCAATGCCGTCGCTACGTGCGAGACCTTCTATGACGACCTGCCGGTCGAGGCCTGGCGAATGGTCGGCGAGGAGGGGAAGGGCTTCCACCACATCCTCTCGGGCCTCAATCCCGAGCGGGTGCTCATCGCCGCCGAGGCCATTGGGATAGGCGAGGCAGCGCTTCGACGAGCCGTCGACTACGCAAAGCAACGCGAAGTGTTCGGACGTCGCATCGGCGCCAACCAGGCCATCAGCCATCCGCTCGCCGATGCCTATGCGCGCTTACGGGCCGCTTGGCAGATGACCCTGGTCGCGGGCTGGCGTTACGACAACGGACTCCCCTGCGGCGAGGAGGCCAACCTCGCCAAGTACCTCGCCGCCGAAGCCGGGTACAAGGCGGCCGACCGCGCCGTGCAAACCCACGGCGGACTGGGTTATGCCGTGGAGTACCACGTCGAGCGCTACTGGCGCGAGGCCCGCATCATGCGCATCGCGCCAGTGAGCCAGGAGATGACTCTCAACTATCTCGCCCAGAGCGTCCTCGGCCTTCCGCGCAGTTACTAGTGCACTGAGTCGGAAGTTCCTGTTCCATCGATCCTTCGGACAATGCGCCGAAGTACAACCAATCAGCGCCATTCGATGTCACAGGAACTTCCGCGAAGATGCACTAAAGGCGGAGCGCAGGTAATCGCACGTGCCCGGCAGGAGCGGCAACACTGGGGTGTGGCCACCACGAGAAGCACAAGCCCGATCGTCGAAAGGACCCGAGCCCTGGCCGACGATGTGCTGTTCCCGGGCGCCCTCGAGACCGACGCCTCGGCCCTCCTCCCGCGGAGCAACCTCGACGCACTCGCCTCACTCGGGCTGTACGGGGCGGCGATGCCTGCGCAAGTCGGCGGCCTCGGTCTCACCCCGGCTGAGCTGCTGGAGGTCATCGAGATTCTGAGCGGCGGGTGCCTCACCACGGCATTCGTCTGGCTGCAGCACCTCGGTGCGAGCAACGTCGTAGCTCACGCCGATCACCTCGTCGCCGACGGGACTGCGGCGGCAGCGGCCTCGGGCGAACTCCGGCTGGGTGTTGCCTTCGCCCATCTGCGCCGACCCGGTCCTCCTGTTCTGTCGGGTTCGCGAACAGCCGGCGGCTGGCTGCTGAACGGCTCTGCGCCGTGGGTCACGGGATGGGAACGGATCCAACGGGTGCACTCCGCCGCGCTTCGACGAGACGATCCACAGACCATCGTCTGGACGCTTATCGATGCCGCTATCGGGCCGACCCTTCGCGCTCAGCGACTCGAGCTTGCCGCCGTGAACGCATCGTCGACGGTCACGGTGCACTTCGACGATCACTTCGTCCCCGATGACCGGGTGACGGTCATCGAACCTCTCCGGGAGTGGATGCTCCGCGACGCCGCGGGGCTCCGCACCAACGGATCACTTGCGATCGGCGTTGCCGATCGATGCCTGACCCTGCTCGGCGATTCCCGGGACCGTCTCGCGGACGAGCTGGGCCACCGCCGGGCGAGCCTCGACGCAGCTTCACCCGGCGCCGAGATGGCCAAGGCCAGGGCGGAGGCATCAGCGTTCGCGCTCCGGTGCAGCGCAGCAGCTTTGGCAGAGGGCGGCGGGCGCGGCATCGTCCGGGACCATCAGGCGCAGAGGCTCGCCCGCGAAGCGCTGTTCCTGCTCGTCCAGGGACAGACCGCAGCAATCAAGGCGGCCCAGCTGGAGGTCTTCACACGTCACTGACGCCCACGCCAGGCGCAAGTCGATCCCGAAGCCGCCGAGGCGGCTTCGGTCCCGTCCCGAGCCTCGCTGCCCCGCGGACCGCGTGGCCATCTCCGGAGAACCTCGCTGTTCAGACACTCTTGGCTCGACTCTCGGGCCGGAGAGGTCCACACTGAGTGACCGAAGCACTACGCCCCATGACACAAGGAGCCCTCACATGAGCGCAACCATCGCCGTCCGTCACCCCGTCGCCGACTTCGCCGCGTGGCATGTGGTCTACAACGAGCTCGAGCCGCTGCGACTGCAGCACGGATGCACGGCGAAGAAGGTCATGCGGGCACCGGACAATGCGAACGACGTCTTCATCCTCCACGACTTCCCGACGGTGGCGCAGGCAGAAGCGTTTACCAATGATCCTGCGCTGAAGGCCGGCATGGAGAAGGCCGGCGTGGCCGGACCCCCGCGCATCGAGATCTTCGAAAGCATCTGACCGGGCATATTTCGCCTCCTCGGCCTACGATCCTGCGTCGTGCACCTAGGACAACACGCCGCAGCCACGCCGGACAAGCCCGCCTACATCATGGCGACGTCGGGCGAGACGATCACCTATCGCCAGCTCGAGGAGGACTCCAACCGGATCGCTCACCTCATGCGATCGGCCGGTATCGCGCAGGGCGACTCGATCGCCCTGCTGATGGAGAACAACGCGTGGTACTTCCGGATCTGCTGGGCCGCGCAGCGCGCCGGCCTTCGCTACACCGCGATCTCCAGTCGGCTCACGCTGGGCGAGGCCGAGTACATCGTGAACGACTGTGGAGCAAAGGCGTTCTTCACCTCCAAGGAGAAGGCGGAGCTCGCCGCGGAACTGCGACCCCTGGCCCCGAAGGTCGCACTGTTCACGATGGTCGACGGCACAATCGACGGCTACGAGTCCCTCGAAGCATCCATCGCCAAGCTCCCGTCGGCCCCGATCGCCGACGAGGCCGAAGGCTTCACCATGCTCTACAGCTCGGGGACGACCGGCCGCCCCAAAGGGGTGAAGGTGAACCTGAGCCTCGCCCCCTTGGGTGAGGGTCCGAGCCTCGAGGCAACCCTGCGCGGCTTCTACGGCATGACGGAGAACAGTGTGTACCTCTCCCCCGCTCCGCTCTACCACGCGGCCCCGCTGCGTCATTGCATGGACTGCTTCCGGGTCGGCGTCACCGTGGTCGTGATGGAGCACTTCGACGCGGAACAGGCGCTGGCGCTGATCGACCGCTACAAGGTGACCCACAGCCAGTGGGTTCCCACGATGTTCGTCCGCATGCTCAAGCTCGACCCCGCGGTCCGGGCGAAGTACGACGTGTCGAGCATGCAAGTCGCCATCCATGCCGCAGCTCCATGCCCGGTACCGGTGAAGCAGCAGATGATCGAGTGGTGGGGCCCGGTGCTGTTCGAGTACTACGCCGGCACTGAAGGCAACGGCTCCACGATGATCAAGAGCGACGAGTGGCTGAAGAAGCCGGGCAGCGTCGGCCGTGCTCTCGCCAACGAGCTGCACATCTGCGACGAGGAGGGCAACGAGCTCCCGGTCGGTGAGCCAGGCACGATCTACTTCGGCGGTGGTGGCACGTTCGAGTATCACAACGACCCGGACAAGACCGCGTCGAGCCGTCATCCGAAGGGCTGGTCAACGCTCGGCGACATCGGCTACGTGGACGCCGACGGCTACCTGTTCCTCACCGACCGCAAAGCGAACATGATCATTTCGGGAGGCGTGAACATCTACCCGCAGGAGGCGGAAAACGTGCTCACGATGCACCCGAAGGTGGCCGACGTTGCGGTGTTCGGCGTCCCCAACGAAGACTTCGGCGAAGAGGTCAAGGCCGTCGTGCAACCGGTGGACATGGCCGAAGCCGGACCGGAACTTGCCCGGGAGCTCATGGCGTTCTGCCGATCACAGCTGTCGGACATCAAGTGCCCCCGTTCGGTCGATTTCCAGGCCGAGCTCCCACGGCACCCCACCGGTAAGCTCTACAAGCGCCTGTTACGCGACAAGTACTGGGAAGGCCACCAGTCCAGACTCGTGTAACCCACAACCCCGGCGCCGCGATCGACGGCCACCGGCCCAATCTGGACCGCTCGATA
Organism: Acidimicrobiia bacterium; assembly: GCA_031368215.1. Taxonomy (GTDB): domain Bacteria; phylum Actinomycetota; class Acidimicrobiia; order Acidimicrobiales; family JANYDT01; genus JANLQX01. The sequence continues at coordinate 6,826 of JANLRD010000128.1, read as the reverse complement.
CGGAAAGCGACGGGCGTGACGGTCGGCGACCGGCCATCCAGGCGAGGAACTCCCATGGATGGCCGAGCGGTCCGCCCTACGGACCCCGCGTCAGGCGACTGTCGTGGTTGGCGCCCGGGTCGTCGGCGCCACAGTCGTCGGCGCGCTCGTCGCCGGCGGTGATGTGGTCGCCGGTGTTGTTGCCGCCACCGTGCTCGGTGTCACCACGGGCGTAACGGTCGTCACCGGGGCAGGGGTCGGCGCCGCGGAGGCCGGGCTGGTGGGCGCAACCGTGGTCACGCGGGCTGGCGCAAGAGTCTGCGGGGCAGACCTCGGGACAAGCGCGTTGAGGTCCACCGACGCCGGGACAAGGAGCCGATCCACGGCGTGCAGTACACCGTTCACGACTTTGACATCTGGGCCGGTGATGGTGGCGTCGTTGATTCTCACGGTGCCGTTCAGAAGCTTCACGTTCACCGTCGAACCTTCGACCGTCGTGTAGTCGCCCGGCGTCAACTGCGCAGCCGCGCGACTCTGGGTGAGCACTCCGTAGCGGACGATCCGGGCCAGTACGTCACGGTTCGACGGTGACCGGAGGGCGACCTGCACGTCTGTCGGCAACGCCGCGAATGCGCGCTCCGTCGGGGCGAGGAACGTTACGTTCTTCATCGTCCGCAGTTCGTTCGTGAGCCCGGCGGCGTCGACCAGAGCGAGATACGGTCCGAAGGTCGCTGAACGTGACGCCGTGCTCACGGCATCCTGCAAAGGCACCGTGACCACCGGCGCCGGAGCGACAACCTTCGGCGGGGCAACGGTTGCAATGACGGTGGCGGCGGTGGGCGGCACAGTCGCGGGGACGGTGGGCGTTGTAGCGCCGGTGGTCAGCGCCTCCGACACGATCGGCGCCGGCGTGAGCATTGTGGTGACCACCGCCGTTTCAGGAGCGATCGTCTCCGTCGCGATGGATGTGTCCGCAGCCTTGTCGCCATTGTTGCGCAGCAAGAGGAACGCGACGACTCCGACAGCGAGCAGTGTGAGGACGATGGCCGTGACGACGAGCGTGTTCCGCTCACGTCGAACGGCAGCCGCCGGAAGGACAGCGCCGTGACGCGAAACTATGAGCGTCGGATCATCGAGGGCATTGCTCAGCGGGTCACCAATGACGTTCACGCCGACAGTCGCTGCGACGACCGGCTCGGCGAGCACCGTGGTGGCGTCGCCCATGACCGCGAGGTGGCGGCCCACGAGATCGAGGTCGCCGGCCCCGATGGCGGAACCGAGCGCGCTGTACCCGGTCGGTCCCAGATGCGGTGCAAGCCAGGCGAGTGAACCCGCAGCGTGCTGCTCGCGTAGCCAAACGATGTCGCGCGCTCGGACGTGCCGGTCCAACTCGGCGACACGCACGGCGAGCGGAGCCGGGGGCGGGACCATCGCGGTGGTCATCGCTCTGTCCTCGCCGTCGGGTGACCGTACGCGCTGTGATGGGCGCGTCGGTTGTGATCCGTGTCCAGGTAGGTTCGGTGGTGCGAGGCCATGCTCGTGTCCTTTACTCATGAAACGTTGGTCCGTTCCATGACCAATACCCGAGTCACCATCGGTCAAACCCGAAAGGCATCGACGGGACGCGGCCGTGGCAAGGCTCATCCGGCGGTCGCGCCGTCATGATCCCGTTGCAATGCTCGGAACTCTCACGACGACGATGTCCTCGTATCGACGGTGACGCTCACGCTTTTCGCGCTCTCGATCATCGATATGACAACCATTCGCGCCAAGCTGGGACTGCATCAGTGCAACTCGCCAAGCGCCCGCGTCGTTACCCGCGCTCCAGTGGCCAGCTGTCCAGACTCGGGTGCAGCGAATCAGGCCGTTTGTTCCGAGCCGAGGTGCTCGGCGAAGAACTGCAGCGCGATCGGTAGCCGACGCTGCCAGTACGGCCACTCGTGACCGCCCGCGGACTCGTCGTAGGTGTGGGCCACACCACCGGCCGTGAGTGCACGGTGCAGGCGGCGGTTGTCGTCGACCAGGAAATCATCGACGCCGCAGTCGAGGGCGAGTGGAGGAAGCCCGTTCGTTTCGCACAACAGTGTCGCAAGGTCGCGGTCATCGATCGAATCGTCGAGCGGGGCGCGACCGAATTGTTGGAGTCCTGCGAGCGAGGTGACCGACGAGTGGGCGGCTACCGCGGTAAAGGTCGACGGATGGCGGGCGGCGAGACGCAGTGCGCCGAAGCCTCCCATCGACAGACCGCCGATGAACAACGGCAGAGGCCCACGGAGTTCGTGCATGGCCGAGACAACATCAGGTACCTCGTCGACGATCCACGACTCATGGTCGGCCCCGCCGAAGTTCGCGTAGGCACTGCCGTCCCCCCAACCACCATCGCTCGGCATCACGAGCAGCATCGGAGGAATGACGCCCGCGGCGGTGAGTTGATGCAGCACGAGGTCCGCGCCTCCCTGGTGCAGCCAGCTCCAGTGACTGCCGTACACACCGTGAAGGAGAAGGACCATCGCGGCGGGGACGGTCCCCGGAACGAGCACGGTCGACAGGTCAGCCCGATGCCCGAGTGCTTGGCTCCGCACCGTGGCATGACGAACCCCGGGAAGCAGTGCACGACCACCGCTCGCCTCGAACAGCAGCGATGTCACAGCTCGAGCACCGCCTTCGTCACCTCGCCGGCACGCACGGCGGCGATGGCCACTGCTGCGTCGCGGAGCGGGAAGCGTTCCACGGCGAGCTCGTCGAGGCGTAGGCGGCCCGTGGCATAGAGGTGCAGGATCTTCGGGATGTCGATGCTCGGGCGGCACTGGCCGTAGAGCGGGTTGATGTACGTCTTGTCCCATTCGAACAAGCGCAAGTCGACCATGGCCGTCGTCTCATTGCCGCTCACCTGCACGGCAGTTCCGGCATCACGGACGAAGGCCAACGGCGCCATGGCGAGTTGCGGCACGCCGGTGCATTCGAACGCATAGTCGGCACCGCGCCCGCCACACAGTGCACGCACCTGAAGCACTGCGTCGTCGATCGTGCCATCGGCGACATGGATGCACGTAGTAGCTCCGAACGTGGCGGCCATGCGGAGCCGGCTGGCGGAACGGTCGACGGCGATCACCGACCCTGCACCGGCGAGCACCGCGGTCTGCACGACGTTGAGGCCCACGCCGCCACACCCGAGCACGACCACGGAACTCCCGGGCTTGACCCTGGCCGCGTTGACGACCGAGCCGTACCCCGTCATCACCCCACACCCGACGATGCACGCCGACGTGAACGGGATCTCGACATCGATGGGCACCACCGCTGAGGCCGGCACCACGGTGCCCGTGCTCATCGTCCCCAGAGAGAACGAGCGCGGGACGTAGCGGTCACCGAGACGCGTGGTGGTGGACTGATGGTCGCCATGGTCACGCTTCTCGCAGATGCTCTGTCGCCCCTCGGAGCACTGGAAGCACCGACCGCACGGCATCGCCCAGTTGAGAACCGCTCGGGTTCCGACCTCGAGATCGACTCCTTCGCCGACCTGTCGCACGATCCCCGCTCCTTCGTGCCCGACCACGAGTTCGCGCCCCCAACCGAGCGAGTCGAGATCGGTGTGGCACACCCCGGAGGCAACGAGTTCGAGTTGCACCTCGCCCGGTCCCGGTCCGCGGAGCGACACGGTCTCGAGCCGGATCCCGCCGTGGCCGTCGGTGACCACTGCCTGATGTTCGGTGGACGCTGTTGCCGTCATCGGGAGTCGTCCTTGGTCAGGTCAATCGAAACAGCAAGCATCGCAGCCGTCACGCCGGGCGTGCTCGACCGGGAGCACAGAGGGACGTGGACAAACGTGAGTAGTTCTCGCACATGAATCCTCGTGGCGCGCCCAGCCCCATCGACCGATACGCAATCGTATGCACCATCGGCGACTCCGTAGGCAAGTGTCGTTGCGCTGTGCTCAACCCGTGAGCCCCCCGGGGCCGACCTCACTCGCTGTACGCACCGATCCGCTTCTGCACAAAATGGACGAGCTCGGTCTCGGACATCTGCGCACCAGCCCCGACAGCCTGCGCGAATCCGTCATCGCCGAGCTCGCGGCGCAGTTCGTCGACGGCCGAGCTCGCATCGTGCACGACGCTGGGTTCCGAAGGGAGCGCCGACAGTGCACCCGATGCGCTCAGCGAGCCGTGCAACAATGCGGCCGCACGATGGTCGCCGATTCGGGTCAGCAGACCGAACACCCGTCGCAGGCTCAGGCGCAGGTTCGTCCAATCACCGCCGCGGCTCCAGGTGTCGATCACGACTCCCGAACCCTTCAAGGCTGTTCGCACGTCACCGTTTCGGGCTTCCAACCACCACACCTCAGTGTCGGCGAACGCCTCGATCCATCGATTTCCTGCCGCACCGGCCACGTGTGCGGCCTCCCGGAGGAGACGGAGACTCTCGGCGGGATCTGATCCCTCAAGCGCCAGCCCGAGGGCATAGGCCGCCTGGGCACGGGCCGTCGGTGACCCACACACGCGTGCGACCGCGCTCGCCTCGCCCGCCATGATCGCCCCTTGCACGGTGCGTCCCACGCTCGTCTCGGCGACCGAGCGCATGTAGAGGGCATGGGCCAGACGTGACGCCGAGCCCTGACGGGCCGACGCCACCATTCGATCGCCCCAACGCAGCGCCTCCTCGGCCTCACCGAGGTAGAACAGCGAGTTCAGCAGTGTCCGCTCCGCGAGACCACTCGTGTCGACACCGTGCGCCTCGCCGGCGGCAATGGACTCGAGGGCAACAGCAATACTCTCCCGGAGATTGCCGCGTACGAAATGCCCGTAGCTCACGATTGCCAACACCATCGGGAACCGCTGGTGCTCGACCGCACCGGGCATGGAAACTGCGGTGTTGGCCCACGACAGCAGTTCGTAGCGGATCCTCCGGAACGCAAACTCGCGCAGCGCTGCAGTCATCGTCACGGCTGCATTGACATCACCGGAGCGCACCGCTCGGCCGAACGCGAGCCGCAGGTCGTCGAAGTCCCAATCCACCTGTTGCGACCAGCGACCCTCGTTCGGTCCGGTGATGCCAATGCTCGCACGCTCGGCCAGGTCGACAAACCATCGGAGGTGCGCCTCGGCCACCTCCTCCCGCGCCCCCACTTCGGCGATCTTCTCGCGCCCGAACTCTCGCAGCGTCTCGAGCAACACGTAGCGCGACCCCTGCTGACTCACCATCTGCACCATCGACTTGTCCACCAGGGAAGCGAGAACGCCGACGACGTCGAATGATCGGTCGCCGGAGCCGGATCCGCTTCCGATGTGGACGCCAGCGCAGAGCGATTCCACTGCGTGAAGATCGAACGTCCCGGCGAAACCGGACAGCCGCACGTAAACCGCCTGCTCCAGCGGGCTCAACAGTTCATACGACCACGCCACGGTGTCGCGCAAAGTGCGGTGCCGAGGGTCCGACGAGCGCATGCTCGTACCGAGCACGGTGGCCGGCTGCTGCACCCGCTGGAGGATCGTCTCGGGCGACAACGACCGGAACTGCGCCGCCACGAGTTCGAGCGCCAGGGGAAGACCGTCGAGCCGACGGCAGATCTCGGCGATGACACCGGCGTTGTCGTCGGTGATACAGAAGCCCGGGACCGCAGCAGCGACGCGTTCGATGAGCAATTCGACCGCTGGAGAAGCGGCGATGGCATGTGCGTCGGCCTCGGCCGAAGCCGCCACCGGCAGCGGGGCCAGGGGCACGACCATCTCGCCCGGCAGTCCGAGGGGTTCGCGCGAAGTGGCGAGCACGTGCACCCGAGGGCAGAGCACCCGGATCCGGTCGACAAACGGCACCAGTGTGTCGAGGAGGTGCTCGCAGTTGTCGAAGACCACGAGCTGATGCCGCTCAGCAAGGACGCTGATCAGCGTTTCCTCCATCGTCAACTGCTGGTGCGGCTGCACGTCGAGGGCCGTGGCAACGGCGTCGGCGAGTGAATCCGCACGGCTCATCGCGGCGAGCTCGACGAAGGCAGTGCCGTTCGCGAACCCGCCGACAGTCGCGGCGACGTGCCGTGCGAGCCTCGTCTTGCCCACGCCCCCGGGGCCGAGCACGGTCACGAGCGGCGCCGATCGGATCGCGTCGACGACTCGGGCGACCTCATTGGCGCGGCCGACCAGACGAGTCGGGCCGTCGATCACCGCGCGACGGTGCCGCGCTGGCCGGCTCACAACACTGATGCCGAGCAGCGCCGGGTCGTCGGCAAGCACTTGCGACTCGATCGCCGTCAGCGCCGCCGTCGGGTCCATGCCGGTATCGTCCCGGACGAGACGTCGGAACTCGCTCGCCCGCCGTAGTGCGTCGGCGTGTCGACCATCACGAAACAGCGCCACCATGAGCTGGCGGACGAACCTCTCGCGCGAAGCGTTCGCGGCGACGACACCTTCAAGGTCACCGATCAACGACGCGTCACCGCCTGCAGCGAGCCGGCACTCGTAGTACGACTCGACAACGGTGAGGCGCAACTCGTCGAGCCGCACCGCCTCGGGGCGGATCCACTCGGCATCGTGGAGATCACCGAACGCCGGACCGCGCCAGAATGCCAGAGCCCGTTCGTAGAGCCGCACCGCCTCGGCGGGACTGGTGGCGTCACCCGCAGTCTGGGCGAGGCGGACGAAATGCTCGACGTCGAGCGTCCCGTCGGGCAGATCGAGCCGATAACCGCGGTCAAGCCCGACGACACGAGCGGATGGTTCGACCAGGCGTCGTAAACGGGAGAGGTGGCTCTGCAGCGTGGCACCCGGCGAAGAGGGCTGGTCGTCACCCCAGAGGGCATCGCAGAGCCGATCGACGGACACCACCGATCCCCGGTGTGCGGCGAGCAGCGCGAGCA
>JANLRD010000100.1:0-17703 GCA_031368215.1 Acidimicrobiia bacterium | reverse complement strand
CGACATGGGTTCTGGCTCCTGCTCGGCAACGAGGAGTTGCATATCCCCTTCGCTGAATTCCCGTGGTTTCGTGCGGCGACCATCGAACAGGTCATGACGGTGGAGTGGCCGTCGGCAAACCACCTGTATTGGCCGCTGCTGGACGTCGACCTTGCCGTCGCGTCGATCAGGAAGCCCGCGAATTTCCCACTCGTGTCACGCGTGACTTCCGCTGACTAGCGGCCGCGCGGCGAGCGCGTGCGACGGCCTGTCGTGAGCGGGATCTCCAAACGGTTATACCGACACATCTCCCAGAGCGTGTGCCCGTGGAACGGAAAGTTCTCGCAGAAGTTGGCGGACGATTCGCCGTTCCGGGCGCGTGAGTTTATAGCGGGGAAGGACTCGCTGACGCTCGCGCGCGACATTCTGGCGCTCGATCAAGAGCAGTTCAGCGCCGCGTTCCGGAAGTCACCGATCAAGCGGGCGAAGCTTCGTGGGCTGCAGCGGAACGCAGCGGTGGTACTGAACAACGCGGCATCCGACCAACGCGCGTGAGCGCTCGCAGACGCTGCCCCGCACCGGTAGGCCAGACGAGTCAGCTCAATCGCAACATCGCGTTGGTGCAGCATGACGCGCCGTTGTTCGCCTACGGGCGTGAATCGAGCCAGACGCTCCGCTGCCGTTGAGCAGACAAGTTTCAGTCACGGCGTCCGCGCGACTCAAGCTCGCACGCATTGCGCGAGCGTCGCCAGCGGCAGGCCGGGCACGCGACCAAACTCGGTGACAATCAGCATCGCCACCTCACTGCCGGCCACGAGCGCAGTGGCGGCGATCTGCCGGTCGTGCGCGCCGATCAGCGAGACGCGCTCACGTCACCGTCACGGAAGTTTCCTGCCGTTCTCACACGCCAACGGAAAACCACCGTCGCACGCCTTCGCGTACAGGCGTCACGCTTCGTCGATGTTGCGGGGGGTGCCGAGGCCCTGCTCGAGGTGCCATGCCTGCTTGTTGCAGCTATCGAGATCACCGAAGCGGCATCCCTTCGCGAATTCCGCGACGGCGAGTGCACGATCGTGCGGGAGCGTCACGGCATCGGCGTGCAGTATCCCGACGTTACGGCACCCCACGCCGGTGCGGAGCGTACACGCCTTCGCGTAGAGCTCAAACGCCTTGCCCTCGTCGCGGGTCACACCCTGCCCCTGCTGATACATCGAACCAAGGTTGTTACATCCCAGGCCGTACTCCATTGCACAGGACCGTGAGTTGGCCCTGACCATCGGGAGGGACCGGGCCAGCCCGACGATTTCCCGTCGGCTCCGGATTGAAACTGGCCGCGATCATCGCCTGCCGAGCCGTGAACTCCTCTCTCGAGTTGCCAAATCGGCGAGGCGCATAGTAGGCATCGAAACCGGCGTCGAGTGCTGCCTGCACGAGGCGATCGAAGTCAGCCGGCACGATCTGCAGCTTCCGCTCCACGATCAACGCGCGAAGTCGCGCGTCCTTCGCCTCATAGGCGGCGAGCCGTGCGTCCATCCGCGCACCATCCCGACGCTGCGCCGTGATCCGGCCCGTCATCGCCCAGGAGTTCGGGCCGGATGCTGGCGTTCGCACACCAGCATTTCCGGCTGCACTTGCGCGAGGCGTGGGCGCGAGGCGGGCGTAGTGCTCGGCCAGCGACGCCGCGGCCCGCGCATCGGCCATCTAGCGCAGGCGATTGTAGTCAGGGGCATGGTAGGCATCACCGTATTGCGCCGATGCCACTGATGCCGATGAGATGGTGAAGACGAGACCAAACGCCCACGGGTGTGCGCGATACTCAGAGAATGGCATGAACGCGTCTACGTGACGGGGGTGGGCGGTGCGCGCGGAAGACGAACACAACGTCGGAGGTACCGCGGTGCCTGAGGGACGTCGCCAATACAGCGGCCGAAGCTCGCGGGGCTCAACGGAGTGCAGGAGTGGTGCTAGCCGTCGCGGAGGGTCTGCTGGAGTGTCGCGCGAAGACCGTCGCTCACGCGCCGATCCAGGTGCGGGCAGCGCTATGGATGCGGGGATCGAGTGCGGGCACGGTGTCGAGACGGGATTCGAGGACGTCGGCCATGACCACGCCACGCCGCACGAGTGCGCGGCAGAATTCCCGATCCTTCTCCCGGCCCGCCACCGCCTTCGACACCCAGAGATCGTGCAGTTCCAGGCACCAGGCCGTGACACCGCGCGTCCCGGGCGTGTCGAATGGCACGAGCCGCGCCTGCCAACCCTCAGGAAGCCGCGCGGTGGATTCGACGACGCCCTGCGCATAGTACCCGAAGGTGTCGTGAAACATCGACGCCTCACCTATCGAGCCATCGATCAGGTCTGCCAACCGCCCCGCGGCGTCGCCACGCACCGCCACGTCGACTTCCACCGAGCGCGTGGCCTCGATCGGCAGCGGGCCGGTCATGCTGCCATGCACCGCCTGACTGCCGATCACGAGCAGTTCGGTGACGCCTAGCACGGCGCCTGCGGCGCGAATCGCGTGCTCGAATTGCTCGCGAGTCATGACGCCTGGCCGAGAGACACGGTGTGGTCCGACGCGTGGTCACGTTCGCGCTGCGCGAAGGTCCGATAGACCTGCGTGCGTTCCGCCGCGGACAGGATGCCGGTGAACGGCGTGACGTGCCGGAGTTCACGAGCCCATGGCGCGGGATCGGTGAGCACCGGCAGCAAGGCCTCGAGCGGGCGACGCAGGAGGCAGTGCCATTCGTCGAGCAGTAGCCGTGCACCGGGATGCAGGGCGTGCATGCGAGCCAGCGAGGCTCGCGCCCGGGCCGACACCGCCTCGGGCTCCGTACGCAGTCGCGCGGCGACCGCCTCGTGCAGCAGCAGGGAGCGCCGGTCCTCGCGGGTCAGCGGCGGCACGAACCGTACGTCGGCCTCGAAGCCCGCCGCCTGCGCGAGCCGCTCGACGGTACGCCAAGTCGGGCTCTTCCTTCGGCCCTCATAGGCGGCGATGGCCGACTGTGACGTGTGCGCCAGCGTGGCCAGTTCCTGCTGGGTCCGGCCGGCGCTGAGGCGGAGCAGGTGGACGGGGTTCATGCCCCAATATATCCGATCGCATATGTTTGCAACAGCCGAGGCAGTGCGCCAAGGAAACGTGACTCGTTCTGACGTCTGTGCCTGCGGCTGCAGTCAGACTGAAGCAGGCAGCGCAAGCGATACGGTACGCTGTCTTTCGAAAGCATCTGGAAAATGGGATGACTGCGCAACGACGAGCGATCGGCTTCACAACCGTCTTTCTTCTGTTGTTCGCATCCGCGCGTGCGTCGCTGCGTGGTACCGTCGAGGATGGACGCTTCCGCGTCTTGCTCGACACCGATGCGAACAACGAGGTCGATGACCAGCACGCGATCGCCTACATGCTGTTCAACGGCGACGCGTTCGACGTCGCCGGCATCACCGTCAACCGCACGCGCGGCGGCGGCGACGTCGAAAGCCAGGCCAGGGAGGCCGAGCGGATCGTGAAGTTTCCGGCCTCGAGCAGCGCTTCAGCGTGATTCGCGGCGCCAATGGTTCATTCGCCGAGATTGCTCCGCACGTGAGTGAGGGTACTTTCGACGGGGCTGCCGCGGTGAATCTCATCATCCAGCGCGCGCATGAGCCCAGCCTGCATCCGCTCGTGCTGCTGGCGGTCGGCAAGCTGACCAACGTCGCGCTGGCGCTCAAGAAGGATCCGTCGATCGCGTCACGTGTGCGGATCGTCTGGCTCGGCTCCCACTATCCTCAGCCCGGCAAATACAACCCGGAGAACGACGAGGGCGCGCGCTCGTACGTCCTCGACGTGGACGTGCCATTCGAGGTTGTCCTGGTGCGCTGGGGCGGCACACCACCTGGCACGGAGGCGGTGCGCGTCACGCGAGAGGAGATAAGGTCAAGGAGGCCGGGCAAGGGTCCGCGGATATCAGACCCTATCGTCGATCGGCACGGCGGTCGGTTCACGACGTTCGGCGATTACTCGGTCGACCTGTTCGAGCACATCGATCTGAATGGTGATCCGCCAGCGCGCGCGTTGTTCGACATGGCGGCGGTCGCGATCGTGAAGAATCCGGCCTGGGCACATGCGGTCCGCATTCCCGCGCCACGCCTGGTCGATGGCAAGTGGATTGACCGGCCGGACAACACGCGGAGCATCGTCCTGTGGGAGAACTTCAACCGCGACGCGATCGTGAAGGACTTCTTTGCGACGATGGACCGGCCAGTGTTGGCACGCTGACCACGCGTCTACGCCAGATGCCCCACTCGCGCGAGCGTGCCTCGCGATTTCGAAACGGAATGCCGGTCAGGCGTCCGCGCGACCGATCACCGCGTGCCGTCCACCGTCAGCACCACACTTCCTCGCTTTCTGCCACTTTCGACCCGCGCGTGCGCGACAACGATCTCATTCAGCGACAGGCAGCGATCGATCAGCGGCGTAAATCGTCCCGATGCCGCCATGGTGACGATGGTGCGGAGGTCGTCCACTTTTTCGGTGACTGGGCCGGCGATGATGCGGTCGCTGCTGGTGCACCGGACCCACGGCGCGCGTAGCATTTCCGGGAGCGTCGCCAGCACCGCGAGATGTTTGCCGCGCGGCATGAGCGCGTGGCGCGCACGTGCGTACGGTGCGTTGCCGACCGTGTCAACAATCAGATCGTAGTGAATCCCTTCAGTGACGAAGTCGGTGGTGGTGTAGTCAAGCACGCGCGCCGCGCCGAGGAACGTCATGAGTGCGGCGTTGGCACCGCTGCACACCGCGGTGACCTCGGCGCCGGCGGCCACGGCCAGCTGCAGCATCGTCGAGCCAACGGTACCCGAGGCGCCATTGAGCAGGAGCCGTTGGCCGCTGTGCAGTTCCGCACGGCGGAAGAAGTCGAGCGCGGTGGTGCCACCGAAGGGGAGTGCCGCGGCCGATTCGTACGTCAGGTGCTGCGGCTTCGGCACAACCACGCCGTCGGCGGAGATGCAGCAATACTCGGCGTGAGCGCCAAGCTTCGTGCCGGCAGAAGCGATCACCGCGTCGCCCACGGCGAAGGTGCGCACCGCGTTGCCGACGGCGACCACATCACCCGCGAGTTCGCTTCCGAGGATCGGCTGCCGTGGTGCCGTGATGCCGAAGGCGAGCCGGCTCAGTAAGCCGAAGCCGTAAGGAATGCTGAGGCTGCGCAGCCGCCAGTCAGCCGACGTCACGGTGGTGGCGCGCACACGAATCAGCAGGTCATTGGGGCCGGGGACGGGCGTGAGCACGTCCCTGACCGATACCACCTCCGGCGGGCCATACCGCCGGTAGACCGCGGCCCGCATGTTCACTAGGAGAGTCACGACTTCGACTTGCCGCTTCGCCATCCGAGTGACGTCGTCACGCCGAATCGGAAGGTTAAGAGGTCTGCAGTGGAGCGCTTCGGGCCAAATACGAGCGTGCCGTTGGCGTTGTCGGTGATGCCGCCCTCTGTGAGGTATTCGCGATCGCCATGTCCCTGATATGCGATTCCCAGGTCCAGCGCAATGCGGCCTCCGATGGGCAGCTCGAGGCCGGCGCCGGTGCTCCAGGCAAAGCCGCTGTCGGTGAAGTTTTCATCGCCCGCCACGAGATCGGGCAGGATCCCGCCACCAATGGCCGAGACGGTGGCGAAGCGACTCGCCCCGACGAGTCCGTGCCCATAGGCACGCAGCCTCCCTATGTGGTACGCGAGCTCGGGGCCGACGCCGACGAAGAGGATGCCGTTGACGGTGTTCACGTTCACCTCGACGCGGCAGCCGGGGGTGGCGGCGAGGCAGAGGCGCTTGCTCTCGTGCCCGTAGTTGAGCCAGCCGGCCTGCGCTCGCAGCGAGACGACGCCGGTCTGATCGAGGCGAACGCGGAGGTGCGCCTGGGCGCCGCCGGCCTGGCTGACGTTTTGCTTGAAGTCGCCGGTGGGTCGGCCCACTTCGGCGGTGATGGCGGCATGCCAGCGGCGGCTGACCGGGGTGCCGGAGTCGGCGGGGGGCGCCGGCTGGGCGGCGAGCGGCGTGGCGAGGAAGAGGGCAGCAACAAGTGGGCGCATTATGAGCTCTCGTGAGGGATGGTCGCGACCTTACAGCGTAAGTACGACGGCCGGGGCGCGATTGTTTCAATCCTGAGCGGTGCCAGGTGGGGCCGTGCCGGCTTACGCCGCCTTCGGGTGCCTGGCTTCTAGAAGTTGATCCCGAAGTGCAGGCCGGGCTGTCCGTAGAAGAAGCGCGACCACCGGTCATCGACCTGCTTGAACGCCGGCGGCATCGTGGACTGATAGGGACGATGCGTGATGGCGATCGACGGCTGAAAGAACATCCGATCCCTGAACAGCTTGATGTGATAGCCTACGGAGTAGGTGTTGAACACCTGGAAGCCATCGTCGATCTTCGTCCCGTTTTTATTGATGAAGGTCTGGAAGGCCGGCATCACGTCAGCCTGAAGGAACACACGCTTCCACACGAACCGCTGGTAATTCAGTGAAACGCCGCGTTCACTGATGTAGCCTGGAAAGCCCTCTCCCTCGGCTTCAAATGACTTGCCGTACGGGATGCCGATCGGCCAGGCGTATCGCCAGGTCTTGAACTCGAGTGACACGACATCTTTTTCCGTCAGGCGATAGCCGACGTTCAGGTACACCATCTTCGGCGGATTGTTGTCGGGCACTGCATTCGCCAGCATGAACAGCGTGCTGCCGAGAAAGAACTTTCGGTACGTACTGTCCTGTTCGGCGTATTGCGCATGTGCCGGCAGGGCGGTTGCCGTCAGCAGCATCCAGGAAAAACAGAAGCGTTTTGCGTGCATGTCCGTGGTGTTGAGTGATACTGCCAGGACAGTCTGGCAGGTTGCGTGGGCATGTTCAGTTCAGCGGAGCAGTGACCCTTTAGCTCTCCTTCCCCGACACACTCTGCCCTGCACCGGGCCTGACGATCGTGAGTTCATCCGGGGTGCGAGCGGGGTGGCGAGGACGACTGCGACGACGGGGGGACATCAAGAACGCCGGCCAGGCTGGCCCATGGACTTACATCGTAAGCTGAAACATACAGCATAAGTTTTCACGGAGCAAGGGAGCCAGCCGTTGCCTTCTCCGGTTCGCTGGGGTTATCTCCGGTGCATGCCCACAGTCCGACGGTCTCCGCTCACCCGGGAGCGCATCCTTCGCGCAGCCGTACGCCTCGCCGACAAGCAGGGCCTCGACGCGCTGTCGATGCGCCGGCTGGCAAGCACGCTCAAAGTCGAGGCGATGTCACTCTACAATCACGTCTCCAACAAGGACGATGTCCTCGACGGAATGGTGGACCTGATCATCGGCGAGATCACCCTGCCCACCCCCGGCGGCGACTGGAAGGCGGCGATGCGCGCGCGCGCGACCTCCGCGCACGCGGTGATGCTCGTGCATCCCTGGGCGCCGATGCTTGTGGTGTCTCGCATCAGCGTGGGCCCCAACATGCTGCGGTACATCGATGCCACCCTCGGCACGCTGCGCGAGGCCGGGCTGTCATGGGCCGAGACGGACCGCGCGTGGAACGCCATGGACAGCCACATCTACGGCTTCACGCTGCAGTTGCAGAACTTTCCGGTCGATCCCGTGGAATACGCCTCGGCCGCGGCGAGTTACCTGCCGATGCTCCCCGCCGACACCTACCCGTACATGCACGAGCTTACGAGGGGCGTGGCCGATGGCTCGCACGACGGGACGCATGACTTTTTGTTCGGGCTGGAGTTGATCCTCGATGGATTGGATCGACTGCGGGCGCGGTGAACGCCGTCGTCGCAGTCGGCATGTCGCCGCGGCAGGTGGGCGAGCGCGTGCGACGACCTGTCGTGAGGACCATCTCAAAACGGTTATACCGACACATTTCCCAGAGCGTGTGTCCGTGGAACCGGAAGTTCTCGCAGGAGCTGGCGGACGATTCACCGTTTGCACCACGGGAGTTCGTTGCGGGCAAGGACGCGGCGACGTTGTCGACCGAGATCCTGTCTCTCGATCAGGACGCGTTCAGCGCCGCGTTCCGGAAGTCACCGATGAAGCGGGCGAAGTTGGCGGGGCTCAAGCGCAATGCAGTGGTCGTGCTCAAGAATGAGCGTAGTCGCCGTTAACGTTCGGTGTGGTGGCCCTTTGCCGCCTGCAGAGCATTTCGCACCTTGGTGCGCGGCGCGTACGAAGTCGCTCGATGTCATCATGCCGTCGAGACAGCGTCGAGGATGGGCACCGAGCTGCTGAGCGAGGTCGAGTACCGCGCGCTGCAGCTGCTAGGCGAGTGCGACCGCAAGACGTCGAGCTGGGTCCAGACTCTGTCCAGCATTCGCGCGCTCGGCGGCGCGTCGTTCTGCGAGGGGGCGGTACGATACGGTGTTCGTGAATCACAACGGCGCGGATTTGTACTAACAGGGTGCTGAAAAAGCGCCGAGGGTCAGTGAAGCGGTCACGTCGCGAGCGAAAGTCTGGTCAACGCCGGTTGAAACACGTCGCGCTGCTCGTGTGATCAGCGCGTCTCGGGCGCTGCGACGTGGCGCCTCGCTCACCGGCGGAGCGCCCGTTCCAGGTCGCCGCGCCAGTTGAAGATCAGTGACGCCGTCGCGCGTCGATCGCGGTTTTGCGGTTCGACGATGAAGAAGTGGAGTCCGTCGGGGGAGACGTCGTACCCGGTGGTGCGATAGCCGCTCACCTGCCCCGCCATCGCGCGCCGGAACAGTTCCACCGGGCGCCCAGGCTCGCCGGTCACCGGGTCGAACGGGGCCGCCATGACCGCGTCGCCGATCCGGTATACGATCTCCCGCCCCTGCTTACTCCATCGCGGCTGGTCTCCTCCGTCCGGAGACACCTGGCGTCGCGCGGGGGTTGCGAGGGATTGGACGTAGATCTGCGGCTTGCTGCCGGGCGACTGCTCTTTATATGCAATCCATCGCCCGTCCGGTGAGATGACCGACAGGTTGCGGTTCTCGTTGCCCCTGCCGATCTCGCGCGGCGTGTCGTTGCCGGGCCTTACGAATACTCCCGTCGGATCCCGAGACTGGGTGTAGGAGAACCCTCTCCCGTCCGGGGCCACGCTCGTCGGAACCTTGTCGATGCTACTCCGTAGCAATGTGTCGACGGTGGATCCATCCAGCGGCGTGCGCACCACGTCGTACACCGGCGTTTCAGTTGCGTGAATGATCGACCGGCCATCCGGTGACCAATTGGGCGCGAAACTCACGCTCGCCCCTCTGGTGAGTTGGCTCAGCACGCGGCGAGCGCGATCGAGAAGCCAGATCTGCCAGCGACGTCCGTTCATCGTCAGCGCAAGAAAACGACCGTCCGGAGACAGCCGTGGCTCTGCCCAGCTGCCAGATGTCGTGAGCAGGTCACCATCCCGCCCGTCGCGACCAACCTCGCGCACCAGCTGCGGCACATCGATCTGCGACTGACGCAGGTACACCAGCGTGGCGTCGTTCGAGAAGGCGTACGCGGTAGTTCCATTGGTTTCATTCCATGCGATATCCGTCAGCACCGGGACCGGATCGCCTTCCATGCGCAGCGTTGCTGCGTCGAAACGCACCGCCATGAGTGTGCCGTCCCGAAGGAACGTCAGAAATCCGCCACTGACATATCGCGGGTTCGACGCGTGCGAGATCAGCCGCGTCCGCTTCCTGGTTGCGAGATCCAGAAGCTCCACGCGCGAGGAATCCGCGGGATAGGTGTAGCTGAAAAACAGTACGTTCTTCCCACCTGGCAGGAGTTGGGGTTCCCAATGGGTGAACTCGTGCTGGGTCGTGTCGACCACGGTGAGGGCCTCCGGCGGTCCGCCCCCAGCCCGGACGCGCGCCATGCCTCCCGCATTCGCCGTGTAGTACACCCACCCATCCGCGCCTTGGAGCGCCTTCACGTTGAAGACACCCTGGGCGATGAGCGCGCTCACGCCGCCGGTGGTCGGCACGGAACGCAGCTCCCCTCCGCCGGTCACGAACAGCAGCGCCTCACCGTTGGGGGTGAAGTCGACGGTCGAGGCACCTTCGCTTCCCGCCACCGTCCGCATCGAGTCGACTGACAAGTCGCGAATGCGGATCGATGGGGTGCCGAGCGAGTCATTCGTGACAACGGCAACCTGTTTGCCGTTTGGCGAGATGGCCATGGCAAGGGTCAGCCCCTTGGACGGTCCGATGGACAAGTCTACGGCGACGCGGTCGCCGGTCGTTTCGCGAACGCCCGCACGCTGGCCGATCCACCATCCCCCAAAAGCTGTGACGACAGCGGCCGCCACGCCCAATGCAATCCCGAACCGGCGTCCAGTTGCCGGCGTGCGCGACGCGCGCTGCGCGGTCGTCGCGCCAGGCGTGCCGTCGAGCGCCAACGCGAACGCCTTCGCCGTCGCCGGGCGATCGGCCGGCAGTTTGGAGAGCGCCGCCAGTATCGTCGCTTCGACCTGTGGCGACACGGTCTTGCGAAGCGTCCGCAACGGCTCCGGCTCGGACGCGAGCACCTTCGCGACGATGGCCTGCACGCTAGCGCCGGTGAACGGAGGTTCGCCGGCGAGCATTTCGTACGTGACGGCACCGAGAGCATAGATGTCGCTCCGCGCTTCGACGCTGCGTTCTCCCATTGCCTGCTCGGGGCTCATGTAGCTCGGCGTGCCAAGCGAGAGCCCCGTCTGCGTCATGCGCGCGCCACCTGCCGTTTGCACCGCGAGCGCGATCCCGAAATCGGCTACGAGCGCGTGCCCATCCTGCAGCAGGATGTTTTCCGGCTTGACGTCTCGGTGCACGATGCCCAGGCCATGCGCTGCATGCAGTGCGTCGGCGACTTCCCGGGCGATGAGCAGGGCGTCGGGGATGGGGAGCTGGTGTTCCCGCTCGAGTCGCGCGCGGAGCGTTTCCCCGCGCACATAGGGCATGACGTAGTACAGCAACCCATCCGCCTCGCCGGAATCCAGCAGCGGCAAAATGTGCGGATGCTGCAGCTTGGCCGTGGTCTTGATTTCACTCAGGAACCGCTCGGCGCCGAGGGCCGCGCCCAAGTCGGCATGCAAAACCTTGATGGCGACGTCGCGCTCGTGCTTGAGGTCGTGCGCCAGGTACACCGTGGCCATGCCGCCGGCGCCAACCTCGCGGTCGAGGCGATAGCGATCGTGTAGCGCCGCCGCGAGCCGATTCACGCTGTCACTCATGTGGTGCGGTCGGGATCATGCGGGCGTCGTGCGGGTGAGGCGTGGCGGCGGAGTGTCCTGCACGATGCCAAGCGGAACGATAGTGATTGCGGCGGCAATCGGCATGGGTCCCCGTACTGGCATTTCCGGCCCGAGGCCATACCGCAGTTTCCGCTCATGCTCTGGCTGGTGGTGCAACCGCGCCGAGCCGGAGGAGGGTGCGCGACGTCACAGGAGGCGCGTGCGTCGGCCAAAGAGACGGACCGTCCGAGCGCCAGTGTCCGAAGTGATCTCAAAACGGTTCTACCGACACATCTCCCAGGACGTGTGTCCGTGGAACCGGAAGTTCTCGCAAGAACTGGCTGACGACTTGCCGTTCGAGGCGCGGGAGTTCATCGCTGGCAAGGACCCCGTCACGCTCGCGACAGACATCCTGACGCTCGATCAGGATGCGTTCAGCGCGGCGTTCCGGACGTCGCCGATGAAGCGGACGAAGCTGGAAGGGCTCAGGCGAAATACGGAGGTGATCCTGCAGAATGACAGCACCGCGTCCTACGCGCTTGACATCGCGGAATGACGCGTGCACACGGAGTCGCTCGTGAGCAAGCACGCACGTCGCACGCTTCTGGGCCGCGACCCCGAGCACATCCCACAGCCTGTACTCGCGCCACCGCTAGCGCGGACGTCGTCGCTGCGGACTGCTCCAACCACCGGCGTCCAGTTCATGTCGCAGCCGCTCGCGTGTGCGAGCAGGCAGGAGATCGCACCGCTCGTCGGTGATCGCACCGTGCAGGGCCCAGAGGAGGTTCGTGCTCACCTGACCGGCACGATGAAACACGACGCGCCGGAATGCTTCGACGGCACCGGCGGCGCGCAGTTCCTCGGGGCTCCTGAACCCCGCATCGACGAGAAGGCGCGCGGAAACGGGACCGAGATTCCGCAACGCTGCGAGCGTGGTGATCGCCAACTGTTCGGCGTTCACCGGGTCCGCTGGCGATGCGCGTCGCCTCGATCTGTCAGCGTGCGACCGTTCAACCTCCGAAGCGCATATTGCCACGCACGGGTGCGAGCGAGGACTCACCGCCCGCCTGGAGACAGCGGATGGCACATGCGCGCTCGCGAACGGCAGGATCGGGCGACTCGTTCATGGGCGTGCAAGCAGGCGCTCGAAACCCGGGAGCCCGCGGAGTGGTGCCCACACCGGATCGGCGCGCAGCAGCGCGCGCGAGATGACGTAGCCGGACGGCAATCGGAGCACCTCGGTCAGCCGTGCCACGGCCAGGTCGCGCCGGCCGATCAGGACGTCGATGTACGCCGCGTTGACGAGGGCGATGTGCAAGGCATCCGCGATCCGCATCCCGCGCGCCTCGGCCAGATGGCGGTCGATCTCCCGCGCGGCGTCTCTGGCGCGGCCAAGGCGCGCGTATCCCTCCGCGAGCATCGACCGCCGGGAATAGGTGCTGTAGAGGGACGCGTCGGGCGCGCGACGCAGTTCTGGCTCCAGCCGCACGACCACCGAATCGGCATACGCGCGGACGAGGCCCGGCCGACCCATGAACGCGGCGTGGCGGAGCTTCATCAACAGATAGAGTTCCGGCGGGAAGCCGCCGTCGTTGGCGAGGTAGCCGGCAAAGCTCAGTGTGTCCTTTGCTCGCCACACCGAGGGCCCCAGCACCTTGTGCCAGAGCACGTACGCGCCAGGGTCGTTCGGCAGACGGATGAGCCACGACTCGAGCGCCGGGCCGCCGCGCTCCGCCACCCGCCTCGCCCCAACCGTGTCCGCACGCCAGCTCAGGTAGCAGATCATCTGCGCCCAGTACGCAATCATGTTGCGGGGTGCGAGGGCGAGCTCGCGTTCACGGACGCTGACGCTCTCGGCAAACCGGTGCGCGCGGTGGTACAGTTCGGCGAGCACCGCCGGCGGCTCGGGTGAGCGCGGGTCCAGAAGCATGGCGCGCTCCGCGCTCGGGATTCCGCGCTCGGGCCGACCAAGCGCGGTCTCTGCCTCGGCGAGGCGGAGCTGCGTCTCCGCGTCCCCGGGCGCCGCCGCGGCCGCCGCGCTCACGACCTCCTGCGCCCGGCCAGGGTCGCCGACCCGCATCAGATACGCGGCGCGCGCGAGCCGCGACTCGAGCAAGGTCGAGTCGAGCATCCAGGCGCGCTCGGCGTTGGCGTGCGCCTTCTCGAGTGTCGCCGGATCCGAGACGACGAACTCCTCCGCGAGGTACGCGTCCGCCAGGCGCGCGTACGCCGCCGCGAAGCCCGGATCGAGCTGCGTGGCGCGCTCCAGCTCGGCGACGGCGGCTCGCCGCACCTCGGCGAAGGAGTACCGCGCGCTTCGCTCCAGGCCGGCCAGCCCGCGCAGGTACGCGTCGTAGGCGGCAACGTTCGCGGTCGGACGCGCAGTCGTTGCGCGCCGTTCCTGCGCGAGCAGTGCGACGTCGAGTGGGCCGACCACCCGCTCGGCGATGAGCGCCTGCAGGCGCGACACGTCCTGAAGCCGCCCCTCGAGCGGCTCCGCCCACACGCGCGCCTGGTCGGCAGCGCGCACGAGCTCGGGGCGCACACGCACGCGCTCCGATTCGCCGCGCGTCGCACGCTCCAGCCGCACCGTGCCCATCAGGAGGTAAGTGGCACCGAGTTCGCGGGCGATTTCCTGCGGTGACTTCGTCGTTCCCTTGTACTGCCGTGCGCTCGCCCACGCGATGACACGGAGTCCCGAGACCAGGGCCAGCCGCCCCGTGAGCTCGTCGGTGAGCCCGTCGGCGAAGTAGGCGTCACCCGGCGGGCCAAGATTCTCGAACGGCAGCACGGCGACTACCGGCGGCCCGGCCGGCCCCCGGCCGGTTCCGCGTGTCCGCTCGGCCGCAAGCGCGGCGAGCATCACCAGCACCACGAGCATCGCGGCCGCGCCCGCGGCGAGGGCGGTGCGGGTGCGACGGCGCAGCCGCCGGTCGGGCGGTGCCGATGGGGGCCCGCCGGAGGACGCGCGCGTCGATTCGAGCGCGGCGAGCAGCTCGGCCGCCGACTGTGGGCGCCGGGCTGGGTCCTTCTCCAGACATCGCATCACGAGCGCGGCGAGCGCTGGCGACGCATGGGCCGCACGCTCGGCGAGCCGCAGTGGCGCCTCGTCGATGTGCGCCGCCACGACCTGGTGCGGCCCGCGCCCCGCGAAGGGAGGCGCACCGGCGAGCAGCTCGTAGGCGACGACGCCCAGCGAGTAGAGGTCGGCCCGGTGGTCCACGCCCGCTCCGCCGCACGCCTGCTCCGGGGCCATGTAGCCTGGCGTGCCGGGCGACGTGCCCGCATCGGTCAGCGGCCCGACGCCTGCAATGCCGGCGCGGGCGTGGGCGCCGGGCGCGTCGCCCTCTTCGCCGGTGCCACGGAGTGCCCGAGCGATACCGAAGTCGGCGACGACCGCGTGCCCGTCGGCGAGCAGGATGTTGGCTGGCTTGATGTCGCGGTGCACCACACCACGCCGGTGGGCGTAGTCGAGCGCGCTGGCCACCTCGCACAGGAGGCGCACGGCATCGTCCTCCGACAGCTGCGGCTCCCGGGCGAGCCGCGCGCGCAGCGTCTCGCCCGCGACGTACGGCATCACATAGTAAAGCAGGCCATCGGCCGCCCCGGAGTCGAAGAGCGGCAGGACGTGCGGATGCTGGAGCGAGGCGGTGAGCTCGATCTCGCGCAGGAAGCGCTCGGGTCCGAGCACCACGGAGAGCGCAGGGCGCAGGACCTTTACGGCGACCAGCCGCCGGTGCCGCACGTCGCGCGCGAGGTAGACCGTCGCCATCCCGCCGCGCCCGAGTTCACGCTCCACCTCGTACCGCCCGGCGAGCGCCGCTGCCAGCGCCTCAGGCGGCGGCACGTGGTCCGCGCTGGCGACGCCCGGCTCCGTGGCACCGGCCGTCAGGTGCGGCGCGTTTCCCGCGATGAACGACCACGCCAGTGCCGGATGCTCGAGGAAATCGTCGGGCGAGTCGGCGGCGAGCAGCGACTCGACCTCGCGCCGAAGTGCCGCGTCGTCGCCGCAAGCCTCGGTGAGAAAGGACGGACGTTCGAGCGGGTCCCGCGCCAGCGCCGCCTGCGACAGACTGTCCACGACGCGCCAGCGCTCGGGCGTCATCAGAGTCGACCGCGGTAACTCGCCGTCCGCGCTCACCATCGAACGAGCTCCAGGCGCGGAGGGCGGCGTCACCGAGCCAGCTCGCGCCGGAGCCAGGCCCGCGCCACGACCCACTCGCGCCCGGCCGTGGCCACCGACACGCCGAGCGCGCGGGCCGCCTCGGGGATACTCAGCCCCGCGAAGTAGCGCAACTCGACGAGGCGCGCCTTGGCCGGATCGAGCGCCGCGAACCGCGTCAGCGCGTCGTCGAGCGCGAGCGCGTCGATATCCGAGCCGTCCAGCGCGGATCCGGAGTCGTCGGCCACGGCGTCCGCGTCGGCGAGCGTGACGGTCGCGCCGCCGCCGCCGCGCTTCGAGCGGAGGCGTGCGCGGGCGTGGTCGACGAGCACGCGCCGCATGACCTGCGCGGCGACGGCGAAGAACTGGGTGCGACTCTCCCACTGCGCGCGCCGCTGATCGACGAGCCGCAGGTACGCCTCGTGAACGAGAGCGGTTGGCTGAAGCGTGTGTCCCGTGTCCTCGCGCCGCATCGCGCGGCGGGCCTGTCGGCGCAGTTCGCCGTAGACGGCTGGCAGCAGTGCGTCCACCGCGGCGGGCTCGCCGGCGCCCCATGCAATGAGGAGGCCGGTCACGTCAACGTCGCCGACCGGTCGCGAGGCGTTCGCCGGGCCGTCGGCCGGGGACTGCGCGACGGGCGGCGGGAGAGGCGTGCGCATTCCGACTTGGTCCGCCATGGTCCGCCACCGGGGAACGCAGCAGCGGCCAATCTGGTCGCCCGCCGCGACGATAGGCTGCCGCGCGTGGGCCGTCAAGCACTGCCGTCGTGCCGACTGCGGGGACGCATGTGAGTGGGTTTCGGCGTCGACGTCGCGCTCCTCATCAAGGCCGACGCGACGCTCCCGCGTGCGCGCGTCGGAGTACACCACGCCAGAGGAGGCAATCATGCGGCACCACATCACGCTCCTGTCCGGGCTCGCCTGCGTTCTCACCGCCTGCGGCGATCCTGCCGCGCCGAGCGCCACCGGCCCTGTCTCGCTGCACCGTGGCGCGGTGCAAGCGCCCACCGGGGCGACCGTCCGGCGGCTCGTCACCGGCCTCGGCGAGGCCCAGGGGAGCACCATCGGCCCCGATGGGGCACTGTACGTGACGGCACCGCTCACCGGCAGCATCTGGCGCGTTGATGCCCAGACCGGCGACAAGACGCTGTTCGCCAGCGGCCTGCCTGCGCGCAACCCCGATCCTTACTTCGTCGGCGCGGGCGTGGTGGACGTCGCCTTCCTCGGCCGCACGGCCTACGCGCTGGTCACGGGCGTCGCTTCGGACCTCGAGCCGGGGCGCGACGCCGTCGTTGGCCTGTACCGGATAGACGGGCCGGGCCGCTTCACCGTCGTCGCCGACATCGGCGCGTTCTCCGTGGCCAACCCGCCGGTGCCGGACTTCTTCGTCCCGACCGGCTTCCAGTACGCGCTGGAGCCTTTCCGAGGCGGCTTCCTGGTGACGGATGCGCACCACAATCGGGTGTTGTATGTGACCCGCGGCGGCGAAATCAGCGTGCTGCTCGCATTTCCGAACATCGTCCCGACCGGGCTCGCCGTCTCGGGCAATACAGTGTACGTGGCGCAGGCCGGCCCCATCCCGCACCTCCCGGAGACTGGCCGGGTAGTGTCGTTCACCCCGAACGGTGGGGCTGCAACCGTGGTCGCCTCGGGCGCGCCGCTGCTCGTGGACGTGGAGTTCGGCCGCGGGCAGACGCTCTTCGCCCTCGCGCAGGGCATCTGGAACGGCCCGTTCGAAGGGACGCCTGCGGACCCCGGGACCGGCTCGCTCGTGCGGGTGAACGGCGACGGTACCTTCACGACCGTGGCCGGCGGGCTGGACCGGCCCACCTCCCTCGAGGTCGTCGGCACCACGGCCTTCGTGGTCTCCCTCGCCGGCGAGGTGTGGACGGTCACCGACATCGCCGGCCCACCCTACGGGACGGCGGAGGGGCGCCGCTAGCAGAGTGCGAAGCGGACGCGCCACCCGAGTGCAGCGACGCCGGCGGCTCGGCAGATCGCTGCGCCGGGAGTGGTGCTTGACCATGCCCAGGACGCATCGGCGGCATCATGCGCATCGCGACCGCTCGCAACACGCGTGGCGATGGAATCGACGAACGGCCCAACGGCAGAGGGGAGGCGGTGCTCGAGTGGGTGACGATCGCACGCAGGACCTACCAAGGATTACCGACCGAGAAAGCTACAAATCGTTGCGTTTCTGAGCGTCCGGCCTCCCATAGCGAGCGGGAGTTCAAAACGGGTATACCGACACATCTCCCAGAGCGTGTGTCCGTGGAATGGGAAGTTCTCTCACGTGCTGGCGAAGGATTCGCCGTTCAGGGCGCGGGAGTTCATTGCGGGCATGCAGGCGGGGACACTGGCACGGGTGACTCTGGCGCGCGACATCCTGGCGCTGGATCAGGCGGCGTTCCGCGC
>JANLRD010000071.1:0-43751 GCA_031368215.1 Acidimicrobiia bacterium | reverse complement strand
GCTCGGACTGGTGCTTGCCGTCGAGCTCCGCCGGCCCGCTGCGTAGCATTGCCTGCCCTGACCGGTTGAGACCGGCCGCCCTGCTGCCGTTGTATGAACGATCGACTCCCTCGCCTCAGCGCCCTCGACCCCGCCCATCGGCCGTGCAATGAGGCGACCAAGCCCCTCCAGAGGGTGCATTGCAAAACCGTGGCAGATCAGCTACGGTTTTGCGATGTCTGGTGCGTTAGTCCGGCTGCTCGAGGTCGCCGCCGATCAGCATGGGCTGTTCACTGTCGGTCAGGCAGCAACGGTTCACGTTGGTGATGACCAGGTGCGGCGGATGGCTGCGACGGGGGTCCTTGAGCGGCGAGCACAAGGGGTTTATCGAATCGCGGCCGTGCCCTTCAACCAGTACACCGAACTGATGGAGGCCGTGCTGTGGGCTCAGGGCCGTGCCGTGATCGCTGGTGAATCCGCCCTGCTCCTCTTGGACCTCGCCGACGTGAACCCCCGCAAAATCCACCTCGTCGTATCTCCTGAGTATCGCCCCCGAAGGGCAGGCGGCGACCTCTACCAGGTGCACCGAGTAGTGGTTTTGGATGCCGACCGCGACGAAGCCCACGGCGTACCGGTTGTGTCACCGGCGACAGCGATCCAGCAGTCGATCGAATGGGGGGTCGCAGGCGACATGATCGAACAAGCCATCCGACGCGCTCAAGCGCTGGAGCTGATCGGCCAACACCGCGCCCTTCAACTTCTCGCCGTCCTCGATCACCGCACCAATCCAAGCGGAAAACGGTCGGCGTCATGACAGAACGACGGCCAGGCAACTTGGCCCATCTCGAACGTCTGATCAGTGTCTGGTCTCGCGAAGACGCTGAGGTGCAAGCAACGGCGGGACGACTTCGCCGTCTCGTCGCCGTCTCTGTACTCGCAACGATCCTCGACAGTCTCGATCACAACGATCAGCCACGACTGGCCTTCAAGGGTGGGGCCAGTATGGAGATGCGTTTCGGGGTCGCAGCGCGTGCCTCCCGTGACGTCGACGCGCCGGTGAACGTTTCGTTCGACGAGGCGTTCGGCGAGATCGCTGTCCGTCTTCACACGGGATGGGGGGCTTCACCGGGCGACTCACGGATCGAACCGAGATCACGAGAGCCGCCATCACCCCACCACCGTAGAGATGCAAGATCAAACTCGCGTACCGCGACAAACCATTCGCCAGCCTCTATTTTGAACTGGGCCGTGCCGAGGCCGACTCGTTTGAACTGTTGGAGCGGATCACGAACGCTGTGGACCTGAGCCGTGTGCAGCTAGGCCCGATCGGCGAAGTCACCGTCCTCGGTGTCCATTATCAAATCGCCCAGAAGCTCCACGCCGGCACCGAAGTCCCGGCCGGGGGCACCAACGCCTGCGTCCATGACCTCTACGACATCCTGCTCCTCGCCGGATTGGCCGAGAACGATGGCCTCCACCTGACGCGAGCAGCGTGCGAGGACACATTTACTCACCGCGATCGCCACGCTTGGCCACCCAACTTGCCGGATTGGCCGGATTGGCCGCAGCTCTGGGAAGCATTCGACATCCCCGACGACGCCCGATCTTCCTACCGGGACGCCAGGACCGACGTTCAAGCCCTCATCTCCCGAATCGCCAACGCCTGAGCCAGGTCGACCGAAGACCGCGACCGGCCGCCCTGACACATTGAGAAGACATCCCGGACAATCATAAGTGTACTGATGAAGCGCGTCGTGTCTCGACGTTCTGCCGCTGAAGTCGGGCCGCACCACCGGTCGATGTACGGGTGGATTTGCTCGATGCAAGACGTTCGAGTGTTTCGGCGGCCCCGTGGTCCTTCGCTTCCATCATGTGGCGGTAGCGCGACACCATGTCCATCGCCGTCCACCCGTGACGATCCATCACCTCGCCGACGCTGACCCCACTCTTCAGAAGTGCCGTTGCCGAGTGATGACGAAGGTCGTGCAACCGCATGTGCGGGACTCCCGCCTCCTTGCAAGCTGAAGCGAACCGGTGGCTGATCGTTGTCGGGTGTCAAGGCTCGGCCATCAACGGATCGGGCGAGAACACGAACCCACGATCGCTGATTGTTGCGCCGCACTGCTTCGCGATCGTCCTTCTTCGGAATGCGTGCTCTGCCAGTGACGCGATGGTGGCCGGACCGATGGCGATGCGCCGTGCCTCGTTTGTCTTCATGGTTTTCTCCAACCGTCCCCCTCGTGCGACCACGACAGAACGGTCGAAGAGGAGTTCGCTGCGCTCGAAATCGATGTCTCTCCACTGAAGGCCGCACACCTCACCGCGCCGACAACCGGTCCACGCCACGAACGCGAAGATCGTGCCGAACTCTGGATCACCGGCCAGCGCAGAGTCAAGCAGCATGCTCACGACGTCCGATGTCGGCGGCTGAATTCGGGCCGCTCCCAGCGGCGGCAACTCGACGCCCTCCGTCGCCAGGTGCGTCACGTAACCGCGCCGCTTGGCCCACGCGAGCGACTGTCGCATCGCCCAGTGAATCTTGCGGACAGAGGCGCCCGACATCCCTTCACGATGAAGCTTCCCGTAGAAGTCATCGAGATGATGGGTCTCCAGACGCACCACCGCCGTCTTCCCGAGCACAGGGCGAACGTGGTTGATCGCGATTCGGTATCAATCGACCGTCGCCGGGGACAACTGCGGTCCCCGAAACTCCAACCAGCCATCGAGCACCTGGGTCAGCGTCGCCGCCTCGGCCACGATGTTCGCTGAGCGGTGACCAACCTCCAGCACGTAGACGGCGAGGAGTAGCTCGGCCTCCTTCTTGGTGCCGTGCACGGTCTTGCGCGAGTACTGCCGCCTACCTCGCGAGTCGAAGCCGTTGAACACGATCAGCTGCCAGGAGTTCGCCCCACGCTTGCGCATGTGTCCGCTCATATCCGTACGTCTCCCTTCGCAATCGCATATGGATTGCATCGGCGTGATTGCCAGTGTGATTGACAATCAGTGCACGTACGAGGTTGAGACTGGACGAAAAGTGCCGCTGAGCTGCGGAAACCTTGGTGCCCTCGGCAGGATTCGAACCTGCGCCACCGCCTCCGGAGGGCGGTGCTCTATCCCCTGAGCTACGAGGGCGGGATGGCCCGTCAACCCTACTCGCCTGTGTTGAGCCGTCGCTCGGGCGCGACCTTGGCGATCCGGTTCCTCGGAAAACGACTACTCTGAGTGGTCATTCCTTTGACGCGGCTCTTGTCGTAGGGTCGCAGCGACGCAAACGTGACGGGGGCGTGCCAGCACATGAGGACCCACCACCTGCTGTTGATCGGCGGCACGGCACTGACCATGTTCGTCGCAGGTCCGTCTGCCGTGATGGCGCGGCCGGTCAATGGTGGCAGCGTCGTCACCGCCATGTCGGCACCCGCGGGAGCGACGTTCGGAGTCGGCGGCACCGGTTTTCGACGGGTTGCCGACGTCGTGCGACAGGTTGGCTCGGCACGCGGTGCCGTGGCACGTTCTGTCGACCCCGACCTGGCGGCTCTGGCCGATGACCCCACCGCGTTCATGGACGGCAACGACCGTTTGCTCTACATCGACCAGTTCGACGCCCCGCCGGTCGCGGGATCGGCCGACGTCGCTCCGGACGTGGTTCCAGCGCCTGGACCGCAAATCGCCCAGGGGGTCTACCTGCCGCCGGGGAACACGTTTCTCCTGAACAGCCGGCCTGGCAGCACGAAGACGATCTTCCTGGACTTCGACGGCTACACGGTCACCGGCACGGCGTGGAACGCGCAGACGGGATTCGCATCCCAGACGGTCGCGCCGTATGACTACGACGGTCTTCCCGGCCGCAGTGCCACCGACGAGCTGTACATCAGGGCGATCTGGCAGGCGGTCGCCGACGACTACGCGGCGTTCGACGTCAACGTGACGACGCAGCAGCCGACCGATGATGCCCTGTTCCGTTCGTCGGCGGCAGACACGACCTACGGATCGATTGCCGTGATCACCCCCGACAAGTGGATGCCAACGGTCTGCGGCAGCGGATGCGGTGGCGTCGCCTACGTCGGCGTGTTCGGCCAGACCAACGACCGGTACTACGCGCCGGCATGGGCGTTCGCTTCGAGTTCCCAGTCGTGGACCTCGGTAGCCGACACGGTCGCGCACGAAGTTGGGCACAACCTCGGGCTGTCGCATGACGGTCTCTCCGGCGTCGGCGGATGCCCGAGTGCTTCCTACTTCGGCGGTAACGGTTCCGGCGTGGGGTCCTGGGGCCCGATCATGGGCTCTCCGTACGGGAAGCAGTACTCCCAATGGTCGAAGGGCGAATACACCTGCGCCAACAACCTCCAAGATGACGTCGCCATCATCGGCGCCAAGACCGGGCTGGTGCCCGACGAGAGCAATTCATTCGGTAGTGCCGTGCCGCTCCCGACCAACGAAACTCCGACCGCGGATCAGGTCATCGGGTTCGCCGGCGATGTCGACTACTTCTCGATCGCGGTTTCCGGTTACCTGAAGGTCACGCTGACCCGAACGACGAATGGCACGAGCCTTTACCCGCGTTACGCGATCCTCAACAGCAGCGGGACGGAACTCGCGTCTGCGTTCCTCACGAGCACGAACAGCGGTTCGCTCGAGCTCACGTCGTTGACCCCCGGCACGTACTACGTCTCCGTCACCGGCTCCGGACTCGGCACACCGCAGACAGGCTTCTCCAACTACGGGAGCTTCGGGTATTACAACGTCCTCGCGCAGCTCGGTGCTCCGAGCGTCCCGGGTTCGCCGACGCTGACGGCGACGGGAAGCCAGGCGCTCACCGCCGCATGGTCCGCCTCGACCGGCACCGGTGCGGCGATCACCTACGCGGTGAGCCTGTGCGAATTGGTCTCCGCTGCGTGTGGCGCCCCGATCGACACCTCGGCAACGTCCATTGTCCTGACCCCGCCCACGCCATCCGGGTCGTACTTCGCCACGATCAACGCCCGCTACGTGCCCGGTGGCGTGTCGGCCAATGCCACCTCTGCGGCCGCCACCGTCCTCACTGCGCCGATCGCACCGACGCCCTTCTCCCTCTCCTTCAACGAGCTCGCCGACACCGTGACGATCGCGTGGGCGGGCGAGCAGCAGTTCACTCCGGTCGTAGTCACGGGGCGGACGTTGACGGTGGTCAACCGGTCGACCGGTCTCACGGTCCTCACCCAGTCGATTCCGGCAACCGGTTCGTTGAACTTCACCACGTTGCTCGCCGACGTTTGGCTCGACGCCTCGATCGTCTCGACGACCGGCTATCTGTCGCCATGGTCGTCGTCGGCGCCGAGCCCGGTCGGGAGCGTGTTCCTCGGCCGTCTGCCGGCGCCGCAGGCGGCGGGACAGGCCGGCGGCACACGCCAGGTCGCACCGCAATCGGCGGGCACGACCGTGCCAGGCCGCCCCGCGGCACCCCAGGCCTGACCGGCCGAGCTTCGGAGTCGGAGCTGACGGGCGCGCGTTCGGTTTTGCCGTCGGCCTCCGCGAGCCTCACCCCTAGGCTTGTCTTCCAATGTCTCTGTCTCCTCGGCGCTGCGCCGCTCCGCTTCGCTCCACTGCTCGCAACACCCGCCCCCTCACGACGGCAGTTGGCCCGACGTGAGTCTCGCCGTCCGTTCCCTTCTCGCGGATGCGATTGCCGACGCGTTCGTCGCCCTCGGTCTCGACCGACCCCCGAAGGTCGCGCTCGAGCGTCCTGCCTCACCCGAGCACGGTGACTGGTCGTCGAACGTCGCGCTCGTCACCGCGAAGGCCATCGGCCGCAATCCGCGCGAGCTCGGTGGCGAACTCGTCGGCCACCTGAACGCGAACCTCCCGCTCCATACGAAGAGCGTCGAACTGGCCGGGCCGGGGTTCGTCAACTTCCGACTGGCGCCGAGCTGGCTGCACGAGATTCTCGACACCGTGATCGACGCGGGTGTCAAGAATTATGCGCGCGTTGTTTCTCCCGGGGCGCGCCGCGTGAACATCGAATACGTGAGCGCGAACCCGACGGGGCCGCTCCATGCGGGTCACGCCCGTTGGGCGGCCTATGGCGACGCGCTCAGTCGCGTGCTCAGCCGCGCCGGCTACACGGTGCACCGCGAGTTCTACATCAATGACCGCGGCGTGCAGATGCAGAAGTTCGCGGCATCCCTGCTCGCCCGGAAGAACGGCACCGTCGTTCCCGAAGGCGGGTACCACGGCCAGTACATCATCGACTGGGCCGCCGAGATGCCGGGCGGACTCGACACCGACGGCGCCCTCGAGTGGGGTTACGCCAAGGCGTTGCGGTATCAGCAGGACACCATGCGGCGCATGAACGTTGAGTTCGACACGTTCTCGTCCGAACGGGTCATCGCCGCCCGCGGCGATGTGGAGGCGACGCTCAGCGAACTCGAACGATCCGGCTGTACCTATATCTCCGCGACGCCCGAGACCAGTTCGGACCGCGACCAATCGCAACGCAAGGGTGTCGACCCCGACGCCGATGGGACAACGCCCGCCACCTGGTTGCGCACGACGAGCTTCCGCGACCCCAAGAGGAACAAGCCGCTCGACGATACGGACCGGGTCATCGTCAAGGGTGATGGTCAGTACACGTACTTCATGCCCGACATTGCGTACCACCGTGACAAGTTCACCCGCGGTGACCTCCTGATCAACATCCTCGGCGCGGATCACCACGGCTACGTGGGGCGGATGAAGGCCGCAATGATGGCGCTCGGGCATGCAGCGGATGACCTCGAGATCCTGATCGGTCAGAACTGCGTGCTGCTCCGCGACGGCGTCGAGGTGAAGCTGTCCAAGCGCACCGGCGACATCATCGAACTCGCCGAGCTCATCGACGAGGTCGGCGCCGACGCCGCCAAGCTCACGTTCCTTCTCCAGTCGATCGACACCCGCCAGAGCGTCGACCTCAATGCGCTCGTGGCGAAGACCCTCGACAATCCGGTGTTCTACGTCCACTACGCCCACGCCCGCGTGTACGGCATCGGACGTAAGGCGGCCGAGCGCGGCATCGTCCGGGCGGACCGGACCGACGTCGACCTGTCACTCCTGGTCCACGAACGCGAGCTCGACGTGCTCCGTGTGCTGGCCGACCTTCCCGGCGTTGTGGCGACCGCGGCGAACGACCGCGCCCCGCATAAGATCACCACGTGGGTCCGCGAGCTCGCCGGGGCCTTCCAGTCGATGTATCACGACTGTCCGATCCTGCGCGATGACGTCGACGCAGACCTGCGCCAGTCCCGGCTCTGGCTCGTCGAGGCGGCCCGGATCGGACTGGCCATAGGCCTGGGTCTGCTCGGTGTCAGCGCCCCCGAACGCATGGACGACCTCCCCGTCGACTGACGGCCGGCGACGGAGCCCTGCAGTGCGCCCGCGCGACTCGGAACATCCCAGATGGCGGGTGCCGGCATCCCAGACCAGCCAGAAACGGCAAGATTTTCGGCCGAAGGAGGGTGTCTGGGATGCATGTGTACGTCATGTGGGATACACGCACGCTGATGCGGGGATCAGTCCTCACGACGGGGCACCCGTAGGATCGCCTGACCATGGCTGCGCCGATTGCTCATCATCTTCTTCCCCTCACCACTTCGTTTTCCGACGACGGCTCGGCCATCGTCGGTGGGAGGGATCTGGTCGGGTTGGCCGAGGAGTTCGGCACGCCGCTGTTCGTCTACGACGAGTACCACCTCCGTCGTCGGTGCCAGGACGCGGTGTGGGCCTTCGGCCACGGTGT
The DNA here is from genome assembly GCA_031368215.1 of Acidimicrobiia bacterium. Classification (GTDB taxonomy): domain Bacteria; phylum Actinomycetota; class Acidimicrobiia; order Acidimicrobiales; family JANYDT01; genus JANLQX01. The sequence goes on along the minus strand of JANLRD010000071.1, from coordinate 36,025 downwards.
TGCCTACGCCTCGAAGGCCTTCCTGTGCGCGGCAATGGCCAAGCTCGCCCATGACGAAGGCATGCACATCGATGTCGCCACGGCGGGCGAGGCATTCGTCGCTCTTCGCGCCGGCGTCCCGGCGAGTCGTCTCGTGCTCCACGGCAACAACAAGTCGACGGCCGAGCTGTCCTATGCGCTGGAGCGCGGGATCGGTCGGATCGTCGTCGACTCGTTCGACGAGCTCGATCGCCTCCGCCGACTCGCGGGATTCGGCCACCCGAGGCCGAAGGTGCTGCTGCGGCTCACGCCGGGCGTGGAGGCCCACACGCACGAGTTCATCGCCACCGGCCACGAAGACGTCAAGTTCGGCTTCTCGATCGCGTCAGGCGCGGCCGCGGAGGCGGTCACGATCTGCCGTTCCGAAGGGAGCGGGGTCGAACTCGTCGGCGTGCACGCGCACGTCGGGTCCCAGGTGATGTCGATCGAGTCGTTCGAGAAGGTCGTGCAGGCGCTGGCGCCGTTCTTCGTACCGCTCGGCCTGCCGGAGCTCGTCGTCGGCGGCGGGCTGGCCGTTCCCTACCTGCAGGATGAGCAGGCGCCGACCATCAGCGACTGGGGTCACGCCATCAAATTCGCTGCCCGCGAAGCAGGAGTGCCGAACGGCGTGCGGGTCAGTGGGGAGCCCGGCCGCTCGATCGCCGCCACCGCCGGTGTCACTCTCTACCGGGTCGGCACGATCAAGGATCTCCCCGACATCCGCACCTACGTGTCCGTCGACGGTGGCATGAGCGACAACCCGCGACCTGCGCTCTATGGCGCCGGCTACGAGGCGTTCCTACCGCGGAATTCGCTGGCCGAGCGGACGATGCCGATCCGCCTCGTCGGCAAGCACTGCGAGACCGGTGACATCCTCATCCCCGAGGCGTGGGTGCCCGGCGACCTCACGCTGGGTGACATCTTGTGTACGCCGGTCACCGGCGCCTACGGCCACTCCATGGCCTCGAACTACAACAAGGTTCCGCGGCCCGCCGTGGTCTTCGTCAACGACGGAAAAGCTCGAGTGGTCGTACGTCGAGAAACGTATGAGGACTTACTACGTCTCGATCAGCTCTAGGGGAGCACGGGTAGTTTCATCGCGAGTGCCGGCCGCGATTGCGGCGACGGTCCGACGAGGTCGCGAGCAGCACCGCTCCGGCGAGCACCATGGCCGCCCCGAGTGCCGCGGCTCCGCCGTCGAAGCCGGTGTAGGCGATCGGGAGTGTGCCGGGGGTGGGACCGGGCGGAGGACTGTTCGGCGGAGTTGGGGGTGCCGATGGGGCGGACGCAGGCGCTTGGGCAGTGATGGTCGTGGTGGTGGTGACGGTGGTGGGGCTGGTTGCCGCCGTCGTGACGGTGGTGGGGCTGGTTGCCGTCGTGGTGACGGTGGTCGTCGGCGCAGTGGTCGTCGGCGCAGTCGACGGAGGCACGACGAACGGAGCGATCGTGGGGGCAACGGTTGGTGTGCACGGGATCGGGGTGATGGTGTTGGTGTCGAGGGTGGTTGCCCCATTCTGGGCGAGCAGTCGTCCTCGGATCGACGCCTGTGTCGTGGCGGTGATCGAGGTTTGGGCAAGGATCGTTCCGAGGAAGCTCGAGTTGGTTCCGAGTGTCGCCGAGCTGCCGACCTGCCAAAACACGTTGCACGCCGTCGGGCTGTTCAGTACCACGATGCTGCTGGCGGATGCAGTGATCAGCGTTGAAGAAGACTGGAAGACGAATACGGCCGACGGGTCGCCTTGGGTGTCGAGGTACAGCGTTCCCGTGATTCCGAGTGTCGGTGAGGCATAGACGCCCGGGGTAAGGGTCCGGCCTCCGAGTTCGGTCGCGACTGCTGCGGCCGGGCCGGCACCGGCGGCCTGGTTGTAGGCAGTGATGAGATCGATCTTCGCCTGTTGCGTCACGGCATCGCCGGCGTGGTCGGTTCCCGTCAGCACGATGGAGGCGCGCCCGGTTTCGGTCGGCGTGGGAAACGTGCCGATGTCGCCGTTGATGGTTGTCGGACCCGTGTTGGTGATGCCGCTACCGGCGAGAACGGCGAAGTTCTTCGCCGTTCCCAGGTCGATGGGTGTCGTGGCGGCACCGGCGTTGCCGATGGGGAGCACGAGTGCGGTTGCGGTGGCCACGGCAAAGGTCGCCAGAAGTCCGAAGGGAGTCCGACGCCGGGGCGTAGGTCTCGTCGTCTCGTTCTCTTGTGTTCGCATGGGGTGCCTCGTCGCTCGGGAAAGTCCGTGGAGCGCCGTTGACGCCAGCGTTCTCGTTGTGCGGCAGGGCCGGATGGGCTTTCAGGTGATGCCTGATCCTTTACCTACGTCAGGCCGTCCTTAAACCATCTTCGGAGCGATGGGAAATTCGGGGGGGCGGTCGTCGAAGTCAACGTGAAGGGCTACTCCGGGCTTTCACGAACTGTCGGGTGGCGGAGGAGTCCAGTCGATCATTGCGCGAAAAGGTATGCGCACATACTACGTCATCCTGGGTGCAGCGGGGACACTGGGTCGTTCGGACCAATACGCCCTGGTCGCGATTGCGATTTTCGCTGAGCCTGGTGGGTCATTCAGCTCAAAACGCTCCGAACTCCTCAGGTCTTGCGAGTGCCGGGGTCGAAAGTCAGCGTGCAAGCAACTCCGCTGTACCGCCGCATCCCTACTTCCAAATAAGGACCCCTCCCATGTCCCGCAAGCTTTCGCGTAACTCGCGCCGCGCCGTCGTCGCGTCGCTCCTCGGCCTCACCGTCGGTGGTGGCATCCTCGCCTCCGCCGCCAGCCTCGGCGTCACCGGCAACACCCTCGGCGCCGGCACCGTCGTCATCGCCAGCTGTGACATCGACGGTGTCACGCTCAAATACAACCAGGCCTATTCCCCCACGCTCCCGGTTGCCCCTGTTGCCCCGGCAACTCCGGGCTCGTACCGCATCACGTCGGTCCTCGTCAGTGGCATCAACTCCGCCTGTATCGGCAAGGCCCTCGACTTCACCCTCAAGGACTCGAGCGGCGCATCGCTCGGCACCGGCAACGTCGCCGCGATTGTGGCTGCCGTTCCGGCGACCGCGACCAACAACACCGCGCTCATCACCTTCACGACGCCCGCCGACGCCTCCGCCGCCACGGGCGCCGCCGTCGTTATCGCTGACTGACCCTGACCAGAACATGGTCACCACCATGTTCCGACGCTCGAGGCGCCAGGCGATCTTCGCCCTGGCCCTCGGGGTCGTCGGAGTAGGTGGTGTGTTGGCCAGCGCGGCCAGCCTCAACATCGCCAATAGCACCCTCGGTGCTGGAACCACGGTGATCGCGAGCTGCGACACCAACGGTGTCACGCTGGACTACAACAACACCTACGTAACGTCAGCGGGCCGGTACGACACGACATCGGTCGTCGTCAACGGACTGAACAACGTGTGCAACGCCAAGCGTTTGGACCTCACCCTGAAACGCAACACCGGTGTCGTTCTGGGCTCGGGTTCAATTCTGAGCCTGAGTCTGCCGATAGGAACGACGTCAGCAACGGTGACCCTCACCCCCGCGGCCAACGCCAATCTGGTTCGAGGGGCGGCAGTCGTCATCTCGGGCTGACTTCAGCACCCTCGGAGCAACCATGCAGGTTCCACTCACATCCGATGTGGTTTCGGGGTCGGCGATTCGTCGCCGGCCCCGTCGCCGCGTCCTGATTGGGGGGGCTGCACTGATCATCGCGTCGCTTCTCCTCGGTCGGGCGTTCGCCGCCGGTCTGCTGTTGTCGAGCGACCAGATCACTGCGCAAAACATCTCGGGCGTCAGCGGAGCGCCGACGGTCTACTCGTGGGACGACTTCGACCGGGTCCTCAATCTTCTTCCCGGATCGGTCTCTCCCGGCGGTCTCGTCTGGAAGCCCCAAATAGGCACGTGGCTCCTCGACGGCGCAACGGCGAGGACCTCGACGAGCAACAAGGACGCCAACGTCCTGATGGATCTACCAGTGGTCGACGCGTCCATGGTCGTCACCATCAACCCGGGAAACGGCACCGCCCGTCCCGGCGTGACGTTCAACGACGATGGCACGAACAACATGCTCCTGCTGTACTCGGCGTCTGGAGGTGGCACCCTCACGCTGTCGACCTACTTCGGACCCACGCGGGTGTTCCTCGCCTCCACCGGTGGGGTGGGCAATCCGAACTCCACGTTCGAGCTCCGGGTCACGTCGATTGGCCCGACGATCACCGTGTTCGTGAACGGCACGCTCCGGATGACCCAGACCCTGACAGGAACGAACCTCTGCAAGTTCAAAGACATCGGCGCCGGTTGCACCCCTGACGGGGTGGCAAACGTCGGATTTGGGCTCTGGGCGGACACCGACACCAGCTCGACGTTCGACAACTTCCGGGTGGAGAGCGTATGACCCGACCTCCGCGTCATGGGGCGATCGACAACCGTACGCGTGCCCAGGTGTTCCGGTCCTTCCTGGCCGGGCTTCTTCCGTGGCTGCTGCTCGCCGGCCTCCTCGCGCTGATGTGGCCGGTGCGGTTCGGTGGCTCGACCGACTTCATCATCGTGTCCGGGCATTCGATGGAGCGGACCTATCACACCGGCGATCTCGTCATCACGAAGAAACGCTCGTCGTACGACATCGGTGACGTGATCGTCTATCGCATTCCCGGGGCCGGTGCGGGTGCCGGAAGAGAGATCGTGCACCGGCTGTACCAGCGACTCCCCGACGGTCGGCTGCTCGCCAAGGGGGACAACAACCGCACCCCCGACCCGTGGTCGATCACCGAGAAGGACATCGTCGGTTCGAAGTGGCTGATGGTCGCCAACGGAGGCGTCTTCCTCGGCTTCCTCCGCTCGATTCTGATGCTCGCGGTGCTCTTCGGCGTGCTCGTCGCCTGGGTTTTCTGGCCGCGAGAGGACAACGCGCTCGATGACGAAGCGGCCGGAGCGCATCCCGTGCCCCGCCCGGAACCTGCACACGAACCGCACTGGCTCGACGACGACGCCATCGTCGCCGACTGGGAGACCCTCCTCGCCCCGAGAACAGCTCCCATCACGGAGCAGCCGGTCGTGCCCAGCACACTGCACTGGCTCGACGATGACGGGGTCCCCGACGTCTGGATGTCCGATGCCGATTCGTTGTCGGCCGGCAATCGGCCACGGACTCCCGAGAGGCACCGGTAACCTCTTCCGCTCGTGAGCGACAACGGGCCGGGGCAGCGCAATCAAGACGGAGCGGCTGCGCCGGGTACGGTCCGGATCGGACTGCTGGGGGCGGGAACGGTAGGCAGCGCGCTGGTCACCCTCCTGCGCGAGCGGAGCGAGGCGGTCACTGCGCGGACCGGCATCGAGTTGGTGCTCAGTCGGGTCGCGGTCGCTGACCTCACGAAGGACCGTCCCGGAATCGACCCGAGGCTCCTGACCGACGATCCCTGGTCGGTCGTCGCGGCCGACGATGTCGATCTCGTGGTCGAACTCATGGGTGGCACCGGACTTGCCGGTGAGCTCGTCATGGCGTCGATGGGCAACGGCAAACCCGTCGTCACCGGCAACAAGGCGCTTCTCGCCCAGTCGGCGGCAGAGCTCTTCGCTGCGGCCGACGCTGCCGGCGTCGATCTGCTCTTCGAGGCGGCGGTGGCCGGAGGTATCCCGCTCATCCGGCCACTTCGTGAGTCGCTCATCGGTGAGGACGTGGTCCGCGTGCTCGGCATCGTCAACGGGACGACGAACTACATCCTCACCCGGATGACGGAAGCGGGTGCGTCCTACGCAGAAGCGTTGGCCGAAGCCCAGGCGCTCGGTTTCGCCGAGGCCGATCCGACGGCCGATGTCGAGGGTCACGACGCCGCGGCTAAAGCATCGATCATCGCCACGATCGCCTTCGGTCGGCTCGTTCGGGGAAGCGAAGTGGTGGCCGAGGGCATCTCCGGCATCACCGCCGATGACATCGCGAACGCGTCCTCGCTCGGCCACGTGATCAAGTTGCTCGCAGTCGCCGAGGAAGTCGGCGGTTCGCTGAGCGTCCGGGTCTTTCCGGCGATGGTGCCGGCCGACCATCCCTTGGCCAATGTCCGCGGATCCTTCAACGCCGTCTTCGTCGAGGGGCGCAGCGTCGGCGACCTCATGTTCTACGGACGGGGCGCCGGTGGTGGCCCCACGGCGAGTGCCGTGCTGGGCGACGTCGTCGATGCCGCGGTGAACCTCCGCAAGGGGACCCATGCTTCGCTCGGCGCCTTTGCCCCCGCGGTGTTCGCGTCGCCCGGCGATCTACGATCGGCCTACTACCTCCAAATCGAGGTCGCCGACCGGCCGGGCGTGCTCGCCGCTGTGGCCAACGTCTTCGGCACCCACGACGTGTCCATCCGTTCGATGGAGCAGGAGGGCCTGGGCGATGAAGCGAAGATCATCTTTATCACCCACGTTGCCCAGGAGCTCGCCGTCGACGCGTGCCTCGACGGTCTTCGTGCTCTGCCCGAGGTGCGAAGGGTCGTCAGCGTCCTTCGGGTGATCGGAGAGGGGAACTGATGCGCTACATCTCGACTCGCGGCGGCATGGAACCCCGCTCCTTCGTGGAGGTGCTCCTCGAAGGTCTCGCTCCGGATGGCGGGCTGGTCGTTCCACAGGAGTACCCCGTGCTCACGCCGGCAGATTGGGAGGCCATGCGCGGGCTGTCGTACCCCGATCTCGCCTTCAACCTGCTTCGTATGTTCGCTGATGACATCCCGGCCGACGATCTCCGCCGCATCGTCGATCGTACGTACACGGAGGAAGCGTTCGGCACCGACGACATCACGCCGGTGGTTCCGGTGTTCGACGGCCTGTCGCTCCTGTGCACGAGCAACGGTCCGAGCCTGGCGTTCAAAGACGTCGCCCTGCAACTGCTCGGCAACCTGTTCGAATTCGTGCTCGAACGAGATGGCTCAGAGCTCAACGTGCTCGGCGCGACCAGCGGTGACACGGGCGGCGCGGCGGAGTATGCGCTTCGGGGCAAGCGCGGTGTGCGTGTCTTCATGCTCTCCCCGCTCGGACGGACGAGCCGTTTCCAGGCTGCCCAGATGTTCTCGTTGCTCGACGACAACATCCACAACCTCGCCGTGCGGGGCGTCTTCGATGACTGCCAGGACATCGTGAAGGCCGTGGGCGAAGATGCCGAGTTCAAAGCGAAGTACCGGATCGGCACGGTCAACTCGATCAACTGGGCCCGTGTCGTCGCCCAGGTCGTCTACTACGCGAAGGGCTACTTCGCCGCCTCGGCGGGACCGGGCGACCAGGTGTCGTTCGCGGTCCCGTCCGGTAACTTCGGGAACATCTTCGCCGGGCACGTGGCCCGTCGGATGGGCCTCCCGATCCTCCAGCTCATTCTCGCCACGAACGAGAACGACGTGCTGGCGGAGTTCTTCCGATCCGGCATCTACCGTCCACGATCGTCAGCCGAGGTCCACGCGACGACGAGTCCGTCGATGGATATCTCGAAGGCCTCGAACTTCGAACGCTTCGTGTTCGACGTGACCGGCCGTGACGGTGAACGGACGCGTCAGCTCTACGAAGCCCTGCGCTCGGTCGGCTCGTTCGATCTCAGCGGCCCTGACGATCGGCGCGCCACGAGTGACCACGCCATCACCGCCGGGACGAGTACGCATGCCGATCGGATCTCGACGATCCGGCTCGTGCATCAGCGGACCGGCCGGGTGATCGACCCGCACACGGCCGACGGTGTGAAGGTCGCGCTCGAGGCCCGCGCCGATGGACGCGCCGACCCGGCGACGCCGATGCTCTGCCTGGAGACCGCGTTGCCGATCAAGTTCGGCGAGACGATCGTCGAGGCGCTCGGGTTCGAGGCACCCCGGCCGGCGTCCACAGTGGGGCTCGAGGAGCGGCCTCAGCGAGTGGTCGAGATCGGAAACTCCGTCGCCGAGGTCGAGCGCTACATCGCCAGAGTCTGCGACTGACGGTCGGCTCGACCGGTCTGGTTCGTTTCTGCGCCCCGGACCAGCTATGGTGATCACTCGTCGGGTGGCGTTATGCCCTCGGCGATCTACCGCAACAACTGCTCCGCCCCCGGGCGTCGAGTGCGGTTCGGTGTCCGAAGGAGTTCGCGTCGGACACAAACCTCCTTCGGAACAATCAGCAGCGTGACGGCGGGTCCCACACATGTCCGTACATCCCGGACTCATCCGCGCCGAGCGGCGCGTGGAGGCAACAGAACAGATGGAAGGCACCCTGGAACGGTCGGTCCTCGAGCGCAAAGAGCGTGAGGAACTGGCCACCATCGCCACGGCCCTCGGCATGAAGCCGAGTGGCCGATCGAAAAAAGAAACCCTGATCGATCAGATCCTCAAGACGGCAGGCGTTCTCGACGCCCCGTCGGAGAAGAAGCCCCGACGAGGGCCGGCCCGCAAGGGCGACGCGGCCGGTACCGCAACCGACGACGCCGGCTCGCCTGCGCCCGCCGCGCCGACTCCATCCGTCACTCGCGCCGACCGCGCCGACGGATCGTTGCGCGGGCCGAAGCCGGCGCCGGTGCGGTCCTCGTCGACCCTGTTCGACCCGTTCGCCGATGCCGAGTCGGCAAGCGCCGGGGGTTCCGAGGATGACGAGGCGGCGTGGGCGTTTGCCGCTGCGAAGCCTTCGTCCCCGGCGGGTGATGTGGTCGTCGCCACCCCGAGCGATCTCGCCGATGCGCCAGGAGTCGAAGGCGGCAACGGTGACGGAGGCCGCCCCGGCCGAGACCGGTTCCGTGACCGCGGTCCGCGTCCAGATCGGCTCGAGCGAACCGATGGTGACCGAGGCCCGCGTCCCGAAGGTGGCGACCGCGGTCCTCGTCCCGATCGCGATCGCGGTCCGCGAGGCGACCGACCCGACCGCCCCGACCGCCCCGATCGTGGTCCGCGCCCTGACCGTGGTCCCCAGCAGGCGTCCACGTTCGATGGCGGTTTCGAAACCGACCGCAACGGACGCCGTCGCCGTCGCCGTGGCCGCGACCGGGATCGCCAGGTCACGCCGCAGGGTGACGCGTTCGCCGATCGCGCCAGCGAGTCCTACGCCGGCGAACTGATTCCGATCGCCGGTCTGCTCGATCTCGCCGACCAGGGGTATGGCTACATCCGGGCCAACGGATACCTGCCGGGCCCCAACGACGTCTATGTACCCGTCAACCGGGTCCGCCAGATGGGACTCCGCAAAGGCGACCGCGTTGTCGGCTCGCATCGTCCGGCGCTTCCGCAGGAGAAGTTCCCGGCGATCGTCGACATCGAGTCCGTCAATGGCCACCATCCTGACGTCGCCAAGTTGCGTCCGAAGTTCGAGGATCTCACGCCGCTGTTCCCCGACGTGAAGCTCCGCCTCGAGCAGCCCGGCCAGCCCGGAAACATGGTGGCTCGCATCATCGACCTCGTCGCCCCGATCGGAAAGGGACAGCGCGGCCTCATCGTTTCCCCGCCGAAGGCCGGCAAGACCACGATCATGAAGCAGATCGCGTCGTCGATCGAGTCGAACAACCCCGACGTGCACCTCATGGTCCTGCTCATCGACGAGCGTCCGGAGGAAGTCACGGACATGCGTCGCCATGTGAGTGGTGAGGTGATCGCGTCCACCTTCGACAAGCCCGCCGAGGAGCACACCATCGTGGCCGAGCTCGCGCTCGACCGGGCGAAGCGTCTGGTCGAGGAAGGCAAGGACGTCGTCATCATCCTCGACGGCATCACCCGCCTTGCCCGGGCCTACAACCTCGCCGCTCCTGCCACCGGTCGCATCATGTCCGGCGGCATCGACACCGGGGCGCTGTATCCGCCCAAGAAGTTCTTCGGTGCTGCACGCAACATCGAGGAAGGCGGATCGCTCACGATTCTGGCCACTGCCCTCGTCGAGACCGGCTCCACCATGGACACGGTCATCTTCGAAGAGTTCAAGGGCACCGGCAACATGGAGCTCCGCCTCGACCGCCGTCTGGCAGAGAAGCGGATCTACCCGGCGATCAACGTCAACGAGTCGTCGACCCGTCATGAGGAGCTGCTCTTCCAGAAGCCGGAGCTCGATGTGGTGTGGAAGCTTCGCCGCGTGCTCAACGGTCTCGCCGAGGGTGGTTCCGGTGCTGCAGGTCTCGAACTGCTGATGGATCGCATCAAGACGACCAAGACGAACTCTGAGTTCCTTCTCGAGATCGCCAAGGCCCCGTCGTCGGGCAACTGATCCGCCGATGGCGTTGAGCCTGACGCAGCGGGCGCAGCTGCTGCAGACAAAGCTGCGCGCGCTTATCGTCGAGAACTGGAACGTCGACCCCGCCTCACTGGTGGCGGAGGCGTTCCCGATCGGCGCAGGGTTCGTCGCCGCCACGACCGGCGTCGGTTGGGTGCTCGTGCCCGCGATCACCATCGACGCCGATCCGCTCGACGCGGAAGCTTTGCGTCCGGCGCTTGCCGCCGGATGGCTGGGCGGTGCTGTCGTCTGGCGGCAGCGCCATGGGCTGCACACGCTCAACGTGCTCTGCGACCTCGCCGACGGCGGGGGAGCGCGGCGAAACGCGCTCCTGGCATCGCCGCTCAGCATCTTCGTCGTGAACGGTCGCAAGACCACGCCGATGATCGCTGAACCGTTCGTGCCCGCCATGGCGCCCGACGCGGTGACGATGCTCAACGCCGACACGATCACCGCGTGTGGCGCCGATGCGGTGGTCGAGCATGGTGTGCTTCGTGCAGAAGTTCTCGGCCTCGAAGTAGCCCGGGTCATCGTCGACCAGCACGACGGGGTGCCGCGCCTTCACGTCGGGGTGGGCAAGCACGACCGACTTGCCCAGTCGATGATGCATGGTTCGGACATCGACGCCGTGGTGGGGCTCACCGAGGCGGTCGGTGCGGTCCGTGCTCATCGCCGAATCGACGCCGGGTCACATCCGGCGAACCAACTGAGTCGGGAACGGTGGTTCCGGATCGCGTTGTGCGCCTCGCCCGAGCGCGTTGGCGCCGTTTCGCTGACACCGACGGAGTCCACAGTCGTTCCGACGTTGAAGCTGGCCACACCGGCGATGGCGGTGGGAACGGCCGACGACGGACGTCCGATGGTCGTCGGCGCTTCGGCCGGTGTCGATCTCGATGCCGCGCTCGTTGTCGCCGACGTCGCCACGGTCCTCGGTCTCTCCCGTGCCCGTCGGGTGCTGGTCGTCCCGAACGGGAACGACCTTCCGGCCGTTCGACGCGTCGCCGATGCGTGCGGAGTGCAAACCGTCACGGCCGACGTCCCCTGGCCGAGATGACCGTCTCCCCCTCTGGGTCGGCTGACGTGTACTGGGTCGGCTGGAGTGCATCCCTGCACAACTCCCGACCCAAACTCGGTCAGCCGACCCAGGAGTGCGGCGATCCTGCCCCCGGCTGATCGGTCCCCGGTCGGGCTGACCCCGGTCCGACGGTCCGCCATGATGGACGCATGGCTTCCATCACGCTGTTCCACAACCCTCATTGAAACTCGTCGACCAACGCGCTGAAGATTCTTCAGGCGCGTGGTGTCGAGTTCGACACTGTCGAGTACCTCAAGGCCAAGCCCACCCGGGAAACGCTGACGGAGATCGTGCGGAAGCTCGATGGCCCGGTGGCCGATCTCGTTCGGAAGGACTCGGTCTTCGCCAAGCTCGGGCTGGATGAGGCCGACTACCAGTCGCCGGATGCCGTCGTCGAACTGTTGGTGAAGCATCCGAAGCTGATGCAGCGTCCCGTGGTGATGACGTCGAAGGGCGCCGTCATCGGCCGCCCGAAGGACCGCGTGACCGAACTCCTCGATCTCGCGTAAGCGTTCGGCCGAGAGCCGCAACGCAAGTGCCGGACGATCCCGTAGCGTCGTCGAGATGCCCGATGCCGACCCCTGGCCACCCGCCCCTCGTGACGTGCCGTCGAACGGCTGGTCGCCGCGCACCATCGCCGTGGCGACCGGGCGACCGCACGGGGCCGGGGCTCCCCTGAACCAACCCCTCGTCCTCGCCTCGAACTTCCGTGAGGGCGGCGACTACACGAGGACGCACGGCACCGAGTCCTGGATCGCATTCGAAGACGCGATCGGCGCGCTCGAAGGCGGCCATGCGATCTCGTTCGCCAGTGGCATGGCCGCTGCCTCGGCACTCCTGCACGCGCTCAAGCCGAAGGTGATCGTCCTGCCGCGGGCGAGCTACCTGGGCGTGCGCACGCTGGTCGCTGACCTCGCCGCCGGGCACGGAATCGAGGTCCGTCTCGTCGACGTGACCGACACCGACGGGGTGCTCGCTGCATCGGACGGCGCCGACGTCACCTGGCTGGAATCCCCGGCGAATCCCACCCTCGATGTGGCTGATCTTTCGGCGCTCTGCGGCACGCTTTCGACCCGTGGCGCGACCACCGTCGTCGATTCGACGTTCGCCACGCCGCTCGGCCAGCAGCCCCTGGCGCTCGGCGCGACCGCTGTGCTCCACTCGGCAACCAAATTTATCGGCGGCCACAGTGATCTGCTTCTCGGAGTCGCGATAACCCGCGATCCCAAGCTGCACGAACTGCTCTTCCGGGCGAGAACCTACGTCGGTGCGACGCCGGGCGCGCTCGAATCGTTTCTGGCCCTGCGCGGACTGCGGACACTTCCGCTTCGCTACGAGGCGTCGTCGCGATCGGCCGCGGATCTCGCCGCACGCCTGCGTTCGCACGAAATGGTGGCCGACGTCCGTCAGGTCGGCCCGATGATGGCGGTGATCGTGCACGGTGGCGCTGTCGTGGCCGACTCGGTCTGTGCGAATGTACGACTCCTCGTGCCGGCCACGAGTCTGGGCGGCGTTGAGACCACGATCGAACGCCGACAGAAGTACGCAGGCGATGCCCACGTGAACCCCGGTCTGCTCCGTTTGAGTGTTGGGATCGAGGACGTGGAGGATCTCTGGTCCGACCTCGCCCAGGCGCTCGCGGCAGCGGCGCACGCACCCTCGACCCCGTAGGCCGGTGCGGGGCCAGGCGACCTCAGGGTGCGGCTCGGCGGATGAGTTCGAACTCGGCGGACTCGATCTGCAGATCGACCGCCTTGGACGAGAGCTGGATCTCCCAGAGCGTCACGACGAGCGAGGCGATCATGGCGACCAGCGATCCACCGAACAGCAACTTCGCGACGACCTGTGAGCCGCGCACCAAGACGACAAGCGCGCTTACGATTCCCAACAGTAGCGAGAATACCGCCAGCGTCTGCATGGCCCTGATCATCCCCACGCGGCGTCGGAGGACTTCGACCTGGCGCAACCGAAGGGAATCGGACCGGGGGTCCATCGACCGGTCGCTGACGAGTTGGCGGATCCTCCCCGTGATGGCGACGTAGCGCTGACCGTAGGCGAGCATCAGGAAGGACACGGCCGGGAACACCAGGGCCGAAGTCGCCAGTTCGAGTCGCACGCGACTCAGCGTACAGACGGCGTCGGATGGCGCGTCGCCTGGTCGTGGGAAGAGAGGCATCCTTCGGTGATTCGGACCGAGAACACCAGCACGTGTCCGTTCCCTCGCGGCGGTACGGTGTCGAGATGACCGCAACCTCCGGGCACAGCGTGAACTCAACCGATACTGATGCGCTGCTTGCGGCGTTCGACCCGATCGCACCGGTGTTTCAACAGGATCCGTATCCGGTGCTGAACGCCATCCGTGAGGCCACCCCGATGTTCCGCAACGAACTCACCGGCCAATGGACGGTGACCCGCTTCGACTCTGTGCACACCCTTCTCCGCGACCGCAGGCTCGGTCGTACCTACACGCACGTGGCAACGCACGAGGAGATGGGCCGCGCCGCGCCCGATCCTCGCTGGAGCGATTTCGCGGCCAGCGAGGAGTTCTCGCTGCTCAACCTCGAACCTCCCGATCACACACGTATCCGAGCCCTCCTCGCCAAGGTGTTCACGCCGTCCGGGGTGGCCGGGATGCGGCCGTACCTCGATGCGACGAGCAGCCGCCTGCTCGAGGAAGCGTGCGAGCGTGATGACGTCGATCTCCTCCGTGACTACGCCATGCCGTATTCGATCGACATCATCTGCACACTGCTCGGTGTGCCGGTGAGCGACGGCACCCAACTGCTGGCGTGGTCTCACGCAATCGTGAAGATGTACGAACTCTCGACCACCGATCCGCAGCGCGAAGCCGCGAACGCTGCCGGCCGTGAGTTCATCGCCTACACCCGCGAGCTCATCGACGCGAAGCGGAGGAAGCCTGACGCCACCCTGGTGTCAGACCTCGTGCAGGTGGAGGAGGCCGGTGACCGGCTCACGGAGGACGAGATCGTATCCACGGTCATCGTGCTGCTCAACGCCGGCCACGAGGCGACAGTCAATGTCCACGGAAATGGTATGCGCGCCTTCTTTCGTCATCCCGACGAATGGGGTCGGGTGCAAGCCGGTGAGGTCACGACACGAAGTGCGGTCGAGGAGATGACCCGTTGGGATGCCCCGCTCCAGCTCTTCGAGCGCTTTGTGCTTGCCCGTGACGGCATTGAGCTCCTCGGTCAGCATCTCCCGTTCGGAAGTGAGATCGCCATGCTGTTCGGATCGGCGAACCGTGACCCGAGGCGATTCCCCGACGCCGATCGCTTCGATGCCGGCCGCAACGACACCGGACACATCGGCTTCGGCGGAGGCATCCACTTCTGCATCGGCGCGCCGCTGGCCCGGCTCGAGCTGGAAGCGTCACTCGACCACCTCCGCCGTCATCGCCTCGACCTCGTCGCCGAGCCAGTGTATGCCCCCACGTTCGTGCTCCACGGCCTGACGGAGCTCCGGGTCGCCGTTCGCCGCTGAGGCCGTCTCACCACTGCTTCCGGACTGCCGTAACCTCGACGACCGTGCTTCAACGGTTGCAGGGCCTCGAGGACGAGTACCAGAGCGTGCTCGCCCGACTCGGCGATCCCGACGTGCAAACGGACCCGAACGCGCTGAGGACCCTCGGCAAGCGGATGAAGGACCTCGAGCCGATCGTGCTGAAGGCCCGCGACCATCGGGCGGTGTCCGACGATCTGGAGGCGGCGAAGGAGCTGTTCGCAGAGACCGACGGCGATGACCGTGAGATGTTTCGTGGTGAGATCGACGCCGCCACCAACCGGCTGGCCGAGCTCGAAGCCGAGCTCAAAGTGCTACTCCTCCCGAAGGATCCCAACGACGACCGCAACGTCATCATCGAGATCCGCGGCGCCGAAGGCGGAGAGGAGGCGAACCTCTTCGCCCGTGACCTGTTCGAGATGTACGTGCGCTACGCCGATCGTCGCGGGTGGAAGCTGGATCTGCTCGGCACCGACGTCAGCGAGAAGGGTGGCTTCAACGAAGTCACGTTCTCACTCAGCGGCGAGAGCGTGTGGAGCAGGATGAAGCACGAGGGTGGCCCCCACCGGGTGCAGCGGGTTCCGGCGACGGAGAGCCAGGGGCGCATCCACACCTCATCGGCCACGGTCACGGTCCTTCCGGAGGCCGAGGAGATCGACATCGTGATCGACGAACGAGACCTCCAGATCGATGTCTACCGGGCCTCGAGTGCCGGCGGACAGAGCGTCAACACGACCGACTCCGCAGTTCGGATCACCCACAAGCCAACCGGCACCGTCGTGACGATGCAGGACGAGCGGAGCCAGATCCAGAACCGGGCTCGGGCGATGACGGTGCTGCGGTCGCGGATCCTCAAGGCGGAACAGGAACGCCAGAACGCCGAGGCGTCGGCGGCCCGAAAGGGTCAGGTCGGCGGCGGCGGTCGGAGCGAGAAGATCCGGACGTACAACTACAAGGAAAACCGCATCACCGACCATCGGATCGGGCTCACGCTGTACAAGCTGGACCGGGTACTCCAGGGCGATCTCGACGAGATCACCGATGCCCTCGTCGCCGACGAAACCGCCAGCAAGCTGGCGGCGAGCGACGAGTAGGCCGTGGCTCCCGACGCGACGGTGTCGTGGCGCGACCTGGTCGTGGAGTCCAGCCGTCGCTTCGGCGATGCGCTGGGCGGGGATCGTCGACAGGAGGCGCGTTGGCTCGTCGAGCGCGTCTCCGGCTACTCGGCCGCTGAGCTGTTCGTGAACGAAGACGAAGCAGTAAGCACACGTAGCATCGCTTTCTATGACACGCTCCTCGCCCGTCGGTGCTCCGGAGAGCCGTTGCAATATGTGCTCGGGCAGTGGTCGTTTCGCACCCTCGAGCTGCACCTCACCCACGACGTGCTGATTCCGCGTCCCGAAACCGAGCATGTGGCCGGCGTTGCGATCGCGGAGGCAATCGCGGTGGCGAGGTTCGCTCCGCCGACGGTTGTCGATCTCGGTACCGGGTCCGGAGCGATCGCGTTGTCGGTCGCTGCGGAAGTTCCGTCTTCGCTCGTGTGGGCGACGGACGTTTCCGAGAGCGCCCTCCGCGTCGCCCGGTCGAACCTCGCGGGCATGGGACGGACGGGGACGCGCGTCACCATGTGTCTCGGCTCGTGGTTCGAGGCTCTTCCACCCGAGCTTGCTGGTGCCATAGACGTGCTCGTGTCGAATCCTCCCTATGTCAGCCGTGACGCCCCTCTTCCCGACGATGTCCGGCATCACGAACCACATCTTGCGCTCTTCGCCGACGATCACGGCTTCGAATGTGTGCATACGATCCTGTCGAACGCGCCGACGTGGCTCCGGCCCGGTGGAGTCGTCGTTGTCGAGATGGGCGAGACGCAGACAGAACGCGCCGCCGCACTTGCCCGTTCCGTCGGATTGGCCGAGGTCGAGACGATCGTCGACTTGGTCGGACGACCACGGGGCATCACCGCCAAGCGGTCCCGATGACGATCCTCGTCGACGCATGCACGTGGCCCCACCGCGGCGGGCTGTGGTGCCACCTGGTCAGTGACGCGTCCTTCGAGGAGCTCCACGAGTTCGCCCGTCGACTCGGCGTTCCCCGTGCCGCTTTCCAGGGCGATCACTACGACCTCGACGAGCTGAGGCGGGAGCGAGCAATCGCCCAAGGCGCGATGGCGGTCGATGGACGCGACGTTGTGGCCGCGCTGCGGTCATCGGGACTACGACGAGGCCCAGCTCTCGCCAAGGCCGGCCTTCGTGGCGTTGCCGATCTCGACTCACCGACCCTGACGACCAAGCGTCTCGTGTTGCGGCAGTGGCGCGTCGACGACCTCCGACCCATGGCCGAGATCCACGCCGACCCTCGTGTCGGCGAATGGCTGGGCGGGCCCATCGGCGAGAACGCGAGTACGGCTTTCGTGGATCGCCAAGCCGTCGGCCTCGCCCTGCGAGGGATCGGTTTGTTCGCGGTCGAGCGTGTGGCCGACGGTGTGCTGATCGGCGCCGTCGGACTTGGGGGCGTGGGTCCGGAGTTCCCGTTCGGCCCGGCGATCGAGGTGGCCTGGCGACTCGGCGCCGTCTTCCGGGGCAGCGGGTATGCGACGGAGGCGGCTGCGACCGTGCTCCGTTACGGATTGACTACCTTCGACGTGCCCCGGATCGCCGCCTTCACGGCCACCGGAAACGTCGCGTCGAGAGCGGTCATGGACCGACTGGGTATGCGCGCAGATCATCACCTCCCGGAGTTTGATCACCCGCGCCTTGCCGTCGACCATCCGCTGCGCCGACATGTCCTCCGCTGGTCGCACCATGGCTCGCAAGCCGCGGAACCGTCCGCGATACCGTCGCCGTCGGAGTCGTAGGCTGTTCGCTTCATGCTTCTCGCTACCGTTGCCGCGTCCGCCGAACAGCTCCCGGCATGGAAGGCCGTCATTCTCGGACTGGTTGAGGGGATCACCGAGTTCCTTCCGATCAGCTCGACTGGCCACCTCCTCGTCGCAGAACGCCTCCTGGACCTGGGAACAACGTCCGCCACCAAAGACGCCATCGACGCCTACACCGTGATCATCCAGCTCGGAGCAATCGTGGCCGTGCTGGTCGTGTCGTGGCGACGGGTGCTCGACGTCCTGAACGGTCTCATCGGTCGGAGCGCGACCGGGAGGCGCCTGCTCGTCAATCTCGTCGTGTCGTTCGTCCCGGCGGCGATCATCGGGCTCGCCGGCAAGAAGCTGATCGAGGATCAACTGCTCAAGCCGGTTCCCGTCGCCCTTGCCTGGATCGTCGGTGGTGTGGCGATCGTCGGGCTGGCCACGCGCTATCGCCGCTCGCTGTTGGCCGGTACCGGTCTCGATCAACTGTCGACCAAGAATGCTCTGGTGATCGGCCTGGCCCAGACGCTGGCGATGTGGCCCGGCGTCAGCCGCAGCCTGGTCACGATTCTTGCCGCAGTGTTCGTCGGGATGAATCTGCGCGACGCCGTCGAGTACTCATTCCTCCTCGGACTCCTCACCCTCGGCGCGGCGAGCGTGTATTCGATCGCGAAGGACGGCTCGCTGGTCGGCGATGCCTACGGGTGGGGCACCCCGTTGATCGGGATCGCCGTGGCCTTTGTCAGCGCATTGCTCGCCGTCAAGTGGATGGTCTCGTACCTGATCAACCGTGACCTCGCCGTCTTCGCCTGGTACCGGATCGCTATCGGCGTGGCGACCCTCGTGCTGGTCGCCATCGGCACCATCTAGTGTCGCGACCCGCTGGAGCGGCTCGCTCAGCGCCGTTCCTCGCCCCGTGCGACCAGCAGGATGGGTCCGCCGAGCGCACGAGTCAATGAGCGAAGGTCGTCGGCGCCGACGGAGAGGGTGATTGTTTCGCCGTCCGTTTGGACGACGACGGTCCGCTTCGCCGCGATTGCCCCCGAGGCGTCGACCACGTCCACCTCATCACCCGAGGAGAGCCGGGGCCGGTTCTCCCGTATCGAGATGGCGGCGGCGAACCTCCCCTCACCGATTCGGGCGCGCAACGCCGATGTCCGCCCGCGGGAGAGACGTGTGGCGGTCACCAACTCGCCGGCGCCGATCGATGACACCAGACGCCGTCCGGCGATCTCCGCCGCCGAGCGAGGGGTGGCAGGAGCGACCGCGACGCGGGGAAGGTCCTTCCAGGCGAAGTCCTCGGCCCGCACGACTGATCCTGTCGGCCGGTCCCGGATCATCACGGGAACGCGCACCGTCTCCCCCCATGCAGCCCGGCGTTCGAGGATGTCGTCGTACCGAGAGCGGACGTGGGCGGCCAGCACCACCGCGGCAGCGACGCGAGCGACGGGCGAACGGAGAACGCCTCGAATGATCAAGCGCGAGCGCCGATGACGGCTCGGCAGGATCGGCCGGCGACGATGCCATCGCCGACTCCGTCGCCGGGTCGCCGGAGGCCGTCCTCCGGAGTTCGATCGGCTCGTCGGAGCAGGGGGTGAACCGCTCCGTCCTGCGTTGGCTCCGGCTGTTTCCATGTGGAAATCCTGCCGAGCCCGCGGTTCGCGGTGAGTCGACGTTCGGATCCGGTGCTCAGGTGCACCGGAGAAGCTTCAGCGGTGCTGACTCACGTGGCGGCGGGGGTCGACGCGGCGGCCGCGCCGTGCGACGACCTGGTCGACGCCGGGGTGCTGCTGGACGAGTCGGTCGAACCGGGGCTCGGTGTGGCCGTGTCGGTCTTGGTGGTCGAGGAGTCCGACGAACCCGTCGAGCTCCCAGTCGTCCCGTTCGACGGCTTGGAGTCGTTCTTGTAGAACCCGGTCCCCTTGAAGGAGATGCCGACGTTGCCGTAGACCTTTCGCAACGCGCCCCGGCACTTGTCGCACGCGGTCAGCGACGCGTCCTTGAAGGACTGGACGATCTCGAACTGGTCACCGCAGGACGTGCAGCGGTACTCGTAGGTCGGCATGAAGGGACTCCGGTGGGGAAACGAAAGCGGGTTGGCACTCGACAGGTGCGAGTGCCAATACTACTGGAGGCCGGTCGTCTTCTCGGAGCGGTCCTGCGCCACCTTGGTTGACCGTGGCGCGTCGATGGCTGCCCGAGCGGCGAGAATGCTGGGTATGGCTCCGTTTCCTCGACGCTGCGCCTTGGCGGCGCTCACTGCTCCCATCACCGGCCTCCGCGTAGCGAAGGGCAGCGCGCAGTGACCCGCGTTCGCAAGGCGGTCATTCCCGCCGCCGGTCTCGGGACTCGTTTCCTTCCCGCTACGAAGGCGCAGGCCAAGGAGATGATCCCGATCATCGACAAGCCGGCGGTGCAATACATCGTCGAGGAAGCCGTCGCCGCCGGCCTGGACGACGTGCTGTTCATCACGGGACGCTCCAAGCGGGCGATCGAGGACCACTTCGATCGATCGCCGGAGCTCGAGGCGTCGCTCGCCGCGTCTGGGAAGACTGCGCAACTCGCCGAGGTCGTCGCAATAGCTGAGCTCGCCCACGTCCACTCCGTTCGCCAGCCCGAAGCCCGAGGCCTCGGCCACGCCATCAGCTTCGCCCAGCATCACGTCGGCGACGAGGCGTTCGTGGTCATGCTCGGCGATGACCTCATGATCGACGCCACAGTCCTCCAGGAAATGGTTGCGGCCCATGAGGCCCACCGCTGTTCGGTCGTTGCCCTAAAGCGCATTCCCGGGCCGGCCATCTCCGCCTACGGCTGCGTCGCCATCGACGGCTACACCGACGACGGGTTCGCCCGCATCACCGAATTGGTCGAGAAGCCACCGTTCGACTCGGCGCCGAGCGACCTGGCGATCATGGGGCGCTACCTGTTCACCCCGACGATCTTCGCCAAGATCGCCGCCACGCCGCCGGGACGTGGCAACGAGATCCAGATCACCGACGCGATGACGCTCCTGCTGGCCGACGAACCGATCCTCGGTGTGGTGTTCGAGCACGGCCGCTACGACGTGGGCAACAAGCCGGACTTCCTCAAGGCGACCGTCGAGTTCGCGTTGATGCGAGACGACCTCGGTCCCGAGTTCGAGACGTATCTGCGTGCGCTTCTCGCGGCGCGCGACGCGGCGTCGTCGAAGTAGGTACGCGCGCATGGCATTGCTCTCCTACGACGAGGCCCGCACCTGGGTCGTCGGGCGCTGCGACCCTCTGCCGGTCGTCGATCTGCCGCTGGTCGAAGCGCTCTGCTGCGTCCTTGCCGAGCCCGTCACGTCGCTCGAGGCGGTTCCGCCGTTCGCCAACACCGCGATGGACGGCTACGCCGTTCGCTCGGCCGACACCAGCGGGGCTCCGCTCGATCTGACCGTGATCGGCACGATCCCGGCCGGCGCGGAACCGAACGTCACCGTGCACCCGGCACCGCGGTGCGGATCATGACGGGAGCCGCGATGCCCGATGGTGCCGACGCCGTGGTCCCGATCGAGAACGTCGTCCGTTCGGGTCCCGAGGCCACGACCATCCGCATCATGTCGCTGGCCCGACCGGGCGATTGCGTCCGGCCGGCGGGGGAGGACGTCGGGCCCGGTGTCGCGCTCTTCGGCGCCGGCACCGAGCTCACGCCGGGGCACCTCGGCGTCCTGGCCTCGATCGGCGCGGTCACGGTTCGGAGCCGTCGGCGGCTCCGGGTCGGCGTGCTGTCGACCGGTGACGAGCTGATCGCCGCGCCGGCGCCGCTGCGCATCGGACAGATCCGCGACTCGAACCGTCATACGTTGCTCGGCCTCGTCCGCCGTCTCGGCCTCGACGCTGTCGACCTCGGCCTGGCCCGTGACGACGCGTCGGAGATCGAGTCCAAGGTCCTCGCTGCCGTCGACTCTTGCGACGCGCTCGTCACTAGCGGCGGGGTGAGCATGGGCGACTTCGATTTCGTGAAGGTCGTCCTCGATCGGCTTTCGGTCGAGCAGGGCACGCCGATGCGGTGGATGCAGATCGCCATCAAGCCGGCCAAGCCCTTGGCGTTCGGGGTGATCCGGGGGATGCCCGTCTTCGGCCTGCCGGGCAATCCGGTGTCGTGCATGGTGAGCTTCGAGCTCTTCGCCCGTCCGGCCCTGCGCCGCATGCTCGGTCACCCGGAGGGCGCGCAATCGCACGTGCCCGTACTCGCCGTGGTCGACGAGGATCTCCGCCGCCACCCCGATGGCAAGACCCACTTCGCCCGGGTTCGCGCCGAGTTCGGCGCCGACGGCCGCCTCCACGTGCGCTCCTCGGGCGGCCAGGCCAGCAACCTCCTGCGGGCCATGGCCGACGCCAACGCCCTCGCCATCCTCCCCAACGGCCCCACCATCCCCGAAGGCGCCACCATCGAGATCCTCCTGCTCTAGCGCGCTGGGAGAGAGGTTCCCCTCTGCTTGTCCGGCGCTACGCCGCTCGCTCCGCTCGACTGCTCGCAACACGAGTGACCCGCCACTGGGAGAGAGGTTGCCCCCATATATGGGGGCAAAACACCTCCCAACATCGTTGGGAGGTGTTTTGCCGCATCCGGGCAAGTGCCGAGGTGGGTCCATCTTCTGGACGGATGGGTGGCGCAACCGTCCGGGTGCGGGTACGTTGGAGCGATGAGCACGCGACGGGAACCTGAACCGACCCCGCTCGTCGACAGTTTCGGCCGACGCGTTGCCGATCTACGGATCTCCGTCACCGATCGGTGCAACTTCCGGTGCACCTACTGCATGCCCGCCGAAGGGATGACGTGGCTGCCCCGGAGCGAGGTGCTCACCTTCGAGGAGATCGAACGCGTCGCCGGCGTCTTCGTGAAGCGCTTCGGCGTCCGCGGTATCCGGCTGACGGGCGGTGAGCCGACGGTCCGCGCCCACCTCCCGGTCCTCGTCCAGCGCCTCTCCCAGCTCGGCGTCGACCTCGCGATGACGACCAACGGGGCCACGCTTCGACTGGTCGCCGACGACCTCAAGGCGGCTGGTCTGCGCCGGGTGAACATCAGCTGTGATTCGCTCGACCGCGACCGCTTCTTCCTGATGACCCGTCGAGACGAACTGACGAAGGTGCTCGACGGGATCCAGGCGGCGAAGGATGCGGGCTTCGACCCCATCAAGATCAATGTGGTGACGATGCGCGGGGAGAACGACGACGAGATCGTCGATTTCGCCCGGTTCGGCCGCGAGCAGGGTGTCGGTGTCCGCTTCATCGAGTTCATGCCGCTCGACGCCGACGATCTGTGGTCGCGCGACAAAGTCGTGCCGAGCTCCGAGGTCATCGAGCGGATCAACGAGGTGTTTCCTCTCGTCCGGGCGAATCACGGTTCGGAGCCCGCCGCTCGGTGGAATTACCTCGACGGAATCGGCGACGTCGGTGTGATCGCCAGCGTCACGGAGCCGTTCTGCGGGGACTGTGACCGCGTCCGCATCACCGCCGAAGGCCAGTTCCGGACCTGCCTGTTCGCCACAGATGAGTTCGATCTGCGGGCGATCATGCGCAACGGGGGTTCAGACGACGACCTGGCGGCCGAGATCCAACGCGCCGTGGGCGCGAAGTGGGCCGGCCATCTCATCGGCAACGTGAACTTCATCCGACCGAAGCGGTCGATGAGCCAAATCGGCGGCTGAGCGTCACTGCTGCGTTCGGATTCCCGGGAGTCCCCGGTTTGCGGCCGTAGGATCGGCTCATGTCGAACCGGAACCTGACGCACATCGATCCTCTCGGCCGTGCGCGGATGGTCGATGTGACGCCGAAGGACCCGACGCACCGACGCGCTGTCGCAAAGTGCAAGGTCTCGATGGAGGCGGAGACGGTGAACAAGATCGTCTCGAACGCGATGAGCAAAGGCGATGTGCTCGCCGTCGCCCGGATCGCCGGTATTCAGGCGGCGAAGCAGACGGCGCACTTGATCCCGCTCTGCCATCCTCTGCTCGTCGGATCTGTCCTGGTGAACTTCGAATTGGGCGAAGACTTTGTCGAGATCGAGGCCCACGTCGACACCTTCGACCGCACCGGGGTGGAGATGGAGGCGATGACGGCGTGTGCCGTTGCCGGCCTGACGATCTACGACATGTGCAAGTCGGTCGACCGGTCGATGGTCATCGGCGAACTCACGTTGTGGGAGAAGACCGGCGGCCGCTCCGGCACGTATCGGCGGCCGGCGAGCGCTCCGGCGGACTGACGAGCGCCGCTGTCGGCGAAGCCGCGACCGACGCCGTGCCGCCCCGCATCATTGGCGAAGTGGCCCGCCGACTCGACCGCAACGGCGCGTTCCGGGTCCGGATGTGACAAGTGTCAGCTAGCAATCGCTTGCAATAGTTAGCACTCCGCTTGCTGTTGATCAGGGGATCTCCTAGGATCGAAGGGCTTCAACGCACGACACCTGAGAAAGCGAGCGGACCTGCATGGGTTCGCCACGATACGAAAGGACGTTCGGCACGCGGTGAGGAATGTGATGTTTATCGTGCTGGGAGTCGCCTGGGTGTGCGCACTCGGCCCCGGCCTCGTGAGGAGCCTCGCCCAGCGAGGTCTCACGGTTCGTTCATCTCGCGGCGGCTCGGCGCGACGTAGCGCCCGCGCGTCTGTCCCCGGATTCGGAGTGGTCTCCGCTTTCTCGAGAGTCCGCTCCGACCGTCGCCGCTCTGCGGTTTCGGGGCCGAAAGTGCGCCTGAGCCCGGCTGCCCGACGCACCCGCAAGCGTCGTCGGGAACTGCTGGCGACGCTTTCCGGCGTGGCGTTTGGATCGCTGCTCCTCGGGATGGTCCCTGGCCTTCGCATGCTGCTCGTGCTGTCGGCTGCCTCAAGCGCCATGTTGGCGCTCTATGTCGTCGCGCTCCTGCGCCTCAAGGCCGGCCAGCCCGCCGCCGAGGTCATCGCCGTGCGGCCCGTTCGATACCAATACGCGTACCACCGCGCGTCCGGCGAGTAACGACGCTTATCGCAGCGTTCGCCGTTTTCGGCGACGGTCGGTTTCGTGAAACTCAGACCTGTAGGTCGAAGTAGGGGTGATCGCCGGTGACGGTAACCCGCCCCATCTCACGCACTTCAGGGAAGTAGTCCGACGCGGCGCAGTGCTGACTCCTGCGGTTGCCCCAAACCCACCGGTGATCCCGACGCAACTCCATTCCTACGCGCGCATGCTAGGTGAGCGCCGACCGGACGTGGCCCACGACGTCGGACCCGCCAAGGACGGGTTCTCGGTGAAGCCCCAACGCGATTGCGGCCGACATGTCGACGCCGGCAGCCGCCAGTTGCGTGATGAGAACCGGCACACGACCGCGCCCGGCTCCGTCGGCCAACTTCACTGCGCACGCCCATCCCGTAGTCGTCGCGCCGACGATCACTCCCTCTGCCCCGTCTTTGGCCAGCGTGCCCGGCATCGCACGCATGAGTAACGAGACGTCTCGATCTGTGCCGCCCACCATCTCCGGGTAGGTGAGCATCGCCGATCGGACGCGGCCCGCTGGGGAGCGCTCGTCGGCAAGAGCGATCGTGCGGTACGCACGGGCGAGGCCGATGAGCGAAAGGTGATGGGTGGGCGCACCGCATCCGTCAACAGCAATACCGTCGCACCGCTCCTCGGCCAACTCCTCGATGACCTTGGTGATCGAGGACTGAAGCGGATGATCGACGGAAAGATAGCCATCGATCGGCCATCCCGCGGCGATGCACGTGGCGAGCATCGCCGAGTGCTGTCCCGAGCAGTTGTGGGCGATCGGCTCTGAGCGCCTCCCTTCGCGGTACCAAGCGCGCAGAGCATCCCGGCCGAGCGGCAGGCCGTTGGCGTTGCCGAGCGCGTCCTCGCGTAGGCCGCACGACGACAGGATCGCTCGGACTCCGTCAAGATGCATCGCCTCTCCGGAGTGGCTGGCCGCCGCGAGCGCCAGGAGGGACGGTGAAAGGTCGAGACCGGCGCCGACCATGGCGACTGCCTGCATCGCCTTGTTCGCCGAACGCGGGAACGTCGGGCGTGTCGGGTCGCCGAGAACCGTCTGTACCGACCCGTCGGGCGCGATGACCACGCAGGAACCCCGATGGACACTCTCCACGAATCCGCTGCGCGTCACCTCGACGAGGATCGGTTCCGGTTCGCTCGACTCGCCTGTGCTCACTGCGGTGACGCTATCCCGACGCTCAGCGTCGACCGAGCGGCGGTGGAGAACCACGTGCGAACGGACCGGCGCAGTGGCTTGGCCGGGAGTGACGGTGCGGCGTACCACGGTGCCTGCCTATGATGGACATCCTCGGGGACGTAGCTCAGTTGGCAGAGCGCTTCGTTCGCAATGAAGAGGTCGTGGGTTCGACTCCCATCGTCTCCACCCCTGCGATGTCGCGAGACATCGGAAATTGACGGACCCCCGTTCGCGGGGGTTCCTTTTTCACTTGGGCCGTAGGGGCGTAATGGTCCGCCGATGGTTTGCCAATTTGCGGAGCAGCCGATCGCCTCCGAATACCGACAAAGCAAGTCGTCGTGGCCTGCGCCTCGGTAAGAGAATCGATCGCTCCTACAGTCGGGGCATCGCGATCAGCCAAGAGCGGCACGTTCCTTTCAGGCTCGTATAGATCCGCCTCGCCCCGAGTAGACCCCCGACGATTCGCAGGGCGGACCATGACCTCGGCGAGGGGTCGCTTCAACTCGGTTCGCAGCATCCGGAGAGGTCGGGCTCGGAGGTGACCACGAAAAAAGGGCAAGGTGCTAGAGAGGGACATCCGACCGATCGGCCGTGCACTGAACTGTGCCGAGGTCGAAGAGCGTGTCGATAGTGGCGCTGTTCACGGCTGCGAACTCGGACCGACATGCGGTGTTGGTCCCGGCCGACGATGATGACGAGCGCTGGACCTTTACCGTGCTCTGGGCGGTTCACCCGCGTCCGTCATGATTCTTGGACCTCGGTCCGGATTGATCAGGGGTTCGTCCTGGAGCCCGGCATGAGCCGGTACACGATGATCGACGCGGTGACAGCGATGGCAGAGCCGACCAGCGTGGCCAGATGCATTCCCGAGACGTACGCGTGCCGTGCGGCGAAGACGAGCGCCTTGCCTTCGGGTCCGGTGATGCTGTGACCGGCGTTGACGGCGGCCGACACGCTGCGGCCCGCTGGTTCCTTCACCTTCGTCGGGAGCGACGCCAGCAGGGGAGCGATGCGCGAGGAGTAGCGCGAGGCCACGATGCTGCCGAGCACCGCCACGCCGAGCGCGCCGCCCAGCTCCCGAGTGGTGTCGTTCATGGCGGACCCGACGCCGGCCTTTCGGGCCGGCACCGCCGACATGATCGACGTGGTCATCGGCGAGACGATGAGCGCCATGCCCGATGACATCAGCAGCATGCGGGGGAGTAGTGCCCAGTAGTTGATGGTGACACCGACCCCGGACATGGCCAGCTGGCCGAGCGACACCAGCAGCAGGCCGGTGGCTACCACCTTGTTGGCACCGAAGCGCTGTACCAGCTTCGGGCTGCGCGGTGCTATGAGGATGATGCTGAAGGCGAACGGGGTCTGCGACACGCCGGCGAGGAGCGCGCCGTATCCGAGCACCGCCTGGAAGTACTGGGCAAGGAGGAAGAAGGTGCCGAACATCGCGAAGTACACCAGCGTGATGCCGCCGGCGGCGACGCTGAAGCGGGGATCGCGAAACAGGTTGAGGTCCAGCATCGGCTCGTCCACGCGGTGCTCCCACTTCAGGAACAGCGCGAGGGTCACGAACGCCGCCGCGAACCACGCCAGGCTGTGGGCGCTCAGCCACCCGTGGGTTGGCGCTTCGATGATGGCGAACACCAGTGCGCCGAGGCCGCCGATGGAGAGCAGCGCGCCCACCGGGTCGAGCCTGCCCTGTTCGGGGTCGCGTGTCTTGGGGACCAGGAGGTAACCGGCGACCAGTGCGACGGTCACGACGGGGACGTTGACCAGGAAGACCGAGCCCCACCAGAAGTGCTCGAGCAGGAACCCGCTGATGACCGGACCGAACGCCGCACCCGCGAACGAGATTGCGGACCAGATCGCAATGGCCCTGGCCCGCTCGGAAGGAGCGAAGACGTTGGCGAGGATCGAGAGCGTGGCTGGCATGACGAACGCTGCGCCGAAACCCATGATGACCCGGCCGGTGATGGTGGCCCAGGCGTGCGGCGTGAAGGCCGCGATGAGGGTGCCGCCGAGGAAGACGACGAGGCCGAACTGCAGAGCGCCCTTTCGGCCGAAGCGATCCCCCAGTGCTCCGGCCGACAGGAGCAGGCCGGCGAACACCAGCGCGTAGCCGTCGACGATCCACTGCAGCTGGCTGGTGGAGGCACCCAGTGCCCTCGACAGGGTGGGCAGTGCGACGTTGAGCGAGGTGTTGCCGACGATGACCGTCATGAGGCTTGTGCACAGCACGGCCAGGATCCACCATCGTCTGGCGTGCACGGCGTCGCTCAGGGGGACGTCGTCGGCGATGCCGCGGGGCGCTGTGGCAGTCACGCGGAGAGTTTGCCCCACACTTCCGTTCAACCCAACTCACACCAACCTGAACCGCCCGGCCGGCCCCGAGCCCAGGAAGGCTTCGTCGGTTGCGGCGACCAGGTCGGGGTCGAAGGCAGCGCCGAGCACGGTTACCCGCTTCTTGCGGCACCACGGCGGCAGCGACTTCGCCCGCGCCTCATGTTTCGAAACCGGCTGGGCGTCTGCACGAGCCCCTTGCCATGAGTAAATCCAACGCGATACGGTGCGCAGGTGTCAACGGGAGTGGAGGCGTCCGACCGCCCTGCCACGGTGAATGCCTTCCCAACATTTGGGCTGGTCGATCAGCAATGTCGACTCACGAAAAGGGGGGCTGTGGCGCTCGCCATAGCTCTTTTGGTGCAAAACGGTTTGTCGAATGTGCCGAACATTCGGGATCAAATGGAGGTTGCGCAGTCGTTTCGAACGAATCGCCTCGCCGGTCAAGACACTGAATATCTCCTTTCGTCATACCTCCAACCGCTCGCGGGCCGGGCGTTCGGCGCCGTCTGGGACTGGCGGGTCTACTTCGTCTTCTGTCTCGCCGTCAGTGCCGCGCTTTGGGCAGGACTGTTCGTCTTCTTCCGCCGGCTTTTTGGTTCTGGTACTAGTGCAGCGGTAGTGCTTGCGAGCACGCAATTCAGCACCATTGCCATGCAATGGGTCGGAATGCCCGATTCATTGGTCGTCGTGCTGGCCACGGCCGCTCTGGTGACGGCCAGTACTCCTGTGGTCTTCGTTGTCGCCTTTCTCCTGCCAGTCGCCCATCGGGAACAAGGTTTGGCGTTGCTGCCGATCGTCGCGTGTGGCCGCTGGGTGTTGGCCAACGGCTCGTTCTCGGCACAACGGCGCCAAATTGGTGCGCTTGTAATCGGCACGATCGCCGGGGCCGCTTCACTCTCGTTGTTCTTACGGACGTTACGGCCCGCCATCAAACTCGGTCGCGAGGATTTCTACTCCTTCAGGAGTCTCCGTGGGTACTTGAGTGGTTTCGTCACTCACCCGTTCGTATCGTTTTACACCGTGTTCGGGCTCACATGGTTGGTTGTCGTCTACCTTTTATGGATGCTTTGGGGCGAGAATCGTCAATTGGCGGTCGCGGTCGGTGGAATGATTGTCGTTGCTTTCTCGTTGGCAGCGGTGACATTGGATTTCTCACGTGTTGCCAGCATTCTTTCGTTCCCGGCGCTAGTCACGCTTCTTGCTTTCACCTCAAACCGGCATCTTGGTTTGTTTCGCCGTACACAATCTCGGTGGCTGCCTCTTTTGTTGATGCTGGTGCTTGTCTGCCCGCGAATCGTGATGTGGGAGGGAAGAATTCACAGTTCGCTGTTCGTATCCGATCTTCACTTCGTGAAGAACCTTGTCACGACCGACCGGTCGGAAGCTAGGTCGGATGCACCGTGAGTCGGGCGTGGAAAAAGCAGAGGCCCGGTCTGGTATTCGTACGCTGACGAGGTCGTGGGTTCGACACCCGTTTCCGATGTCCTGAGACACCACCCATCGTCTCCACCCGTAGGTGCCCCGTTCCGGGAGTGCGATCGGCGCACGAGCTCTCCGAGCAATCGTGGCTGACACCAGTTCGGGTCACGGCGGCTACAGCGTCCGACTTGCATTCAGCGGCCCAGCGGAGCCGCGTATTGGGCGATCATGGCGAGAGCCAACACGGAACGGATACTCCAACCGATCGTTCGAACCCAGTTGGTCGAGACGAGGCGACGGTGTGCGGTCTCGTCCCAGCCGCGACCGAGGGTGTTGTGGGACGGTATCGAGAGCGCGATCGTGGCGGCGTGCACGAGGACGAGAACACCCAGGGCGACGACGACCAACGGTCGGCCGACGCGCTCGGGGGTCGACACAACGAGCGCAATCGCGCTGAGCAATTCGAACCCCATGCCCACGCCGACGATCCACGTGATGCGCCGCGAGTGTTCATCGTGGAAGGGGGTGAACCGCCCTCGATCGGCGTAGACGAAAAGTGGGTAATGGACGAGTTGGATGGTCCAGATCACGCCGGCCATGAAGACCGTTGCGGTGACGTGCGTCAGAAGAACGCTCAAGTCGGAGAAGGGCACGGTGCCCGACGTTACGTTCGGCCTTGGCTCAACCGTCAATGTCGCGCCACGGCCGTGACCGGATGAGTTCCGGCTCGATGACTCGAGTGGTGAGCCGAATGCGGATGGGCCCGCGGGCGGTCGACGGATCGACAACTCTTCCCGCCTGAGTGATTTCCGCGATGCCTTCGGCGACGAGCCGCCGCGCCGCAGCGCGGGTGGGCTCCATCAGATCACGCCAATTGTCACCACCAACGGATCTGGCTGCCGCTGATGGACAAATGGTTGTGCCGGCGAGCTGGGTCTCCAGCAGTTCCACGATGGCCTCGCCGAGCTTGTCGTCGATCGGCGTAATGCGACGGCGGCGACATGCGTCGGAGCAGTAGCGAACGTCATCCCACGTGCGGGCCCAGGCCTTTCGCCACGTGATCGTTCGGCCGCACGCTCGGCAGACCTTCGAAGGAATTGCGTTCGCGGAAGTCCCTTTCGCCACGGGTCCAACCTACCCAGCGGTCGTGAACGACGCATCTCCCCGCGCCATGACAATCGCGTGAAGCACGCTGCGAGTATTGATCCCATCGATACTCACGGGTACTGTCGAAGGATGGTCATTGAGCAGCTCACGTTCGACGTCGATCCCGCAATCCGCGAGCAGTGGATGGCGGTGGAGGAGAAGACCTGGAGTCGATACCTCGAGCAGCGCCCCGGGTTCATCAAGAAGGAACTGTGGCTTGAGCGCGGCAACCCCGGCCAGGTGCACGCGATCATTCATTGGGAGAGCGAAGAGCTCTGGTACACGATTCTCCCGGAGGACATCACACGCGTCGACGCGGAGATGGGGGAGTGGTTCCGCGACGGCAAGATGAAGGTGTGGGAAGTCCTCCGCGAATGCTGATCGCCGCCGACTGAGCCGACGCCGGGGCGGTCTACCGGGCGGCGATGGCTGCGCGATAGAGCCGGATCGCTTCGAGCGCCGACTCGACCATTTGGGGGATCGGGTCCCCGTCGACGAGAGCGAGACCAATGCTCTCGGGACGATGACGCTCGACCAGATCGACCAGGCCCGCTGCCACCGCAGTCGGATCGCCGCACAACGACGTCGGGTCATTCGGCGCGTCGGCCCGAAACCGGATCGACGGATACATCGCCACGTGGATCGGTCGCACTGATCGCGCCCACTCGACCGCGGTGCTCAGCGAGTCGAGGACCCACGACGAGAAGAACACCCCGTCGGCCTCTCGGGAGGCGAGCTTGTTGATCTGCTCGCCCCGTGAGCCGACGAAGATCGGTACGGAGCGACCAGGGGCGGCGTGGGCCGGGGGCTCGTAGAGGTCCGACGGTTGCCGCTCGATGACAGATCGGGCGGTGCGGATCGCGTCCCGGACCAGTGCCACCGGCTTCTCGGCCTTGAGCCCGAAAGGATCGAGCGACAGCGCGCCGCCGACTCCGAACCCGAGCATCGCCCGTCCGCCGCTGAGTTCGTCGAGCGTGGCGATGCTCGACGCCATCGCTCCGGGGTGGCGGATCACCGGCGAGGTGATGCCGACGCCCATCTTCACGTGGGTGGTCAGCGGTGCGGCAGCGCCGAAGACCACCATGGGCTCACGGGACACCGCTTCGTCGGCGATCCAGCATTCGTCCACCCCGGCGCGATCGGCCCTGATCACCGCGTCGAGGAGATGCTGGGCCGGCGCATCGGGGAACATCCAGATGCCGACGCGTGGACGGGTGTGGTGCGCGCTCAAAGGGACTCCTCGTCCGTTTCTGGGGTCGTCCCCCGGGTCGCCGGTATTGATGACTGTTCTATCCGCTGTTCGGACCGTGTCGATGACAGACGGCGATCAACGCGTTTCGCCAGGCTGTACCGCTGGGCGGGACGGCGTTCCGTCCAGTGGACCGCTCTGCCTCCCGGCCGTACACTGAGTTGACGTCTGCCCGTCCCCGGGCTGACCTAGGAGTCCCCGTGATCTACCTCCACTACCGCATGAAGCTGGCGCCCCGCGCCCGCCAGGACATGAAGGCGTTCTGGAAGTGGCTGGAGCACCGAGAATCGTTCTTCTATCAGGACCTCCCGATGGTCAAAGAGGTGCGATGGTTCTACAGCGTGGTCGGTGACGTGTACGTGATCGAGAACTACGCGGCGTTCGACGACGAAGCCGGCTTCGGTGAGTACCGCAAGGCGTTGGCCAATCTGAAGACGGACCACGACTGGGAGGCCGAGCGCGTCTCCCAGGACGATTGGTGGGAGTTCCTCGGCACGCGTCTGTTGACGGATCCACCGGTGAACGTCGGCTTCCGCCGAGAGAGTTGAGGGTGCCGCTCGTGTCGTTCGACGACGCGGATCAACCGAAGCCCGCCGTGAGCACGGGAGGCTCACAGACGATCGCCACGGTCGAGCGGGCGATCGACGTCCTCATGTTGTTCACCCGTCGCCGGGCGCCGACGCTGGGCGTGACCGAGATCGCCAACGAGCTCAAGCTATCGAAGGCTGCGGTCCACCGGATCGTCTCGTCGCTGCGGGGCAAGGGCCTGCTCGAAGTACACGAGGACACCCGTCGTTACAGCCTCGGGCCGGCGGCACTCGCCATCGGACTCTCGTACCTGGAGAAGCTCAACGTCAGTGACCTCGCGCAACCCGAACTCAACGCTCTGAGCGACGCCACCAACGAAACGTCCACGCTGTCGATCCGCTCAGGCAATACTCGGGCGTACGTCGCGCAGGTGCTTCCCGACCGGGAAGTGAAGATGACCGTCCCGCTCGGCCGTTCGTTTCCCCTGCACACCGGATCGTCATCGAAGGCATTCCTCGCGTTCCTTCCGGAGACGGAGATCGACGAGTACCTGGCCGGCCCCCTCGACGCGTTCACCGACACCACGATCACCGATCCGGATCGTCTGCGCGCTGACCTTCGCCGCATTCGTAAGGTCGGCTACGCGCTTTCCTTCGGGGAGCGACAGGCCGGTGCAGGTTCTGTAGCCGCGCCCGTCTTCGATCACAACGGACGCACAGCAGCCGTTGTCAGCGTTTGCGGGCCGATCGAGCGTTTCCAGAGCGAAGTGGAGGACGCCGCACGACTTCTCGTCGATGCAACTCGTCGTCTTTCGGCCCGCCTCGGCTATTCGCACTGACCATCCTGAAAGGCGAAGGAATAAGCTATGCCTACCTATGATCTTCTCGTCCGCAACGTCCGGCTTGTGCGACCGAAC
Source organism: Acidimicrobiia bacterium (assembly GCA_031368215.1). GTDB lineage: Bacteria > Actinomycetota > Acidimicrobiia > Acidimicrobiales > JANYDT01 > JANLQX01. Next base: position 2,622 of record JANLRD010000071.1, on the reverse strand, counting down.
GTCGTCGATTCCCCGATCGTCGACATCGCGGTCTCGAACGGGCGATTCGCGGTAATCGGCTCGGGGCTCGATGCCTCTCAGGCGGCCACGGTTGTCGACGGAAGCGGCAAGCTGGCGTTTCCCGGGCTTGTCGATCCGCATTACCACGTCGGTATCTACAACCCGCTGGAGGAAGACGCGGAGTCCGAGTCGAAGGCCGCGGTCCAAGGCGGTGTGACGACGACGCTCACGTATTTCCGCACCGGCGAGTACTACCTGAACAAGACCGGTAGCTATCCGGAGTTCTATCGGGAGGTGCTCGACCGCAGCGCCTCGCACTACTGGTCCGACTACGCCTATCACCTGGCCCCGATCAACCAGCACCACATCGACGAGATGCCGACCCTTCTCGACGAGATGGGTGTCTCCAGTTTTAAGATCTTCATGTTCTACGGCGGACACGGTTTACACGGCCGCAGTGCCACCCAGTCGAACTTCTTGATGCTGGGTGAGGACGAGCGCTACGACATTGCCCATTTCGAGTTCATCATGCGTCAACTCACGAAGATGATCGATGAACGCCCCGAGCGGGCGAGCCAGATCAGCCTCGGGCTGCACTGCGAGTTCGCCGACATCTTGAACGCCTACACGGCAATGGTGGAGCGCGAAGGCAAGCTGACGGGTCTCAAGGCGTACTCGGCGGCCCGTCCTCCGCACTCGGAAGGCCTGGCGGTGTTCATTGCGTCGTACCTCGCCCACGAGACGAACTGCCCGAACATCAACCTCTTGCACCTCTCGTCGCGCAAGGCGGTCGAAGCCGCGCTGATGATGCGGGACCTCTTCCCGCACGTCGACTTCCGACGCGAAGTGACGATCGGTCACCTCGTGCTCGACACCGACTCGCCGAACGGTGTGATGGCGAAGGTCAACCCGCCGATCCGAGACCGCGCTGACGTCGAGTTCCTCTGGGAGAAGCTGCTCGAGGGTGAGCTGAGCTGGGTCGCGTCGGATCACGCGTGCTGTCGGACCGAGGCGAAGTACAAGGCGGACCATCCCGACGACATCTGGATGGCGAAGTCGGGCTTCGGTGGCAGTGAATACCTGCTCGCCGCTCTGCACACCGAAGGCGTACGACGCGGACTCTCACTCAACAAGATGGCCGAGCTCACGTCGTGGAATGCAGCGCAGCGCTTCGGCCTAAACACCAAAGGCGACATCGCTGTCGGATACGACGCCGATCTTGCACTGTTCGATCCATCGGTCACGTGGACGATCCGGGCCGAGGAGTCGAACTCGAGCCAGGGGTACACACCGTTCGAAGGTATCGAGGTGAACGGGAAGGTCGCCGCGACGTATGTGCGCGGGCACCTCGTGTTCGACGGTTCCTCCATCGTCGGCCCGCCGATCGGCGAATACCAGCACCGACCGACGAAGCGGACCTGACACCGAAGGGCTACTGGCCCTGGGCGCGGTACTTCGCTTCGACGGCTTCTTTGAGCGGGCGCCACCACGCCTCGTTCTCGCGGTACCACCCGATGGTCTGGGCGAGGCCGTCCTCGAAGCTCGTGTACGTCGGTTCCCAGTCGAGCTCGGCGGCTATCTTCGACGCATCGATCGCGTAGCGCTTGTCGTGGCCCGGACGATCGTTGACGTGGTCGAAAGAATCAGCGGACTCGCCCATCATCGTGAGGATCAGCCGCATCACGGCGAGGTTGTCGCGCTCACCGTCTGCTCCGATGAGATACGTCTCGCCGCGTCTGCCTCTGGCGATGATGTCGAGCACTGCAGCGTTGTGATCGTCGACATGAATCCAGTCCCTGACGTTCTCGCCGGTCCCGTAGAGCTTCGGGGTGATCCCCGACAAGACGTTGGTGATCTGGCGGGGGATGAACTTCTCGATGTGCTGACGGGGCCCGTAGTTGTTTGAGCAGTTGGAGATGGTCGCATCGATGCCGAAGGACCTGACCCAGGCCCGTACGAGGAGGTCGGAGCCGGCTTTCGTCGCCGAGTAGGGGCTCGACGGGTTGTAGGGGGTCGACTCCCGGAACTTCTCCGGGTCGTCGAGTTCCAGGTCGCCGTAGACCTCGTCGGTCGACACGTGATGGAACCGCTTGCCGTGGGCGCGTACGGCTTCGAGCAGACGGAAGGTACCGATCACGTTCGTCTCGACGAATGGCCAGGGGTCAAGAAGGGAGTTGTCGTTGTGGCTCTCGGCGGCGAAGTGCACGACGACGTCGTGGTCGGCGACGAGACGGTCGACGAGGGAGTCATCGGCGATGTCGCCGACTACCAGTTCGATGGAATCGAGCGCTCCGGCAAGATTCGTCTCACTGCCGGCGTACGTCAGCTTGTCGAGCACGGTGACTCGATCGGCGACCCCCGTGCGCCGCACGAGATGTACGAAGTTCGAACCGATGAACCCGGCTCCACCGGTGACGAGCAGGTTTTTCGACATCGCTCCAGACTAGGAGTGCCCCGACGTAGCGAAGTGGCCTGCGGGCTCTACCTGGACGAGTCGTTTGTCACCGCTTGCGATTGGTCTGCGTGGTCGCGGCGATTGCCGCGCCGACGATTCCGGCCTCGTTCCCCAACTCGGCGACGACCCCCCGGGTGGGGGTGTTTAGCTTCGGCACCCCCATGGCG
>JANLRD010000057.1:0-23217 GCA_031368215.1 Acidimicrobiia bacterium | reverse complement strand
CACACCGGTGCGAAACGGGGCGGTCGTCTTCGCCGGCTGGTCGATGGTGACGGACGTGTAGAACGACGTGGAGCCGAAACCCTGGTGCCACGCGCGAGCGACGGGCACCGCCACCGAGTTCTGATAGCCGCCGGTCCCGGTGTAACTCGCAACCGCGCGCGGGCCGTAGGTGTCGATGATCGATCGCAGTCTGGCGGCGATCTCGTCGAACGCGGTGGCGCTGTCGATTTCTTCGAGGCGGCCGTCGCCGGTCCGCCGTAGCGGCCCGGGCAACCGGGCGGGGTGATGCATCTGCTCAGGGAGCTGGCGGCCCTTGATGCAGGTGTAGCCCTTGAACAGCGGATCTTCCGGCACACCTCGCACGGCGACGACCCTGCCACCCGGGAGCGCTGGGTCGTCCACCTCGACGTCGACATCAATGGGACACGACGCGTGGCAGACGCGGCAGAACGAACGGCGGGTCTCGATCATTGTCGGTCGCTTCCCCTTGGGGCCGAAACCGGCCTGGCGGGCCTAAAACTAACTCACGGGGTACTTCCGGGCCAGAAGCGACAGTCGGCGTTGTGAAGAAAACTAACTCTCCGAGTAGTTTTCCTCCGGTCGCTTCGTCGAGGGGTGACCCGCGCCTTCCAGGAGACACAGAATGACCGACCGCTGGATCACCGACTGGACACCGAGCGTACGCTGGCCGCACTACACCCGGGCGAACGCGGGCGAGGTTCTGCCGACCCCGGCCAGCCCCCTCGGCCAGCAGTTCACGTGGGACAACGGCATCGTCCCGGGATGGCGCGACGGGTACGTGATCGGCGGGTGCACGAAGGCCGAGGAGTACACCGACTCGCCCCCGGCCACCGTCGGCTTCTTCGGCGGGTACATGTACATCAACCTGTCGAACGTCCGCATGCAGGCCGTGCGCAACCCGGCCCTCACCGTCGAACAACTCGACCTCGCGTTCTTCGGTGACCACCCGGACACGCCGAAGTACGTTCCGCACCCCGATGACGACAGGCCCGACTTCGCTCCTTACGTCATGGAGCGGATGGGTTGGGTCATGTCGACGACCAGCTGGCCGGAGATCGACGAAGAGCGCGAAATGACGATTGCGCTGGCGGCCAATCGGCCTGATCTCTCGGCGCTCAGCGACGCCGAGATCGTGGCGTATGCCCGCACGACGCAGCCGCTGCTGCGCAAGCTGTTCGAGAGCCACACCATCTCGTCCGGTTCCTCCGGCATCGCGCCCGGCATCATGGCTGCCATCGGCCAGGCGATCGGTGACGACTCGATCCCGATGAAGATCCTCGCCGGCATCGGTGAGGTCGACTCCGCGGAGCCCAGCTACGCGATGTGGGAGCTCTCTCGCATGGTTCGGAACTCGCGCGACCTTACGGCGATGTTCGACGCAGGAGTCCCCGGCCTCGTGGCACGTCTCGAGGCGGCGGCCGAAGGAGGGTCAGCCGACGCCGGCGCGTTACTTGCTGCCGGTGTCGATTTCCTGGCGAAGTACGGCTCGCGCGGCCCGAACGAGTGGGAGATCAGCGCGCATACCTGGGGGACCGACCCGGAGATCGCTGTTGCGGCAATCGACCGCATTCGCTTCCAAACCGACGCAGAATCGCCGCGTGCGCGCAACGCGGCCAAGGTGGCCGAACGTGAGGCCACCATCGCCGACGTCCGGGCAAAGCTCGCGGCGATCGGCAACGACGAGCTGACCGGCACGTTCGAAGCCGGGCTCATCGCCGGTAGCCAGATGAGCTTCCGCGAGCGGACCAAGACCAACATCATCCGCGCCGTTCACGAAGGCCGCCTTGCGTTCCGTGAACTTGGACGTCGTCACGCCGAGGCCGGCAACCTCGCCGATGCCGAGCACATCTTCATGCTCCTCGATGCCGAGCTCGAGTCCTTCGTGGCCGATCCGGCTTCGATGAAACAGACGCTCGCCGACCGAGCCGCCCAGTGGAAGATCCTGTGGGAGCTCGAGCCGCCGTTCTTCATCGTCGATGGCAAGGTGCCGCCGCTGTCGACGTGGAAGAAGAAGGGCGTGTCCGATGCTGCGAAAGCGGGCGTCGGCGATGTGCTCACCGGCGTCGCGGGTTGCTCGGGTGTGGTCCGCGGCCGCGCTCGGGTGATCCTCGACCCGTCCGATCCGGGTGCGCTCGAGCCCGGGGACATCCTGGTTGCTCCGCTCACCGATCCGGCGTGGACTCCGCTGTTCATGGCGGCGGGAGGCGTTGTGGTCAACGTCGGTGGACAGATCAGCCACGCCATCATCGTGAGCCGCGAACTCGGCCTCCCGTGCGTCGTCTCGGTGACCGATGCAACCAATCGGATCGTCGATGGCTCGTTGATCGAAGTGAACGGCACGACCGGCCAGGTCACCATCGTGGAACTGCCGTGACTCTGCTCCCTGGCCCTGCGCTGCTCCGCTTCGCTTCACTGCTCGAAACACGGTTTCCCGACACGATCGTGGAGCTGCCGTGACTCCACGGAAACCGTTCCGTTTCGGATTGCAGAGCTTCAACGCCGAGTCCGCCGCCGACTGGCGGAACCAGGCCCGCCAGGCCGAGGCGCTCGGGTACTCGACGCTCCACCTGTCCGATCACATCCTCGGTCCCGGGCCGGCGCTCAAGGCGACGAACCACCCGGTGCAGAACCTTGCGTCCATTCCGGCAATGGCCGTGGCGGCTGAGGCAACGTCGACCATCGGCATCGGCTGTCGGGTGTTTTGCGCCGACTTCCACAATCCGGTGATCCTGGCCAAAGACCTCGCCACGCTCGACATGTTCTCCGACGGCCGTCTCGAACTCGGCATCGGAGCCGGCTGGCTGCAGGGTGAGTACGAGGCGATCGGCGTGCCGTTCGACCCCCCTGGCGTGCGGATCGACCGCATGATCGAAACGATTGCTGTGCTGCGCGCATGCTTCGATGACGGTGAGGTGAACGTGCAGGGCACCCACGTGCACGCGGTCGGTTTCGAGGCACTACCGAAGCCCGTGCGTCGCGAAGGCCGCTCCCGACCGCCGTTGATGATCGGTGGCGGTGCGCGTCGCGTCCTCGGCGTGGCCGGACGCGAAGCTGACATCGTCAGTCTCAACTTCGACAATGTGTCCGGCAAGATCGGGCCCGCCGGCGTGGGCTCGTCGACCGCGGAGATCACCGCCGAGAAGATCGAGTGGATCAAAGCCGGGGCCGGCGATCGCTTCGACGCTTTGGAGTTGGAGATCGGTGCGTACTTCACGGTTGTCACACCGGCCCGCGAGCAGACGCTCGAGAAGATGGCGCCGATGTTCTCCCTCACCCCTGAGCAGTTCGGCGAGCATCCACACGCATTGATCGGCTCGGTCGATTCGATATGTGAACAGATCATCGAACGGCGCGAGCGCTACGGCATCAGCTACATCACCGTGAACCGCTCGAACCTCGAAGCATTCGCACCCGTCGTCGCCCGGCTCGCCGGTCAGTAGTCCTCGCCACCAAAACCGCAAAGGAAAGTCCATGAAGGTCGGTATCAACCTCCCCGCGCAGTTCCCCTTCGCCAGCACCGAACAGATGCTGCCGATGTACGAGCAGATGGGAGCCGACTCCTATTGGGCCCCCGATCACATCCTCGGGGTGTTCCACCCCGGGCTGTGGGCCGATACCCCGCTCTCGGCGCTGGCTGCTGATCCCGATGCGTTCTACGACCCGTTCTGCTACGGCGCTGTCGCCGGGCGCATGACCACAAAGCCTTACGGCATCTCGGTCACCGACGCCACGCGTCGAGGCGCCGCCGACCTCGCTCGCACCGCCCTCACGCTCAACGATCTGATCCCCGGTGGCTTCATCCTGGGCATCGGGTCGGGCGAGGCCGAGAGCCTTCTGCCCTTCGGTTACCCGTTCGACAAGCCGGTCGCGCAGTTGGAGAAAGTACTGATCGAACTCCGCTCGCTTCTCGACACCGGCAAGATGCCGGGCGGCGGTGTCGGCCGCATGGGTCTGCCGCTCAAGGCCGAAGGCCGCGGTTCGCCGGCCGTGTGGGTCGCCGGTCACGGCGACAGAATGCTGCGCCTCACCGGTCAATACGGCGACGGCTGGATCCCGGCGTGGTGGATGTCGCCGACCGAGTACGGAACGAAGCGCGCCATCATCGCTGAGCACGCCTCGAAGGCGGGACGGCCGATGCCGGAATGCTCGCTGCTTCCGTTCTGCCTGTTCGCCGAGTCGCAGGACAAGGCGGCCGAGATGTTCGAGAAAGAACCTCTCGGCAAGCTGTTCGGCCTCTTCGCCATGGGCTCGATGTGGGAGGCCAACGGCATGAAGCATCCCCTCGGGAATGATTCGAAGGGCTTCATCGACGTGATCATCCACGATCTCAACCCCGACGATCTTCGCGACCTTGCACCGACGATCCCGTTCGAGATGGTCAAGCAGGTGCTCTTCATCGGCAACGCCGAAGAGCTCGCCGGCCAGTTCGAGGCCTACGCCAAGAACGGACTCGAGCACGTTGTGCTCGCCAACCTGACCGGTGTGATCGGTGGGATGGACGAGATCATCGCCCGTGGCGCCGACCTTCCACACCTGCGCAACGTTCTCTCCGAACTCTGATCCACCTGCGTCCAACGCTCTCGCCCGCTCCGCCCGTACAAACGAGGAACCCCAAATGTCAGCCGATATCGATCTTGCCACGTTCAATCCATTCGACCCACAGACCCTCCAGTGCCCGTATCCGCACTACGCCAAGATGCGCGTCGATGCGCCCGTGCACCACATCGAGTCGATGGGGATGTACTTCGTCACCCGTCACGACATGGTGAACGAGGTCATCCGCGATGTCACGACCTACTCGTCGCAGTTCGGTAACACCTCGATGCCGCTGCCGGCGGAGGCGCGTGAGCGCATGATGGCCGTGATCGCCGACGGGTACCCCAGGGTGCCGACCATGCTCACTGCTGATCCGCCGACGCACACCCGCTACCGCCGGCTCGTGTCGAAAGCGTTCACGCCACGGTCCATCGTGGAGCTGGAGCCCGTCATCCGGGCGATCACCACGCGGCTCATCGACAGTTGGATCGACACCGGCCGGATCGAGTTCGTCAAGCAGTTCGCCGTTCCGCTGCCGGTCGAAGTGATCGCCAAGGCCCTGAACGTGCCCGATGACCGCCTCGCCGACTTCAAGCGGTGGTCCGATGATTCGATTGCCGGGATCGGCACCAACATCTCGCTGGATCAGCGCATCGAGGCCGAGCGCGGCGTGAACGAGTTCCAGCACTATTTCGCTGATGCGCTCGAACAGCGTCGTGTCCATCCTCAGGAAGACCTGCTGACCAAGCTGCTCAACGCACGCATCGACGACGCCGATCCCGATGTGACCGACATGCGCGCCCTCGACATGCCGGAGATGCTCAGTATCGTTCAGCAGCTGTTGGTTGCCGGCAACGAGACGACCACGAAGATGCTCACCGAGATGATGCGCCTTCTGGGCGAGAATCCGGACAAGTGGGAGGCCGTCAAGCGTGATCCGTCGATGGTGCCGGGCGTTGTCGAGGAGACCCTCCGCCTCTCGACGCCCACGCAGGGCATGTTCCGCATCGCCACCCGCGATGTCGAACTCGGCGGGGTGCACATCCCGAAAGGCAGCCGGGTTGTCGTGGTGTTCAGCTCGGCCAATCGCGACGAAACCGTGTTCGTGGATCCCGACGAGTTTGATCCCAAGCGTTCCAACGTCACCGACCACCTCGCGTTCGGCAAGGGCACCCACTTCTGTGTCGGAGCGAACCTGTCGCGGTTGGAAGGCCGTGTCGCCCTGGAGGAGATCAGCAAGCGCGTTGAGTCGTTCACCCTTCCGGACACCAATCAGTACGCATACCATGCGAGCTTCATGCTCCGCGGACTCACCAGCCTCGACATCGATGTGGTCCCCGCCAAGGTGAACGCATGAGCGGGGAGCTCGATGCCAAGGTCGTCGTCGTCACCGGCTCGAGCCGTGGCATCGGCCGCGGTGCTGCCGTCGCCTTCGGTGAGAAGGGGGCCACCGTCTACGTGACCGGGCGCACCACCATCGGAGAGCTGTCGATCGGCGAGACCGTGAGGCTGGTCAACGAAGCCGGCGGCCACGGCATCGCCGTCGAGGTCGATCATGGCGACGACGCGCAGATCGCCCGACTCTTCGCTCAGGTCAGCGAGGAGCAGGGCAAGCTCAACGTCCTCGTGAACAACGTGTACAAGATCCCGAATCCTCCGGCATGGGGCGGCGGCTTCTGGGACCATCCCATCCAGGTGTGGGACGACCAGGTCGGCATCGGACTGCGTTCGCACTATGTGGCGTCATGGCATGCCGCGCGACTGCTGTTCGCCGCCGGCCCCGGAGGCTTCATCTGCAACGTGTCGTCTCCGGGCGGTTCGAGTTACCACTTCAGCTCGTCGTACGGGGCGGGCAAGGCCGGTCTCGACCGTTTGAGCGCCGACATGGCCATCGAGCTCGAACCCAAGGGCATCGCCTGCGTGTCGCTGTATCCCGGAAGCGTCGCGACGGAGTTCATCAAGGCGTCGTCGGCCGCGCGAGGTATGGATCTAGCGAAGGCGCAGACTCCCCTCGGGGTCGGTCGGACTATTGCTGCGCTCGCCGTCGCTCCCGACCTGATGGAGCGCAGCGGGTCGATCCAGTGGTGTGAGGACGTGTCACGCGAGTTCGATGTGCGTGACGAGAACGGGAACCTGCTTCCCGCCTACGGTCGGCGCGCGTAGCCATGTCATCGGGCGATGGTGTCCTGCTGATCGACGAGCCGCTGCCGAAGGTTCGGCGCTTCACCATGAACCGTCCCGAGAAACGCAACGCGTTGAACGACGCGCTGCGGGGTGCGCTCTTCGATGCGCTTCGTGACGGTGACGGTGATCGTGAGTGTTCCGTGATGATCATTCGCGGGGCAGGTCAGAGTTTCTGTGCCGGCTACGACCTCGGCATGCCGAACCACGATGTGGAGCGGACCATCGCCAAGCAGGACGGATGGTGGAGCCGTCACGTCGTCAACAACTGGTTCGAGATGTGGGACATGGCCACGCCGATCATCGGGCAGGTCCACGGCTTCTGTCTCGCCGGGGGCACCGAGCTCGCCGCCGCGTGCGACCTGCTCTACGTGGCCGACGACGCGCAGATCGGCTATCCGCCGGTTCGGCTCATGTCGCCGCCGGACATGCAGTGGCAGCCGTGGCTCATGGGTATGCGCCGGGGCATGGAGATGCTCTTGACCGGTGACGCCATCAGCGGGGTCGAGGCGGTCGAGTGTGGCGCGGCCAACAAGTCGTTCCCGATCGACGCCCTCGACGCCGAGGTGCTCCGCGTTGCCGAGCGGGTATCGCTCGTCCCCAAGGATCTCCTGACGCTCAACAAGCGCGCCGGTCACCGCCAGATGGAGGCCATGGGCATTCGGGCCGGGCTACGAGCTGGCGCTGACATCCAGGCCATGGGATTCCACCAGGCATCGTCTCGCGCCTACATGAAGTCGTTTGCCGAGAAGGGCGTGAAGGCCGCGCTGTCCGAACGCGACAAGGCGTTCGGCGACTTCCGTGAGCGTGAGAGCGGCTCCGGGCCGACCTAGCGGTTTCTGCATTGCGGACTGCATTGCAGAATGTAATGCACACCCACTATCGTTCCCGCCATGGTTCAGTTGGTCACTCGCGTCGATGACGCGCTTGTCGAAGCACTCGATGAGCTCGTGGCGTCCGGTTCGGTTGCGAGCCGTTCCGAAGCTGTTCGCCTCGGTCTGGAACAGCTGATCGATCAGCACCGCCGAGCCACGATCGGTGAGGCGATACGAGACGGTTACCTCCGGATACCGCAGACCGATGACGAGGTGGCCTGGAGCGATGCCGCCTCGATTGCCATGATCGCCGAAGAGCCGTGGTGAAGGCCCCGCCGGTCCAGGGCGAGATCTGGTGGGCCGAAGCAGCCGACAAGAGGCGCCCAGTGCTGGTCGTCACTCGTTCCGTGGCGGTACCCGTGCTCACGACCATCCTGGTCGCCCCGATCACTCGAACGATCAGACACATACCGACCGAGATTGCTCTCGGCGAACGACAAGGGCTGCCCGACGACTGCGTCGCATCGTTCGACAACCTGCAGCCCATTCGGACACGACTGCTCGTCAGTCGAATCGGCGACTTGGCGATCGACCAGGATGAAGAGATCTGCCGAGCCCTCAACGCCCTGGCCGACTGCTGAGTACGCAGGTTGCGGATCCAGCCAGGTTGGCGGTTGATGTTGTCTCTGTTGTCGAACGTGTGAACGGGGCTGTCCCCGTAGAATCATGAGAGGTGTCGGCGACTTGTTCGACACCCTACGAACACCGATCAAGAGGGATTACTGATGTCGGACTTCCACAACCTGACCATGCCGTCGATCACCGGCGAGGAGGTGAGCTTCGAGCGCTACAACGGCCAGGTCAACCTGATCGTCAACGTCGCGAGTAAATGAGGCCTTACCCCTCAGTACGCAGGTCTGCGTACCCTGTTTGAGACGAACAAAGCGGCTGGCTTCAATGTGCTCGCCTTCCCTTGCAACCAGTTCGCCGGCCAAGAGCCCGGCACCGACGCCGAGATCCTCGAGTTCGCCACGTCGACCTACGACGTGACGTTTCCGATGTTCTCCAAGCTCGAGGTCAACGGCGACGGCGCCGCCGATCTTTACAAGTGGCTGAAGGCGCAAAGCGCCGACCACGGCGACATCACGTGGAACTTCGAGAAGTTCCTCGTCGACCGGTCCGGCAACGTCGTGGCCCGCTTCCCACCCCAGACCACACCCGAGGCCGTTGGCGAAGAACTGGTCAAGTACCTGTAGGAGCCCGGAGACATGTCGCGTTCGGTCGCTCCAGGAGCGACCGAACGCAACAACTCGCGCGGTTTGTCCTCTCCGCCGGGTCGTGGGGGTACCGGTGACCACCGTTAGTCAAGAGGAGCGACGAAGGCCGCGAGCTTGGTTCTGTTGCTCACCCCCAACTTCGTGTACACCCGCGACAAATGGGTCTTCACCGTTTCGGTGCCCATGAGCAGTTCAGCCGCGACCTCCGCGTTGGACTTCCCGCTCCGAACCAGGTCAGCGACCCGCCGTTCTGTGGGCGTGAGCGCTGTCCAGCCGATCGTTGGCCGGCCCTGATGGCCGCGGGAACGTCTCACGTATTCGAACGCGCTTGGGAGGTTCAGCGAGGCCCCTTCGTCGAATGCGGCCTGGTATGCAGCAACTCCAAGCGTCGCCTTTGCTTTGTCCTCACTGCTTTCCGCGGCGAGCGACCAGGGATTTCGTCGTCGCTTGGAAGGCACCGTGTCGCGTATCGCGGCGACGATGCCGGCAAGTCGGGCGCATTCCTTCCACGAGCCCCGGTCTGCGGCCAACGCCGTCAACAACTCGAACCCGGCGAGGATGTTCGGGTACATCTCCTGAGGCACGGAAACTTCGAGAGACTGGTGTGCCAGCGATTCGGCCTCGGTGTGATTTCCTCGATGGAGGGCGATCCGACCCGCAATGAGACGATTGGTCGAAAAGGGCACCGGTCGCACGTCAGCGGCCGGAACGGCGACCTGGACGAGCTGAGCGGACGCTTCATCATCCCGGCCGAGGCCGCACAACGCCATTGCCGCGAGCTGAATGAACGGCACTTTCTGGGCCGGAGGGATGCGGGGATCGTCGCCGCGTTTGGTGAGGGCCAGTGCACGCTCGAAGTGACCATGCAACAGCGTCCAGGCGATCATGGTCATGAGCACGCTTATGGTTTCGGCCTCGTACCCGAGGCGCTCAGTTTCCGCATACTTTGCTTCGAGCTCCTCGTAGGTCGGTTCCGGGCGTCCGAGGTCAAACGCGTGGAGTACTTGGTACGTCAGTTCTTGCACGGCGATCGGCACTGCAGTCGGTCGGGTCTTGCGGTACCGGTCCATATGAAACCGGTACGCGGCGTGATGCGCGCACTCGGTGGCGGCACCGGCGAGCCAGCTGTCGAGAATGGCGATCGGCGTAGGGCAGTTGAGCCGATGGACGGTCGGCCAGAGTTCTTCAGCCAGAGCGCGACCTAGACGGTGATCACCACGGGCGATCGCCGCGATCACAGCAGTGACACGCAGCATGACAAGGCCGAACTCGTCGTCGGTCGCTCGCAGCGCCTGCTCTGCTTCGTCGTAGAGTGCCCGCCCGCGTTCGGGATCGATGGTCGAGGCGAAACGTGCGACAAGGGTTCGCACCCGGCCGACCGGGTAGTCGACCTGGGCAGACTCGGCCAGCGACAGGCACTCGGTCGCGTCGGCGTGCGCAAGCACCATTTGGCCGAGTTGTTGAAGACAGTGGATTCGAGCCCGCAGCAGGGCTACCCGGTGAAGCGGGGATGTGTCTCCCACGAGGTCCAAGGCCTCGGTCGCGAAAGCTTTGCCTTGCAGCGGCATGGCACCGGTCGCCCAGAAAGGAGCCAGGCTGCAGACGGCCCAGACGAATTCGTCCAGTGTTCTTTGATCGCGCGTGTACCTCAAGGCAGCAGCCAGGTTCGAGCGCTCGGGAACCAGCCGTAGCAGCACCGCGTCCTGCTCCGCGGTCTCGCACCGCGGAGCCCAGTGTCGTGCCAGATCGAGGTAGTGGTCGCAGTGCTTGCCGGCGATCGCCAATGCTTCCCCGGAATCGGTCAGACGGGCAGCACCGAATTGCCGGACCGTTTCGAGAACCGAATACCGTGCGGCGGGACCGCTGTCGTCGAGTTGCACGAGTGACTGGTCGATGAGACGCTCGAGCGAGTCGAGGATTTGCATCTGATCGATTGCTGCCTCGTCGGCACAGACCTGCTCGGCGGCGTCCAGATCAAAGCCTCCGACGAACACCGAGATCCTTCGCAACAGGACCTTCTCCGTCTCGGCCAGCAGATCATGGCTCCAAGCGATCGATGCCTCTAGCGTCTGCTGGCGGGGCATCAGCAGCCGCGAACCGCCCGTAAGCAAACGCATCGAGCCTTCGAGCCCGGAGAGAATCTGCTGTGGGGTGATCGACTTGGCTCGCGCAGCCGCCAGCTCGATGGCGAGCGGAAGGCCGTCGAGGCGGGAGCAGATCTCGGCCACGGCGGGCCCGTTTTCATTTGTCAGCGAGAAGTTCGGCCGCGCACGGCTCGCCCGGTCGACGAACAGACGCACGGCGTCATACTGGATCAGGCGCTCGATAGACGGGCGCTCGCTCTCGGCCGGGACGGAAAGCGGCGGTACCCGCCACGTGAATTCTCCGGGTACCCCGAGCGGTCCGCGACTCGTGGCGAGAAGACGGACGTGCGGGCACTGTTGAAGGAGCTGTTCGACCAAAGGCGCGACAGCATCGAGAACGTGTTCGCAGTTGTCGAACACGAGCAGCATCTCGCGACCCTTGAGACGGTCTGCGAGTGAGCCGGCGTTGGACACCGAGAGCACATCTGCGGTGACCCTCGCGACGTCGCTCGCCTCGACCGGTGCCAGCTCGACCCACCACGCGCCGTCGACGAACTGATCAGCCATGTGGGCTGCGGCCTGCTGGGCCAGGCGGGTCTTGCCGGCTCCGCCGGCACCGACGATCGTCACCAGCCGGTTCGCGGAGGACACGGCGACGACTGCGTCGACCTCCTGCTGGCGACCAACGAACGTTGAACCGGCGGTCGGAAGGTTGTTCGGCGACGCGTCGAGGGACCGCAACGGCGGGAACTCTCGTGTGACACCCAGAAGAACGAGTTGCCACACATGCTCGGGTCGGGCCAGGTCCTTGAGCCGATGGATTCCCATGTCGATGAGCGTGAATTCGTCACCGATTTGATCGAGAGCCAGGTCGCGTGCCGCCTGGGAGATCACGACCTGCCCGCCATGGGCGATCGCTCGCAGACGCGCGGTTCGAATGATTGTGCGACCGACGTAGTTGGCTTCATTGCGCAGTTGCGCTTCCCCTGCGTGCACCGCCATCCGGACCTTCAGGGGCGAAGGTAAGCCGGGCCACCGCTGGGCATCGAGTTCGACCTGGGCTTGCGCTGCGGCTCGAAGCGCATCTGACGCCCGACCGAAGGCGGCCACAATTGAGTCGCCCTCGCCCTGTTCCTGCGGGCGAACGCCGCCATTCGCCGAGACTGCACGGTCGAGAATCTCGTAGTGGAGCGCAATCGCTGGGCCCATTTCGGCCGGGGCGGCCTGCCAAGCGAGCGTGGAGTTTTCAACATCGGTGAGAAGGAACGTGACCGTACCGATCGGCAACGCGAACTCGTCTCCCTGCGGGGAGCCGTTCGCCGTCATGTTTACGTCGTCCCACCGCAACGGTCGCATCCACGAAGAACGCTCCGGAGAGGACCGATCTGGTTGGCGCGGCTGGCTGGGTTGAGCTGCCTCAAGAGAGATCATGATGTCATCATCAGGTGCGGGACGCAATGAGTAATCCCCCGCGCAGGGGACCTCGAGCGGTCGCTGTCTCACGACGCGGGCAATTGCTTCAGTCGGATGAACCCGTGCTGCCTTGACCGGTCTCGTCCCCCGTCCGGGGGATGCATCGGCCCGCTGGCCAAGCAAGAGTGGTGGAGCGGAGAAATGGTTTTGTCACCCGAGGTGCCGGGACCCGATGAACCGTGACAGCATCACCTTCCAAAGGACGGTCGCGATGACATCAACGATTATCTACGGTCCGCAACCGCGGGACTTCGGTCGGCACCGGACCGCCAGGCGACTCATGACCGGAGTGGTCGCCACGACCGTGTTGGCAGTTGGATTGACGTCCCATGCCAGTGGCGCGGCAACGAAGAAGAGAACGAAGGCCTCCGGGAACGCCGCCACCACGACGGTTCGCCCCACCCCGACCCAAGCGCCCCTCGGCGCCGTAACCATTGCGGCGACGAGCATGATCCCATCGCTCGATCCGCTCGTTGTTGGCATCGGCGGACCCGCGATCGACGCCATGTTCGAAACCCTCGTGCAGTTGCCCAACGTCGGCGACGTGATTCCCGTCTTGGCCCGGTCAGTGACTGAAGCGCCCGACCGGCTCTCCTGGACGATCAACCTCCGAGTCGGTGTCTTGTTTCATGACGGCACCGTGTTCGATGCCGAGGCCGTGAAGTTCAACCTCGAACGGGCACGCAAGGCACGGTTGTTCGCCGCGCGCATGCAGTTCATCAAAACCATTACCGTTGTCGATCCCCTTACGGTCCGACTCGGGCTCGACCGGCCGTATGCTGCGCTGCCCTTTCTCCTGGGCACCGGTGCCGGCGCGATGCTCTCGCCCACTGCGATCAAGACCAAGGGGGAGGCATTGGGGCGTGAGCCGAGTGACGCCGGTACGGGGCCGTACATCCTCAAAGAGTTCTCGCCCGGCGAACGCATCGTGTTCGTGCGCAACCCGAACTATTGGGGAGACCCCAAGCCTCGTCTCGACCGGATAACGATCCGTCAGATCCCGGATCAGAACACGCAGTTCGAGGCGCTTCGCGCGGGCAGCGTAGACGTCCTTTCGACCCTATTTCCAGCACTGGTGGCTCAGGCGAAGGACTTGGGTTTCAACACGGCTACCCCACCCACGGCTGGCACGGCGGGTGCCCTTTTCAACAACGCCAGGCCACCATTCGACGATGCCCGCATACGGCGGGCCGCAACGCTGGCCATCGATTGGACGGTGGTCAAAGCCGTGATGGACGGAGGGACGGGATTCGACGGAATTGGGTACGGGCTATGGCCGAAGAACAACCCGTGGTACGTCCGACCGGAAACGCGGATCGGGTTTTCCCAGTCCGAAGCCCGCAACCTCGTCGCGGCCTATGTCCGTGAGAAGGACCGTGACCCGGCCTTCAGCTTGACAATCAACACTTCTGGCGCCAACGACTTCGCTCGAATTCTGGTGAAGATGTGGCAGGACGCAGGTATGGATGCGAAGGTCCAGATCCTGCCCGATTCAAATTCCGTCATCCAGGCAGTCTCCGCCGGCCAGTACGACTCGGCACTTTGGCTCTTCCGGTTGGAGAAGGATCCGGATCCGACGGCCTACGACGCGCTCTTCAGTGGTTCGGGACTCAACTACGCGAAGTACAAGAGCCCGGAGATGGATCTCGCTCTGGAGCAGGGTCGGTCGGGAACAGGTGGTTTGGCTGCACGAAAGGAGGCCTACGCGAAAGTCCAGGAACTGTTCCGCCGTGACGCGCCTTTTCTCATCGGACCCACCGGAACGACGAGCTACATCTTCAGCAAGCGGTTGTGCGGAACCGACACCGACGACGATCGACTTCCGGTGCGCACGATCGGATTCGTCTGTTGAGTTGCTCGCCGCTCCAGGACGAGGGTGGGCCCGGCTTCCGTCCATGATCCGGCTCCTTCTGCGCAAACTTGTCGTGCTGGCGGCGGTGCTCCTCGTCGTGTCGTTCGTCAGCTTTTCGCTCACGAGCCTCCTCCCCGGGGATCCGACCACGCAACTGTTCTCGGGTATGGCAGTTTCACCTGAAGAGGTCGCAGCGGCGCGTACTGAACTCGGTCTTGATAAGCCGCTCCCGGTCCGGTACGGAATCTGGCTCGGTCGCGTTGTCCGAGGAAACCTCGGACAATCACAGGAGACCGGAGAACCGGTCGTGGATCTCCTGCGGCGCCGACTTTCGGTCACGGTCGAACTCGTCCTGGCGGTTCAGGTACTTGCGCTGTTGTTGGCAGTACCGATCGGGATGTGGGCGGCTCACAAGGTCGACGGACGGTTCGATCGCCTTGTGACCGCGGGGTCATTCGCCGCACTCGCGATTCCGCCGTTCGTCACCGCAATCGCGCTGCTGCTGGTGTTCGCAGTGAAGTTGCATTGGCTTCCCACGTTCGGGTTCGTTCGACTGAGCGACAGCCCGATCGGCAATCTGAAGTCACTTGTGCTCCCCACGTGCACCCTCGCCGTGCCTCTTATAGCGGTGTACGCCCGCGCTCTACGGACCGATCTGGCGGTCACCCTGGCGCAGGATCACGTACTTCTCGCGCGGGCCATGGGAGAGAGCCCCCGAACGGTGCTGTGGCGCCGAGCGTTGCGACAATCGTCGTTCACCATGCTCACACTCGTCGGCCTCCAGTTCGCATCGCTCATCGGTGGTTCGCTGATTGTCGAGCGCATCTTTGCGATTCCCGGAATGGGGAGCCTGATGATCGAAGCTATCGGGCGGCGCGAACACTTCATCGTGCAAGGTGGTGTGCTGGTCATCGGCGCAGCATTCGTACTCGTCAACTTCGCCATCGATGTTCTGCGATCTGTGCTCGACCCCCGTATCCGGCGGGAGGCGTTTCGATGACACGCAGGGTGGTGGTGCCTGCCCGTGGCGTGGGGTTCTGGCTGGCGTCCGCCTGGACCAGCGTGATCGTGTTGTTGGCGGCATCGGCGTCTTGGCTCCCATTCCGGCCGAACGAGATCAACCCATCGGCCATGCGACTCTCGCCCCGCCTCGCCCATCCCTTCGGCACAACCCGACTCGGCGAGGATCTCTTCGCCATCTGCGTTCACGGCACCCGGGTCGCGATCATCGTTGCCTTCGGGTCGGTGGCGATCGCCTTCATTGTCGGCGTGCCATTGGGCATGGCCGCCGCGTACTTCGGCGGGTGGACGGATCGGGTTGTTACTGTGCTGCTCGATTCGGCTGCCGCGATGCCTGCCTTGGTGTTGGCGTCGGCGATCGTCCTCTACGTCGGACAGAACCTCTTCTCGATCGTGGCGATCATCGGCATCCTGACCATACCCACCGTGGCCCGTGTCCTACGGGCCGCAACCACCACCCAACTCGCCGGCGACTACGTCCTCGCCGCCCGGATGGCTGGCGCTCGGGACCGGAGGATCATCGTTCGGGAGATTGCACCGAACGTTGCGGCTACCGCTGGCTCGTTCCTGTTTCTCCTTCTGGGCGTAGCCATCTTGTTGGAGGGCGCCTTGTCATTCGTCGGATTGGGGGTTCCGCTCGAGAACGCAAGCTGGGGTCGCCTGGTGGCGGATGGACGTCCGGAGTTACAGACGATGTGGTGGTGGTCCATCTGCCCGGCGACGGTGATCATCCTCACCGTGTTGTCGTTCAACATCATCGGTGATCGGTTGCAGGCCCAGTGGCTCGGAAGAACCCGCGAGCGTGCACGCGATCCACGTGCGGCCGCGTCACCGGACATGCTCGCTTCCACTGCGCGGCATGAGGGGACCTTTCAGCGTCCGACTGAACAGTCCTCGCTCACGCTGGACAGCAACGCTCTCGTACGACTCTGCGATGTCCACACCATTCTCGCGACGCGGCAAGGTCAGAACCGCGCCGTCGACGGCGTGACGTTGCGTATCGAGAAGGGTCACATGTTGGCTGTCGTTGGAGAGTCGGGGGCGGGCAAGACGTTGCTCACGCGGACACTTCTCGGCCTCTCGCCGAGCGTGGCGAACGTGACCGGCGCCATCGTGTTCGATGGCACAGACCTCCTACGCCTGTCGGAGGCCGAGCTGCGAAAGAGGCGAGGGCGGGACATCGCCGTCATCCTTCAGAACCCGATGACGTCGCTCGACCCGGTTATGCGCATCGGCTCGCAGATCGCGGCACCAGCGCGACTGCATCTCGGCATGTCGAAGGCTCAGGCTCGCATCCACGCCGAAGAACTGCTCGCCGCCGTCGGCGTCGCTGAGCCGGAACGGCGATCCGGCCAGTACCCACACGAACTATCAGGCGGTGTTCGCCAGCGCGTCGCCATCGCCATAGCGCTCTCGTGTCGGCCCCGTCTGCTCATCGCGGACGAGCCGACCAGTTCGCTCGACGTGGTGGTGCAGGCCCAAGTTCTCGACTTGATCGACATGTTCCGCCGAGTCCACGAGATGGCGGTTCTCCTGATCACCCACGATCTGGGTGTCGCTCTGTCGCGAGCCGATGATGTCGCCGTCATGTACCGGGGGCGCGTTGTCGAACAGGCACCTGCTTCGGTGCTGGCTCGGGACCGTCGCCATCCCTACACGCGGGCGATGTTCGCCGCCGCGCCACACCTCTCCGACCCCGCCCACACCCGACTGGTCACAATCCCGGGATCGGCCCCGATGCGAAATGGAGGTGCTCCGGGTTGCTCGTTCGCCGCTCGTTGCGCCCTTGCCGACGACCGTTGCCGAACCGTGGCGCCCGTGCTCTCTGCGGTCGATCCTGTCGCGCCTGGCGTGCCGCCGGCGCACCGACACGAATGTTCGTGTTGGCACTGCTGAAACCACCACCAGGCCCCGTTCGCCGGCGGCGAACGAAACACGAAACAACCGCCTGACGCCAAACAGGCCGGACAGTGATGAACCGCACGGGAAGTGTCGGGCGTCACCGTCGCACGCACCTCACCCATCGAGTCCCCTGACCGGGGGACGCATTGCGTTCGCCGCGATCCCAGAGTGAACGACCAGACGCCGCCATCGGTGTTGGAGCTACGACGGAATCGTCGCCTCTGGATGGAATCATCCGATGCCATCTTCTTTTCGTCAAACGATCACGTGGAGAGAGCCATGAATCTCAGAACTAACCAAACGTCCCTTACCGGAAGTTCATCGGAAGCGCGAGCGAGGAATCGAGGACGAATCATCGCCGCCGGACTTTGCGTCAGTCTTGCCGCCATGACGGCGCCAATCGCCGCCCAGGCACAATCGACAAGGTCGGCGACCCGGGTCGTGGAGCCCGGCGAATCGATCCAAGCCGCAATCGACGCAAGTGCCGCCGGGACTCAAATTCGGGTGAAGGCCGGAACATACCGGGAACAACTCGTCGTCACCAAAGACGGCATTTCCCTCGATGGTGATGCGGGAGCTCGCCTCATCCCGCCAGCGACACTTGTCGCGAACGGATGCACGGGAATCGCCGTGCTCGGCCGAGTAGCGACCGCTCCGCCGGCCCACGCCGGCATCTGTGTGATCGGCGATGTCGCATTCGGCGCCTGGGACGGGGTCGTGCAGCACAAGCCAGTGACCGAAACGAAACGGGCCGTGAGCGATGTGCGCGTCACCGGATTCGATATCGAGGGCTTCCAAGTCGGCATTGCGTTTGCCGGCACGCCAAGAGCGCTGATCGCGGACAACTACATCGTGGCGGGTGGGCCCTTTGCTGTCGTCACGAGCGCGGCACCGGACTCAGTTGTTCGCGGCAATCAAATGATCAATCCGGCTGCAACTCCGTCGGTGATCGGGATCTGCCTGGAAGGGTCAGACCGAAGCAGCGTAACGAGGAACGAAATCTCCGGGTTCATCAACGGTATTTGTCTTGCGTCGTCCCATGTTGTGATCGCAGGTAACCAACTCTTCGACAACCATTTCGGGCTGTACATCGATCCCGGCTACGAAGACATCGAGGTTCGTCATAACGTGATCGATCGAAACAACCGCGTTGAACCAGCGGCACCGAATTTGCGTACCGGTACGGGAATCATGATCGAGGCTGCTCGCAACGTTCGGGTTTTCGGCAACCAAATCACCGGCAACACGTCTGACAACATCGCTAGAGGTCTACCGTTCGGCGCCGCCGGCGTGGTCGTGCGTGACACGTCGCCGACCGTCGTTGCATCCGACATTTCGGTTCGCCTGAACAACATCACCGACAACGGCCTCGATCCCGCTGGCGTTCCTTACCTCGGAGCGTTCGACGTGATCGTGATCTCCGCTGGGTCCGGCATCATCATCGAACACAACCGGTGCACCAGCAGCAGACCTGCGGGACTCTGTCAATAGCATTCGGTCAGGGTTGCGAATCGGGCGTGCACGACCCGGCGCGGCGATGTCTGGATCGGGTGCGAGTTTCCTGTGCAGAACCACGGAAACGCACCCAATCCGGGCATGCCACCCATGCCGAACGCCCGAGTCCTCGCCGACAGGTAGCGACTCCATGGGAAGTCCGATCCGCCTGATGTATCGCACACGCGTGATACAGTTGGCCATGGCGCAAACAGCGACAATGCGGGAACTCCGAAATCACACTCGCGAGGTGATTGAACGAGCGCAGAGCGAGGCGGTGACCATCACCGACGGTGGCGTGCCCATTGCGGTGCTCACTGCCCTCGCGACGAGCGAAGGCCGGTGGAACGCCGACGCATGGTTGGCGCAGATCACCGGCTCGGACTGGGAACCCTACGATTCGGGACTCGCCCGCGAGCTCGACGAACGAAACACCTCTGACGATGAGCCCGACGCGACCGACCGCCTCGGACTCGCGTGAAATTCGTACTCGACACATCGGCTGTCGTCCACCTCGTGGAGCGTAAACCTGATGCGTTGATTGCCGTCCTTCGAACGGCGGCGGAAGCTCCTTCGATCAACGTGGTTACGCTCGGAGAGCTGGCCGTCGGTTGGGCGTCGATGCCAGGCGATTCCCTCCGACGCCGGACGTACTACGCCGCTCGTCGAATGCGTGTCGTCGACATCGCCGCGGACCCGTTGCACTCCGAGCCCACCGCCCTCGTTGCATCGTTCGGAGTCTGCCGTGCCGCCGGGATCAGAGGGAACGATGCCTGGATCGCCGCGACGGCGCACTTTTCGGCGGCTGTGCTCCTCACCTACGACGAAGCCCTCGCGACGAGGTTTTCGACCATCGGCGAAAGCACGCTCTTGTAGGAGACCGGTTGCGTCTCGTCGCTCCAGGAGCGACCGAACGCGACAACTCAGATCGTCTGTCTTGCCGCTCAGTCGAGAGTGCTGGGATCGTCGAGGTAGCGGGTGATCGTGCGGACGAACTCGGCGGCGGGGGCGCCGTCGAACACGCGGTGGTCCCACGTGAGGCTGAGCGTGAGGCGCTTCACGCGGCGGATCGAACCGTCGTCGGCCCATGCGACGTCATCACGGATCCGTCCGACACCCAGGATGGCCGAGTTGGGCGGGTTGATCACCGGGGTGAAACCGTCTACGCCGAACATGCCGAGTGTGGATACGGAGAACGTGCCGCCCTCGTAGTCGGTGAGTTTCAGGTTGCCGGTGCGAGCTGCTTCGGCGAGTCGTGCGGTGTGGGTGCTGAGCTCCACGATGCCGAGTCCGTCGGTGTCGGGAATGACGGGCACCACGAGACCTTCGTCGAGCGCGACGGCCATGCCGACGTTCACCCGGGGGAGTAGCGCGATGCCGTCGGGAGTCACCTGGCTGTTGACCCTCGGGTGGTCCCGGAGGGCGCGAGCTGATGCGGCGATCACGTAGTCGGTGAAGCTCGGGGCCTCGCCCCGTGCTCTGCGGGCCTGGCGATCGGCGACCACGGCATCCATGTCGACGTCCATCATCAACGTGAGTTGCGCCATGTCCTGAAGTGATGCGCGCATACGGGTGGCGATCGTGCCCCGCATGCCCTTGAGAGGAACGATCGCCGAGGGCTCCTGGGTCGCCGGAGGAGCGACGGCTGGACCGGGTCCGGTGCTACGCCCACCGGCGAGCAGGCCGCGCACATGGGCGGCGACGTCTTCCCTGCTGATCCGACCGTCGGGTGATGTCGCCCTGATGGTGTGCTGGGCAAGATCGAGACCGACAAGACGCGCCAGTTCGGCAGCAGCGTAGGTGATTGCCGGGGTGACCGGCGTCCGCCACCCGGCGGGTGCCGCGGGCGCCGCCGGTGCGAGTGGCGCTCCGAGAGGTTGTGCTGCAGCCGCGACACGGCTCGGGTTGCGAGCGGCTGACTCGACGTCCTCGGCCACGATGCGGTTGCCCGGACCGGTGCCGCCGACGGTTGCGATGTCGACACCGAGTTCTCTGGCTCGCACCCGCGCATATGGAGAGGCGAGGACGCGACCGCCGTCGCCTCGGGTAGCGGGGGAGGCAGCAGCAACGGGAGTCGTCGGAGTTGCGGCCGCCACAGCCGCCGGTGCGACCGCAGCGGGAGTCACAGACCCGGGCGAACTCGCCGCAGGGGCGGACTCGCCATCGGCCAGAAGGTAGCCGATCAGCTCACCGCACTTGTACGTTGAGCCAACCTCGCCGACGAACACCAGCCGGCCGCCATCGGGGATCTCGACCTCTGTCTGGACCTTGTCGGTATCGACGAGAACGACTGCGGCGCCCGGGGCGACGGCGCTCTCGGCCGGAACGAGCCACTCGACGATCGTTCCTTCCTCCATGGTGAGCCCGAGCTTGGGCATGTTGAAGGGAACAGGCATTGTCAGAGTCCTCGGGTTGCAGGGGAGTGGAACACGCCGCGCTGGGCGGCGAGAGCGATGGCACGCTCGGGATCGATCACCGTCGGTCCGTCGACACGGAGTCGGGCCGTGGCAACTGCGCCGGCGTCGATGATGCGGTCGCGTTCGCCGTCGAACGCCAGCAATGCAGGCCCTCGCAAAAGAACGCATGAATCAGCAGACAGATGCGAACACCTTGCGTACGGGATGGGGGTGAGCATGCCGGGAGCAATAAGTGCGCGTACTATACCGGCAGCGTGGTCGGTCGGTCCGGCCAGCTCGACGAAGGTCGCACCTTCCTGGCGACGGTCAATCGGGGCGAGCAGCCCGGCGATCGACGACATGCCGACGCTCGCAGGCTCGGCGATGCACGCGATCAGGCTCAGTATCGCCGACGGGTTCCACACGGCCCGTGACCCGATGAACTGGGCGTTGATCAGCGCAAGGTCGACGAGGGCGAGGTCGTCTGGCGATCCGTCGTCGAAGGTCACATGGATGACCTTCGAGCGGAACGACACCTCGGCGATGTCGACGGAGCCGGCCGCCACGAGACCGGCGCCGAGCCCGGCGATGGTGGCATCGAGTTGGCGAGGGAACACGTTGTTGGTTCCCGTGGAGATCGACACCAAGGGGGCGTCGAGCCAGCCCTTGGCGACGTCGCGATTCGTGCCGTCACCGCCCAGCACGATCAGCGCATCGAGGCCTTCCTTGGCGAATCGTTTGGCCAGGGTGGTGGTGTCGCTGCGGACGCCGTAGACCGGCTCGTCGAGCACGTCGATCGTGACGCCGCCGGTCTCGCTGTGGTGAAGATCGGCAACGGCGCGCTCACTGAGACGATGGCGATCGGGCCCGACGACGACGCGAGTTGCCCCGCCGCCGATCGCACCGAGAACGGCTCGGCGAACGACTCCGATCTTCGCCGCGTCGGACGTTGGCGACGCATGCGTCACCAAGCGGCGGACATCCTTGCCCGCTGCCGGATTGGCGATGATGCCGACGGTGCCGGACGTCCCGGACACGAGCGGCGGTCAGCTTCCTGGCGCGGGGCGGCCGAACACGGAACGGATACCTGCGGCAATGCTCTTGGCGTCGGGCACGTAGTGCGACTCCAGCGCCGGCGAGAACGGCACCGGGGAGAACGGCGCGCCGATGCGGGCGACGGGGGCGTCGAGATAGTCGAACGCCTCCTCTTGGATCTGCGCGGCGATTTCCGCACCGATCCCTCCGAAGCGCACGGCTTCATGGACGACGATCACGCGATGCGTCTTGCGGGCCGACTCCACAACCGTCGCCGTGTCGAACGGCTGGAGGGTTCGGGGGTCGATCACTTCGCAGTCGATTCCTTCAGCGGCAAGGGTCTCCGCCGCAGCGAGGCTCTCGTTCAGCATGCGGCCGAAGGACACCACCGTCACGTCCTTGCCCGTTCGCTTCACGTCGGCCACGCCGAGCGGAATGGCGTAGAGCTCTTCGGGCACCGGACCGGTCATGCCCAGTAGTCGTTTGTGCTTGACCATCACCGTCGGGTTGTTCTCGCGGATGCACGAGACCATGAGGCCCTTCATGTCATACGGGTTCGACGGGTACACGACCTTCAGGCCGGGGATGTGGCACAGCAGCGCCTCGAGGCTCTGGCTGTGCTGGGCAGCAGCGGAAAGCCCAGCCCCACCGGCCATGGTGATGGTCAGCGGCAGTGTGGCCTTCCCGCCGAACATGTACTTCAGCTTGGCCGCCTGGTTCACGATCTGGTCGAGCGCGACACAGACGAAGTCCATGAACATGAGATCCACGATCGGGCGGAGCCCGGTGACGGACGACCCGACTCCGAGACCGATGATCGCCTGCTCGCTGATCGGCGTGTCGACGACGCGACGCTCCCCGAATTCCTTCTGCAGGCCGCCGTAGGTTCCGAACACGCCGCCGAAGGCCCCGATGTCCTCCCCGGCACAGAAAATCGATTCGTCCTCGCGCATACAAAGTCGAACGGCCTCGTTGAAGGCCATGACGTAGGGGAGATTCCTGACTTCACTCATCACGCCACCGCTCTGCTTGCTGATTGCCGGACCGTTGTTTGTGCACTGAGCATCACGCCACCGCTCTGCTTGCTGATTGCCGGACCGTTGTTTGTGCACTGAGCATCACGCCACCGCT